>JAHFUP010000063.1 GCA_023265025.1 Acidimicrobiia bacterium | reverse complement strand
GCGACCCTGGACGACCGCTCGCAGTTGGAGATGTACAACCGGCTCCGCTGGTACGGGCTCGGCCCCGAGGAGGCGTTCGCCGGATCGCGCTGACAAGGGCGTACTCTCGCGCTCGACACGCGACCGGGGGTGAGCGGGTGGGCGGTATTTTCATCAGCTACCGGCGCGATGACAGCCGTGGCACCGCCGGCCGCCTCTACGACGACCTGAGCGACCGCTTCGGCAAGGACAGCGTGTTCCGCGACATCGACGCCGTGGGGATCGGTGCGGACTACACCGTCGCCATCCACGACTTCATCGCCACCTGCGACGCGGTGGTCGTCGTGATCGGCAACCAGTGGCTCGAGATACGTGACGAGGAGGGTCGACGCCGCCTGGCCGAGCCCGGCGACCTGCTGGCCGAGGAGATCATCACCGGCCTCGGGGCGGGCAAGCTCGTCATCCCGGTGCTCGTGGAGGACGCCGACATGCCGCCGGCGTCGAAGCTGCCGCCGGCCCTGGCACCACTCGCCCGGCTCAATGCGCTCCGGATAAGCGACGACCGCTGGGACTACGACGTCGGCCGCCTGGTCGCCCGTCTCGAGCAGGTGCTGCCCGCGGTGTCGTCCACCGTGCCGCTCGGCTCCGGGGCCCGGCCCACGCCGCCACGGCCGGCGCCGGCATCGCTCGAACCGCAACCGGCTCGGCCGGGCGGCCGGCGCTGGGTCCTGGGCGCGGCGTTGGCCGTCGTGCTGATCGCGTTTCTGATCATCGCCGGCGTGACGTTCCTCGGCGGCGACGACGGGGATGATCCGGTGGTGACGGTCGACGTGACGACGACCGTCACCGTCGGCACCACGACGACGACTCAGTCCCGGGTCACGACCACGACGGCGACGCCGGCCGGCGGGACGTCGATCACCCTGTCGCGCTCGTCGGGGGCGGCCGGGACGTCGATCACGGTCAGCGGCAGCGGCTTCAACGCCGGCGAGACGGTCGAGATCAGGTTCAACGTCGCCCCGCCGGCGAGCGTTGTGACCAACCGCAGTGGCGCATTCAGCAACGTGGTGATCAAGGTGCCTGCCGAGACCATCAAGGGGTTCCCGTCCTTCGTCATCGCGACCGGTAAGACGAGCGCCAAGTCGGCGCGGGCGTCGTTCACCGTGACCTGATCAGCGACGTCATCCGAGCAGACCGAGAAGGGCGATGACGTCGCCGGGCCCGTACCGTGCGGCGAGGGACCGCCTGCTGCAGCAGGCGGTCGAACCGCGCCCCAGCGCGTCGACCGCGAGCAGCTCAGCTACGACTGACCGGTCGTCACCTTGGCCTTGAGGAAGGCGACGTTCAGCGCCTCCTGGGCCGGCGCCGCGCTGGCCTCCATGAGGGCGGCGATGTCCTCCTTGGCCGCCTCGTACCCCGGTTCGGGCGAGATGTGGGGGTTCTTGTACCGGGACGCGTAGTTCTGGTTCGCGGTCGACAGCGCCAGGTGGAAGATGGTCTCCCGGCCCTTGTAGTTGCGGCGGAAGCGAGCCAGCCGGCGAGGCCGCGAGTAGAACGTGCGGTAGGCCGTCGCCAGACCGGTCTCGAGCTGCTGGGCCGTCATCTTCGCCGGCTCGAACACGCAGCTGTACATGTTGTACCGCTTCCAGTCGAACGTGGTGATGCGATCGTCGGCCAGCATTCGGGCGTAGGTCGCCGTGCCGGGATAGGGCGTGAGGATCGAGAAGTGGGCGACGTCGACGTTGATGTTGTCGACGAACTTCGCCGTCTCCTCGAAGCAGTCGGGGCCCTGGCTGTCGAAGCCGAAGATGAAGCCGCCCTCGATGCCGGCGCCGGCCTTGTGGACCTTGGCCACCAGCTCGCCGTACTCGCCGGGCCGGTTCTTCTTGTTGCACTCGACGAGCGCGTCGCGGTCGATGCCCTCGAAGCCGATGAACATGGTGCGCAGGCCGCTGCGGGTGGCCATGGCGAGCAGCTCGGTGTTGCGGGCCAGGCCGATTGACGCCTGGGCGCCCCAGCGCACCTTCACGCCCGACGACAGGATCGCTTCTGACAGCTCGCCGCAGAACTCGAGGTCGGCGGCGAGGTCGTCGTCGAGGAAGAACACGTAGGCGAACTCGCCGATGTGCTGGCCCGCCTTCTTGAGGACCCTGATCTCCTCGAGGATGCGGTCGGTCGGGCTGTGGCGGGAGCCCCGGCCGTTGATACGGATGACCGAGCAGAAGTCGCAGTTGAAGCGGCAGCCTCGGGTCGTCTGCAGGGTGTTCAGCGGGGCGTACCGGTAGATCGGCCACTTCTTGAGGATGTCGATCCACTCGTGGTTCATGGGGACGTTTTCCATGTTCTGGAAGCTGCCCTTGTACAGGCGCTGCAGGTTGCCGGCGGCGGCGTCGGCCAGGACGGTGCCGAAGATGGTGTCGGCCTCGCCGGACACGACCGCGTCGCAGTGGCGCAGCGCCTCGATCGGGATCAGCGAGGCGTGGACGCCGCCGAGCACGACGGGCACGCCCTTGGCCCGGTAGGCGTCGGCGAGGCGGTAGGCCTGGGGGGCGATCGACGTCCAGACGGTGAGGCACGCCAGGTCGGGGATCTCGTCGGGCATCTTCTGGAAGTTCTGGTCGATGACCCGCGGCTCCCAGCCGGCCCGGCGGGCGTGGGCGGCCAGCACCAGGAGGGCCATCGGCGGCATGCGGTGGCCGAACGTCTGATGGATGCCGGTACCACCCCACTTCGGGATGATCAGATGGACGAGCGGCTTGTCGCGCTTTGACCCGGGCACGGAGTGCAGGCTACGCCCCTTGGGGCTGTGTCGCTGATGGCCGGGGCGGCCGTGCCGTGAAGCGAACCTGCAGCTCGTCGAGGCCTCGGATCACGTAGTGGTCCCGGTAGGTCGGCTCGGAGGTCGCCAGCTCCATGTCGCGCAGCCGGCGGATCATGGTGTCGAAGGCGATCTGGCCCTCCATGCGGGCCAGCGCTGCGCCCAGGCAGAAGTGCGGACCGCCCCCGAAGCCGAGGTGCTTGTTGGGGGTGCGCCCAACGTCGAGCCGGTCGGGGTCGGGGAACTGCTCGGGGTCGCGGTTGGCCGCGCCGAGGATGGCGACGGCCTGCTCGCCCTCACGGATCGTCTCGCCGCCGATCTGCACGTCCTCCTTGGCGATGCGGGCGGTGACGTGGACGGGGCCGTCGTAGCGCAGGAGCTCCTCGACGCCGGTCCGCACCAGCGACAGGTCGTTGCGCAGGCGGGCCAGCTGGTCGGGGTTGCGCAGCAGGGCCAGGGTGCCGTTGCCGACCAGGTTCATGGTGGTCTCGAAGCCGGCGATGAAGAGGAGGGTGGCGGTGCTCAGCAGCTCGGCGTGGGCGAGCTTGTCGCCGGCCGTTTCGGCGGCGAGGAGCGCGCTGAGGAGGTCGTCCCGTGGGTCGGCGCGGCGGGCCTCGACCAGGTCGGTGAAGTACTGGAAGAGGTACATGCCGGCGACCATGCCCTTGTCCATGGCCGCCTTGTCGAGGTAGCCGTCGAGCAGGCGGGACGCATCCGCGGACCAGGCCTTGAACTTGTCGCGGTCCTCGGGGGGCACGCCCAGCAGCTCGCAGATGACGACGGTCGGCAGGGGGTACGCCAAGTCGGCGAGGACGTCCATCTCGCCCTTCTCGACCACGGCGTCGAGCAACTCGTCGACCAGCGATTGGATGCGGGGCCGCAGCGACTCCACCATTCGGGGCGTGAACGCCTGGCTGACGAGGCTGCGGAGGCGGGTGTGGTCGGGCGGGTCTAGGAACATCATGAGGCTGGAACCGACCTGGCGGACCGGCCCCATGGCACTCGGGTCGGGGCCTTCGGTGAGCCGGGCCGGGTTGGTGCTGAACCGCGGATCGCGCAGGAGGGTGGCGCAATGGTCGTAGCGGGTGAGGACCCAGCTGCCGTCGGGCGCGTGGTGGATGGGCTCCCGCTCACGGATGAACCGGTAGATGCGGTACGGGTCACCACGGTTCTCGGGCAGCATGGGGCTGCTGAGGTTGGCCTCGGCGAGCGCAGCGGCCAGGTCGGTGACGGCCATCGGTCCAGGTAACCACAGGGGGATCGCTATCGGGCCGCACCGTGTTCTTGGGACGCGCAGTGCTCTTGGGACGCGCAGTGCTCTTGGGACGCGCAGTGCTCTTGGGACGGCGGCGGCCGGCGGGGTGCTGCTGGCCGCCAGCCTGCCGCCGTGGCCTGTCACTGATGGCGCATGGCCGCTCGGGTTGGTCGGCGCCGCGGTGCTGTTCCTGGCGCTGGAGGGGCTGTCGCCCTGGCGGCGGGTGGCGTGCGGGATGGCCGCCGGCCTGGGGCTGTACCTGCCCGGGCTGTGGTGGATGCGGGACTTCAGCATCCCCGGCTATGTCGTCGCCACGCTGCTGGAGGCGGCGATCCTGGCCGCCGGCGCGGCGCTGGTGCCGGCGGCCGCTGGCTGGCGGCGTGCCGCGGCGTTCCCGGCCGCGCTGGTGCTCGTGGAGCAGGTCCGGGGGACGTGGCCGTTCGGGGGGCTGCCGATCTCGGGCATCGACCTCGGGCAGGTCGACGGGCCGCTGGCGCCGGCGGCCCGGATCGGCGGGCGCCTGCTGCTCGTCGCGCTGGTCGGTGTGGGCGGCGTGGCGGTGGCTGCGCTGGTGCGCCGGCGGTGGCAGGTGGCCGGCGTGGGGGCGGCGTTGGTGGCTGGAGTGGCTCTTCTCGGCGTGGTCGCGCCCGACGGGGCCTTCGATCGTCGGCTGACCGTCGCCGTCGTCCAGGGCGGGGGACCGCGGGGCGTGCGGGCCGTCGACAGCGACCCGGCGCCGGTGTTCCGGCGCCACGTCGACGCCACCGCCGGCGTGCGGCCGCCGGTCGATCTCGTCCTGTGGCCGGAGGACGTCGTCGACGTCGGAGCCGAGGTGGCCACCACACCGGAGGGCGCCACCCTCGCCGCTCTGGCCCGGTCGTTGGGCGCCACGCTCGTGGCCGGCGTCGTCCAGGACGAGCCCGACGACCGGTTCCGCAACTCGGCCGTCCCCTGGGGCCCGGACGGGACACTGCTCCCGCGCTACGACAAGGTCCACCGGGTCCCCTTCGGCGAGTACATCCCGGCGCGGGGGTTGTTCGAGCGGCTGGCCGACGTGTCCGACGTCCCGCGTGATGCCTCCGTGGGCCGCGGCCCCGCCGTGCTCGACACGCCGGCGGGCCGGCTCGGCGTCGTGATCAGCTACGAGGTGTTCTTCCCGGACCGGGCCCGCTCGGCGGTGCGGGCCGGCGGGCGGGTCGTGCTGGTGCCGACCAACGCCTCGTCGTACCGGGACAGCCAGATCCCGACCCAGGAGGTCGTCGTCGCCCGGTTGCGGGCGCTGGAGACTGGGCGGTGGGTCGTCCAGGCCGCCCCGACCGGCTACAGCGCGGTGATCGACCACCAGGGCGTCGTCCGGTCGCAGGGCGGCCTGGGCGGGGCCGAGGTGCTCCAGGCCGGCGTCGACCTGCGGACCGGCCACACGGTGTTCGTCTCCCTCGGGCCGGCGCCGTGGCTGGCCGGGGCGGTGCTGGCCCTGGTGCTGGCGACGGTCAGGCGACGAGGCCGGTGAGGGGCGAGACGGCTACATCTCCCCGTACCGAACCGGACCGGCCGGCTCGTAGGTGCCGACGACGACGCCAAGCTCGGTCACGGTGACGTCGACGGGGCGCATCGTCGCCGGTGGGATGCCGTGGTTGAACAGGCGTCGACCGGCGCCGAGCACCAGCGGGAACGTCATCAGCCGGAAGCGGTCGACGAGCTCGTGCTGCAAGAGCGTCTGGAGCAGTTGCCCGCTTCCCCAGACCTGCAGCTCGTCGCCGGGCTCGTCCTTCAGCGCCTGCACCGCGGTGCGGACGTCGCCGGTCAGGAGGCGAGCGGTGTCGGGGTGCTCGCCCCGCCACGTGGCATCGGCCTCGCCGAGCGACCTGGACACGACGTACTTCGGTCGCGAGTTGATGGCGGTGGCAATGGGGTTGGCGGGGTCGGTCTGATCGGGCCAGTAGCCCCGGAAGATGTCGAACGTCCTGCGCCCGAACAGGAACGCGCTGGCGTGGTTGTTGAGCTCAAGGACGAACCCGCCAACGGCCGGATCGTCGAACGTGGCCTGCCAGCCGCCGTGGGGGAAGTCGTCGCTGGGATCCTCCTCCCGCCCGCCGGGGGCCTGCATCACGCCGTCGAGGGTCATGAACGTCTGCACGGTGAGCTTCATGTGGATGCAGACGACGCAGGGGTCCCATTCTGAGCGCCAGGAACAGGCACTGAGTAAATCTGAGTGGACTAGCAACAGGTTTATTGACGAAACAGCTGCGGAGCAGTAGAGTGAGACCGTTCGAACCGATCAGAAGGAGGAACTGTCTCTCATGTTGATGCGTTTCGACCCCTTCCGTGATCTTGACCGGCTCACGC
Source organism: Acidimicrobiia bacterium (assembly GCA_023265025.1). GTDB lineage: Bacteria > Actinomycetota > Acidimicrobiia > Acidimicrobiales > AC-14 > CADCTB01. The sequence goes on along the minus strand of JAHFUP010000063.1, from coordinate 25,565 downwards.
AGAACCTGTGGGGCGGCGACGTGCGCCGGCTCAACGGTGTTCCTATGGACGCCTACCGCAAGGGGTCCGACTTCCTCGTCCACTTCGACGTACCCGGCGTCGACCCGAACAGCATCGAGCTCACCGTGGAGAAGAACGTGCTGACCGTCACCGCCGAGCGCACCCGTCACTGGGGCGACGACGTCGACGAGGTCGTCGTCAGCGAGCGGCCGGTCGGCACCTTCAGCCGCCAGTTGTTCCTGGGCGACACGCTCGATGCCGAGCACATCGACGCCAACTGCGAGAACGGCGTGCTGACCCTGCGCATCCCCGTCGCCGAAGCGGCCAAGCCCCGCAAGGTGTCGATCAGCGCCACCGGCAACGGCCAGACCGCCATCGCGGCCGAGTCCACCTCGAACTAGCCACCCCGTTTTGGCTGCACTTGGCCGCGTCTACGCGGTCAACTGCCGCCAGAACGTTTGATTCCCGGCTCGGGCTCGGCCAGGCTCCTGCACCGTGCCCGAGCCGCTCCGTGTCGCAGTGCTGGCCTACCGGGGCAACCCGCACTCGGGCGGGCAGGGCGTGTACGTCCACTACCTGACGCGGGACCTGCTGGCGCTCGGGCACCACGTCGAGGTCTTCAGCGGGCCGCCGTACCCCCGCCTCGCTCCCGGCGTGCCGTGCGTCGAGGTGCCCAGCCTCGACCTCTACCGGCCCGAGGATCCCTTCCGCACGCCGGCCTTGCACGAGTTCGGTGACCTCATCGACGTGGCCGAGTTCGCCACCATGTGCGCCGCCGGCTTTCCCGAGCCGCTGACGTTCAGCCTGCGGGCCCGCCGGGTGCTGCGCAGCCGGCGGCACGACTTCGACATCGTCCACGACAACCAGTGCCTGGGCTACGGCATCCTCGGCATCGCCCGCGACGGCCTGCCGGTCGTCGCCACCATCCATCACCCGATCACTGTGGACCGGGCCCTGGAGCTGAGCCACGCCGAGGGCTGGCGCCGGCAGATGAGCGTCCGGCGCTGGTACGGGTTCGTGCGGATGCAGAAGCGGGTGGCCCGGCGCATCCCCCGGGTGCTGACCGTGTCGGAGTCCTCCGCCGGCGACATCGCGGCCCAGATGGGTGTCCGGCGCGACCGGCTGTCGGTCGTACCGGTGGGCGTGGACACCGCCCTCTTCCGGCCGCTGCCGCACATCGCCCGGGTCTCTGGTCGGCTCATGACCACCGCCAGCGCCGACGTCCCCCTCAAGGGCCTCATCCCCCTCCTGGAGGCGCTGGCCAAGGTCCGGACGGAGCGCCACGCGGAGCTGGTGGTCGTCGGCCAGCCCCGGGACGGCAGCCTGGTGCCGGCGACCATCGAGCGCCTGGGCCTCGAGGGCGCGGTCACCATTGCCGGCGTGGTCGACAACCTCCGCATGATTGAGCTGTACGCCCAGGCCGAGGTCGCCGTGGTGCCGTCGCTGTACGAGGGCTTCTCGCTGCCGTCGGTCGAGGCCATGGCCTGCGGGCTGCCGCTGGTGACGACGACGGGCGGGGCGCTGCCCGAGGTCGTCGGCCTCGACGGTGAGTGCGCCCTGCTCGTCCCGCCCAATGACCCCGGCGCCCTCGCCGGCGCCATCGTCCGGGCGCTCGACGACGCCGACCTGCGGGCCCGCCTCGGCGCCGCCGGCCGCGCCCGGGTGCTCGACCGGTTCACCTGGCGGGCCACGGCCGAGGCCACCGTCGACGTCTACCGCCAGGTGATCGCCGGCTAGTGCTCACCGTCGACTTCGCCCGCCTCGGCCTCCGGGCCGGCGACCGCATGCTCGACCTCGGCTGCGGCGCCGGCCGGCACGCCTTCGAGGCCCACCGGCGGGGCGCCCACACGGTCGCCTACGACCGAGACGCCGGCGACACCAAAGACGCGGCCGCCATGCTCGCCGCCATGCGGCTGGCCGGCGAGGCGCCGGCCGGCGTCCTCGGCACCGCAGTCAACGGCGACGCCCTGTCGCTCCCCTTCGCCGACGGGGTGTTCGATCGGATCGTCGCCGCCGAGGTCCTCGAACACGTGCCCGCTGACGCCGCGGCCATGGCCGAGCTGGCTCGGGTCCTCCGCACGGGCGGGACGCTGGCGGTCACCGTCCCCCGCTGGTTCCCCGAGCGGGTGTGCTGGGCTCTGGCCGAGGAGTACCACGCCCCCCATGTCCCCGACGGCCACGTCCGCATCTACACCCGCAGCCAGCTGGTGTGGCTCGTCGCCGCCGCGGGCCTTCGCCCGACCGCCTCCCACCACGCCCACGCGCTCCACTCGCCCTACTGGTGGCTGAAGTGCGCCCTCGGCCTCGACCGCCCCGACCGCCTGCCCGTCCGGGCGTACCACCGCTTCCTGGTCTGGGACATCATGCGTCGGCCCCTCCTCACCCGGGCGGTCGAGCGGGCGCTGAACCCGGTGCTCGGCAAGAGCCTGGTGATCTACGCGGTGAAGCCGTGACGCCGGCCGACCTGGCCCAGACGGTCGACACCATCGCCGCCGTCCAGCAGCCGGACGGCATGATCCCGTGGTTCCGCGGCGGCCACGGCGACCCCTGGAACCACGTCGAGGCGGCCATGGCCCTCGATGCCGGCGGCCGGCGCACCGAGGCCGAGGCGGCCTACCGGTGGCTCGTTGCCACCCAGCGCCCCGACGGCGCCTGGCACCGGTACTACCGCGCCGGCCGGGTGGAGGAGGACATCCTCGACGCCAACGTCACCGCCTACATCGCCACCGGCGCGTGGCATCACCACCGGCTGACCGGCGACACCGGCTTCCTGGAGGAGCTGTGGCCGGTCGTCGACGCCGCCATGGGCTTCGCGCTCAACCTGCAGACGCCCCGCGGCGAGGTCATCTGGGCCCGCCACGCCGACGGCACGCCGTGGTCGTTCGCCCTGCTGACCGCCTCGTCGAGCACGCTGGCCAGCCTGCGCGGCGCCTCCGCCATCGCCACCCACCTCGGCCATGACCGGCCGCGCTGGCGAACGGCTGCGGACCGCCTGGCCCGCGTCATCGTCGCGGAGCCGAAGGCCTTCCTCCCCAAGGACCGCTGGTCGATGGACTGGTACTACCCGGTGCTGGCCGGCGCCCTCACCGGCGACGCGGCCCGTGCCCGGCTCGCAGCCGGCTACGACCGCTTCGTGATGGACGGCCTGGGCGTGCGTTGCGTGGCCGACAAGGACTGGGTCACCGCGGCGGAGACCGCCGAGTGCGCCATGGCTCACCTTGCGGCCGGCGAGGTGGCCACCGCCCGCCGGCTGCTCGACTGGGTCGGCCACCTCCGCCACGACGACGGCAGCTGGTTCACCGGCATGGTCCACCCCCAGCGCCACCACTTCCCCGCCGGCGAGCGGACCACCTACAGCGCGGCGGCCATCACCCTGGCCGGCGCCGCGCTGGCCGGCGCCGGCCCGCTGGTGCCCCTTCTCGTGCTCGGACCGGCCGTCCGGCGCTGACGCCCGGCCGGCGCTACTCGGCGCCCACCAGGTCCGGTTGGCCCTGGGCGGCGGCCATCGCCGCCAGCATGTGCCCGAACTCCTCGTGGCTGGGCGCCACCGCGGGCTCGGCGTCGGGCACCGACGCCAGCACCTCGAGGAAGTGCTCGATCGACGTCCCGTTGGCCGCCGGGAGGTGCGAGGACAGAATCCGGCTCGGCTGTAGGCGGCGGACGCCGTCCAGCACCTGGTCGAACCGCGGGCGGTCGACGAGGTGGGCCCAGGGGGAGTCGGCGAGCGACCACGCCAGCATGCCGCCGGCCAGGGTCTCGTGCGGAACGTCCGCCGCGTCCTGGACGGCCTCGGGCAGGAGGGCGCCGAACGAGTCGACGGAGAAGAACGACCCGGTCGCCTCGTCGAGGAGCCCGATGCTCAGCGGGTTGTCGAAGAGGGGCGGCGGGACGGCCCGCAGCGTGCGGTCCCCGACCGACAGCCGATCGCCGGGACGGATGGCGTGCACCCTGTCGAACGGCACCGGCCACCAGGTGGCCATCCGCAGCGCGCTGAAGGCGTTGGTCACCAGGCGGGCGTTTGGCGCGGCGTCCATCACCCGCTGGATGCTGCCGGTGTGGTCGGCGTCGTCGTGCGTGAGCCAGATCCAGCGCAGTGCCTGGAGGTCGACGATCGAGCCGACGGCGTCGAGAAACTGGTCGCCGTCGATCCCGATCCCGGTGTCGATGAGCACCGGCTCCTCGGCCGTCAGCACGTAGGCGTTGACGGGCAGGACCACGCCGGCGCCGGGCAGGGGCAGGTTGGTCGGCAGGACGTGGATGTCCGGGGCAGCCTGGTAGGGAGCGTCCATCTTGCGATACCTCCTGGTCGTGGGGTCGTTCCACGACGGAGGCGTACGGTCGGCGCCGGCGTCGTTCCGTCAGGTATGAACGACCCAGCGAATGTCGTCGCTGTCGTCGGGCTCGTAGGCGCAGTAGATGCCGGTGCGGAGACGCCGGTCGAGCACCTCGCCCGCCTCGGGCAGCGCCTCGCGCACCCGGGCCGTGGCCGCCCGCAAGGAGCGGGTGACGTTCACCCGCGCCCGCTCGGTGGCCGACGAGGCCCGCCGGCCCCGCCCTCCCAACCCGAACGCCTGGGCCAGGTGGGCGACGAGCTGGTCGAGCTCGGCCTGCAGGGTCTCGGCCCGCGCGTCGGCGCCCATGTCGAGGGCGTCGTCGATCTCCGACCGCAACGCCTCGATCCGGTGCCGGTACGCGGTCCGGGCCTGGGCGTCGACCAGCTCGCCGGCGTCGCCGAGCCGGCGCCGGTCGACGGCGGGCCCGGCGGCGGCCACGCCCTCCACCCGGTCCACCAGGTCCAGCGCGTGCCGCTCGACGCCCGGGCTACGCAGGAGCTCGGCGAGGTACGCCAGCCCCTTGGTGTCGGCCAACCGGCAGTGCATCTCGCCGCTGGCGACGACCCAGCCCCGGTCGTCACGCCGCAGGGCCGCGGCCTGCTGCGGACGGTTGTCGCCCGCCGGTCCGCAGACGCGCTCGAGCAGCTCCCGGTCCTCCGGCCGCAGCACGATGTCGAGCCCGGCCAGCGCCGCGGTCGCCCGCCCCGCCTCCACCCTGGCCGCGGCCCGGTTGCCGGCGCCGGCGTGGAGGCGGACCAGGTCGATCAGCAGGCTGGCCCGGAGCAGCGGCACGCCGGCCGGCGGGAGCTTGTCGAGCGCCGCCTCCATCGTGCCGATGGCGTCGGCGACGTTGCCGGCGGCGGCCAGCACCCGGGCCCGCACCGCTGCGACCCTGGCCTGGAGGCCGGAAACGTCGAGCGTCCCGGCCCGGGCCACCAGGTCATCGCAGGCCGTCGTGGCCGCACCCAGGTCGCCGGCGGCCAGCTCGGTGTCGACCAGCACGGCCAGGAGGTCGACGGCCCGTAGCCGGTCGTCGCCCATGGCCCGCAGGCCGCGTACGGCGGTGGCCCGAGCCAGGTCGAGGTCGCCACGTGCCAGGTGGAGGTGGGCGGCGGGGAGCAGCGCCTGGATGCTCCCGTCCTTGCCGAGGAGCAGCATCTCGGCCTCGGCCAGGCGACCCTGGCGGATCCGCAGCTCGGCCATGGCGATGGCCGGATGCCAGCTCGGCATGCCCATGCCCGCCTCGAACGCCGCGATGGCGCCGGTGAGCATGGCCTCGGCGTCGCCCCAGCGCCCGAGCTCGCCGAGGGCGGTGGCCTGGACGCTGTCGCAGTGGCCGGTCAGGAACATCGTCGACCCCGACGGCTTGCCGATGAGGCCCTGGCGGCGGAGAGCGTCGGCCCAGGAGCTGGCGCGGTCGAAGTCGGCGGCGAAGTAGCAGGCGGTGAAGAACGAGCAGACGGACTTGCCCGCCATGTCCGCGTCGTCCGCCGGCCCGCAGGCCAGGGCCATGGCCTCGTCGAGCATGGCCATCCCCTCGGCCACCCGGCCGGCCTGGACGCACGCCAGGCCGGCGTCGGCGAGGGCCTTGGTCTCGAGATTCACATCGCCGAACTCCCGGGCGCGGGCGAGGGCCAGCTCGGCCCGGGCCAGCAGCACGGCGGGGTCGTCGACGTCGCAGCCCATGGCGGCGACGGCCACCCACCCCTGCTCGATGCACGGTGGCTCGTCCTCGATCAACCGGGTGGCCCGCAGGAACCAGGCCCGGGCCGCGGTGGTGTTGCCCATGGCGTTGGCGCACAGGTCGCCCAGGCGGGCGCAGGCCAGCGCGGCCTGCTTGCGGTCGCCCCTCGCCGTGAACCCCCGGATGGCGGCCGACAGGTGGGTGGCCGCGGCCTCGGCGTCGAGGGATCGCATGGCCTCGTCGGCGAGCCCCAAGTGGTGTGCGGCGTCGTCTTGGACCATCGCCACCGGACCATGGTGTCATCCCTGGAACCAAACGGTGGCCGCGGACGTCTGAGAGACTGAGGGTGGCCGGCAGAGGACGAGGTGTGATGGTGCGACCGGTACGCGGCGGACGCTGGTGGGCACTCGCTGCCGCCGTCGCGGCCTCCGTGGTGTGGGTCGGGCCGGCGTCGGCGGAGACCACGCTGGAGGTGGAGGCCGGGTACGCCGGCGCGTTCATCCCCGGCCAGGAGGTGCCGGTCCGGGTCCGGGTGACCGCCGACAGGTTGGTGCGCGGCACCCTGGAGGTAGCGGTCGGCAGCCCGGAGAACGGCGTCCCGGTGGCCATGGCGGTCGAGGTCCCGGGCGGCGGCCAGAAGCAGTTCCTCATCACCGCGCCGGCCGGCCTCAACCCGAACCCCGAGGTGACGGCCCGGCTCCGTCAGGACGACCGCGTGTTGGCCTCCGGGAAGGCCGGCGTGCGGGCCGCCAACGAGACCGAGCTGGTCGGCATCCTCCCTGGCGCGCTCCGCGGCCGGGCCGTGCCCGGGCCCGCCCCCCTGGCGATCGACGCCGGCACGGCCCGCTTCGCCGCGATCGGCGAGGCGGAGCTCGAAGGGGCGCCAGCCAGCTTCGGCCCGCTCTCGACGCTGGTGGCCGACGTCGACGACCTCAGCCGGATGTCGCCCGCGGCCCGGGCCGGCGTCCTGCGCTGGATGGAGCGCGGCGGCCGGCTGATGGTCGACGCGGCCAAGGGCCAGACGGTCCCCGGCCTTCCCGACGCCTGGCAGCCGGGCTCGCGGGGCCGGGCCGCCGCCGGCCTGGGCGAGGTGGTGGTGACCGACGGCGCCATCGCCGCCAACCGGTGGTCGAACCTGGTCGAGCCGTCGGGCTGGGGGAGCTACTCCGCCCGCTTCGCCGGCGACATGGCGCTCTCGTTCACCCTCGCCCGCGATGCAGGGCTGCGGACGCCGGAGATCGCCTGGCTCGTCGGCTTCCTGGCCGTCTACGTCGTCGCCGTCGGGCCCATCCTGTTCTTCGCGGTGCGCCGGCGGGGGCGCCCCGAGCTGGCGTGGGTCGCCGTGCCCCTGATCGCCATCCTGTTCTCCAGCGGCAGCTACGTGGTCGGCCGCAACCTCCGCAAGTCCACCCAGCTGGTCCACGCCAGCGTGCTCACCACGGGCGCCGGCGGCCCGGTCGCCACCAGCTATCTCGGGGTGTTCTCCCGGGGCGGCGAGACCGCTCGTGTCGGCTTCCCGTCGGGCTGGACCAGTGGGCCGTTCGCCGAGCTCGGCGCCGCGGCCACGTCGAGCGTCATGAACCTGACCGCCGACGGCCCCGACGTCCGCGTGCCGCTCGAGGCCGGACAGTTCGGCATGGTGTACGCCACGGGCCCCGCGTCCGACGCCGGCGGGCTGGAGGTGAAGGCGGCCACCGACGCCGGCGGGCGGGTCACCGGCATCGTCAGAAACGCGACGTCCCTCGCCTTGGACCCCGTCGCCGTGTTCGTCGGCTCGGCGACAGGTGTCGTTGGCGCGCTGCGACCGGGAGAGGAGCGGCCCTTCGTCCTGCCGAACGCCGGCGTGCCCCGGATGGACGGCGGTGGAGACGACTTCAGCGTCTGGGCCGGGTCGGCGCAGATGATGCAGGAGGACGGTCCGGTCGACTTCGGCCTGTGGCAGGCCGCCCTCCGCCAGGGAGGGCTCAACTACATGGCCTCCGACAACGTGGTGGCGGCAGGCTGGACGCGGGACTTCGTCCCCGAAATCCGCGTGTCCGGGAACACCTCGAAGCCCAAGGGCCGGACGGTCGTCCTCGCCCGGGCACCGGTCACTCCGGCGGCCCAGGCCCCGCTCCTGCTCACCGCCCGGCGCGACATCGTGCGCGACCCCTTCGCCAGCCGGGGCCGACCGATCGGCGGCGTCGGCGGATCGGTCGTCCGGTTCGTGCTGCCGGCGGGGACCGACCCGTCGAAGCTGGTCGTGCAGAGCCCGGTCGGCTCCGTCGAGCTGTGGCAGGACGGCGCGTGGAAGGCGACCACCTGCGACCCGACCCAGTGCCTCGACGGGGTGAACATCGGCGGCGGGTTCGTCCAGGGCATCTGCCCTCCCGGGGCCGTGAAGTGCGCGCCCCCGCAGCCCATCGGCATCGGCCCTGTCAGCGGGGCAGTGATCCCGGTGCCCGTCGCCGCGGTAAAGGACAGCGTGGTGTACGCCCGAACCCAGGGGGCCGTCTCAATCGATCAGGGCGTCGCCTTCTCGATCGAGCGGGCGAAGTGACAGAGGCCGCAGTCCGAACCGTCGCCCTGACCAAGCGGTACGGGAGCCTCACCGCGGTCGACGGGCTCGACCTGGAGATTCCCAAAGGCAGTGTGTTCGGGCTCATCGGCCCGAACGGCGCCGGCAAGAGCACGACGTTCGCCATCCTCGCCTCGATCGTCTCGCCCACCGCGGGCCGGGCGGAGGTGGCGGGCTTCGACCCCTCATCCGACGCCCGCTCCGTCCGCCGCCACCTCGGCTACATGCCCGACGTGCTGGGCGTCTACGACAACCTGCGAGTCGACGAGTACCTGGAGTTCTTCGCCGCCGCCCACGAGCTGCGCCGATCGAGCTGGACCGGTCTGGTCGACGGGCTGCTCGAGCTGGTCGGGTTGGAGGTCAAGCGGGAGGCGATGGTCGAGTCGCTATCCCGGGGCATGAAGCAGCGGCTGGCGCTCGCTCGCGCCCTGGTGCACGACCCCGACGTCCTGGTGCTGGACGAGCCGGCCAGCGGGCTCGACCCCCGGGCCCGGGTCGAGCTGCGGACGCTCCTCGGCGAGCTCCGGGCCATGGGCAAGACGGTGGTGATCAGCTCGCACATCCTCACCGAGATGGAGGAGATGTGCTCCCACGTGGCGATCATGGAGGCGGGGCGGCTGCTGGCGTCGGGCGAGCCGGCGGAGATCGGCGACCGGTTGCGCGGCGGCCACCAGGTCGTCGTCCGCTTGGCCGGGGGCGAAGTGCTGCGCTACACCGTCACCGGCGAGGAGGCCCAGCGTGACCTCCTGCACCGCCTGATCGTCGACGAGGGACTGCCCGTCGTCGAGTTCCGTGAGGAGGGCGCCGGCCTGGAGCAGCTCTTCATGGACGTCACCGAGGGGACCCTCCAGTGACTGTCTTCACGGCGTTGCCCCCCCTCAACCCGGTGCTGGCCCGGGAGCTCAAGCAGCGCATGCGGGGCCGCCACGTTTGGCTGGTGGTGACGCTCTACCTGGTGATCCTGGTGCTGATCCTCCGGTGGGTCTACGACGCCGCCTCCCGGGACAGCCAGTTCGACCAATTCAACGGCGGGGTCAACCTGCTGGCCTCCGCCGCCGCCGGCCGGGCCATCTTCCAGTGGCTCCTGTTCTTCATGCTCCTGCTCGTGTGCTTCATCGTGCCGGGCCTCACCGCCGGCGCCATCTCGGGTGAGCGGGAGCGCCAGACGCTGATAGCCCTGCAGCTCACGCTGCTACGGCCGAGGTCGATCGTTGCCGGGAAGCTGCTGGCGTCGCTGGCCTTCGTGGTGCTGTTGATCGTTGCCAGCCTGCCGTTGCTGACCGTCCCGTTCCTCGTCGGCGGCGTGGCGCTGTCGGAGGTGCTGAAGGGGCTGGTGATGGTCCTGGCCACTGCGGTCACGCTGGCCTGCCTCACGCTGGCGTGCTCCGCCCTCCTACGCCGGACGCAGGCGGCCACGGTGGTGGCCTATGGGCTGGTGCTGGCCATGGTCCTGGGGACGCTGATCGTCTACGGCGCGCAGCAGGTGCCGCGCCGAGGCGTCGGGCCCCGACCGGATCCGTGGATCCTCGCGTTGAACCCGTTCGCGGCCACCGCCGACGTGGTGCAGGGCCGCACGCAGTTCGAAGGCTTCACCACCCCGTTCGGCCCGTTGCGCGACCTGCTGCGACTGAGCGCGGAGGACCGCTTCAGCGAGGTGTTCGCCGGCCCTACCGTCGCCGAGGACCTTCCGCTGAGAGTCGCCCCCGCGCAGGTCCCGGCGACGGCGGTGGCCCGTGCCGTTCCGGCGCCGGCGACGACGATCCCAGGCCTGGGCACAGACTTCGGAAGCTCGTCGAGTGGGTCCGGCGGCTTCTTCATCGACTCGGGCAACTCGTCGGTCGGTGGCCAGTCGTTCGCTGTCGGTGCACTACCCGATGACCGCGCCCGCCTGGGCGGCGTGCGTTTCTGGGTCGTCGCCCTCTGGACGTGGCTCGCGCTGGCGGTCGCGGCCGTCGTTCTGACCGTACGCAGGATCAGCCTGCCGGCGACCCGGGAGTAGGGCGTGAAGGACCTGCTCGCGGGGGTCCGGCGCCGGCTGCGGCTGGCATGGGGCCTGGCCACCATGGAACTTCTGGCGCCCCTCGTCGCCGGGATCGCCCTGGTCCTGGTGCTGCTCGGGCGCATTCGTCCATGGTCCTGGACGGAGCCGGCGGCGCTCGGTGTCGGTCTCGCGTCCGTGCTCGCGCTGGTGCTGGCCGTCGTCGCACTGCGGGTGCCGGTCACTGTCGCGGCCCGGGCTGCCGATCGCGGATTGGCCACACGCGACGCCTTCTTCACCGCGCTGGAGCTCGACGCACAGGGCGCGTCGGAGGGGCCTTTCCCCGCGCGGGTACGGGCGAGGGCCGACCGGCTGGCCGCCGGCTCCCGGCCCGCGGACGCCGTACCCCTTCGGTTCCACGGCCGGCGCCTGGGGGTCGTGGCCGTGCTGGCCGTCGCCGCCGTGGCCCTCGCAGTAGTGGCCAACTCCCAGGACGACGTCCGGCGCCGGCGGGCCGCCGAGCGCGAGGCGTTGGCCGCCGAGGCGGCGAAGCTCCGCGACGCGGCGGCCGAGGTCCGTCAGACACCGAACCCCGCGACCGGTTCCGAGGCGGTCGCCCGCCGCCTGGAGGAGCTGGCCCGCCAGCTGGCCCAGGCGCCCGACCTCGCCGCCGGGCAGGAGGCGCTCGACGCCGCGGCGCGGGAGCTGTCGTCGCGGATCTCGTCCGACCTGTTGTCCGAGAAGGCCGCGGTGCGGGGACTGGACCGGAGCCTGGCGTCGGTACCGCTGCCCGGCGCCGGGACAGGTGACGCCGCCGCCCAGCTCCGGGCCGAGGCCGCGGCCCTCGCCGGCCTGACGCCGGAGCAACGGGCTGCGCTCGCCGACCGTCTCGCCGCCCTGGCCGCGATCCAGACGGCCGGCAACCAGGAGGCGGCCTCTCGGCTGGGTGCAGCCGCGGCTGCGCTGCGGGCCGGCGACAACAGCGGGGCGGCGTCCGCCCTCACCGCCGCCGCCGCCGCCCAGGAAGGAGCGGCGTCCGACGTCTCGAACCAGGAGGCGGCGATGTCGGGCCTCGCCGCGGTCGCCGCGGCCCAGAGCAACCTGGCCGGCGCCGGCCAGGGCCAGGGCGCCGGGCAGGGGCAGGCGCAGGGCCAAGGTCAGGGCCAGGGCCAGGGGCAGGGGCAGGGGCAGGGGCAGGGCCAAGGGCAGGGAAGCGGCGGCCAAGGCCAGGGGCAGGGTGCCGGCCGCGGCGCCTCCGGCCAGGTCGGCGGGACGAACGCGGCGACGGGCACCGGCCAGGGCGGCGCCGGCACGCCGAATGGCACCGGGAACAATCCGTCCGTCGGCCTGGGGACGGCCACCGTCTTTGATCCCCCGCCTCCGAGCACGAACGGCGAGCAGCTCAACACCACCGGCCAGCAGGGGGAGGGCCCGACCCAGCAGGCGGGGAAGGTCGACGGGTTGTCCCAACGGGGGGCGGCCCAGGTGCCGCTGGCCGACGTCCTGCCCCGCTACAGCGCCGAGGCGACGAGGGCGCTCGGCCAGCTCAACATCCCGCCGTCGCAGCGGGCGCTCGTCCAGTCCTACTTCGCCTCGCTCGCGGAGGGCAGCTGATTGCTCACCACCATGACCCCCGAGGAGTACGGCGAGACGGCGGCGGCGATCGAGGCCCAGATCGCCCGGGTGATCGTCGGCCAGCGGGAACTGGTCCGCCAGGTGGTGGTGTGCCTGTTGTGTGAGGGGCACGTCCTGCTCGAAGGCGTGCCCGGGTTGGGCAAGACCCAGCTGCTCAAGACGCTGTCGGGCGCGGTCGACCTGGCGTTCAGCCGCATCCAGTTCACGCCCGACCTCATGCCCGCCGACATCCTCGGCACCCAGGTGTTGGAGGAGGACGAGTCGGGGCACCGCCACTTCCGGTTCCGGCCGGGGCCGATCTTCGCCAGCCTCGTCCTCGCCGACGAGGTCAACCGGGCGACACCGAAGACCCAGTCCGCCCTGCTGGAAGCCATGCAGGAGCGGGCGGTGACGGTGGCCGGCGAGACCCGCCCGCTGCCCCGACCGTTCCTCGTGATGGCCACCCAGAACCCGATCGAGATGGAGGGCACGTACCCGCTGCCCGAGGCGCAGCTCGACCGGTTCCTGCTCAAGGTCCTCGTGCCCTTCCCGCCGGCGGCCGACCTCGTGGCCGTGGTCGAGCGCACGACCGGTGACCACCGGGTCAGTGTCGAGGCGGTGGCCGACGACACGGTGCTGTCGGCCATGGTCGACCTGACCCGGCAGGTGCCGGCGGCATCGAACGTCGTCCAGCATGCGGTCGATCTCGTCGTAGCCACCCATCCGTCCCATGGGGAGGCGCCGGCCGCCGTGCGCCAGTACGTACGGTTCGGGGCGTCGCCCCGGGGGGCACAGGCTCTGGTGCTGGCGGCCAAGGCCATGGCGCTGCTGGACGGCCGGCCCAACGCGGCCAGCGCCGACGTGCGGTCGGTGGCGCACGCCGCCCTGCGCCATCGGCTGGTGCTCGGGTACGAGGCGGTGGCCGACGGGATGTCCGCCGACGAGGTGGTCGACGAGATCCTGAAGGCGGTCCCGGAGCCGTCGACGGGCCTGCGCGGCGCGCCGTGACTGGAGGAGAAGTGGGCACGGTTTTGCAGTCGTGGACTGCAAAACCGTGCCCACTTCCTGCATGACCCCCCTGCTGGAGCCGGCGTTTCTCGCTCGCTTGGAGGCGCTCCAGCTCGGCACCCGCCGGCGCCTCGCCGGCCACTTCGCCGGCGAGCACCGGTCGGTGCGCCACGGCTCCTCGATCGACTTCGCCGACTACCGCCAGTACAACCCCGGCGACGACTTCCGCCGCATCGACTACTTCCTCTACGCCCGCCTCGGCGTCCTCAACGTCAAGCTGTTCGAGGCCGAGGAGGACCTCCACCTCCGCATCCTCCTCGACACCTCAGCGTCGATGGGCGCCGGCGACAAGCTCCAGTGCGCTTGCCGGGTGGCCGCCGCCCTCGGCTTCGTCGCCCTCTGCCGGCGCGACCCGGTGAGCGTGCACTCGTTCCCGCTCCACCGGCCGGCGCCCCGCTTCGCCGGCCGCGGCGCGGTGCCGGCGCTGTTCGGCCATCTGGAGCGGTTGGAGGCCGGCGGCGAGACCCCCTTCGCCACCGCCGTCTCGTCGTTGCTGGCCCGCCCCGGCCCCGTCGGTCTGACGGTCGTGATCTCGGATCTGCTCACCCCCGAATGGGAAGTGGCGCTTGGCCGGCTGCCGTCCCGCGGCGGCGACGTGGTTGTCGTCCAGGTCCTCGATCCGGAGGAGCTGAAGCCGTCGCTCGCCGGCGATCTCGAACTGGTCGACCGCGAGAGCGGTGGCCGCGTCGCCGTCAGCCTCGCCGCCGAGGTCGTCGCGCAGTACGAGCGCCTCGCCGCCGCCTGGGTCGACCGGGTGGCCGCCCGCTGCCGCCAGGTCGGCGCCGGCTACGTCCGCCTCCTGACCACCGACGACCTGGAGGCGACGTTGCTCGGCGCCTGGCGCACCGCGGGGGTCCTCCGATGAGCCCGAACTGGCTGCAGTTCGCCGCGCGTACGCGGCGAACTGCAGCCAGATCGAGATGAGGTTCGCCAACCCGGCCGGGTTGTGGCTCGGGCTGCTGGCCATCCCGGTGCTGGCGCTGCACGTGCTGCGGCCCCGCCGGCCGGCGGTGGAGGTCAGCTCGACGTTCCTGTGGCGGGAGGTGTCGCGACCGGTGTCGGTGGCGGCGCCGTGGCAGAAGCTGCGGCCGAGCGTGCTGCTGGCGCTGCAGCTGCTGGCGGTGGCGCTGCTGGCGGCGGCGGTCGCCCAGCCCGTACGGACGACGAAGGCCAAGCTGGCGCTGCACACGGTCTTCATCGTGGACGCGTCGGGCTCGATGGCGGCAGTCGACGGGAAGCCCGACCGCCTGGAAGCGGCCAAGGACAAGGCCCGCAGCCTCCGCGGCCAGCTGCCCGGAGGCGGGCTGGCCAGTGTGGTCGTCGCCGACGCCCAGCCCCGGGTCGTGCTCTCCGCCAGCCCCGACCGCCAGGCCTTCGACGACGCCGTCGCCGGCATCCGGGGCACCGCCGGCCCGGCGGACTTCGCCACCGCCTTCACCCTCGCCGAGAGTGTCGAGACGCCGGGCGCGCCCGTGGGGTTCGTCCTCCTGTCCGACGGCGGGCTCACCGACGCCCAGCGGGGCATGCTCCCGCCCGGCGCCGACTACCAGCGCATCGGCGCCCGGGCCACCAATCGGGCCGTCACCCGCCTCACCGTCGAGCCCCGCGGTAGTGGCCTCCACGCCCGGGTGACCCTTCGCAACACCGGCGGGCCGGCGGCGACCCAGGACCTGCGCCTCGACGTCGACGGCCGCACCGAGCACCGGGAGCGGGTCGAGCTGCCCGCCGGCGCCACCGTCGAGCGCGAGGTCGACCTCCCCGGCGGCGACCGGGTCGACGCCTTCCTCGAGGGCGAGGACCTCCTGGCGGCCGACAACCACGCCGTCGCCGTCGCCGGCCGCCGGCGGGCGCTCAAGGTGCTCCTCGCCGGGCCCGCCGACCCGTTCCTCGAGCGCCTGCTCGCCGCGCTGCCGTCGGTGGTCGTGGAGCGCACGCCGGCGTCGAGGCCGGCGCCCGGCTTCGACCTCGCCATCTACGACGGCGTCCCCGTCCCCGCCGAGCCCGGCGTCCCGTTCCTCGCCATCGCCCCGCCCGGTGGCGCCCCCGGCGTGCGGGTCATCGGCGAGGTCGAGCGGCCGGCGGTGACGCTGGTCCACGCCGACGACGCCCTGCTCGCCGGCCTCGACCTTTCCGACGTCGCCGTGGCCAAGGCCCAGCGGCTCGACGCGCCGGGCGACGAGGTGCTGGTCGGGGCCGAGGGCACGCCGCTCCTGCTCCGGGGCAGCCGGGCCGGACGGCCGTTCGCCTACCTCGGCTTCGCCCTCAACCAGAGCAACCTGCCCGTGCAGGTCGCCTTCCCGCTGCTGGCCGACCGACTGGTCACCGAGCTGGCCGGCGCCGCCCTGCCCCCGGGCGACGTCCGGGTCGGCCAGCCGCTCCCGGTGTCAACGGCGGCCGAGCTCACCATCGACGCGCCGGCCGACGTCCACCTGACGCTGCCCGCCGGCGCCGCCGCCCCGATCGCTGACCGGGCCGGCTTCTGGACCGTCCACCAGGAGGGCCGGCAGGACCTGACCCTGGCCGTCAACGTCGACCCCGCCGAGTCGGCGCTGGCGCCGGCCGACAGCCTGCCGGTGCCCGAGCGCCCGCTGGCGCCCGGCGAGCGCCGGCCGGCCGGCGAGCTGCCCCAGTTGCGGTGGGTCGTGGCCGTCCTGCTCGCCGTCCTCGCCGCCGAGGGTTGGCTGTCGTGGCGCCGGCGGGGTGTGTCGAAGCGCCAGTGGCGGGTGGCGGTCGGCACACGCGTCGCCATCGCCAGCCTGCTCGGTGCTGCCCTGCTCGGCCTCGCGCTGCCCCGCAGCGCGTCACGGGTGGCGGTGATGTTCCTCGTCGACGGCTCGGACTCGATGGGCGCCGGCGGGCGGGCGGCCGCCGCCGACTGGGTGCGCGACGCGCTCAGCCACCAGCCCGACGACGCCGTCGCCGGCGTAGCCTTCTTCGGCGGCGACGCCCGCCTCGAGCTCACCGTCCAGCACGACGCCGAGCTGCTCCAGCCCGCCACCAGGGTCGACGCCTCCCGCACCGACCTGGCCCAGGCCCTCCGGCTGGCCGGCGCCGTCCTGCCCACCGATGCCCGCCGGCGGATCGTCGTGGTGTCCGACGGGCGCGCCAACTCGGGCGACGCGGCCACGGAAGCCAAGCGCCTCCGGGAGGAGGGCGTCCAGGTCGACGTCCACCCCGTCGACGTGGCCGGCGGCCCGGACGCCGCCGTCACCCGCATCGACACGCCGGGCCTCGTCCGCCAGGGTGAATCGTTCACGCTCCGAGCGACGATCGACTCCACCAGGGCCCAGACCGTCCGCATTACCTGGCAGCGCAACGGCCAGACCGTCGAGGACCGCTCCCTCGACGTGGCCGCCGGCCAGACGGTCGTCGAGCTGGCCCAGACCGCCCCCGCCACCGGCGGGTTGGTCAGCTACAAGCTCCAGATCGACAGCGCGGCCAACTCGGTGAAGGAGAACGACACCGGCTTTGCCGCCGTCCAGATCGAGGGCCCGGCCCGCGTCCTGGTCGTCGAAGGCATGCCGGGGGAGAGCACCGCCCTGGCCGCCGCGCTGCGGGCCGGCGGCCTCCCCGTCGACGTCGTGGCCCCGGCCGAGATCCCCGCCATCGACCGCCTCGCCACGTACTCCTCCACCGTGCTGGTCGACGTCGACGCCCGCTCGCTCGCCGCCGAGCAGGTGCAGGCCCTCGGCGCTACCACCCGCGATCTCGGGCGGGGACTCGTCACCGTCGGCGGCGACCGCTCCTACGCCCTCGGCGGCTACCTCGGCAGCGACCTCGAGAAGCTGCTCCCCGTCACCAGCGACGTGAAGGATCCGAAGCGGCGGGCGTCGGTTGCCGAGGTCATCGCCATCGACAGCAGCGGGTCGATGGGCGCCTGCCACTGCGCAGAGAACGGCGGCGCCAACGGCCTCGTCGGCGGCAACCGGGCCGACGGCGGCGTCAACAAGACCGACATCTCGCGGGCCGCGGCGGCCCGCACCATCTCCGCCCTCAACGCGGATGACCAGGTCGGCGTGCTGGCGTTCAACACCGAGCACCGCTGGGTAGTCCCCCTGCAGACCCTGCCGGCGGAGGAGGTCGTGACCAAAGGGCTTCGTGAGCTGACGCCGGCCGGCGGCACCAACCTCACCCTGCCCCTCAAGCAGGCCGGCGACGCCCTCAAGGCGGCCAAGGCCCGGCTGAAGCACATCATCCTGTTCACCGACGGCTTCACGAGCACCGGCGGGCTCGACACCCTCGTCCAGCAGGCCGGCGCCCTGGCCGCCGAGGGGATCACGGTGTCGGTGGTCGCCACCGGCGAGACCGGCGCGTCCCAGAGCCTGTCGAAGGTGGCCGAGGCCGGCCGGGGCCGGTTCTACAACGAGCGCGACCTCAACGAGGTGCCCCAGATCATGATGCAGGAGGCGCTGCTGGCGTCCCGGCGGATCGTCAACGAGGAGACCCGGTACCCCAAGGTCACCTCGCAGGCCCAGCCGGTGCGCGACCTCCTGTCCACGCCGCCCCTGCTCGGCTGGCTCGGGGCGACCACGAAGCCGACCGGCCAGACCGCGCTGGAGATCGGCGAGGACGGCGACCCGCTCCTGGCGTCGTGGCAGATCGGCCTCGGCCGGGCCACGTCGTGGACCAGCGACGCCTCCGCCCGCTGGTCCCAGCAGTGGGCGAGCTGGGACGGCTACACCCGCTTCTGGACCGCGGTGGTCAAGGACACCTTCCCGGCCGCCGGCGCGTCCGGCGCCGGCGTGCGGGCCGAGCTGGTCGACGGCCGGCTGCGGGTGACCGCCGAGTCGGCCGCCGCCTGGCCCGACGGGGCGACGGCCGTCGCCCGTGTCGCCACCCCCGGCGGCGGCAGCCAGGAGGTGACGCTCGAACGGGCCTCGGCGACCGCCCTTGTCGGTGAGGTGGCCGCCACCGCCGCCGGCTCGTACGGCGTCGGCGTGCTCGTCAGCGGCGCCGGCGGACCGCTGCTCTCGGCGAGCACGGTGGCGGTGCAGTCGTATTCGGCGGAGTACTCGGTGCGACCCGCTGACCCCGCCGCGCTGGACCGGGTCTCGTCGCTGTCCGGTGGCCGGGGCGCCATCGAGCCGGCGGTGGCATTCGACGTCGCCGAGCTGCAGCGGGGAAAAGGCCACATCCCCCTCGCCGGCTGGATGCTGCTCGCCGCGGCACTGCTGTGGCCGGTTGCCGTCGCCCTCAGCCGCGTCGCCCTGCACGGCGCCGGCGTCGATGCCGTCAAGGCCGGCGGCCGGCGGGTGGCCGACTCCGTCCGTGCCCGCATCCCGGCCCGGCCCGGCCACGAGCGGCCGGCGCCGGCCCCCCGTCCCCCGAAGCAGAAGAAGGCACCGCCCCCGACACCCGAGCCACCGCCGACGCTGGAGCGGCTCCTGAGGAAGAAGCGAGGCGAGGAGTGAACGAATGTGAACGCCGGCGGACCTGGTTCCGCTTCGTCGTCGTGGCCGGGGTCCTCTGTACCGTGGGCATGGCCGTCGCCGTCGCCACCGGGAGCCTCGCCGGTGTGATCCTCGTCCTCGGATTCTCGACGGTTGTCGGCTTGACCCTGTTCGCCACGGTCGTGTTCGGCAAGGGCCGGGCCGGTGGGCGCAGAGTCCCGCTTAGGTGAGGCAGAAGGCCACGATCGACGGGCCCAGCCGGCCGAGTGCGCCCTTCGGCTCTTCCTCCGGCCTCGTGTTCACGATGTAACAGCCGCGGGGATCGTCGGTCCGCGTCTGGAGGGTGTGGACCTTCTGGCCCCGGGCGTCGACCGTCACGGAGATGAGGGTGATGAACTTGGCGTTCTCGACCGACGTGGTCGACGACGAGTAGTGGAGCGAGAGCTCGACCTTCTGGCCCGCCTTCCAGCCGGCGAGACCGATGCGGACCGTCTTGCCCCTGGCCACCGATGCCACGCCGCGGCCCGGGCTCTCGGCGACCACGAGGATGTGCTGGTCGACGGCGTAGCCGACGGCGAAGGTGCCCGTGGCCTTGAGCGTGCCCTGGGTGGCGGTCACGGTGTAGGTGCCGGTCGGGTCGCCGGGGAAGGTGGCGAACTCCACGGACGGAAGGGTCCCGTCGTCGCCGGCAGTGGGCGACACCTGCGCTGACCAGGTGGTGGCGTCGGCCCGCTTGACCTGGACGGTGACCTTGGCGGTCCCGGTGAACTTGCTGAGGCAGATGATGGTCGCCTCCCCCAGGACCATCTTCGGCGTCACCTGCAGCGCCGGCCCGGTCGGCGGTGGGTTCTCCGGGAAGGAGCACGCGAAGCCGTGGGCCGGCGGGCCGCCCAGGTACGGCTTCCCCAGCTCCTCGACGCCGCCGGGCCGAGTGTCGCGCCGCTTCAGCACCGAGCCCTCGGTGGTCGACGTTGTTGCCGCCGCCGGCTTCGAGGTCGACGTGGCCGGCACGGTCGTCGACGGTTGGGTGGTCGTCTCGGCCGGCAACGTGGTGGTCGTGCCCGCCTGGCCGGCGTCGACCGTGCCGTCCCCGCCCGACCCGCCGCACGCCGTCGCCAGCACGCACGCCAGCGTCAATGCCAGCGTTCTGATCCTCACGAGAACCTCCCTGCGTTGGCGTCTTGTTGCACCCGCCGGTACTCGTCCTTGGTGGCCGCGTCGGGCGCGAGACCGATGGCCTTGTCGAACGCGGCGGCGGACTTGGCCCGATCGCCCAGCCGGGCCTGAAGGTACCCGACCTCGGCGTAGCAGAAGGCCTGCCGGTCCTGGCGGACGCCGGCGTCCCGGAAGAGCTCGATCGCCTCGGTGAGCTGGCCGACGGCACGAAGGTACTTGGCGCGAGCATCCGGCTCGTCGGGCCCGGCGGGACGGTAGACGAACCCGAGGTTGGCATGGGCCTCGGCCGCCAGCTCCCGGAGGCTCTCGTTCTCCCCGTCGCCGTACGCGTCGACGACCTGCTCGAAGCGGACGCCGGCGTCGGCCCAGGAGTCCTGCACCAGCGCCTCGCTCAGGCACAGCAGCACCCGCCCCTCGCCGAAGGAGACCTTGGCCGGCACGTTGGCGCCGGCGGGCAGGCGGCCCGTGCGGGCCGCGGCGTAGGCGGCGAGGCTGCGCCGCAGGCCGGCGGCGTCGGTGCCGCCTTCCGTGCAGCCGCTCCGTGCGGAGTGGTAGAGGACCTCGGCCTTGCCGAGGCTCGCCCGGGAGTAGTCGGGACTGATCGCCAGGGCGCGGTCGTACCACGCCTCGGCGTCCGCCAGCCGTCCGAGTCGCCCGGCGACGTTGCCCAGGAGCAGGTACAGAACCTCCTTGCCGTCCTCGGGAGCCCAGCCCGGCCGGCGCTCGGCGACGCCGAGGTGGTCGAGTGCGGAGGTGTAGTCCTCCACCGAGTAGTAGCGCAGGGCCACGGTCATCTCGGCCAGCACCTGGATGCGGGCGGCCAGCTGGTCGAGCAGCCGGCCCTGGACGGCCACCTGGGCGGCGATCCCGGGCGAGCGGATGGGTGTTCCGAGCTGATGGGCTCCGGCGACCTCCGGTGCGTCGAAGAGGAGGCGGTCGGTGAAGTACAGCTCCGGCGTCAGCACGCTGCCGGTGGCATCGGACTGCAGCACGCCGTAGACGACGACGTCGGCGGCGATCTTGTTGCCCGCCCGGGCCGCCGCAGCGGCCCGGCGCTCGGGATCCGCCTCGTCGAGCCGCCCGATCAGCCGGTGCTGCACCTCCTGGCCGCCTTCGATGGCCCGCACCTTCTGGTCGACCTCGCGGTCGAAGGTGCGCGACAGCTGGGTCGCCGACGGGGACTTCACGACGTCTCCGCCGGCGTCGAGCTCGGCGAACTCCGCCACTGCGATGTTCAGCCGGCCCGTCATGGGCGGCGGACTGTCGTCCCTCGTCACCACCCGGACCGCCTGGATGACGACCAGCAGCCCGACCACACCAGCGAGCGCGATGAGCGCCGGCGTGGGAATCCGGCGGGCGACGGACGCGCCCGCCGCCGGCCGGGTGGCGGTGCCGGTCGCGGCGGTTATGGCTGCGGCGAGCCGGCCGACGTCGTGGTCCCAGTTGACGTCGCTCAGCTCGATGGCCTGCCGGCGGGCGAGGGCGCGCAGCGGCTCGGGCAGGTCCTCGGCGTCGGGCATCTGCGCCTTCTCGACCAGGACCGGGATCACGACGGTCTCGCGCTTGAGCGCGGTGGCCACCTCGAGGCGCAACATGTCCGTGGGGTCGTCGAGGCGCCGGCGCCCGGTCTCGTCCCGGTAGTCGAGCCACTCGCGCCCGATGACGACGAGCACGGCGGCGCAGGACTCGAGGGCGCCGTCGATGACGTCGACGTAGTCCCTCCCGGGCTCGATCTTCACGACGTCGCGGAACACCGTCTCGTCGCCGAACAGCTCGCCGAGGTCGTCCTGCAGGCGGCCGGCGTAGCCGGAGGTGTCGGCCCGGCGGTAACTGATGAAGATGGGCTTGGTGCCCACCGCCGGCGTGATGCGCGCCACGCCGGCCACGTTAGGTGCCACACTCAGCGCGTGCGGAGTGACGCACGGATGGCCAGGTCAGCGTCGTGACCCAACCGGCTCAAGGCGACCCTGCGCCGACCGCGCATCGGCCATCGCGCCGTTGCCCGCACGGCGATACGTGCGGCGTGCCGACCGACATCGTGTGCCCGTCGATCGTTGCACGAGAGGGGGAGTGGACGAAGCTTGCCGCCGCCCTGGATGACCTCCGAGCCGGCTGCGGTGCCCTCACCTGCCCTCGTCGGTGAGGCGGGATAGGCAAGTCGCGACTCGTCGCCGACCTGAGCGCGGCCGCCCGCACGCGTGGTCTGCCAGTGCTTTCCGGAAGGGCGGTCGACGCCGGCGCGCCCGTGCCCGTCCGTCCGCTGTTCGAGGCGCTTTCCGGGTACTTCCGCCGGGCCGGCCCTGCCGTGCACCCTGGAGGTGACGCCGACGCTGGACGGCTGGCAATTCGCCAAGGACCATGGCTTCGGCGCCGTCGCAGAACTTTCGCTTCTGGGTCGAGAACATCGACGAGCTGCTGACCTCCGGCCTGCTCGGTCCCCATATCGTGCTGGACCACTGCGTGGGGTTGAGCGACGAGCAGTGGAAGGTGCTGGCGGCGTGGGGCGCCGCCGGCGCCCTCGTGCCCCGCTCCGATCCGCACCACGGGCTCGCCACCGTGACGCCTGTGGTCGCCACCAACCGCCACGGCATCCAGGAGGCCGTCAGCTCCGACAACGAATTCGAGCATGGCCTCGACTTCTTTACGGAGATGCGGACGCTGATGACGGTCCAGCGAGGGGCCGCCTTCGCCGCCGCATCGGCCGGCGAGACGGATGCGCCCGCGCCCTATGGCGTCCGCGACGCCCTGCGCGCCGCCACGATCGGCGGCGCGCTGGCGGCTGGCCTCGCGGACCAGATCGGCACGATCGTGGCGGGCGCCAGGGCCGGCCTCACGGTGCTGTCGCTGGACCGGCTGCGCCCGGTCGCGTCGCACATCGGCGCTGTCGTGGCGTACGCCTCGGTTGCCGACGTTGACACCGTGGTCGTCGACGGGATCCTGCGGAAGTCGGGCGGCGAACTCGTCGACATCGATCGTGCCGCGTTGGTTCGCCACGCCGAGGCGAGCCGCGACCGGCTCCTCGGCTTGATCGGGACGTCGGCCGAGGAGCTGAGATTCTCCGGGCGACTCGCCGTACCACCGCGGTAGCAAATGTGAGGGGAAGAGGGAAACATGACCGAGCGGCGGCCATGGTGTCATCGGTGGTCCGGCAGGCCTCGGGGTGGGTGCGCTGGACGACAGCCGTCGCTTCTTCCACCGGACTAACCGGTGTGGCCGACGTCATTCAGGCCGCCCAAGAGGCCCGTCGTCGTCGGGATCCGGCGGTTCGAAGGTCGGGGGACGTCGGCACGCGCCGAACCCCTTGTACCCGAATACGTGCCGCTGGAGCCTGCCTCGGCACCGTTGTATCGGAGATGCGGATGCTCGATGACGCCGCAGAACTTGCCTTCCGTCGTCATCGCCAGGGCCGCGCGCGCCTGGAGCCGGCGCAACTCGCCGCGCAGGGCGCGCATCTCCCGGATCCGCGTGTCCAGATCGGTTACCTGTCGCTGAAGAACATCGGCCACATAGCCGCACGGCTGCTCTCCGCGATCGCGGAAGGCGATGATCTCCTTGATCTCATCCAGGCTCAGCCCCAACCGTTGCGCGGTCTTGATGAAGACCAGGCGCTCGGCGTCGACCTCCTCATAGGAGCGGTATCCCGAAGAGGTCCGAGGCGGATCCGGGAGCAGGCCGATCCGTTCATAGAACCGGATCGCCTTGGTGGTGACTCCGAGCCGCTCAGCCAGCTCGCCGATGCGCATGTCCACATTCTACCTGGATGGATGGTGCGGGCGATGCGGTGGAGCGCTTGACCTTCCCCTCCAGGGGAAGGTATACGGTCGATCCCAGATGCTCGGGCGACCAGGAGGATGAGAGTGGCAACAGAAGCTGTGGGCATCGCAAAGCGCAGGGTGGAGATCTTTAGCGCTGGGTGCAAGACCTGCCAGAGAACCATCGACCAGCTGCGGGAGCAGATCGACTCCCGGCACGAGATCGTCGTCCACGACATGAACAAGGACAAGGGCGCGGCCGAGAAGGCCGACGCCTTCGGCATCCGCACCGTTCCCGCCATCGTGGTCGACGGGTTTCTTCTCGCCTGCTGCAAGAACAAGGGCCCCACACTGCGCGAGCTTCACGCCGCCGGCCTGGCCAAGCCCGGCCAGGTCCACCTCGAGTCGTCCTAGACGCTCGGCCCCAGTGCGAGCCCGGCGAGGCCGGTTGGCAGGCCCGGACGCGCGGTCCGCATGGATCGTCACCGGCCTTCCCGGTCACACGATCGAGCATGCCTCCCAGATCCGCCAGCTCATCACCGCGGGCGTGGTGCCCGGGGCCCGAGGGGAGCTCGGCTGTTCACCACTGATCTCCACGTCCCGGCTCGTTCAGAACTGTCCCCGAAGGTCCCCGTGCCAGCCTTCACGGCACCCCACCCGGGAAGCGGCTACACGTCGACCAATTGCAGCGGAGTGTGCCTCGCCAGCACGTCGAAGTCGCTGTCGGCCTGCAACACCGGCACGTCGGCTCGAATGGCAACGGCACCGATGAGGCAGTCGATCAGCTTGCGGACGGTCTCGCCCCGACGGCGGCAGGTGCGGTAGATGGCTGCGGCATCCTCGTAGTCGCCCGACACCAGGGCGATGACGGACGCTCTTGCCAGCAACCTACGGAGGTCGTTGAGGTGGCTCTCGTCTCGCGCACCGGCGAGGATCTCCATCCGGATCGGGTCGCACGTGGCGATCTCGCCGTCAAGGAGCTCGTCCACCCTCGCGCACACCCGGCTACCCGTGTCGCGGAGGAACTCGACCCATCCCGAGGTGTCGACGAGGATCAACCGGTGCGGCTCGTCCGCATGTCGTCAAGGTCGCCGTCCCACCCTGACCCACGTAGCCGGCGCGCCGAGTCCAGGTCGAGGGGCTCGGCGGCCAACGTCCGAAGGGCGAAGTTCACAGCCGCACGCTTGGTTGACAGGTGGTAACGGTCCATGACGGCTCGGCATGCCTCTTCATCGATGTCGATGTTGGTACGGGACATACACCTACGATACACCGCCAGCATCCCGACGCGACGGTGCCCCACGACAACGGCGGAGGTGGCCGGCGTGATGGACCGTTCGCGATCGGAGCCTCGGCTCCTGGCGTGATGGCTGGTCGGGCGCGCTCGGTATGGGCGTCAGGAACGGGGCATGGTGCGTCGGCTGGCGCCGGATCGCGTCATCTGGAACGGCGGCCGTTCCCCTCACGATCGGCGTGCTGCTTCTCGCCGCGCCCTCCGCCATTCCGGGCCTCACCGCTCCCGGTCGCGCCCCGATGCACACACCCGCTGACTCGCCTGAAGGGCTCGCAAAACACTACTACGGCAGTAGTAGAGTTTGAGCATGCCACGTGGGAGACCCTCGCCGAAGCTGGCGATCACCGTCGACGCCGGTGTGCACGAGCAGGTCCTCGCCGCCGCCACGGAGGAGGGGGTCAGCGTCTCGGCCTGGATGACCGAGGCCGCCCGCCGAGCGCTGCTCCTGCGAGACGGCCTGCGGGCAGTCTCGGAGTGGGAGCAGGAACATGGCCCCCTCACCGCGGATGAGCTGGATGCTGCTCGCCGTCGTGTCGCGAGTGATGTCGCCGCCGTTTCCCAGGCGCGACCGGCGTGAGTTTCGTCTACGACGCCGGCGTCTTCGTGGCCGCCGAGCGCAACGACCGCGACGTGTGGGCCGATCATCGGGCTCGTTTGGAGCTTGGTCTCATCCCGCGGACGACTGCACCTGTCCTCGCCCAGGTCAGCCGCTCTCCGC
>JAHFUP010000062.1 GCA_023265025.1 Acidimicrobiia bacterium | reverse complement strand
GAGCACCCTGGTGCTCGACGCCGACAAGGCCGAGATCCCGCTGATCGACTTCGACCCCGCCAGCCCCGTCGTCTCGGCCGTGTCGAAGCTCACCGACAAGCTGGCCGCCCTCCGCTTCTAGCGTTCTTTGTCGGCTGGAGTACACCTGAGGTAGCTGAGCCGACAAAGAGTCAGTCGGCGTAACCGGCGAACGACCCCCGGCTGACGAGCTGGTCACGCGAGGTCGTGAGGGCGGCATCGAGAGCGGACCGGATCTCAGGGTTGGTCAGCGCGGCCAGCTCCCACTTCTCGATCAGCACGGCTGGCGTCAGCAGGACCGAGCCGTCCTCGAGTGTCTCGGCGATGTAGCGGCTATCACTGGCGACGCCGACCCGGGCCAGGCTGGTCCGGCGACGACCATCGAGCACGATCTCTTCGCGGTGGGGGTATGCGCTCATCACCCGTACTGTAGCGGGCCACACCCCGCCAATTTGGGCATCCGCCAAACTGGGCAACGATTCTCGTACCCTTTCCTCATCATGCAGTTGCTCTGGCTCCCAGCTGCCGACCAGGCGATGACCCGACTCGAAGCGGAGCCGGCCCTAGCCGACGTCCACCGGGCCGCGCTCCGGACCCTCGGGAGGCTCGAAGTCGACCCGTTCGACCCGCGCCTGCGCACCCGCCAGTTCGCCACCGAGCGCTACGGACAGCTACGTAGCACGCCGGTCGGAACGGGCGACTGGTACGTCATGTGGATGGCCGGGCCGGAAGCCGACGAGATCACCATTGCCGTCGTCGCCGAGGCGACGCTTTGACGAATCAGGCCGGCGAGCCTGTGGGGTTCGACCGGGAACGGGACACCGCTAGCCACACCAGGCCGCAGGCCACGCCGGCCCCGATGGCCATCCCGGAGACGAGGAAGACCCAGCCGGCGATGCCGTCGTCGTCCGACGCCGCCGTGCCGGCGTCCGCCGCGGTGCCGGCCAGGACGATCGACGCGCTGTAGATGTCCTCGGACTGGGTGTTCGGGCGGCCGTTGCGCGTGTCCTGCCAGGTGAGGTACACCGCCGAGTCGGTGGAGGTGATCCCGACGTTGATGTTCACGCCGATGGCGCCGGCGTAGACCCCGATGGAGCGGTCGATCGAGCGGTCGGTAACCCGCACGTTGCGGGAGAACGTGCGGCCCTGGTCGGTGGACGATGCATAGAACACGTCCTGCACACCGGCCCCGCTACCCGCCCGAGGGCTGAAGCGGTAGTCGTACCAGGCGATGTCGATGCGGCCGTTGGGGGCGACGGCGATCCCGGGCAGCTCATGGTTGACGCCGCTCTGCGGGCCCTCGTTCACGACGACCTTCTTGGACCACGTCCGCCCGCCGTCGGTCGAGGCCGAGAAATACACGTCGACCCGGTCCTTGCCGTCGCGGTTGGCCTCGAAGTTCAACGGGTCGGGGTACTGGTGCCACACCGCGTACAGGGCGCCGGATTTGAGGTCGACGGCCAGCGGGGCGGCCCGGTACACCCGCTGGTTCCCGGGGTCGATGTTGTTGCGCTCCCACGTCTTGCCGTTGTCGGCCGACCAGGCGTGCACGAGGGGGGTGGGGTTGCGGCGGCCGTTGATGCGGGCCTGGGTGGGGTCCCAGGCCTCGGTGCCGACGCCGCGCGACCAGAAGGTGGCGTGGACCACGCCCTTGCCGTCGACGACGAGGAAGGTGTAGTCGGCACCCATCCCGCCGTTGATCTCCACCGGCGTCCCGAAGGTCTTGCCGCCGTCAGTGGACGCCGCCACCATCGTGCGGATCGGGTCCTTCTCGTTGCTCCAGTCGCCCTGGCCCCACGCGACGTAGATGTTGCGGGGGTTCAGGGGGTCGACGGCGCCCGCGGGAGCGTCGATGTAGGCCGTCTGGGTGCTGCCCTCCTTGCCGGCGGCCACCAGCACCGTGGTGAACGTGCGCCCGCCGTCGGTGGACCGGGCCAGGTAGGAGTTGCGGGGGATGTCCTCCCGGACGTCGGTGGTGGTCGTCGGCCGGTCGGATGACGCCAGCCTGGCCGGGTCGTTGGCCGCGAAGGCCACGTTGAGGACGCCGTCACGGTCGAAGAACGGCTGGATGCTGGGACCGAACTCGGCGCCGATCGAGCAGTCGGTGAACGGCTTGACCATGAAGGAGCCGCCGAGCGACCAGCTGCGTCCCCCATCGGAGGAGATGTGCACCGCGCACTCGCGGGTGCCCCGGGCGTCGACCTCGCCGATGACCAGCTCACCGTTGATGGGGTTCCGGGTCATCAGCGGGACGATGTGGGCCCGGACGGTGTTGGGGTTGTCGGTGACCTGGACCGCGCCCGTCACTTTCGGCGCCGCCGCGTCAGGGGCGGCGCCGGCGGGCGACAGCATCATGGCCGAGGCCGCGGTGGTGGCAGCGAGGGCGCGGCAAGCGACGCGACGGGCGTTCATGGTCGTCGTGGGTGAGGCGGGGTCAGTCGCGACGGGCAGGGGCCGCCGCCGGCGCCGTGCTGGTGCGGGTGGCCCGGGCCGCAGCCACGATGCCGCTCCCGAACAGGACCAGGCCGAGCACGCCGAAGCCGACGAGCAGGGCGAGAGGTGCACTCGAGCTGCTCCCGGACGCGCCGGCCGCCGGCGTCTGCTGGGCGATGACCGGCGACGGAGCGGCGCTACCGGCGCCGCCGACGACCTGGAACTGGGCCCGCGACGGCGTGCCCGAGGTGTCGGCGCCCTTGGCGTCGCGGAGCATGGCCACGATCACGTAGTTGTCGGGCGCAGCCTGGGGGATGGTGACGCTGGCCGAGATGTTGCCGACCTTGTCGGGGGTGACCTCGGCGAGCACCGGGCCGTCGAGGGCGTTCCAGCGCAACTGCACGCCGGTCGTGACGCCGCTCGGCATCCGGTACGACGAGCCGGTGACGGTGATCACGTCGCCCGTCTTGCCGGAGCTGGCGCTCAGGTTCAACGTGGCCAGGTTGGTGCAGGCGAACGCCGCCGCCCCGGCCACCACGGTGATGGCGGCACCGAGCACGCCGGCCAATGCCACGCCACGGCGAACGAACATGACGAAACCCCCCATTCGTTGTGTGGCCGACCCCACTTCCGACCCCTGTAGCAGATCGTACGCCGGGCCGGTGCCGACGACAAGGGTCGCAGCAGTTTCCGGTAGCTGAAGTGCCGCCACGGTATCTGAGCTACCGCAAAGCGCCGCTACATGAAGTTGCGGGTGTGGAGCTCGGCCAGCTCGGCGGCGTCGCCGGCGCTGAAGCCGAGCTTGGCCAGGCGCCGGCGCCGGCCGTCGTCCATGTCGGCCTCCAGGGCCTGGACCTTGGCGAACCCCTCGGCGATGGCGGCCGGCGTGAAGGCGCCGGCGGCGAGGACGACGAGGCCGTCGAACACCTCGGCGTTGAGGCCGGCGGTGGAGGCCAGGGCGTCGTGGCGCCGGCGGACGGCGGTGGCCAGCCGGGCCCGTAGGCCGGGGTCGGACTCCAGCAGCGCGCCCATGTGGGCCATGCCGAAGGCGACGTGGCGGGCCTCGTCGGCCAGGGCCAGGTGGGTCACCCGACGGGTCACCGGGTCGGGGGCGAAGCGCTCGAGGAACGACAGCAGAGACAGGAACGTGCCCTCGCCCAGGACCGAGAGCAGGAAGTGGGCCAGGGCGAAGTCGGGCTCCTCCAGCAGGGTCAGCAGCGAGGCCTGCCCGCCGGCGGTCGACAGGCCCAGCGGCCCCCCGCGCAGCTCGGCCCGACGGGTGAAGACTTCGACGTGGCGGGCCTCGTCGGCCACCTGGGCCGCCAGCACGGCGACGACCTCCCGGAAGTGCGGGTGGATCTGGCCGAGGAAACGGGCGGGGACGACCAGGGCGGCGTTCTCGTTCTCGATCAGGTAGGTCATGACCGCCACGACGGCCGCCTCGACCTCCTCGGGCAGCTCGAAGGGCTCGTCCCAGTCGACGGCCACCGCCGGGTCCCACTGCGACGCCAGCGCCTGGCGGTAGATGCCGGCGGCCGCGTCCGTCCACACCGCCGCCTTCTCGTCCAGGGCGAAGGCGAACGCCGGCCCCCCGGCCTCCACCACGGCGCCCCGGGCGGCCAGGCCCCACGTCGCCGGCGCCCGGTCCGCCACGGTCTTCGGCCCGCCGGCCACCTCCGCCCCCCGCCGGCGGGCGCCGGCGGCATTGCCGCGGACCACGAACGGCCAGTCGTACCCGTGGCCCTGGGCCCGGCACCAGGCCCGCACGTGGACGGCCAGCTCCGGCGCCCGGCCGCGGACCTCCACCCGCTCGCCGGCGTCCACGCCGGCGAGAGCTCGCTTCAGGAGGAGGTGGCCGCCCCGGTCGAGACCCAGATCTTCAAGGTCGATAAGCCTCCGCGGTGACGTTGCCAGCGCTGTCGTAGAACCCCACCTCCCCGACCGCCCGCTCCAGTTGGGCGTACCCGCTGGTCCGTCCGTCCCGCCAGGACTTCAGCCCCTCCAGGTCGAGGAGCGGCCTCACCTCGGGGTCGTCGTAGCTCATCGACAGCAGCAGCGAGACGAACCGGTCGACCTCCGCCGCCGGCGCGCCCGGCGCCACCGTGAAGTTGCAGTGGTCGTATGCCGGCGTCTGGGCCACGATCCGGGTGGAGCCGGCCGGCAGCGTCCCCTCGACGCCGAACAGCAGGTGGTTGCCGTCGATCATGCAGGCCGCGTCGGCGGTGCCGGCGATCAGCGAGCGGGCCGCGTCCCGCTCACCGCCGATGTGGTCGCCGTGCTTGCCGACGCCGATGTCGTGGTACTCGACCGTGATATCGGCCACACCAAGCGACCGCAGGTGCGACAGCGGGATCAGGGTGGCCTGGGGCGAGTCGACCGCCCCCACCGCCACGGTCCGCCCCGAAAGGTCGGCGACGTCGTGAATGTCGGAGTCGGCCCGCACCACGACCACCGACGTCAGGTCGCAGTCGGAGTCCCGCATGGCGACCGCCGTCACCGGCCCCATGCGGGCGGCCCGCACCCATGCCAGCGGCGAGTTCCACGCCACGTCGACGTGGCCGGCCAGAAGGGCCTCCACCTGACGCTCGTAGTTCGAGTACAGGACGTAGTCGAAGTCCAGCCCCCGGCTGGCGAACCAGTCCCGGAAGCCGTCCCAGATGGTCACCACCTTGACGTCGTAGGCGACGGCGCCCAGCACAAGGGTCATCGGTCGAGCGCCATCAGAACAGCGGCAGGCCGCAGGCGATGCGGCCGATGAAGTCGTACAGGGTGTCGGTGGTCGGCGCCATGACCGACGCGGCCCGGGCGTCGCGGAAGTTGCGCTCCACCCCGACCTCCTTGCGGAAGGCGGCGCCCCCCGACACCCGCATGGCCAGGTCGGTGACGTCGATGGCCGTCTCGCTGGCCAGGGCCTTGACCTCCAGGACGCGCAGCGTGGCGTCGGCCCGGCCGGTCTCCAGCGCGGTGAGGGTGTCGAGCAGCAGGGCCTCGGCGCCGTCGGTGCGGATGCGCATGCGAGCGACGTTGGCCCGGGCGACAGGGTTGTCCGCCACGGACTGGTCGAGGTGCTCAAAGCGGGTCGCCGCCGCGTGGGCCGCGGCCTTGGCCGTGGCCGCGTTCGCCGTCCCGATGGAGAAGCCGGCGTTCATCACCTGGAAGTACGGCAGGACGACACCGAGCATGACGTCGAAGCCGCCGCCGTCGGTGCCGAGCATGGCCGACGCCGGCACCTCGACGCCCGAGGCGCTCATCGGGCTGGACGAGTTACCCCGCAGCCCGAGCCCGTCGAAGGGGGCGCCGACCTTCAGGTTGGCGGCGTCGGCGGGCACCAGCCAGATGGTGCTCGCCCCCTCGGCGTCGACCGGCATGCTGGACCACACGTACCCGTCGGCCTGGCCGGCGGAGGTGACCCAGCTCTTCTGGGCGTCGAGGCGCACGGTGTCGCCGCCGGCGACGGCGGTGGACATCGGCGCCCAGAACATGCTCCGCGAGCCCACCTCGGAGAAGGCCAGCGTGGTCACGTAGTCGCCGGCGGCGATCCGCTCCCGCACGCCGGTGGGCCCGAAGGCCTCCAGGACCGCGGCGCCGGCGTAGTGCATCATCAGCACCATGGCGGTCGAGCCGCAGTGCTCGGCGACGGCCTGCACCACCGCGGTCGCCGCCCGGTGGCCTTCCCCTTGGCCCCCGACCTCGGGGGCGCTGATCAGGCCCAGCAGGCCGGCCCGGCCCAGGGCATCCATGGCCGCCCTGGGGTAGGTGCCCCCACGATCGATCTCGGCCGCCGCCGGTGCGACCACGTCGTTCAGGACGGGCGTGAGCGCGGCCATGTAGGCGGGCAGCGCGACGGATACGTCGGACATCGTTCGGTGTTCCTCCTGTGATTGTGGGTGGGAGAGGTTTCCCTCTCGACCGCCCGACGGCAGGAGGCGGCTAGGCCGTCCGGCGCTGGGCGGTCCGGAGCTTCGCCCGACCGGGCGAACTCGGGTACCTCGCTCAGCGGCTTCTCATTACCGGCCTTCCGGTGGGGATACGGGCACCGGTATTCTCGCACAGGGACGCCGAAGAAAGTCCCCGCTTCGGGAGCCTATAGATGTATATTGCATCTATCCGGTTTCCATGTACCACCCCGCGCGGCACCAGATGACTTCGTCGGCCCCGAAGTCGAAGTCCCTGCGCGCCCTGTTTTGGCGGAGCGAGATCCTCGGCGTCGTGTATTGGCTCCACGGCGAGGGCCTGGGCGACGTCGTCGACATCGATCTCATCCGGCAGTACCTCGATGTCGACGCCCACGAAAACCTGTCGCAGTACCTGGAGATGTTGGTCGCCGACGGCTCCCTCGTGCTCGACGGCGAGTGGTACGCCTTGTCTGAGCGGGGCTTGGCCGACGGCGAGGCCCAGCTGGCCACCGCCTTCACCGACCTCGTCCGCCCCGTCTCCAACGAATGTGACGACCAATGCTGGTGCCAGACCTCCGCGGCGGAGGCGGAGGCGTGCGCCCGAGCCCGGAGCCGAAGGGCGGCCGCGGCGGAACCCGATGCAGGAAAGGCCCGCCCATGAGCGCACCCCTGGCCAACGACTCGAACGGCACGCTCCCCCGCCACTACCTCAAGCCCTGCCTGCTGCTGCTGCTGGCCGAGGGCCCGTCGCACGGCTACGAGCTCCTGGAGCACGTCCGCCGGATGGGCATCAAGGGTGCCGAGCCCGGGGGCCTCTACCGCTACCTGCGGGCCATGGAGAAGGAGGAGATGGTCTCCTCGTGGTGGGAGCCGTCCCAGGCCGGCCCCGCCCGCCGCACGTACGTGCTCACCGAGCAGGGCCGCAAGGGCCTCAACGAGTCGGTGCAGAGCCTCCGCGACGTCCGGGAGATCCTGGTCACCCTGCTCGACCGCTACGACAGCCTCTCGAACAAGGCCGCCGCGGCTCGCCCCTGAAACAACCGCTCCCAGGTGCGAGACTGGGAGTCCGATCTTCTTTGGAGGTACGCAGATGTGTCTCGGGATTCCCGGGCAAGTGGTCGAGATCATCGACCCGGCCGACCACCGGGCCACCGTCGACGTCGACGGCGTTCGCCGTGAGGTCAACGTCGGCCTGGTCATGGGCGACGCCGGCGGCATCAAGGTCGGCGACTGGGTGCTGATCCACGTCGGGTTCGCCATGACGAAGATCGACGAGGAGGAGGCGGCCAGCACGCTTGAGTTCATCAAGCAGCTGGGCAGCGTCTACGACGACGAGATCCGTGACTTCAGTGCGGAGGCGCCGCTGTGAAATTCGTCGACGAGTACCGCGACCCGGCTGCGGCCCGGCAGATCCTCGGCCACATCACCGAGCTGGCCAAGGACGGGCACTACAAGTTCATGGAGGTGTGCGGTGGCCACACCCACACCATCTACAAGCACGGCATCGAGAACGTGCTGCCGGAGACGGTCGAGCTGGTCCACGGCCCGGGGTGCCCGGTCTGCGTGATCCCGATGGGCCGGGTGGACGACGCCATCGCCGTGGCCGAGACGCCCGGGGTCATCTTCACGTCCTTCGGCGACATGATGCGGGTGCCCGGCGGCAACGGCAACCTGCTCGAGGCCAAGGCCCGCGGCGCGGACGTGCGGATGGTGTACTCCCCGCTCGATGCCCTGCGTATCGCCATCGCCAACCCGGACAAGAAGGTCGTGTTCTTCGCCGTCGGCTTCGAGACGACCGCGCCCTCGACCGCAGTCACCGTGATGAAAGCCATGGAGAAGGGCGTCACCAACTTCAGCCTGTTCTGCAACCACGTCACCATCGTGCCGCCGCTCAAGGCCATCCTCGACTCGCCCGACCTGCGCCTGAACGGCTTCCTCGGCCCAGGCCACGTGTCCACCGTCATCGGGAACCGGCCCTACCGGTTCGTGCCCGCGCAGTATGGCCTGCCCCTGGTCACCGCCGGCTTCGAGCCCCTCGACATCCTCCAATCCATCCTCATGCTGCTGCGCCAGATCGACGAGGGCCGCTGCGAGGTCGAGAACCAGTACACCCGCGCCGTGCCCGAACACGGGAACCCCAAGGCGCTGGAGATCCTCGCCGAGGTCTTCGAGCTCCGCCCCCACTTCGAGTGGCGGGGGCTGGGCTTCATCTCCCAGTCCGCCCTGAAGCTCCGCGAGAAGTATGCGGCCTGGGACGCCGAGCTGCTCTACGAAGTGCCCGGCGTGCGGGTGGCCGACCCCAAGGCCTGCCAGTGCGGTGAGGTCCTGAAGGGCGTCATCAAGCCCTGGGAGTGCAAGGTCTTCGGCACCGCGTGCACGCCGGAGACGCCCATCGGCACCTGCATGGTGTCCTCCGAAGGCGCCTGCGCCGCCTATTACAACTACGGCCGGTTCACCAAGCACCAGACGGTGGCGGTGGAGCTGGGCCGGTCGAAGGCGCCAGCACCGGTATGACAGAGGAGCGGCGCGACGACCACTCGCACGAGGACGAGGTCCTCGAGCGAATCGAGGCGTGGCGCCGGCGCCGGCCCAAGCTGAAGGACGAGTTCATCAACTCGGCCCACGGGGCCGGGGGTAAGGCGTCGGCGGCGCTCATCGACGCCGTCTTCCTCGAGGCGTTCCGGAACAAGTCGCTGGAGACCATGGCCGACGGCGCCGTCCTGGAGCTGCCGGGCGGCGACCGGGTGGCGTTCTCCACCGACGGCTACGTGGTCAAGCCCCGCCGCTTCCCGGGCGGGTCGGTGGGCGACCTGGCCGTCAACGGCACGGTCAACGACCTGGCCATGATGGGCGCCGTCCCCCAGTGGCTCTCGGCCAGCTTCATCATCGAGGACGGCTTCTCCATCACCGAGCTGCGCGATCTGGTGGCCGATATGGCCGCCGCCGCCCTCAAGGCCGGCGTCCAGATCGTCACCGGCGACACCAAGGTGGTCAACAAGGGCGCCTGCGACGGCGTCTACATCACCACCGCCGGCGTCGGGGTCATCCCGGCCAACATCCACCTCGACGCCAAGTCCGTCCGGCCGGGCGACAAGGTGCTGGTGTCGGGCAAGATCGGCGACCACGGCGTCGCCGTGCTCATCGCCCGTGGCGACCTGGCCCTCGAAGCCGATATCCCCACCGACTCCGCCCCGCTGGGCGAGCTGGTTGAACACCTCCTCGCCGCGGCGCCCAACACCCGCTTCCTGCGCGACCCCACCCGCGGCGGGGTGGCCACGGTGCTCAACGAGCTGGCCCGCGAGGCCGAGGTCGGCGTGGTGATGCAGGAGTCGGCCCTGCCGATCCGCAACATCGTCAACGGCGCCTGCGAGATCCTCGGCATCGACCCGCTGTACGTGGCCAACGAGGGCAAGCTCGTCGCCGTGGTGCCGGCGGAGGAGACCGAGGCCGCCCTGGCCGCCATGCAGGCCCACCCGTTCGGCGTCGACGCCGCCGTGATCGGCGAGATCCGCGAGGACCCGCCGGGCATCGTGATCCTCAACACCGTCTTCGGGGGCAACAGGATCGTCGACATGCTCGTCGGCGACCCGCTCCCGCGCATCTGTTAGGGGTTTCGCCCTCGCTGGCGCTCGGGCGAGCTGATCGTGCTCCGGGCGGCCGGCAGAGCCGGCCGCCCTTCGCCGGCCCCTCTTCTGCCGCCAGCCATCGGGAGCGCCTTTGGCGCCGTCAGCGGCCGGCGGCGTGAACCCCGACCTCGTACGCCGGCGCCTGCGGGTCACCGGCACTGTGCAGGGGGTCGGGTTCCGGCCGTTTGTCTACCGGCTGGCCGCTGACCTCGCGCTTTCCGGGTGGGTGGGCAACGACAGCCTCGGGGTGATCCTGGAGGGGGAGGGACCGGCGCCGGCGCTGGACGAGCTGGCCCGCCGGCTCGTCGACGAGGCGCCGCCGCTGGCCCGGATCGACACGCTGGACGTCGAGGCCTTGGCGGCCACCGGGGAGACCGGGTTCACCGTCGTCGACAGCCGGGTGGCCGGGGCGCCGGCGGTGGCCGTGCCCGTCGACGTCGCCACCTGCGCCGACTGCGAGCGGGAGCTGTTCGACCCCGCCGACCGCCGCTTCGGCTACCCCTTCGTCAACTGCACCAACTGCGGGCCGCGGTACACGATCATCCGGTCGATCCCCTACGACCGGGCGGCCACGACCATGGCCGGCTTCGCCATGTGCGCCGACTGCCGGCGGGAGTACGAGGACCCCGCCGACCGGCGCTTCCACGCCGAGCCCACGTGCTGCCCGGCCTGCGGCCCCCAGCTCAGCCTGGTGGCGCCTGACGGCGGGTTGCTGGCCAAGGCCGGCGACGCCCTCGACTCGGCGGTGGAGCTCCTGGGCGCCGGCCGCATCCTGGCCGTCAAGGGCCTGGGCGGCTACCACCTGGCCTGCGACGCCACCGACCCAGCCGCGGTCGCCGAGCTGCGCCGGCGCAAGGCCCGCGACGACAAGCCCTTCGCCCTCATGGTCGACCTGCCGATGGCCCGGTCACTGTGCTACCTGAGTGCCGACGCTGAGGAGGCCCTCACGTCCCCTCGCCGGCCGATCGTGCTGGCGCCCCGCCGGCACGAGGCCCCGATCGCCACCGGCGTCGCCCCCAACCTGCCGGAACTGGGCCTCATGCTCGCCTACACCCCGGTGCACCTCCAACTGCTCGCCGGCGTGGCTCGGCCGCTGGTCATGACCAGCGGGAACCTGTCTGATGAGCCCATCGCCCACGACGACACCGACGCCCTGGTCCGCCTCGGCCCCATGGTCGACGCCATCCTCACCCACGACCGGGGCATCCACATCCGCGGCGACGACAGTGTTGTTCGGGCAGGCACCGCCCGCGTCCAGATGGTGCGGCGGTCGCGGGGGTACGCGCCCGAGCCCATCGGGCTGCCGACGCCGGCCCGCCGCCACGTCCTGGCCGTCGGTGCCGAGCTCAAGAGCACGGTGGCGGTGGCCAAGGGCGACAACGTGGTGGCCAGCCACCACATCGGCGACCTCGAGCACCTGGCCGCCTACCGGTCGTTCCTGCAGGCGGTCGACCACCTGTGCGGGCTCACCGGCGTCACGCCGGAGGTGGTGGCCCACGATTTGCACCCCGAGTACCTCTCGACCAAGTTCGCAGCCGAACTCGACCTGCCGGCGGTCGGCGTCCAGCACCACCACGCCCACATCGCCTCCTGCCTGGTCGAGCACCGGTGGACCGAGCCGGTCCTGGGCGTCGCCTTCGACGGCCTCGGGATGGGCACCGACGGGACCGCCTGGGGTGGCGAGCTGCTGGTCGCTGACCTCGACGGCTTCCGCCGGGTGGGCCACCTCCTCCAGGTCGCCCTGCCCGGCGGCGACCGGGCGGCACGGGAACCGTGGCGCATGGCCGTCGCCTGGCTGGCCGCCACCCTCGGGCCCGAGGCCGCCGAGCGCTACGGGCGCACGGTGGACGACCGCTGGGCCGCGGTGCTCGGGCTGGCCCTGCGCCCCGACGTCCTGCGGACGTCCAGCGCCGGCCGCCTATTCGACGCGGTGGCGGCTCTGCTCGGGTTGCGCACCCGCATCACCTACGAGGCCCAGGCCGCCATCGAGCTGGAGGCGGCCGCCGCCGGCCAGCCCCTCGCCGGCCCCGGCGGCTACGAGCTCGACGTCGTCGCCGGCCCGGAGGGCCTGCTGCTCGACCCCGGGCCGCTGCTCGCCACCGTCGTGGCCGAGCGGGACCGGGGCACGCCGGCCGGCGAGATCTCGGCCGGCTTCCACGCCGGCCTCGGCCGGGGCGTCGCCGGCGCCGCCCGGCGGGCGGCCGCCGACAACGGCCTCGACACCGTGGCGTTGAGCGGCGGGGTGTTCCAGAACGCCCGCCTCACCGACGTGGTCGTCGGTGCGCTCGAAGCCGCCGGCCTACGGGTGCTCGTGCACCGCCTCCTCCCGCCGAACGACGGCGGTGTGAGCGTGGGCCAGGCCGCCATCGCCGCCCGTTGCGTCGACTGAATTCGAAGCCGCCACACCTCGCGGGTTACGCTGATGACCAGTCCAACTCGGCGCGGGCATTTCCCTTAAGCGCGCCGGCCTGAGAGGAGCAACACATCAACATCAAGAGTGGTTCACACGCGATCGGTCCCGAGAACGGCAAGCTCATCATCAAGAGCTACAAGGACGGTATGGGGGCCAAGCTGGCCCACGACCTCATCCTGTCGCCAACCAGGTGGAGCGGCACGCTCAACGTCGATGCCGACAACCCCGCGGCCTCGGGCGCAGAGCTCACCATCGACGCCCGCTCGATCGAGATCCTCGAGACCGTCGGCGGCATGATGTCGCTGAGTGACAAGGACCGCAAGAAGATCGCCAAGAACATGGAGGAAGACGTCCTCCACACGGACAAGCACCCGAACCTGACGTTCGCCTCGACCTCGGTGAGCGGCTCGGAGCCGAACTTCAACGTGGCCGGCAACATGACCGTCGTGGGCACCACCCGCCCGGTGAACCTGGCCGTGAACGTCAACGGATCCACGGTGACGGCCAAGACGAGCATCTCCCAGAAGGACTTCGGCATCAAGCCGTTCTCGGCCATGATGGGCGCCATCAAGCTGCGCGACGACGTCGACTTCGAGCTGACGATCGAGCTGCCCACCGCCTAGGCGGTTCCTCAGCGGAAACAGCAAAGGGCCCGGCTGGCGAACGCCAGCCGGGCCTTTCTGCATCTACGTGTACAGAGCTACCAGCCGCGCGTCCCGGGGAGGAGCCGGAAGCCGTCGGAACCACCGGCGCGCGACAGGGCCCGCGACTCCTTCCGCTTCTCGGACGGGCGGGGGGTCTTCTCGTAGTTCCGGTGCAGCAGCCGGTAGTACACCCGGGCGTCGGTGTCGAACGAGTCGCCGGCCACGAAGGACCCGCCCCTGGGGTCGGGCGTGATCTCGCCCTGATTCTGGGCCCAGATCCGCTCCGCCTCCTCAGGCGTGGACGCATCGGGGTTGTGGGCCCGCATGTACTCCAGAACGGGGGCGATGGCCTGCTCGAACTCCTGGGCCGCGACCCGGTCGCGTTCCTGGGCCGTCGTCTCGCCCGAGAACATCAGCACCCGCTGCAACAGCCCGGCGGGGCCCGCGGGGGGCTCCGGCGAGGGCGGCGGCTCAGCTGCGATGTGCCGCCGCCGCGGCTGGAAGTCGTCGGCCCCGCCCGGTGGGGCGTAGGTGGCACCCTGGTCGTAGCCCGACATCTGGCCATAGGACCTCGGCATGTTGGGCAGGGGTGCCGTCGGCGGCGAGTAGATCATCCCGACGTCGTTCGGAGCGGAACCCTGCACCGCGGGGGACTCGTCCATGGACACCATCTCCATGGACGTGGTCTCCTCAGGGGCGGGCTCGGGTGCCGACGTGGCCGTGGGGCTCCGCCGCCCCTTCTTGATCAGCGGCGTCGCCATGGCTAGGTGGCGGCGACGTAGCTGGTCGTGCCGTAGGCGGTGGCGAAGTCCGCGCCGGAGCGCTCGCCCCACGCCAGCAGCTGCTTGGCCGCCTGGTCGATGGCGGTGACGTCGTTGAGGATGATGCCCACGTACTTGGGAACGGGGTCGGTCTGGAAGACGATCGACTTCACCCCGACGATCACGGTGCCCAGCGTGTAGCTGACGTGGTTCAGGGTGACGGAGATGATGATCAGGTAGAGGGCGATGGCGGCCACGATGATGGCCACCCCCAAAAGCGTCACGATCGTGGCAGCGCCCATCGTGTCCTTTCTGCTTGAAGACGAGTTGCTAGAGAACGGATATGCAGGGTTACTGGGGCAGGAGCCGGGCGAGGGCCAGGCCGTAGCGCGTCACGTTGAGCCGGGCTGCGCCGGTGAGCTCGCAGGACCGGATGAGGTTCGGCACGCAGTCGAGCGTGCCGGTCAGCTTCACGCCGTGGTCGAGGACGTCGTCGACGTACCGCTTGATCTCGAAGATGGGCCGCAGGACCCTGTTCAGGAAGAGCAGGCACACAGGCGCCACCACGGCGATGAGGACGATGTTGGCGAGCCACCACAAAGCCACTGACAAGTACCTCCAAGTCGGCTGGATTGCCTACGAGTGGCGATTGTATGACGGCGCCCGAAGGGGGCGAAAGAGTGTTCCAAACATAGAGCGCCGTCGGCTAAGTGTCCTGAACATAGAGGCACGGGACAGTCACAAGGGCGCGAACGGCCATTTCTCTCAATAAGAGTGGTGTTGCCGCTACTGTCAGCGGGCGAGGATGAGGCGGGAACAGATCGAGCAGTAGAAGTCGATGTCGTCCAGGCGCTCGCGCCAGCCGTCGGGCAGCCACTGGATGCTCTTGCACTCCCGGCAGGTGATCTTGTTGGTGTGGAGCGCCTCGCCCATGCCGGCGAGGGCCAGTTTGGCGCCACCGGTCTTCTGCCGCATGATGGCCTTGCCCTGACGGGTGCTCTCCTCCTTGGCCCGGCGTACCTCCTTGGCTCGCGCCTCGGCCTGGGCCCGGTGGCGCACCACCTCGTGCCACGGCGTGGCCGCCGCCGCTCGGGCCGCCCGGGTGCGGGCCACGGAGTTCTCGCCGGAGCTGTTGTTGCTCCCGCGGAAGAAGGCGTAGGCGTCGTTCACCTCGCCCATGCGCCGCTCCGCCTCCTTCTGGACGGCGGCCGGGGCGCTGGCGAAGCGATCGGGGTGGAAGATCTGGGCCAGCACCCGGTAGGCGGCGGTGATCTCGGCCGGCTTGGCCTTGGGGCCGATCCCGAGGACCTCGTAGGGCGTCAACCCACCCTCACCCCCGCCGTGGCGCGCCGGACCCAGCGACCTCCCGGTCGCGGCGCGCCGCTACCTGTCGGATTCGCTGGTGTTCCTGCGAGCAACCCACGATCGATCCTTGCCAACTCTGGCCATTCTACTGCCCACCTACCCCGGGGTCGTGGTCGGAATGCGACCTGGCGCCGGCCGACGGGTGGAGGCGCCAGCCCCGCACCGGGCTGGCCCCGTCGGCGAGGGCGACCACGCAGCCGCCAAAGCCGGCGCCGGTGAGGCGGGCCCCGTACACGCCCCCGACGGCGGACAGCTCGGCGACCAGGGCGTCGAGCGCCGGCGTGGAGACGTCGAAGTCGCCGGCCAGGCTGGCGTGACTGGCCACCATCAGCGCGCCGGCGCCGGCGAGGTCGCGGTTCCGGAGGCAGTCGGCGAAATCCAACACCCGCCGGTTCTCGGTGACGACGTGGCGGGCCCGCCGGCGCAGCAACGGGTCGTCGAGGCGGGCGACGTCGTCCACCGTGGCCTCCCGCAGCGGGCCGATCACCTCGGCGGCGGCCTCGCACTGGGCCCGTCGCTCGCCGTAGGCGGAGCCGGCGAGGGCCCGGGCCTGCCCCGAGTGGACGACGACCACGTCGACGCCGGCGGGCATCGGCACCGGCGTCACCTCGAACGACAGGCAGTCCATCAGCAGGGCGTGACCGTCGACCCCGGACACCGACGCCAGCTGGTCCATCAGCCCGCTCGGTACGCCCGACGCGAGGTGCTCGGCCCGCTGGCAGGCCAGCGCCAGGTCGAGGGGGGCGCCCTCGAAGCCCAGCGCCAGCGCCACCGCCACCTCCAGCGCCGCGCTCGACGACAGGCCGGCGCCCACGGGCAGGGTGGTCGATACGGTGCCCACCGCCCCCACCGCCGGCCGGACGACGGCCACCACGCCGGCGACGTACCGGGCCCACGCCGGCTGCACCGCCGCCGGATCGGGCACGTCGAGGGGGACCCGGGCCGGCCGGCGCTTCTCCGACGAGGCGAGGTCGACCGATGACCCCCGCCGCTCCACCCTGACGGTGGTGCCCCACTCGACGGCCATGGGCATGGCCCACCCGCCGGTGTAGTCCGTGTGGTCGCCGATGAGGTTCACCCGCCCGGGGGCGAAGGCTCGCACTGTGAGCACAGGTGGCGACGGTAGCGTCGCCCGATCGAGTTCATCGGCGCCTTCGAATCGACCTACCAGCCGGCGTTCGACGTCGACGTGGCCGAGACGACCGGCCACATCGCCCGCTGGCGGTCCGACCTGGAGCTGCTGGCCGCCTGCGGCGTCTCCCGGCTGCGCTACCCGGTCCGCTGGCACCGGATCCAGCCGGACCGGCGCACCTTCGACTGGGCTGCCACCGACGAGGTCCTCGGCTGGATGCGCGACCACGGCCTGCGGCCCATCGTCGACCTGTGCCACCACACCAGCTACCCCCGCTGGCTGAAGCGGGGCTTCGCCGACCGCCGCTTCGGCGAGGCGTACCTGCGCTACGTGGAGGCGTTCGCCGGCCGCTACCCCTGGATCGAGGAGTACACGCTCTTCAACGAGCCGTTCACCACCTTCCTGCTCTGCGGCCAGATGGGCGTCTGGCCGCCCCACCTGGAGGGCGTGAAGGGGTTCCTCACCCTCGCCCGCAACGTCCTGCCCGCCCTGACCGAAGCCAGCCGGGCTTACCGCGACCTCCTGCCATCGGCCCGCCACTTCTACGTCGAGACCTGCGAACGGGCGTCGGCGGCCAACCCGGGCGCGTGGGCGCCAGCCGACGTGGCCAACGACCGCCGGTTCTTCGTCCTCGACCTCTTCCTCGGGCGCTCCGTCGACCCTGGCCGGCCGTTCGTGGCCGAGGTCCTGGCCGCCGGCGGCGAGCCCCTGCTCGACCTGCGGCCCGGTCATGTCGACGTCCTGGGCCTCGACTACTACGCCCACAACCAGTGGTGGTACCTCGACGCCCGGGGCCGCGGCATCACGACGTCCCCGGACCCCGGCTCCCTCGCCAACCTCATCGTCGAGTACTCCGACCGCTACCGCCTGCCCTGCGCGCTCGGCGAGACGAACATCCGCGGCTTCGCCAGCGACCGGGCCACCTGGCTGAAGTACACCCTGGAGCAGTGCGAGGTGGCCCGGGCCCGGGGCGTCGCCATCGACGGGTACTGCTGGTTCCCGTTCGTCGACTCCGCCGATTGGAACTCGCTGCTCGTCCGCAGCGTGGGCGACATCGACCCGGTGGGCGTCTTCTGGCTCGACGAGCGCCTCGACCGCCGGCCGTCGTCGATGTCGAGGTCCTACACCGCCGCGGCGCGGGGCGCCCGGGCGGCCGACCTGCCCGCATACCGCTTCCAGCCGCCGGTGGACGGCTGGCTGCGCGGCTGGATGCCGCAGATGACCCACTGGGACTGGCAGGACCCGCCGGCGCTCGAGTTGGTGGTCCGGTGATCGAGCTCGACGGCGTCTGGGACTTCTTCCCCGGCGACCACCGGCCGGCGGCGCTCGACGGCCTCGTGCCCGAGCCCATCCGGGTGCCCGGCCTCTGGGAGGCGCAGGGGTGGCTCGACCTCGACGGGGTGGCCTGGTACCGCCGGCGGTTCGACCTGACCGACGTCTCCGGGCACTGGACGCTGCGCTTCGGCGCGGTGATGGACCAGGCGACCGTCCGCCTCAACGGGGTGCCGCTCGGGGGCCACGACCAGCCCTACACGCCGTTCGAGCTCGACCCCACGCCGGCGCTGCGGGCCGGCGAGAACGTCCTGGCCGTGCGCGTCGTCGACCCGCCCCTGGCCGACCCCGACCACACCCTCATGGCCCACGGCAAGCAGGGGTGGGCCAACTCGGTTCTCCCGAGCCCGCCCAGCCTGTACATGACCTACGGCGGCATCTGGCAGAGCGTGACCCTGCGCCGGCACGGGCCCGTCGTGATCACCGACGTCTTCGTGAACGGTGACCCCGACGACCTAGCCGTCACCGTGCGACTGCAGAACCGGTCGGGGTTGACGCAGGCGGTTCGGGCCGGCGTCCGGGCGGTCGGGATGGCGGCCGGGGCGGAGGCGGAGCTGGCGCCGGGCGAGCTGCGCCGGCTCGAGGTGCGCCCCGGACCGACGACCGCCGGCCGGTGGAGCCCCGAGCACCCGACACTGCACATCGCCATCGTCGACGTCGCCGCCGGCGGGCACCCGAGCGACGTGCGGAAGGTGCGCTTCGGCCTCCGGACGGTGCGGATGGCCGGCAAGCGCCTACTGGTGGACGGCGTCCCCTACCGGATGAAGAGCGCACTGGTCCAGGGCTTCACGGCCGACCGCCTCTACGCCGAGGGCACCCGAGCCCAGATCGTCGACGAGGTCACCGCGGCCAGGGACATGGGCTTCAACACCCTGCGCCTCCACATCAAGGCCTTCGACCCCACCTACCTCGACGTCTGCGACGAGCTGGGCATGTTCCTGCACTGCGACATCCCGGTGGCCGAGCCGCTGGAGCATGCCGAGATGGGCGGGAACACACTGCTGGCCCGCCGGTGCGCGGCCGCGGCCCGGGAACAGGTCCGGCGCGACCGGAACCACCCCAGCATCATCCTGTGGTCGGCGATGAACGAGGTCGGCGAGGCCCGGTGGGAGGCTCGCCAGTGGCCGGGCTACGAGGCGTTCGTCCGGGCGGTGGCCGGCGCCGTCGCCGAGCACGACCCGACGCGGCCGGTCATCGAGAACGACTGGATCGAGCCCGATCCGGCGCGGGTGTTCGTCTCCCCCATCCTCACCGCCCACTGGTACGGGCGGCTGCACCGGGACCACCTCGACTGGCTGGAGGCCTCCTCGGCCCCGTGGGCCGGCGATGAGCGTCCGCTGTTCGTCACCGAGTACGGCGACTGGGGCCTGCCCGACATGCCCGTGCTCTCCCCGGCCCCGTTCTGGGACCCGCGCCAGGTCTACGCCGACGGGCTGGCGTCGACGCCGTGGCCCGGCAGCCTGGCCCGGTTCGTCATCGGGACCCAGCGCTACCAGGGCATCTCGGACCGTCTCCAGACCGAAGTCTTCCGCCGCCACGACCACATCGGCGGCTACTGCCTGACCGAGCTGACCGACGTCCCCCAGGAGTTCAACGGGCTGCTCGACCTGCACCGCCGGCCCAAGCGCGTGGCCGTGGCGGAGATGGCCCGGGCCAACAAGGTCGTCCTGCCGATGCTGCGGCTCGACAGCCTGGTGGTCGCCGCCGGCGGCACGGTGC
Source organism: Acidimicrobiia bacterium (assembly GCA_023265025.1). GTDB lineage: Bacteria > Actinomycetota > Acidimicrobiia > Acidimicrobiales > AC-14 > CADCTB01. Next base: position 13,018 of record JAHFUP010000062.1, on the reverse strand, counting down.
GGGCGCCGCTGCACGTGGCCAACGACGGGCCGGCGCTCGGCGGCGTGACGCTCGAAGTGGGCTTTCGAGAGGCCGTGTCCGTGGTGCCGCTCGGCGATCTGGCGGGGTGGTCCGTGACGGCGTACCCGCCGGTCGAGGTGGTCGCTCCCACGGTTCCCGGGAGCCACGACCTGGTCCTGCGCCTGCGCTCGGGCGACGACGAGGTGGCCGGGAACCGCTACCCCATCCACGTGGTGACGCCGGCGGGCCGTCCCGCGGGCGGGCCGTTCGTGGTCGCCGAGGACGCGCTCGACGCCGGCGCCGGCGCCGAGGCCCGGGCCCGGCTCGACCGGGGCGAGGTGGTGGTGATCCTGGCCCAACCGATCGAGGCGGCCGGGCACTACCCGGTGGCGGTGGAGCTGGCCGCGCTGACGTCGGTGTGGGGGTCGACAGTGTTCCGGTTCACCACGGACCACGGCGCCGTGCCCAGCCTGCCCCGCCGGGCCGTCCTGGTGGCCGAGGACGCCACGGTGCAGCCGGCCAGCGCGGTGTCGCTGATCGACGGGTCGGCGTTCCCCGACACCCCGGTGGTCGTGGTCTACAAACCGGTGCCGGGGGCCATGACGGGGACGGTGCTGGGATCGCACGCCGTCGGCGCCGGCCGGCTCGTCTTCTGCCAGTACCGCCTGAGTGGCGGCGACGCCGCGGCCCAGGCCCTGCTGGCCGACGTGCTGCGGTGGGCGGCCGAACCCCGGTCGGTGTTGCGGAGGGAATCGTCGGTCAAGGACGACGGCCGGGCCCTGTTGGCCTACTCGTGGCGCGACGAGGTCGCTCGGTGACGGAAAGGCGGTACGACCCGGTTACGGGCGAGTGGCGCATGTTCGCCGGCCACCGCCAGGACCGCACCTTCCTGCCCGCCGACGACTTCTGCCCGCTGTGCCCGACCCGGGAGGGGCACCCGCCGACGGAGATCCCCCTGCCCGCCTTCGACGTCGTCGTCTTCGAGAACCGCTTCCCGTCGCTCAGCCGTCGCCCGCCGGCGCCCGCGGTGGTCGGCTCGGAGCTGTACCCCGTGGCCCCCTCGGCCGGCGCCAATGAGGTGGTCGTCTACTCCGACGACCACCACCTGAGCCTGGGCGACATGGACGTCGAGCGCATCGCCAAGGTGGTCGAGGTCTGGGCCGACCGCTACGCGAAGCTCGGCAGCCGCGACGAGGTCGCCTACGTCTTCATCTTCGAGAACCGCGGCGTGGCCGTCGGCGTGACGCTGCACCACCCCCACGGCCAGATGTACGCCTACCCGGAGATCCCACCCCGGGCCAAACGGAAGCTCGACGTGGCCAGAGCCCACCACGAGACGCACGGCACCTGCGTGTACTGCGACGTCGTGGCCCGGGAGCAGTCCGACGAGGTGCGGGTCGTCGCCGGCAACACCAGCTTCCTCGCCTTCGTGCCCTTCGCCGCCCGGTTCCCCTATGAGGTCCAGATCGCCACCCGCCGCCACGCCCCGAGCCTGCTCGAGCTGACCGACCCCGAGCGCCGGTCGCTGGCCGAGATCCTGCAGACCGTGGTGCGGGCCTACGACCGCCTCTTCGGGTTCCCGCTCCCCTACGTCATGTCGATGCACCAGGCGCCGACCGACGACGGCGAGCACCAGCACGTGAGCCACCTCCACATCGAGTTCACGCCGCTGCACCGCACCGCCGAGAAGCTGAAGTACCTCGCCGGCTCGGAGCTGGGGGCGGGGGCGTTCATCAACGACGTGGCGCCGGAGGACGCGGCGGCGAGGCTGCGAGCCGTGCAAGGGACATAGCGCCCAGCCCCGTTCTGTCGCTCCCGCGAAGTACGCTGGTGTAACTTCGCCAACGTTCCTCAGGAGGCATGGTCTGGTGAACGACGAGAGGGATCGTGCCCCGGACGACCTCATAGGCGTGTCCGTCGAACGAGCTGCGTCGATCGTCGGCGTGAGCGTGCAGAAGCTGGCGGCATGGGAGCGGATCGGCTTGGTTGAGCCCAGCGTGCGGACGCAGGTCCGGGCCCGCCACATCCGGATCTACGGGCTCTCCGAGCTGGTTGAGCTCCGCATCGTCGACGAGCTCATCAGGCGCGGTCAGCCCGTGCGCCTCGTTCGGCGGATCGTCGAGGCGCACCGGTCGTCGACGATCCCGCACCCCCTTCGCGAGCTCCGATGGGCGACCGACGCAGGCATGGTCTATGTCGGCTTCGAGGATGGGTCCTGGGTCGGCGGGCGGCACCCGAGGCAGGGGGTTCTCACGGAGGTCATCGACCTCGAAGAGATTCGATCGTCGACGCGTGACGCGGCCCACCGCCGCATGGGCACGCCGGGCGCCGTCGAGAAGCGCCGTGGCGTCCTCGGCCGGAAGCCAGTGTTCGAAGGGACGCGCACGCCCGTTGACGTGGTCACCGCCTATTACCGCCGCGGCTTTTCCGATGCCGAGATCCTCGAGGCCTTCCCGCACCTGAGCGCCGACGATCTCGACACCGCCCGGAGCGCTGTCGAAGCGTAGGTGCGCTTCTACCTCGACAACGACGTCGACGCCCGATGTCGACGTACGATCGAGGCCGCAGGGCATGAATGTTGGACGGCGGCGCAGGCGGGCCGGGCCGATGCGCCGGATGACGACCAAACCATCTACGCCAACGAGCACGACGCCGTGCTCGTCACCCACGACCGAGAGTTCACCGACCGCCGGAAGCGGAACACGATCGGCCGGCACATCCGGCTCTGCTGTGAGCAGCCGGACGGGCCGGGCGTTCTCGCGACATGGCTGGACGATGTGAGCCCGGTCCTCGAACGCAGGACCCACGTCGTCATCGAGCTCTACGCGGAGGGCTACTCGGTCCACGTCGCCTGGCGCTGACCGTCGTCCCGGCGCCGGCGTGGCGTAGCTCAGGTCGCCCCGCGGCGGTGCATGAGCGTCACGCGCTCCTTCTCGTACGCCGTCTCGAGCTCGCCCCGAATTGTCTCGAGGACTGCCGTCGGCTCGGGGTCGAGCTGGGTCGGGAGCAGAAGCCATTCCACCCCGTCGGCGATGGGAAGGCGCTTGCCCTCCTGCTTGAAGGTCCCCCAGTACGACGCTTTCCACGGATTCGGGAACATATAGACCTCCGTGCGGTGGTGCACCTGCGGGATCCAGCCATAGTGGACCGCGATGGAGTCTCGCCGTTGAGGACGGGCAGGATCACCCAGAACGCCACGCCGGCGTAGAGGATCGACCCCGCGCCCGTCAGCAGCCCGATCCGCCGGTTCTGCCTCCACGCGATGCAGAGCCCGAATCCCACGGCGGCGAGTAGCGCATCCTCCTTCACGAGGAGGAGGGCGCCGAGGACGATGAAGAACGTCGTCCACGGGCACGGCGCTGATTCCGATGGCGAACGACGTGTGGTCGCCGAACAGGTTGCGGCCCATGATCGTCACGAACGGAGCAACGCCGCCGCTACCCGCCGCCGCTCCGAGCGTGCCGGCCGCGCAGGGGACATAGCCTGCGGGCATGGCCAAGACGGACGGGCAGCGCTGGCGGGTCGGGCCGGGGACCAAGGTCCACCTCGACAAGATCGACACCCGCAGCACCGCCGGCGCGCCGGGCGACAGGGCGGCCACCGACGAGGCGGTCGCCGGCCTTCTGGGCGAGCTGCAGGGCCTGCAGGAGCGGCTGTACGCCGAAGGGAAGCAGTCGCTGCTGGTCGTCCTCCAGGCCATCGACGCCGGCGGCAAGGACGGCACGATCAAGCACGTGTTCCGGGGCCTGAACCCGGCGAGCTGCCGGGTGGTGTCGTTCAAGGTCCCCTCCGAGGAGGAGCGCAGCCACGACTTCCTCTGGCGGGTGCACAACAAGGCGCCGGCCAAGGGCGATGTGGTGGTCTTCAACCGCTCGCACTACGAGGACGTGCTCGTGGTGCGGGTGCACAACCTCGTCCCCGAGGACGTCTGGCGCCCCCGCTACGAGATGCTGAACGACTTCGAGTCCACCCTCGCCGCCGCCGGCACCCGCATCGTGAAGCTCTACCTCCACATTTCCAAGGAGGAGCAGGCCGAGCGGTTCCAGGCCCGCATCGACGACCCGTCGAAGAACTGGAAGTTCCGCACCGCCGACCTGGAGGACCGGGCCCGCTGGGACGCCTACGTCGACGCCTTCGAGGAGGCCATCTCCCGCACGTCGACCGCGACCGCGCCGTGGTACGTCATCCCCGCCGACCGCAAGTGGTACCGCAACTGGGCCGTCAGCCGCATCCTGGTCGAGACGCTGGCCGACATGGACCCCCAGTACCCGCCGGCGGAGGACCTGACGGGGGTAGTGATCACGTGACATGACTGATCGGCTCGCCACCTACCGGGCCAAGCGGGACTTCTCGGTCACCGCCGAGCCCGCCGGCGCCGGCACCGCCCCCTCGGGCTCCGGCCGGTTCGTGGTCCAGCGCCACCGGGCCCGGCGCCTCCACTACGACCTGCGCCTGGAGATGGCCGGCGTGCTGGTCAGCTGGGCGGTGCCCAAGGGGCCGACGCTCGACCCGAAGGCCCGCCAACTCGCGGTCCACGTCGAGGACCACCCCGTCGAGTACTTCGACTTCGAGGGCGTCATCCCCAAGGGCGAGTACGGCGGGGGCGACGTGGTGGTGTGGGACTGGGGCACGTGGTCGCACGCCAAGCCCGGCGACCCCCTGAAGGCCATCGAGAAGGGCGACCTCCACTTCGACCTGCAGGGCGAGAAGCTGGCCGGCCGGTTCGTGCTGGTTCGTCGCGACCGCGACACATCAGGGAAGGAGCAGTGGCTCCTCCTGCACAAGAACGACGACGACGCCGTCGCCGGCTGGGACCCCGAGGCGTACCCCCGCTCGGTCAAGAGTGGCCTCACCAACGACGAGGTGGCCGCCGCCCCCGAGGCGCTGTGGCGCAGCGACCTGCCGGCGGCCGAGGCGTCGATCGCCATCGGCAGCACCGCCCGGCCGGCGTGGGACCCGCCGTCGGCCGACGAGCTGGCCGCCCTCGACGCGCTGAGCGGCAAGGGCGGCTTGTGGCCGCTCCAGGGTCGCGAGCTGAAGTTGACCAACCTCGACAAGGTCCTGTTCCCCGGGGAGCCGCCGGTGACGAAGCGGGAGGTGGTCCGCTACTACGCCCGAATCGCCCCGTGGATGCTGCCCTACCTCTACGACCGGCCGATCAACCTGTACCGGTCGCCCGACGGCGTGGACAAGCCGGGCTTCTGGCACAAGGAAGTGCCCAGCCACGCGCCCGACTGGCTGCACACGTGGGACAACACCGAGGCCGACCCGGGTGAGACCCGGCGCTACGCGGTGGTCGACAGCGTGCCGGCGCTGGCGTGGATGGCCAACTACGGCGCGCTGGAGCTGCATGGCTGGACGTCGCGCATCCCGGACGTCCACGAGCCGGCGTGGGCCCTGATCGATATCGACCCGGGGACGACCACGACCTTCGACGACATCCTGGTGCTGGCCCGGCTGTACCGGACGGCGCTGGAGCACCTCCACGTGGTCGGCATGCCGAAGGTGACCGGGAAGCGCGGCGTGCAGATCTGGATCCCGATCGCCCCGGGCTACTCGTTCTCCGACACCCGCCAGTGGGTGGAGAAGGTGTCCAAGGCCGTCGGCCACACCGTGCCCGAGATGATCAGCTGGGAGTGGCACACCGACCGCCGCAAGGGCCTGGCCCGCCTCGACTACACCCAGAACGCCATCAACAAGACCCTCGTCGCCCCGTTCAGCCCCCGGCCCGCCGCCGGCGCGCCGGTATCGGTGCCGATCCGCTGGGACGAGCTCGACGACCCCGAGCTCCGCCCGGACCGCTGGACGCTCCGCACCGTCTTCGACCGCCTCGTCGGCGCCGGCGACCCGCTCGCGCCGCTGATCGGCCGCCACCAGCAGCTGCCGGCGCTGTAGCCACCACCCCGGCGATTTGGCTGCACTGGCGTGCCTATAGGCACGTCAGTGCAGCCAGAACGCGGCAGCGAGGGCGTACGCGGCCGGCCGCGTAGCGAACGGGGCGACTGGGTAAGAACGGCATGTACACCGATGCAGGAGGCCCGCATGTTCCGCAAGCTCCGCCGCAAGATCGTCCGCCTCGCCCTGGTGGGGGGCGCCGGCGCCGCCGCCACCTGGTTCCTCGACCCCGACCGGGGCGTCCAGCGCCGGGAGCAGGCCAAGGAGAAGGCGAGCTCGCTCCTCAAGCGGGGCGGCGGCACCACCACGACGCCGGACTGGAAGGCGAGCGCGGCCAACGGCTTCGATACGCCGGTCACGGTGCCGGCGCCGGCCCCGACCGGCGGCGACATCACCGGCACCGTCCCCGTCGACCTCCTGGTCGTCGAGGAGCGCGTCGTCAACCAGTAGCCGGCCGTTCCGCGTCCCTGAGAACGCCAAAAACGCGGTGCTCAGGGACACAGAACGAAGGGTCAGTCGATCGTCAGGGTTTTCAGCACCTGGCTGACGAGGGGTAGCAGGGCCGCCCGCTCGCCGTGGCTACCCAGCACGACGTAGAGGCAGAACGCCCGGCCGCCGCGGGAAAAGAACCACTGCGCCGCGCTGCGGCCGGGCATGGCCCGGGGCATGGCCGAGGGACTGAAGTCGCCGGCGCCCATCGACGTGGGCAGGCCCTCGTTGGCGAACAGGCCGGCGCCGGCCTGGTCGGGGTCGAACTCGAGGAGGACGACGAGGACGTCACCACTGCCCATGCGCTCGGCGGCGCCGACTGCGTAGTCGCCGAGGTTGGGGGGCAGGGCGAAGTTGGCCGCGTGCAGGGCCCGGCGGGTGACCGCGTCGTCGTCGACCTCGCGGCGGTAGATGCGGCCGTCCCAGCCGTCGGGCAGCTCGATCTCCAGTCCCGAACGGGTCAGCTTCTCCACGGCGGGCTCCTCAGTGGGCGATGGCGACGGCACCGGCAGCGACCAGGACCACGGCCTGGACGGCGACGCCGATGCGTTCGGAGATTGGACGCCACGCGTGCACGCGGCGGAGGACGCTGCGGAGCTGGTCGGGGCGCCGGACCCGGGCCACGACCAGGATCTCCAGGGCCCGCAGCAGGCCGAACGTCGTCCCCACCGCGGCGCCGGCGGCGACCGTGCCGGTGAGCAGGGCCAGGGCCAGGGCGAGGTAGACCGCAGCGGTGTTCACGATGGTGACCACGCCGAGGCCCAGCTGGACGCCGAAGCCGGCGCCGACCACCCAGCCGCGATAGCGACCGAGCCAGTCCTTGTCGACCTGGCGGTGGACGGTGGGCAGGCGCAGCCCGCCGATGCCCAGGTCGTAGGCCAGGGCCAGGGCGGCCAGGGCGACGACACCCGCCGCGGTGACGCCGGCACCGAGTGGAAGCACCGAGCCGATGCCCCCGAGCAGCGCGCCGAGCAGCGCGGCGGCGAGGGTGGAGCCGAGGAGGTACGCCCCCACGGTCACCCCCCATCGACGGTCACGAGCCCGCTCCCCGAGCGGGTGGATGCTGGCCAGCATCGACTCGCCTCAGGGTGACCAGGTCGAGCGGACGGCGGCGACCGCGGCCACGCACATGCCGGCCGCCAGAACGAACGAGGCCGTCACTCGTCGTCCGGGCTCCACCGCCGCCGGCGGGGGTGCAGGCTCTCGTGGCCCGGGTGGATGCCGGCCTGGAGCAGCTCGCGGTCCGCCCGGGCCTCGCCGCCGGCGGCCAGGTCGGCGTCGTCGGCCAGGGCCTGGGACCACAGCGAGGTGACCTGGTCCCAGGTCTGGGCTGACCCCTCGCCGATGATGCGCCCGCTGGGGCCGTCGACGTAGACGAAGTACGGGGTGTGCGGCACCTGGTACTCCAACCACGCCTCGGTCGACATCACGACCGGGAAGGCGGGCGGCGCCAGCTCGCGGATGCGGGCCGGGCTCTCGATCTCCGATCCCTTGGTCACGACGACCAGGCGGGCCCCGCCGGGGACGGTGAGGCGGTCGGGGCGGGCGAAGGTGTCCCAGAAGCCGCCGCAGGTGAGGCACCCGCTCGACAGGAAGGCGAGGACGGTGCTCTGACGGGCGCCCACGACGCCGATGCGAGCCGCCTGGTCGGTGGGAGTGATACCCGCCACGTCGAAGCCGGTGGCCTCTCCCCGCCGCACCGGCGCCGGCACCCGGGTCGTCACGCCCCCCGGCGTGGCGTCGGGGTCGAGGCCGGCGCCCAGCTCGTGCAGCTTGCGCAGGATCTCGGCGTGGCTCCGGAGGAGGCCGACGACGAGGACGCCCAAGAGCACGATGGCGACGGCCTGGATCGCGACGACCTCAGCCACGACGGTTCGGGGGTTTCACGGTGGGAGGGGGGGTGGCCGGTGCGACAGCGTCGGCCGGAACGACGGCGCTGGCCGGCGCGACAGCGTTGCCACCCGCCTCGCGGCGCCACCGCTGGTTGGGGCCACCGTTCCAGGGCCACTGGATCACGGGAGCGCCGTCGGCCCCGTTGAGGCCGGCGACGTCGAGCACCTTCTGGCTGTGGCCGGCGGTGAAGCTGTAGGTGCCGTCGTTCAGAACCTCCATGCGCCACCGCTGGTTGGGGCCACCGTTCCAGGGCCACTGGACGATGCCCGCCCCGTCGTCGGTGGACGCGCCGGCCACGTCGAGCACCTTGCCGCTGTGGCCGGCGACCAAGCGGACGTTGCCGTCGCCCAGGGTCTCGATCGACCACCGCTGGTTGACGCCGTCGTTGGGCGGCCAGACGATGACGCCGGCGCCGTCGGCCATAGAAACGCCGGCCACGTCGAGCGCCTTGCCGCTGTGGCTGACGGTGATCCGGTCGCCGAAGACAGGGAGGATCTCGGGGGGCCGGGGCGCCGGTACGATCGACGACCTGCAGGTGGCGGTGTGGTTGGCGGTGGAGTCGTCCCAGAGGGCGGTGCGATCGCAATTGAACAGCTCATACGGCGGCGTGCAGGTCACCACCCGGCAGGCGATGGCGCCATAGCAGGAGATGTCGGTGTTGCACTGGCCGTAGCGGAAGACGTTGCAGCACGCCCGCCGGTTGTCGCAGTCGCCGCCGGCGCAGCTGCACGAGCAGGCGCCCGAGCCGCAGCGGGCGTTGCAGTCGGTGTAGTAGCGGGGGCCGTCGCAGAACCGGGAGCCGTCGGCCCGCCACCAGCCGGCCTCGAACGTGCCCGGCGGGCACGCGTTGGAGCCGTCGGGGTTCACCGCGCAGCAGAACTCGGTGTAGCCGTCACAGCAGCTCGACCCGCAGTCGCAGCTGGTGCCGGCGCACCCGCAGATCGCCGCGTAGGCCGTGACCGGGCGCAGGAGGTACTTCATGGGGGTGACGGCCAGGGCCGAGGCGCCGAGGGCGCTGCGGACCAGAAAGCCCCGCCGCGACGTGCGGGCACCCAGGACCGCCGCGCTCTTCTCGGCCAGCCACTGGCTGCTCATCGGGGCGCTCCTTGCAGCTTGGGCAGCAGGGTGAGGGCGGCGTAGGCGAACCACACCGACGCCGCAGTGAGGACGACGAAGGTGCCCCGAAGGAGGAGGGAGCCATCCATGGCGGTGATCTCGGTCAGGCCGCCGCCGCCGCCGGCCCCCAGGGCCACCGCCATGGCGACCGCGGCGGCGGCCACGTTGACGAGGAGGTGGACGGCGGTCGGTGGGGTGTCCGCCACGCCGAAGCAGCCGCAGGACGACAGCGGTACGCCCCGCCGCAGGGCGGCGGCGACGAAGCCGGTGAAGCCCAGGTACGACAGGGCGACGAGAAGGGCAACGGGCCGGCCGGCGCCGGCCAGGGCGCCGGAAGCGATGGCCAGTTCGACCGCGGCGCCGGCCCGCACCGCGACGGCCGGCACGGGCAGGCCCATTTCGGTCATGGCCGTGGCGGTGGGCGCGGGCTTGACCACCTTGGCCGCGCCGCCCGCGGCGAGGAGCGCGGCGGTCACGAGGTAGGGGCCCGCCAGGAGTGCCATCGGCCGGTCAGTCTATGGCCGTCGGCCCGGCCTCACGGCACACGGGTGTACAGCGAGAAGGTCGTCTCGGAGACCTTGACCTCGATCTGGCCGGCGCTCTGCGGGGCGGCGCCCGCATCGACGGCCGGGCTGGTGCCCCTGAACACCGCCGAGGCGCCGGCGGCGATCGAAGGCTGGCGGGGGCTGAACGTGCACGCGCCGGCCGCGTCCCGGAGCATGACCTGCCCGGGCTTGGTGCCGGCCGCCCCGGTCAGCTCGACCCGCACCGGCGGGAAGGGGGCGGGCCGGTCGGTGGCCACGTTGGTCACGGTCAGGGTGACCGGAAAGTACACCTTGCCGGCGGTGGCGGTGCCGGCGCAGTCGGTGGAACCGGTCGGCGACGCTTCCCCCACCAGCATGGTGATCCGGTACTTGTACCCGTCGGTCGTGGTCAGGTCTTGCGACGCCGGCCCTCGGGTGGTGGCGCCCGTCGTCACCGTGCCCGCCTGGCCCGCCGTCTGGACGGCGGGGTCGTCGCCGCACGCTCCGAGCAGGGCGCCGGCAACGACGGTGGCGAGCAGTGCGGCCCGGAGCAGCGATGGACGAGTGCGGATGCCGGGAGCGTAACCCCTCGTGCGCGTGCTGTCGTCGCCGTCGGCCGGTGCATTTCTGGTCGTGAAAATCGCCGAATTCGGCGGGAATCACGACCGAAAATACACCGAAGCGTTACGCGATCCGGGTGGTCTCGTCTTTCTTCGACGCCCGCACCAGGAGGCCGCCGGCCAGGAGGGCGACGGCGCCGGCCGCGGCCAGCGGGCCGTTGTTCGACCCGGTGAGGGCCAGGCGGGCCGAGGCAGTGCCGGCGGTCGTCGTGGCGGGGCGGACGGTGGTGGGCGTCACGACGGCGACGGCCGGCGGGCAAGGGGCGCCGGAGGCGGTCGAGTCGTTGGTCGCAGTGGCGCAGCCGGAGCTGACCGAGCCGTTGACGGCCGTGGCCCCGCCCGAGGCGGTGGAGTCGCCCGAGGCCCGGCCGCTGCCCGAGCAGGTGGAGTCAGCCGTGGCCACGCAGGTGCCCGAGGCGACCGAGCCGTTGGTGGCCACCGCACCGCCGCTCGTCTGGGCGCCGGCGGGGCCGGCCAGGAGGGCGAAGGCGGCCGCAGTCCCGGCCAGCAGGGAGGCGAGGGCGGTGGTCGCCCGTCGGGTGGTCGTCATCTTCGTTCCTCCGGAGTGGTGGGTGTAGCCACCGACGTCCTACCCCCGGAGGCGCTACTCCATTCGCTACCCGCCGATCTGCTGGGCCAGGTAGTGGGCCTCGCCGACCTGGCGGATCAGCTCCAACTGGGTTTCCAGCCAGTCGGCGTGCTCCTCCTCGCCGGCCAGGATGGTCTCGGCCACGTCGCGGCTGCCGTTGTCGCCCACCTCGACGCAGAGGGCGATCCCCTTGTTCAGCCGGGCGATGGCCTCGGTCTCCACCTGGAGGGCCAGGGCCAGCTTTTCGGGCACCGACTCCCCGACCCGCACGCTGCCGAGGCGCTGGAGGTTGGGCACGCCGTCGAGGTAGAGGATGCGTTCGATCAGCTTCTCGGCGTCGCCCATCTCGTCGATCGAGTCGGCCCTCACCTTGTCGGCCAGCCGCTGGTAGCCCCAGTTGGCCATCATCTTCGAGTCGACGAAGTACTGGTTGATGGCCGTGAGCTCGGCGGTCAGCACGTCGTTGAGGAACTCGATGACCGACTCATTGCCTTGCATGCGTCACTCCGTGGGTGGGACGGCCGGTCCGCCGGCCGTCAGGCGGCGGCGTGATCGGCGGTCGTTCGGGCCTGCTCGGTGAGACCGTAGTGGGCCAGGAGGGCCCGGACCGCCGGGAGGCAGCCGCCACACGCCCCGCCGGCGCCGCACCTACGGCTCACCGTCTCCGAATCGCAGGCGCCGGCCTCGATGGCCTCGCAGATGCGACGGTCGGTGACCGCCCGGCAGTGGCAGACGTACACGGGGGATCGCTAGCCGGTGGCGGGGAGCGTGTGGACGGTGCCGTCGCCCGTCAGGCCGGTGGCCGAGCGCACGACGGTCGGGACGCCGCTGGCGGCGAGGGCCAGCGCGGTGTCGAGCGAGACCGGCCGGACGCTCGGGAACCGGTGCCCGACGCCGAGGAGCTCGCAGTGGGCGCCGTGCTCGTCGAGGAGGATGCGAACCCAGCTCACCCGGCGCATGCCCGTCTCCACCGCCCGGACGCCGGCCCGGGCCGGCGTCCGGGCGGGAGCCTTTGGAAAGCCGATCACAACTTGTAAGGTACTCCTAAGACACGGCCCGGACAAGTGGATCCTGCCGGGCGCGACACGACGGCCCACGGAGAGAAGGGACCGTGGACCGTCGTGGTCTCGACGCTGACCCGGCTCGCCCTCCGAGGGGCGCAACCGGGTATCTGTGCTCGGTGTCTAGGACTCCTGCGGGCGGCGGGAGCCGAGGAGGTACAGGGCCGCACCCAGGGCCAGGGCGACCAGGCCAGCGCCGGCCAGGCCGGCGCTGGAGCTGCCGGTGAGGGCCAGGCGGGCGGCCGTCGGGGTGGTCGGGGTGGCGGTGCCGGGCCTGGTGGTGGTGGTCGTGGGGCAGGCCCCGCCGGAGGTGTTGGCCCCGCCGGTGGCCGTGGAGCCGCCCGAGGCATTGGAATCGGTGATGGCGGTGGAGCACCCGGAGGCGACCGAGCCGTCACGGGCCGCGGCGCTGCCCGAGCTGGTGGAGTCGTTGATGGCGGTGCCGCTGCCCGAGCAGGTGGAGTCGAGGGTGGCCACGCAGGTGCCGGACGCCACCGAGTCGGTGGTGGCCCGGGCCCCGCCGCTGACGGTGGGCGTCGCCGAGGTGGTCTGAGCGCCGGCCGGCCCGGCCAGCAGGCCCAGGACGGCGGCCACGCCGGCGAGGGCGACCCCGACGGTGGTCCTCACTTTGGTACGCGTCATGTCATTTCCTTCTCTTGGTTGGTAGGAGGCTGTAGCAGGCCCTGGGTTTCCTAGACCTAGATGGCGGCAGGCTTGCGCCGGCGGCCCAGGGCCAGGAACACCCCACCGAGGGCGGTGGAGGCGAAGGCCACGGCGGCCAGGCCGTCGAGGTCGGCGCCGGTGCGGGCCAGGGTGGCCGTGGCCGCCCCG
>JAHFUP010000061.1 GCA_023265025.1 Acidimicrobiia bacterium | reverse complement strand
CCTCGGGTTGGGCCTGGCGATGTGTCTGGCCGTCGTGCTCGTCCGCCGGCAGCACCCGCCGGCGCCGGCGCCCCGCCGGCGTGTGGCCAAGCAGTCGGAGCCGGTCACGTAGGGGCCGGCGGTTGGGGCCGGCGCCGGCGCCGGCGAAGTCGGCACAGTTTTAGAGTCCAGGACTGCAAAACCGTGCCGACTTCCGAAGTGGGCACACTTTTCGGCAAATAGTGCGGAAAAGTGTGCCAAACCTCCGTGCGCTACCGCCCGATAACCGCCTGGATCTGCTCAACCGGGAAATTGTCGATGCGCCCAGTGGTCTGCAGCGTGCGAAGCACCCCGTTCTCGCCGTCGAGCGACCAGGTCGCGGTCCACTTCTCCGTCACCACTACGTTGTAGGTGCCGACGTTCAGATAGTCATGAGTGATCTGGCCGTAGGGCCAAGGCTTGCCCTCGAACCGGTGCGGCCCAGTCGTCGTGCCGTCGCCCCAGTTGACCGTGTAAGAGCCCGTAGCGACGATCTGAACCGGCCCAAAGACGGTGCTATTCGTATAGGTGTGAGTGATCTCACCGCGAGTCTCGAGGTACGCCAACTTGCCGGTGATGGCTCGTCCGGGCGCGATCGTTGGTTGCGGCCTGGGCAGGGGTATCTGCTCCCAGTACCGTGCCGCGACCATGGCTCTCGTCTCGACCGGCGCAGGTTGACCCGGGACACGTGGTTGGGCTGGACAAGGAGGATAGTTCGCCAAGATGCTCAGGTCATTGCCCGTGACTGGAATGTTCGTCTCTCGGGGATTCGGATCGACGAGCAGCCGCTCATCCGGCGGCTGAGTGCCTTCAGCGACATAACCGGTCGTAGCGCAAGGCTCGCCGTCTGGTCCAACACCCAAACGGTCGTAGGGAACGTATCGTGTCGGGTTTCCCGGGGAGCCAGACGACGATGTTCCAGACTTGGTTGAGCCCGTGTTGCCACTGCTCGATAGGTATGTCGGATTCGACACGGAGGTGTCCTCGCCCAAGCAAAGTACGCCATTTGGCGGTTCAGGCGCATCGCCTGGCGTGGTCTGTTGGGCCTGCGGGCCGATGTAAGTGCGGGCGCACACCCGCGGACCGTCGGCGTGGGCCGTGGCGACAGCGAAGGTCAGACTTGCCGCGCCGAACAGGATGGAAGCTAGTCGGCGCATGGATCCGGCGGCTGCTTCTGTGTCTCCGTAAATCCGTCGTAAGCAAATGCCCACGACGTCTGGTTATAGCGCTGTGGATCCCTCACATTCTTCAGTGGACGTAGAGCCACCCACTGGGTATCTGAGGTCGTTGAGTTTATGCCGACCTTAGAAAAGTCCCGATTGACGCGAGCGAATACACACGCGGGCTTCACGGTGATGAGTTGTGTAACGGTTGTTTTAGCGTTGCCCGGATTGGGTTGATATCCAGCTAGACCTTTTCTGAGGTCGGCTTGAAAGATATCAATATGAAGCTGAAGCCAGTCGTCCGTGTCATATATGGAGCGGAGGCGGTCGTATCCTTCCCGAGGAATAGTTTTCGAGGCTACGACCAGTCTGACAACGTCTCCCGTAATCGAATCCAAACCCGCCAGCACTCTATTCACATAGGCAACATCGATTACCGCCGGCACCGCATACGGGTTGGTGGTTGTCGTGCGGGGAGGCTCGGTGCCGACGGTGGCGGTCGGACCGGCGCCGGCGGAACCCCGCTCGCCGCCACCGCGAGAACAGGCGGGGGACGCGAGGAGGGCAAGGGCCGCCACTGCTGCTGGGATCGCCGTCCGCCTCGTCACTGGCGAACAGCATGTCATGCCCTTTCATCCGGCTGCAAGGGGCGAACAGGTGTTCGTCTACACTGGCGGTATGGGGTGGACGAACCCGCCGGTGCCGTGGGCGGAGCTGGAGCGCCGGCTGTCGGGGCGACCGTACAACGCCGACGGCGGGGACAGCCCGGCGTGGTCGAACCAGCGGGGCAAGTACCTGCCCCCGCAACTCCCCAAACGCACCGCCGGCGTCGCCTACGCCGAGCTGCACTGCCACTCGAACTTCAGCTTCCTGGACGGGGCGTCGCACCCCGAGGAGCTGGTGGAGGAGGCGGCCCGGCTCGGCCTACGAGCCCTCGCCATCACCGACCACGACGGCTTCTACGGCATCGTCCGGTTCGCCGAGGCGGCGGCCGCCCTCCACGTCCCGACCATCTTCGGCGCCGAGCTCACCCTCGACCTCCCGAGACGCTCGCAGGCCGGCGCCCCCGACCCCGCCGGCCGCCATCTCGTCGTACTAGCACGAGACCCCATCGGCTATGCCCACCTGGCCAGGGCCATCACCGGCGCCCACATGAGCGCCGGCGAGAAGAGCGTGCCCAAGACCGACCTCGCGACCCTGGCGAACAACCACGGCCACTGGCAGGTCCTCACCGGCTGCCGGAAGGGCACCGTCCCCGCCGCCCTCCTCGAACGGGGGCCGGCCGCGGCGGCCAGAGAGCTGCACACGCTCGTCGACGCGTTCGGCCGGGACAATGTGGCCGTCGAGCTCTGGGACCACGGCGACCCGGTCGACTCTGTGCGCAACGACGCCCTGGCCACCATCGCGGCGAGAGCGAACATCGACATCGTCGCCACCAACAACGTCCACTACGCGACACAAGCGAGACGTCCGCTGGCCACCGCCATGGCTGCGGTCAGAGCGAGACGATCGCTCGACGAGCTCGACGGTTGGCTCCCCGCCGGCGCCACCGCATCGCTCAGGAGCGGCGCCGAGCAGGCCCGGCGGTTCGCCCGCTATCCGGGTGCCGTCCAGCGAGCGGCCGACATCGGTCAACAGTGCGCGTTCGACCTGAAGCTTGTCGCTCCCAACCTCCCCGACTACCCCGTCCCCGCGGGCCATACGGAGATGTCCTGGCTCAGAGAACTCACGATGCGTGGTGCGGCGCGGCGGTATGGGGGGCGGGGCGAGGCGTACGCCCAGATCACCCACGAGCTGGCCATGATCGAGTCGCTGGGCTTTCCGGGCTACTTCCTGATCGTCTGGGACCTCGTCGAGTTCTGCCGGCGCAACGACATCTTCTGCCAGGGCCGGGGCTCGGCGGCCAACAGCGCGGTCTGTTACGCCCTCGGCATCACCAACGCCGACGCCGTCGGCCTCAAGCTGCTGTTCGAGCGCTTCCTGTCGCCGGAGCGGGACGGCCCGCCCGACATCGACCTCGACATAGAGAACGGCCGGCGGGAGGAGGCCATCCAGTACGTCTACGAGCGCTACGGCCGGGAGAACGCAGCCCAGGTGGCCAACGTCATCACCTACAGGCCGAAATCAGCGGTCAGGGACATGGGGAAGGCCCTCGGCCACCCCCAAGGAGCGCTCGACGCCTGGTCGAAGCAGACCGACGGCTACCGCCTGTCCGACACCAAGGACCACGACATCCCGACCCCAGTCATCGAGCTGGCGGAACAGATCCAGGGGTTCCCCCGGCACCTCGGCATCCACTCCGGCGGCATGGTCATCTGCGACCGCCCGATCGTCGAGGTGTGCCCGGTCGAGTGGGGGCGCATGGAGAACAGATCGGTCCTGCAGTGGGACAAGGACGACTGCGCCGCCGTCGGCCTGGTCAAGATCGACCTGCTCGGCCTGGGCATGCTCACCGCCCTCCACCTCGGCGTCGATCTCATCAGGCAACACCACGGCACAGACGTCGACCTGGCCACCATCCCGCAGGAACCAGAGGTCTACGACATGCTGTGCAAGGCCGACTCGATCGGCGTGTTCCAGGTCGAGAGCCGGGCCCAGATGGCCACCCTCCCCAGGCTCAAGCCCCGGCACTTCTACGACCTGGTGGTGGAGGTCGCCCTCATCCGCCCCGGCCCGATCCAGGGCGGTTCCGTCCACCCGTACATCAGACGTAGAAACGGCCAGGAGCCGGTCACCTTCCTCCATCCGCTGCTGGAGAAGTCGCTGGCCAAGACCCTCGGCGTGCCCCTCTTCCAGGAGCAGCTCATGCAGATGGCCATCGACGTCGCCGGCTTCAGCGCCGGCGAGGCCGACCAGCTCCGGCAGGCCATGGGGTCGAAGAGGAGCACCGAGCGCATGGAGGCGCTCAAGGGCCGGCTGTACGAGGGCATGGCCGCCAACGGCATCACCGGCGAGGTCGCCGACGCCATCTACGACAAGCTCGCCGCCTTCGCCAACTTCGGCTTCCCCGAGAGCCACTCGGTGAGCTTCGCCTACCTCGTCTACTCGTCGTCGTGGATGAAGCTGCACTACCCGGCCGCCTTCTGCGCCGCCCTGCTCAACGCCCAGCCCATGGGGTTCTACTCACCCAACACCCTGGTGGCCGACGCCCGCCGGCACGGCGTCACCGTCCACGGCCCCGACGTGAACCTGAGCGACGTCAAGGCCACGCTGGAGGGCGCGCAGGACGCACCCGAGGTGCGCCTGGGGATCGAGTACGTCCGCAACGTGGGCGACGACCTGGCCCAGCGGATCGCCGAGCGCCGGCCGTACGCGTCCATGGAGGACCTGGTGCGGCGGACGGGGGCGACGCTGCCGGCGGTCGAGGCCCTGTCCACGGCAGGAGCGTTTGGATCTCTGGAACTGGGGCGCCGGCAGGCGCTGTGGGGCGCCGGGGCCGTCGCCCAGACGGCCGACACCCGGTTGGAAGGGGTGGTGTGCGGCACCGACGCCCCCCAGCTGCCGGCGATGACGGACCCCGAGCTCACCGCCGCCGACCTGTGGGCCACGGGCGTGGCGCCCGACAGCCACGTCGTGCAGTACGCCCGGCCCCGGCTCGACGCCGCCGGCGCGGTCAGCGTGGCCGGGCTGACCCAGGTGCCGTCGGGCCGGCGGGTGAGCGTGGGCGGCGTCGTCACCCACCGCCAGCGTCCGGCAACGGCCAACGGGACGATCTTCATCAACCTGGAGGACGAGACCGGCATGGCCAACGTGATCTGCAACGCCGCGGTGTGGGCCACGTACCGGCGGGTGGCCCGGTCGTCGCCGGCGCTGCTGATCCGCGGTCGCCTGGAGCGGGCCGAGGGGGTGACGAACCTCATCGCCGAGAAGATCGAGGCCTTGTCGTTGTCGGCGGCGCCGGCGAAGTCCCGCGATTTCCGGTAATTGTTGCGGCATGGGTCGGCTCGAGGACGTTGGCGATGCCGACGGATGGCGGTGCTGGCTGTGCGACGAACCGGTCGATCCGACGATGTCGGTGAACGACGGACGCGGCCCGAGCATCGACCAACGCATCACCAAGTCCAAGGCGCGGGCCAAGTCGAAGGCCAACGCCGGCAATGACGGGCAGGAGCGGCTGGCGCATCGCGGCTGCAACACCGGCAAGGGTGCGGTGGCGCCGGTGGTGCCCTGGCCCGAGCGCCTCTTCGTGGTCGACCCCGCCCCGATCATCGCCAGTGCGGACCGCCTCGAACGCAAAGGCGGACGGGAGGTCATGGCCAGGTGCCCGACCCGTCCCGACGCCGAGGAGGCCGCGGTGTGGTTGGTCGACCGCCTGTCACGGCTACATCCGGGAATGGCCGCCCGTTGTGAAATCGAGGCCGGTGGCGGTCAATACCTCCTGGTCCTCCGGATCTAGCAGGCGACCTCGAACCACACCCGCTTGGCGCCGTTGCGCTCGCGCTCGACGCCCCACGCCGACGCCAGCTCCTCCACGATCACCACACCGCGCCCCGATACGTCGTCCACCCGGCCGAGCCGCCGCACTGGCACCTCGGGGCTGGCGTCGCGGACCGCCACCCGGATGACGTCCCCGTCGATCTCCACGGCCAGTTGCGGGCCCGACCCACCGTGGATGATGGCGTTGGTGACCACCTCGCTGGTCAGAAGTTCGACCGTGTCCACGATGTTCATCGACACCTGGCGGCTCATGAGTACGTCGCGGACGAACCGGCGCGCTGCGCCCACGCTCGTGGGGTGGGGCCCGAGCACCGTACGAACTTCGATGAGGTTCAGCATAACGTCACGAACGTCTGTTTGAGCGATGTCCATTTCGGGAAGAAAGGTCCGGATACGGGGCGCGGCGGGCCAAATACGCCCGGGCGAATTGCGACCGTAGGTCGCCTTAGAAACCGGAACCAGGGGAGGTCTCGTCGAGGACCAGACCCATGATGACCGCGTCCCAGAGCTCGCCGTTGCGCCTTGGGTAATGCCGGCGCAGGACGCCCTCCTCGACGAAGCCGTGCCGTAGGTAGAGACGGCGGGCGACGTCGTTGTGCGGCCAGACCTGCAACGCCACCTTGTGGGCGCCCATGTCGCGGGCGGCGTCGATGGCTCCACGGACCAGTGCGCCGCCGACGCCGAGGCCGCGCCAGCGGGCGTCGACCATCATCCCGAGGCCGGCGACGTTGTACGGCGTCATGTCGACGTGGGCGTGGCCGACGAGCCCGTCGTCGACAAGGGCGACGAGCGAGGCGATCCCCGCCGGCGCCTCGATGGCCTCCACGAACTGCGCCCGTCGGGCGTCGCGGTCGATGGGAGGCTGCGTCCCGAGCCACCGGCCCTCGTCGACCACGGCGACGAACAGGTCGACGATGGCGTCGACGTCCTCGGGGCGGGCACGGCGGACCCCGACCCTGGCGGTCACGGGGTGCCCAGCACGGCGCCCAGCACCCGCCGGCTGAGCGCCCACGGTGTGACGCCGGAGATGGCCGCCGCCACCCGGTACACGGGGCCCGGGACGCACTGGGCCCGTCCGCGCGCCACCGCGCGGAGGCCGGCCTTCGCGACCACGTCGGACTTCATCCACAACGGACCCGGGACGACGGTGCGGTTGATGCCGCCGGCCTCGTGGAACTCCGTGCGGGTGAAGCCGGGGAGCAGCGCGGTCACACTGACGCCCCGGTGGCGGACCTCCTCGTGCAGGGCGTGGCTGAAGCTGGAGAGGTACGCCTTGGTCGCCGCGTAGGTGGCGACGTTCGGAAGCGGTTGGAGGCCGGCGATCGACGACACGTTGAGGATCCCGCCGTGGCCCCGGGGCAGCATCCGCTCCAGGGCGGCATGGGTGAGCCGCACCGGCGCCAGCACGTTCAGCCGGACCAGGTTGTCGTGGTGGTCGAGGTCCTGCTCGGCGAACGGGCCCTGGCCGCCGGCGCCGGCGTTGTTGACCAGGAGGTCGACCGCCGGCTCGCCGGTGCGCAGCCGGTCCTCGACGGCGGCGAGCTGCTCGGGGACGGTGACGTCGGCCACGAGGACCTCGACGTCGACGCCGTGCCTGTTGTGCAGCTCCTCGGCCAGGGCCTCGAGGCGGTCCTTGCGCCGGGCGACGACCACGAGGTCCGAACCGTCGGCGGCCAGCCGGACGGCGATGGCCCGGCCGATCCCGCTGGAGGCTCCGGTGACCAGGGCGACGGGCCAGCGAGCCATGGAGCGATGCTACGGGGTTCCTGTCTCACCCCCTCGGTAGGTTCACGGGTGTGGAAATCTCCTGTGACGACTGCGTGATGCAGGACACCCCGGCGTGCGAGGACTGTGTGGTCACCTTCATCTGCGGGTGTGAGCCCGGAGAGGTGGTGGTGATCGACGTGGCCGAGGCCCGAGCGGTCCGCCTGCTCGGGGAGGCTGGGCTGGTCCCGCCGCTGCGCCGGCGGGTCAGAGCCGCGTTCTGATGTGGGGATCACCCAACGGCGGACGGGCAGAATGGTACGGTCCGCACGAAATGGCCCGGTCTTCGGGCCGCTGGCCATCGGGAGCATTGCTTGCGAAAGCTCCACCTCGTCGGGTTGACGACAGACCGCGACGGTTTGATCTTCACGGCGCGAAAGGGCTCGAAGTCCGGTGGCTTCATCGTGCCCCTCGACGAGAAGCTCCTGGCTGCGATCGTCCAGGCGGGCGACCAGGCGAACGGGGCCCGGGCCGAAGCGGCGGTGGCCGTCGCCGATGTCGCCGCCGTGCCGAAGCGGCGCCGGAGCGAAAGCGCGCTGACGCCCCGCGAGATGCAGGCGCGGCTGCGCTCCGGTCGGTCGATCGAGGAGGTGGCGGCCGAGGCGGGCGTCGACACCGAGTGGGTGTCGCGGTTCGCGGTGCCTATCGCGGCCGAGCAGGCCCAGGTCGTGGAGCTGGCCCGGGCCCTCGTCTACGCCAAGCCGCGCCTCGGCGACTCCACCGAGCCGCTGGGTGCATCCGTCCTGCAGAACCTCTCCGACCGGGGCGTCTTCCTGCCCGACGACATGGCTCACGCCGGCTGGAGCGCGTTCCAGATCCACGATGCGGTGTGGATGGTCCGCTTCCGGTACCGGGCCCGGGGCAAGGACCAGGAGGCGCAGTGGGAGATCGACGTTCCCGCCGGCCGGCTGCGGGCCCGTAACCGCCACGCCTCCGACCTCGGCTACGTCGGCCCGGACCGGTGGGCGGCGGCCGAGCCCGAGGACCTTCCAAACGGCGACGAACCGGTCGTGGCGCCGCGCCGGCGGGCCCGGCCGGCGCCGGCCAGGCCGGAGCCCATGGCCCAGGCGGTGGCGCGGGCCAAGCGGTCGGCCGCCGCGCTCCCGGCCCCTGTGGCGCCGGTGCCCAAGAGCCGAGCTGCGGCCCGACGCCCGGCCGCGACCAGGGCGGCGACGACGAAGGCGGTCAAGTCGGGCACGGCGAAGGCGCCGGCCCCGAAGGCGGCGACGAAGGGGGCGACCCGCGCCGCCCCGGTCAAGCGCCGGCCGGCCAAGGCGGCACCGGCACCCGACGTCGGCCCAACTGCCGGCTCCGGCGGGGTGCGCATGGCCGTGGCCCGGGTCTCGACGGCGCGGGTGGCGGCCAGCATGGCGACCGCGGACCGGGCGCCGTGGGCGGCGGCGGTCCGCCGGCCGACACGGGCCGGCGCCGGCAACGGCGCCCAACCCACCGAGCCCCGCCGGCCGGTCGCACCCGAGCCGGCGCGGTCGCGCCGACCGCCGGAACCGGTTGAGGGACGGGCGTTCCAGCCCCGGCCGCTGCCCCCGCCCGGCCAGGAACCGCAGCCGCCCCGGGTGCGCAAGGTGACGGTACCGGCCCCGAGAAGGACGGCCGACGACGGTGCGCCGGCGGTGAGCCTGCCGGCGAAGCGCCCGCCGCTGCCCCGAGCTGAGCCCCTGCCCGGCGACCGGGCCAAGCGGCGACGAATGCGGTCCCGCTGAGCCACCCGGGCCCGGTGGCGCACGTCCTGGTCACCAACGACTTCCCGCCCAAGGTCGGTGGTATCCAGTCCTACCTCTGGGAGCTCTGGCGCCGGCTCCCCGCCGACCGGGTGACCGTGCTCACCACCGCTCATCCCGGCGCCGCCGCCTTCGACGCCCGGCAGCCCTTCCGGGTCCGGCGCCGGTCCGGTGACGTGCTCCTCCCCACGCCGGCGCTCGCCGCCGAGGTCCGGCGGGTGGCCGCCGACGCCGGCGCCACCCTTGTGCTGCTGGATCCCGCGCTCCCGGTCGGGCTCCTCGGCCCCCACCTGGACCTGCCGTACGGCGTCGTGCTCCACGGGGCCGAAGTCACCGTGCCCGCCCGCATCCCCGTGGCCCGGCACCTCCTCCGACAGGTGCTCCGCGGCGCGGCGTCGGTCGTCGCCGCCGGCGGCTACCCGGCGGCCGAGGCGGCCCGGCTGGCCGGCGCCGGCCTGCCGCTGCACGTGGTCCCGCCCGGGGTCGACGTCGGTCGCTTCCGGCCGCTGGGCGACGAGGAGCGCCGCCGGGCACGCGCCGCGGCCGGCCTGCCGGTGGATGGGAGACTCGTCGTCGGCATGAGCCGCCTGGTGCCCCGCAAGGGGTTCGACGTCCTGATCGCGGCGGCGGCCTTCCTCGCCCCCACCCGGCCAGACCTCATCGTCGCCATTGCCGGCGCCGGCCGTGACCAGGCCCGGCTGGAGCGGCTCGTGCGGGCCACCGGCGCCCCGGTGCGCCTGCTCGGCTTCGTTCCCGACGCCGACATGCCCGGCCTGCTGGGCGGTGCCGACGTGTTCGCCATGCCCTGCCGGAGCCGCTGGGGCGGCCTCGAGCAGGAGGGTTTCGGCATCGTGTTCCTCGAGGCCGCGGCGTGCGGGGTCGCCGGCGTGGCCGGCGCCAGCGGTGGATCCCACGAGGCGGTGGCCCACGGCGAAACCGGGTTCGTGGTCGGCCGGCCGGAGGACCCGGTGGCCGTCGCCGGCGCCCTGGCCCGCCTCCTGGACGACGCCGAGCTGTGCCGGGCCTTCGGCGTCGCCGCCCGCCGGCGGGCGGAGGACCAGTTCGACTACGACCGCCTGGCCGCCGGCCTGGTCGCCCACCTGGCGGGCGTCGGGTGAGCCAGGTCGACCAGCCCGGCGACGGCGTCCGCCGGGCCTCGTGGGGAGGCACCGCGGCGTTCGTCGTCACCGCCGTCGCCGCCGCCATCGCCCCGTCGACGTTTGAGCCGGTGGCGCTGGCCGTCGCCATCGCCCTGTTCGCCGGCGGGTGCGCCGTCTTCGGTTGGTCGTTCGTCCTCGTCGCCGGGCGCAGCCGGACCGACGAGATGGAGCTGGCCCAGATCTGGTTCCTCATGGGCCCGCCGACGCCCCCGGAGGTGCGGCGCAGCCTCCTCGGTGCGCTCGCCGTCCAGGTCGTCGTGGCCCTGGCCACCGCCGGCGCCCGGCCGTACACCAGCCTCGCCGCCGGCGCCCTCGTGCCGATGTGGGGGCTGGGCCTCTGCGGCCTGTGGGCGGCATGCCACGCCACCTTCCCGGCGCGCGCCCCCGACCCGAGGCGGGGCGGGAGCGGCCTACGATCGCCCCATGCCGATCAACGAGAGCAGGATCCGTGATTTGGCGGGCTTCAAGGGCGAGGACGCCCCGGTAACCTCGCTGTACCTCGACGTCGACGGCCGGACGCGCATCCGGGCCCGGGACGTCGAGCTGGCCCTGGAGCGCATCGTCCGCCCGGTCCGTGAACGTCACCACCAGGAGGGGCAGACCTCCGTCTGCGCCGACGTCGACCGCATGGAAGCCTACGTGCGGGGCGGCATCGACCGTTCCCACGTCCGGGGCCTGGCCCTGTTCTCCTGCTCGGCGCACGACTTCTGGGAGGTCGTCGAGCTGGCCGTGCCCGTGCCCGACCGGCTGGTCGTGAACCACACGCCCTACGTCCGTGAGCTCGAAGCGCTCGTCGCCCGCCACGAGCGGTTCGCGGTCCTGCTCGTCGATCGCCAGCGGGCCCGGTTGTTCCTGTTCCTTCAGGGTGAGCTGCTCGACAAGCAGGAGCAGATCGACCTCCTGCCCCGCCACGACGACGACGGCGGCCAGCTGGGGAAGGACCAGGTCGCCGTGCACACGGCGGCGGCCGCCCACCGCCACCTCCGGCACGCCGCCGCGGCCGCCTTCGCCTTCCACCAGGAACAGGGCTTCGACCACCTGGTGCTCTGCGGCCCCGACGACGTCACCGCCGAGGTCGAGCGCGACCTGCACGCCTACCTCCGGGAGCGCCTCGCCGCCCGGGTCCACCTCCCGGTTCAGGCCTCCGACGACGAGATCCGCCAGGCCGTCGAGGACGTCGAGGCCGGTGTCGAGCGGGCGCGGGACGTGGTCATCGTGGCCCGGTTGCGCCAGGCGGTCGGTGTCGGCGCCGGCGGGGCCGCTGGGCTCCAGGCCGTCCTCGAGGCCCTCCTCGCCCGCCGGGTCGACACCCTGATCGTGTCCGAGGGCTACGAGGCGCCGGGCTGGCGCTGCCCCGCCTGCGCGTGGGTCGGCACGCTCGGCCGCCAGTGCCCGCTCTGCGCGGCGGGGATGGAGGCTGTGGACGACGTGGTGGAGGAGGCGGTCGAGGAGGCGCTGGCCCAGGCGTGCCGGGTCGCCGTCTGCCGGGACAATGCTGACCTCGACGTGATGGGCCGCATCGGCGCCCTCCTCCGGTACTGAGCAGCCGTCAGGTGCGTACTGTCGGGGTCGACCTGGGGGGGACGAAGTGCCTGGCCGTCGCACTGGAGGGCGGCACCGTGGTCGGCGAGGATCGGATCCCCACACCGGTGGGGGAGGTCGCGCTGTTCGACGCCCTGGCCGAGGTGGCCACCGCGGTCGGCGGGACCGAGGCACTCGGTGTCGGCGTGGGCGTGCCGGGCCTGGTCGACCGGACCGGGGTGCTGCGGTTCGCGCCGAACCTGCCCGGCGTCTTCGACCTGCCCATCCGGGCCGAGCTGGAGTCCCGGCTCGGCGTGCCGGTGCGAGTCGACAACGACGCCACGTGCGCGGCCTGGGGCGAGCGCCAGGTCGGTGCGGCCCGGGGCTACGACGACGTGATCCTGGTCACGCTGGGCACGGGCATCGGGGGCGGGATCGTCGTCGGCGGTGCCCTGATGCGGGGCGCCAACGGCTTCGCCGGCGAGATCGGTCACATGGTCATCGACCCCGAGGGGCCGCCGTGCCCGTGCGGGCAGCGGGGGTGCTGGGAGCGGTTCGCGTCCGGCGGAGGGCTGGGCCGGCTCGCCCAGCACGCGGCGGCTGAGGGGCGGGCCGCCCGGATCCTGGCCCTGGCCGGCGGCGACCCTGCCCAGGTCCACGGGGAGCACGTCACGATCGCCGCCGCCGAAGGCGATGCCGAGGCGCAGGCGGTGCTGGTCGAGCTGGGGCGGTGGATCGCCCTCGGGCTCGTGAACCTGGCCAACGCCTTCGACCCCGAGGCCTTCGTGCTCGGCGGCGGGCTCGTCGAGGCCGGCGAGCTCCTGCTCGGCCCAGTCAGGACCGCGTTCGCCGGTCTGCTGAGCAGCGGCTCCCACCGCCCGCCCATCGCTATCGTGCCGGCCACCCTCGGCGAGCACGCCGGCGCCATCGGCGCCGCGTCGCTCTTCGACACAGTTCGCGAGATCGCGCCGACCTGAGCGTTGTACGGTGAGAGGGCCGTTGGCCCCCGGGCTCCCCAGCCCCCGGGGGCCGGCGGTTCTTCTTCTCCACGGCCGCCTACCATCCCCGCGGTGTCCCGCCGATGGTTGCCCGTGGTCGTACTGATCGCCCTCCTGCTGGCGGGCTGCGGCGGCGGTGAAAGCGCGGGGGCGCCGGCGCCGGCGACCGGCGCGCCGGCGACCACCGTCACGACCAGGGTGACCATGGAGGGCGTCCAGACGTTCGTCGTCGAGGCGGCCCACGCCGAAGGGCCCCTGTCGTATCCGCAGACGCCGCCGGTCGGAGGCGCCCACAACCCCATCTGGCAGGCCTGCGCGGTCTACGACGTGCCGGTGCCGAACGAGAAGGCGGTCCACTCGCTGGAGCACGGCGCCGTCTGGATCACCTACCGGCCCGACCTGCCGACGGCGGACGTCCAGTTCCTGGCCTCGCTGGCCCGGGGCCGCGACCATGTGCTGCTCTCGCCCTTCGGCGACGGGCTGCCGGCGCCGGTCGTGGTCACGGCATGGGGACGGCAGCTGCGGCTCGATTCGGCGAAGGATCCGCGGCTGGCCGAGTTCATCCGCCTCTACGTCAACCAGGGCCCGGAGCGGGCCACTTGTTGAACCGATGAGAATCGGCGTCACCCTCCCGCAGTTCCGCCACGACGCCGAGGCCGCCATCGCGACCGCCCGGCGGGCCGAGGCCGCCGGCATCGACGGCGTCTTCGTGTTCGACCACCTGTGGCCGCTGGGCCAGCGGATGCGTCCGGCCCTGCACTCGTTCACCCTCCTCGGGGCGCTGGCCGTCGAGACGGAGCGGGTTGCCCTTGGCCCCCTCGTCGCCCGGGTCGGCCTCCTGCCCGACGCCGTGCTGGTGCACACCCTCGTCTCCCTGCACCGGATGGCGGGTGACCGGCTGATCGCCGCCCTCGGCACCGGCGACTCCTCGAACCGCGAGGAGAACGAGGCCTACGGCATCGCCTTCCCGCCGGCCGCCGAGCGCCTGGCGTCGCTGGTCAGCTGCTGCCGGGAGCTGCGGGCGGCCGGCGTGACCACCTGGGTCGGCGGTCGGTCGGAGCGGCTTCGCCACGCCGCCACCGAGGCCGACGGGTGGAACAGCTGGGGCGCCGACGCCGCCCTCTTCGCCCGCGAGGCCGCCACTGTCGCCCCCGGGCGGACGCTCACCTGGGCCGGGCAGGTGCTCATCGGTCGCTCCCGGACCGAGGCCGACGCCAAGCTGCGGATGCACGGGAGCCGCCCCGGGCTCGTGTCGGGCACGGTCGACGACCTCCACCGCCACCTCGACGCGCTGGTCGCCGCCGGCGCCTCGTGGGCCATCTGCGCGCCCCTCGACATCGGCACCGACGACGGAGCGGTCGAAATCCTCTCGGAGGTGTCTGCCGCCTACCGGTAGTTTGGCGTCCATGGAGTTCCGCCGGATCAACGCCCTGCCCCCGTACGTCTTCACCATCATCGACAGCCTGAAGATGGCGGCACGGCGGGCCGGCGACGACGTGATCGACCTGGGGTTCGGCAACCCCGACATCCCGTCGCCCGACATCGCGGTGGAGAAGCTGGCCGAAGCGGCCCGGAACTCGAAGAACCACCGGTACTCGGCCAGCCGGGGCATCCCCAAGCTGCGGGCTGCGGCGTCGGCCCTCTACCTGCGCAAGTTCGGTGTCGAGCTCGACCCAGAGACCGAAGTCATCAACGTCATCGGCGCCAAGGAGGGCCTCACCCACCTCATGTGGGTGCTGCTGGGGCCGGGCGACACGGCCATGGTGCCGACGCCGTCGTACCCGATCCACATCTACGCCCCGCTGTTCGCCGGCGCCGACGTGCGGCGGATCCCCCTCGGGCCGGACGAGGACTTCTTCGCCAACCTCCTCGAGGACTGGGAGAACGCCTGGCCCCGGCCGCGGGTGATCGTGCTCTCGTTCCCGCACAACCCCACGACGACGTGCGTGGATCTGCCGTGGCTGGCGCGGCTTGTGGCCTTCGCCCGCGAGCACAACGTCATCCTCGTCCACGACTTCGCCTATTCCGACACCGCGTTCGACGGCTACCAGCCGCCGTCGATCCTGCAGGTGCCGGGGGCCAAGGAGGTTGCGGTCGAGCTCTACACCCTGACCAAGTCGTTCTCCATGGCCGGCTGGCGGGTGGGCTTCTGCGTGGGCAACGCGGAGATCGTGGCCGCCCTGGGCAAGCTGAAGTCGTATCTGGACTACGGCACCTTCCAGCCGGTCCAGATCGCGGCCATCGTGGCCATGAACGAGGCCTCGGACTATCCGAAGGAGGTCAACGAGATCTACTGGAGCCGGCGCGACGCCCTGTGTGACGGCCTGAACCGGATCGGATGGGAGGTCGAGCGCCCCAAGGCGACGATGTTCGCGTGGGCCCCGATCCCCGAGCCGTACCGGGAGATGGGCTCGCTCGCCTTCTCGTCGTTCCTCGTCGAGGAGGCCAAGGTGGCCACCTCGCCGGGCGTGGGCTTCGGGCCGACCGGCGACGGCTTCGTGCGCTTCGCCCTCATCGAGAACGAGCAGCGCATCGGCCAGGCCGTCCGCAACATGAGAAAAGCGCTTACAAAGCTCTAGAGACCGCGCTACGGTCTTCCGAAACGAGACGGGCTCGTTTCGGAAAGGTGGGACCGATGGACCCAGTCGCCATCCACGCCCGGCGGTGGTGGACGCTGGCCGTGATGTGCCTGAGCCTCATGGTCATCGGCGTCGACAACACCATCCTCAACGTGGCGCTGCCCACGCTGGTGCGTGACCTGCACGCCACCACGTCGCAGCTCCAGTGGATCGTCGACGCCTACACGCTCGTGTTCGCCGGCCTCCTCCTCACCGCCGGCAGCCTGGGCGACCGCTTCGGGCGCCGGCGCGGCCTGAGCATCGGGCTGCTGATCTTCGGCGCCGGCTCCGTGGCCTCGGCGCTGTCCGGGTCGGCCGGCCAGCTGATCGGCACCCGGGCCCTGATGGGCATCGGCGGCGCCCTGATCATGCCGGCCACGCTCTCCATCATCAGCAACGTGTTCACGGTGCCGGCGGAGCGGGCCCGGGCCATCGCGGTGTGGGCGGGATTCTCGGCCATGGGCATCGCCATCGGGCCGCTGAGCGGCGGCTGGCTGCTGGAGCACTTCTGGTGGGGCTCGGTGTTCATGGTGAACATCCCGATCGTCAGCCTCGCCCTGATCGGCGGGCGACTGTTCGTCCCGGAGTCCAAGGACCCCGCGCCCCGGGGGCTGGACCCGATCGGTGCCCTCCTGTCGATCGTCGGTTTGGTCACCCTGGTGTGGGCGATCATCGAGGCGCCCGGGTCGGGCTGGACGGACCCGACGATCCTGACCACCTTCGGTGTCGCCGGCGTGTTCATCGCCGGCTTCATCGCCTGGGAGCTGCACACCGACCACCCGATGCTCGACGTGCACTTCTTCACCAACCCCCGGTTCAGCGCGGCCAGCACCGCCATCACGTTGGTGTTCTTCGCCCTGTTCGGGGCGACGTTCCTCCAGACCCAGTACCTGCAGTTCGTCCTCGGCTACACCGCCCTCGAAGCCGGGTTGCGGGTCGGGCCGATCGCCCTCGTGCTCATGGTCACCGCCCCGATCAGCGCCCGGCTCGTCGAGCGGGTGGGGACCAAGCTGATTGTCGCCACCGGCCTGGCCATCGTGTCGTCGGCCCTGGTCGTGCTGTCGTTCGCCACGGTGACCTCCGGCTACCCGCCGGTGCTGGCCAGCATGCTGATCATGGGCCTCGGGATGGGCATGACGATGGCGCCGGCCACCGAGTCGATCATGGGCTCCCTGCCCCGGGCCAAGGCCGGCGTCGGCTCCGCGGTCAACGACACCACCCGCCAGATCGGTGGTGCCCTCGGCGTGGCCATCCTGGGCTCGTTGCTGGCGTCGACGTACGCCTCCCGGCTCGGCGAGGGGGTGCCGGCGGCGGCCAGGGCCTCGGTGGGCGCCGCCCTCGACCTGGCCCGCCAGCTCGGCGGAGAGCAGGGCGCAGCCCTGGCCGCATCGGCCAAGTCGGCGTACGTGGACGGGATGGGCGTCGGCGTGCTCGTCGCCGCCGGCGTGGCCCTGCTCGGGTCGGTCATCGCCATCGCCTTCCTGCCCTCGCACGCCCGGGCCGAAGGCGAGTCGCCCGGCGAGATCCATGGGGAGCTCGACCTCGTGGAGGTGGAGGTGGCATGACGAATACGGCCGAGATCGACGTCGACGTCAGCCGCCCCCCGGGGCGGCCCCGCAGTCCAGAGGCCGATCGGGCCATCCTGACCGCCACCATCGACCTGCTGGCCGACGAGGGCTACGGCGGGGTGACCATGGAGGGCGTCGCCTGCCGGGCCGGCGTGGGCAAGGCCACCGTCTACCGGCGGTGGGCGTCGAAGTCGGCGCTCGTCGTGGACGCCCTCTCCGCCTGCCGGGAGCTGGGGACCCCGCCCCCGCCCGACACCGGGTCGTTGCGGGCCGACCTCCTCGTCTTCGTGCAGGGCTTCCGGGACCACATCCGGACCTCGGACGCCGGCCGGGTCATGCCGGCCGTCATCGCCGAGCTGTCGCGCAGCCCCGAGCTGGCCGCCGCCTTCCGCGAGGACTTTGTGCAGCCCCGCCGGGCCCGGGTGGTCGACGCCGTCCGCCGGGGCGTCGAGCGGGGCGAGGTGCGGGCCGACGTCGACCCCGAGCTCGTGGCCGACGGGGTGGTCGCCCTCCTCATGCACCGCTTCCTCGTCACGGGCATGGAGCTCGACGAGGGGCTCCCCGAGCGGGTGGTCGACATGCTGTGGCGGGGCATCGGGGTCAAATAGTCCACCGGTTTTCCACCGCAGATCCTCATGTCATGGGGCTTCCTCACCACAGGGCCGGCGTCCTATGGTCGACGTCATGGCCAGCTTCGAGGTCAAGCTCAAGGACGGCACCGTCGAGATCGTCGAGGGCGCCGACGCCTATCAGCCCGACGGTCCCTTCACCACGTTCTTCGCCCTCGACGGCCGGAGCGTGGTCGACTGCTGGAGCGTGCGGATCGCCAGCATCCGCAGCGCCGAGATCGTGGCCGTCTGGCGCCGCGATGCCGCGGCCGAACCGGCCCTGCGCCGGCCCTTCGCCGCCGCCTAGTGCCTCGACCTCATTCGTTCGCTTCGCTCACTCCATTCGGTCGAAGTGATCGTGCTCCGGCGGGCGAGCGGAGCTCGCGCCGCCTCCGCCCTGTCCCTCCCTCGTGTCCGCAGCCGGAGGGGCCGCCTTCGGCGGCGACGGCGGCCACGGACGGGAAACCCCACGAACGCGGCGAACGTTTGTGGTCAGGGCACGAGGCGCCGGCGCTATCCGGACCCCCACGGGTCGACCAGCTCGACCCCGGTGCCCTCGAAGTCCCGGGTGTTGCGGGTGGCCAGCGTGGCGCCGTGGACCTGGCAGATCGAGGCGATCTGGGCGTCGTACCCGTTGATCGGACGGCCCGACCGCTCCCGGCGGTCGACGATGACCGCGTACCGGCCGGCCGAGTCCGCGTCGAACGGGAGCACGCGTGCCTCGAACGCCGAGAAGATCTCCTCGGCGGTGTCCCGGAGCACGTCTCGGCGCTGGCCCGCGGCCAACCGCTCGATTCCGTAGCGGATCTCGGCGAGCGTGATGGCGGTCGTGAAGAGGTCGGCCGGTCTCGCGGCCAGGACCCAGTCCCGGACGCCGGCATCCGGCGCCGGTCGCATCAGTTCCGAGGTCACATTCGTGTCGACGACGATCACTCGGTGAGGGCCGAACTACGGGGAACCGCCACCCGCGGTGGCAGGTCCAGCTCGGTGCCGCCGAGCTCGCCGAAGCGTTCGAGGAGCGTCCCGAACAATCCCGCCGACGGGAGCGACGGGGTGACCGCCTCGACCAGGATGGCGCGGATCTCCGCCTCAACGGAGCGCCCGTTCGTCGCCGCCCTCAGACGCAGCCGCTCCTTGACGTCCTCGTCGATGTTCCGGATGCTGAACGCAGCCATACGTCCTCCTGCTCTCAATGCTAGCAGCGAGGGGGGGTGGTCTGACCGCCGCTACGGCGAGGGGTCGACCCGGACCCTGATCTCCTTCTCGGCCACCAGCTCGCCGCTGCGCAGGTCCTTGTAGCCGAGGTGGAGACGGCCCGTCCCGACCTTGACGCCCCGGAGCCGGTACATGCTGACATGCACGCCGTCCTCGTCCAGGGGCTCCTGGCCCACGATTTCGACGACGTCTGGCTCCTCGGCCACTGGGACGACGAGCACGTGGGGCGGCGCCACGGTCAGCCGCAGGGACTCCAGTTCGATCGTCTCGCCCACGGCGAGCCGGATGGCGTCGGACCGCTCGGCGTGGATGCGGCGCATGCCGGCGCTACAACGACCACACGTAGCGGATCCTGGCGGTGCCGTTCGGCCGCAGGAAACCGACGCCGTTCGACACGACGTTCCACCAGATGTCGGCCGAGCTGCCACCACCCTGGGCCAGGCTGTCGAGGTTGTAGGTGAACGACGACGGGACGTTGACGGACTCCCCGTACTTGAACCGGGCCCCGCTCGGGTCGAAGACCTCGATGTAGGAGAGTTGGAGCACGTTGCCGGACTTGGCGTGGGCCAGGATCTTGAACGGCCGGCCGGCGTTGGTCTTGCCGACGACGACCGCGTAGCGCAACTGGCCCCAGTCGACCGCGGCGGTCGAGAGGCTCATGGCTGCGATCTGGGGCCCGGTGAGCGCGGCCAGGTTGTACGCCAGCCAGGCGCCGGCGCCGTTGCGGGGCTCCAGGAAATGCACGCCGGGGCTCACGCCGTGCCACCAGAAGTCGGCGTTGGTGGACGTCTCGGCGCCGGTGTCGAGGTCGCATAGGAACGAGCTGCGCACGACCAGGCTGTCGCGGGTCAGGTGGACGGTGCCGTTGGCGTTGTACACCCGCAGGTTGCGCAGCAGCAGGTTGTCGCCGGCGTAGGCCTCGGCCACCGCGTACCGGCCCGAGGACGTCTTGAAGAAGACGATGGCGGCCCGGAGGTCGGCCCGGCTGATCCTCGTGGCGCTGTAGGGCGAGTTCACCAGCTTGGCCGGCGCGCCCGCGGCAGGGGCGGCGGGAACCACGCTGTCGACCACGAAGCCGTACTTGGCGCAGGCCCGGATGAAGTCGTAGTGGAAGTAGCCGTAGCCGTTGTGGCCCCACGTCGGCTGCCAGCTGTTCTTCAGGATGAAGTACTGCTTGTCGCGGTCGTAGCCGACGATGACCATGGCGTGCCCGCCGGTGCCGGCCGGCGTGCCGTTGCTGTTCAGCAGGGGCGTGAGGACCCCGTCGTTGTCCTTGTCGTCCCATGACGCCCAGCAACCCAGCACGATGTTGTAGCCCTGGTAGAGAAGGGCCTCCAGGTACCGGGTGTTCTTGATGCTCTCGCCGGTGAGGCCGTTGTCGCCGATGATCTTGTAGGCGCCGACGCCGAACGCCTGGTGCTGGACGGCCGCCGCCGGCGGCGCGTAGGCGCCGGCGGCCACCGCGGCGTCGATGGTGGCCTGGTTGGGGATGTACGGCCACTGCGACTCGAGGCACACCCGGCCGTCGGCGCGGGCGAGGAACGGCGCCGCGTCGGTGGTCTTCAGCCCGGCGTCTTCGTTGTGCGGACGGTTGAGGAACTGGTTGAACTTGTAGTGGGTGTACTGCTCGGAGAGATTGTCGTCGATGTGCCCGAACGCCTCCAGCAGGCCCATCGAGGCGTGCGAGACGCAGGTGCCTCGGCCAGCCTGATCCTTGACCGGCGACTGGAGCGGTCGGTGGTCGACCACGGCCGGCACCTCGGTGTCGCCCTCGCCGGCGGGGGCGGACCTGGTGGCCGAGAGCCCGGGGTCGTAGGCGTAGTAGCCCTTCAGCCGGTCGAGCTTGGCGTCGATCGGCTGGGCGGCCTTCTTGTCGGCGCCGGTGATCTTCGGGGTGTAGTCGAAGTCGGCGGCGCTGATCAGCGTGATCTCGACCACCTCGTACTCATCGGCGGCCGGCGTGGCGCCCTCCTGGACGTCGAGCGCGCCGGCCGCGGCACGGGTCGTCCGGCGCACGGCACGGAAGACGGTCCGGCCGTCGCGTTGGATCACGCGATCGGCGATCTCCTCCGGCGACACCACCTTCGATCGAGCCCGGAGCGTCGCCAGTTCGTCGTCCTTCAGCGTGCTCTTCGGACCAGCCATGCCGCCCCCTCGTGCCTGATCCCAGCCTCTCCGTCGAGCCTATGGGCAATCCCGTCTCTGTGCACAGGTGCAAATCGCTCGACCGCCGGCGCCGGCGTCCGTCACCATGGGCGATGGCCGCGCTTCCCGAGGAAGTCGACGTCGGGGCGCACGGGCTGGTCTTGCGGCGGTGGCGGCTGGCGGACGGCGAGCGCCTCTTCGCCGCGATCGAGGCCAGCATGCCCGAGCTGCGCCGGTTCATGCCGTGGGCCAAGGAGGACCCCACGGCCGAGTCGGTCGGGGCCTTCCTGGAGACGGCCGCAGTCGATGTCCCGTCGGCGACCTCCGTCGGCTTCGCGCTGGTCGACGCGGCCGGCGAGATCGTCGGTGGCGTCGGTCTCCACGACCGGCGGGGGCCGGGGATCCTGGAGATCGGCTACTGGGTCCGCAGCGACCGGACCGGGCGCGGCTACGCCACCGCAGCGGCACGCGTGCTCACGGCAGTGGCGCTGGCGAACCACCCTGACGTCGACCGGATCGAGATCCGCTGCGACCCGGCCAACGTGGCCAGCGCCGCCATCCCACCCAAGCTGGGGTACCGGCTCGATCGCACCGACGTGGTCGACGTCGAGGCTGCGGCCCAGACCGGTAGCCAGCAGGTGTGGGTGCTCTGTCGGGCCGACTATTTGGCGACTGAGCGCTGGTAGGCCCGCACCGCCAGCGGGGCGCAGACGGCGATGATGGCGACGATCCAGATGATCGAGTAGGTGATCGGGTGGGCAATCGACCAGGGGTCGTTCGGGCCGGCGGCCGTGGTCGGGTTGCCGAACAGCTCTCGTGCCGAGTTGGCGAGCGTGGTCACCGGGTTCCAGTCCGCGACCGTCCGCAGGAACGGCGGCATGCTCTCGGTCGGGACGAACGTGCTGGCCATGAACGTGATCGGGAACATGATGGCGAAGGCGATGCCCTGGACGCCCTCGGGCGTGGCCACCACGCTGCCGAGCAGGACGCCGACCCAGATCATGGCGAAGGCGAAGCCGATCAGGAGCAGGTAGCCCAGGGCGGCGTGCACCAGACCGTCGTGGATGCGCCAGCCGATGGCCAGGCCACAGAGCGACATCAGCACGATGGGCAGGAGCGCTTTGAACAGGTTGGCGATGGCGTGGCCGCCGAGCACCGCACCTCGGGCGATCGGAAGGGCGCGGAAGCGGTCGACGGCCTGGTTCTTGCGGTCGTGCGCGAGCGACATGGCCACGCCGAAGGCGGTGAACACGATGGTCTGGGCGAAGATGCCGCCCATCAGGAACTCGCGGTAGTTGCCCTCGCCGGGGACGTCGATGGCGCCGCCGAACACGTAGGCGAAGAGCAGCACGAACATGATCGGCTGGATGGTGGCGTCGGAAAGGGCCTCGGGCTGGCGCTTCATGTGCACCAGGCCGCGGCGGGCGATGACCCACATGTCGTGGAGCATGCCCCGTGACGCCTGGGGGCCGCCGGAGGTGACGGTCTGCTCGGGAATGGTCAATGCGGTCACTTGGACTCCTCTGCGTC
Source organism: Acidimicrobiia bacterium (assembly GCA_023265025.1). Lineage (GTDB taxonomy): Bacteria > Actinomycetota > Acidimicrobiia > Acidimicrobiales > AC-14 > CADCTB01. Next base: position 9,992 of record JAHFUP010000061.1, on the reverse strand, counting down.
GTCGGCGGTGGATCCGGTCAGGGTGAGGAAGACCTCGTCGAGGGTGGGTTGGCGCAGGCTCATGTCGTCGACCGCGATCTGTGCCTCGGTGAACTCCTTGGCCGCGAGGACGAGGGTCTCGACACCGAGCGTCGTGGGGGCGGTGACCGATCGGGCGCCGGCGTCGACGTTGGGCTCGCTGCCGGTGATGGAGGCGATGATGCGGGTGGCCTCGGCCAGGTGGGCGGGCTCGACCACGACGACGGAGACCTGGTCGCCGCCGACCTGCCGCTTCAGCTTGCGGGCGTCGCCTCTGGCGATGATGCGGCCGTGGTCGATGAGGATGATGTCGTCGGCCAGGCGCTCGGCCTCCTCCAGGTACTGCGTGGTCAGCATCACCGTTGTGCCGGTGCCGACCAGGGTGTCGATGACCGTCCACAGCTCGCTGCGGCCGCGGGGGTCGAGGCCGGTGGTGGGCTCGTCGAGGAACAGGACCTCGGGACGGCCGACGAGCGTGGCGGCCAGGTCGAGGCGCCGGCGCATGCCGCCGGAGTAGCCGGACGTCCGGCGGTCGGCGGCGTCGCCGAGGGAGAACGCGTCCAGCAGCTCGGCGGCGCGGGCCACGGCATCGCGCCGGCGAAGCTGGTGCAGCTCACCGAGCATGACGAGGTTCTCGCGCCCGGTGAGCAGCGGGTCGACTGTGGCGTCCTGGGCGGCCAGGCCGATGCGCCGGCGGACCTCGTGACCGTGGGTGCCGACGTCGAACCCGGCGACGGTGGCGTGGCCCTCGTCGGGGTCGGTGAGGGTGGTGAGGATGCGGACGGCGGTGGTCTTGCCGGCGCCGTTCGGCCCCAGCACCCCGATGACGGTGCCGGTGGGCACCTCGAGATCGATCCCGCCCAGAGCGGTCGTCGACCCGTAGCGCTTCACCAGGCCTTGTGCTTCGACGGCGTTGTTCATCAAGGGAGTCCTTCCGGGGAGCGGCTTCAACGTGCCACATACGTCGGACGTCGGGGCCATGTCTTTCTCATCGGTTGTAGGTTGCGCCGGACCTGAGCCGACAAGGATGAAGGAGCCGCCCGGTGGATTGGACCCTCGAAGTCGTCGTCCTGCCCGTCGGCGACATCGACGCCGCGATCGCGTTCTACCGGGACAAGGTCGGGTTCGTCCTCGACCACGACACGACGAACGAGCACATGCACGTCGTGCAGCTCACGCCGCCAGGCTCCGGCTGCTCGATCGTGTTCGGGGACCTGCCGTCACAGCGTCAGATGGAGCCGGGCTCGATGCGCGGCCTGCAGCTCGTCGTCGCCGACGCGCAGGCGGCCCGCCGAGAACTGGTCGACCGGGGCGTCGAGTGCGACGAGATCATGGTGTTCTCGCCAGAGGACGGCGGCACGTTCTTCGGTTTCGCCGACCCGGACGGCAACGCCTGGGCCGTACAGGAGCTCAAGGTGAGGGGCGAGAAGCCGCTCATCCCCATCGAGTACCGAGGTCGCTTCGGCGCCTGAGGTCGACCACCTCGCCTTCACCGACGAGGCTGGACCTGCACACCGTGAAGGTCGACGAAAGCGGACTGGTCAGCGCTCACGACAACTCGTGACACCGCCCTCGCGGTGGCGGCGATGATCAGATCGTGCGCTCCCCGGGGCCTTCCCTGGCGCCGGACATGAGCGAGCAGTTCGGCATGCACGTCCGCGACGTTGCGGTCATAGTCGAGGATAGGGATCACCTGTAGGACGTCATCGAGGAAGCTCTGACGCGCGCCGCGGTGCTCGGCGGAGGCGAGAAGCACGCCGAGTCGCTTTCCCCGCAGGGCCGCCAACTCGACTGTCTGCTCCACGATCGTTGTCGACAGCCGGACCACCTCGGCCCGAAGGCCGGCGAGCTCGGACGCCTCGGCCCGGTCCGCCTTGGGCCGACCCGGCCGGGACGCCTGCAGGCGGTGATCGCTCCGTCCGGGCCGTCTTGCGCAGAGCCATCACCGTCGAGCGGTCCACGCCCGCTTCGGCCGCGGCCGCCACGGTGGTGATCTGCCCGTGAGCATCCGCTGCCACAAGTCGTACTTCTGCTCTGCTGTGAGAAACCGCTTCGCTCGACGCGGTGTTGACAAGGTCGTTGGGCCTTCCTGTAGGCCCGGCAGACCCGCTCACCTGTGGTCTGAAACCAGGCGGACCCTGTCGCCCGAAGTCAGCGGCAACCCAGATCCAGGGCGACGTCGACGGCGGCCCCGCCGTAGCCGCGATCGGCGGTGACCGCCGTCGGCACCCGGCCGAAGCGGGCGGCGATGCGGGCGATGGCCGGCACCAGCATCGGAGCGTCGGGCGAATGCCACGCACGACGTGGTGATCGAGCACGGCGCCGCCGGCGTTGTCCACAACCTGAGCTTTGAAGCCGAACTCCGCGGGGCGGCCGAGACGTCCTTTGGCGATGGGCCGGGCGTCCGGATCATGCAGAGATACGACACGCGTCGAGCCGTCGGGCACCGCGCCGGCCAGTCGGGTGCGCGTTCGCGCCGCCACCTTCTCGAGCGTCGCTATTCGGGAAGGCCGGCCGGCCAGCTCGGCTGGGGGGTTCGGTATGACGGTGAGCGGGAGCTTCGGTGAGCCTGATCAGGTGCCGGCGACGCCCTGTCGCACCTGGGCCAGCTTCCGCTCCAATCGGCGGAAAAGCCCAGGAGCATCCTCGAGGCGGGAAGACCGCGCCGCCACCTCCAGCTCGATGCAAACGCGGGCCACGTCCGTCGCACCCACTTTGCCGGCGGCGTCGTGGAGACCGTGGGCCGCCCGCCCCAGGGCCGTGCCGTCACCGGTCTCGATGGCGGACGCCAGCGAGGCGAGGTCGCCGGCGGCCTGGGCAAGGAAGTCCGTGAACAGCGACGCCACCAGCCCCGCCGATCCGTCGGGGTCGAGCTCCCCGAGCTCCTCCAGCCGGGCGGGCTCGATCGGCGCCTGTTCGCCGCCGCCGTGGTCGTCCGCCGCGGACGGCGCCTCTGTCGCGGTGCCGTTGACCCCGGGGGTGGAGAGCCAGCGCCGCAGGATCCGGTCGAGCTCCGTGCCCGTCACCGGTTTGGCGATGTAGTCGTCCATGCCGGCGGCCAGGCACTTGTCGCGATCCTCGACCAGCGCGCCGGCCGTCATGGCGATGATCGGGATGCCCGACGTCCCCGCCTCCCGCCGACGAATCTCCACCGTGGCCTCGAGGCCGTCCATCTCCGGCATCTGGCAGTCCATGAGCACGGCGTCGTAGTGCTGGCGCTCCAGGGCGGCCAGCGCCTCCAGGCCGTTGCCGGCCACGTCGCACCGGTAGCCCAGCTTTGCCACCAGGCCCTTGGCCACCACTTGGTTGATGGCGTTGTCCTCCACGATAAGCAGCCGAGTGTCGGAGAGGGCGACGTTGGCCGGTGACACGCGCACGCCCGGTGGCGCCTCCTCGCGCGGCCCGACGGCCCGGACCAGGGCGTCGTAGAGCTGGGAGGGCCGGGCCGGCTTGGTCAGGCGCACCGAGTAGCCGGCGCCGGCCGCCTCCTCCGCCTCGACGTTGACGGAACTCAGCAGCACCAGGCGGAGCGACGCCAGGGCCGGGTCGGACTTGACGATGCGCCCGAGCTCGAGACCGTCCATGCCCGGCATGCTCATGTCCACGATGGCCAGGTCGTAGGGGTGGGACGACGTGGCCGCCTCCGCGAGGTACTCGAGGCCGATGTAGGCGTCGGGCGCCAGGTCGGCGGCGATGCTCCAGGCCAGGAGCTGGGTCGCCAGCACCAGGCGGTTGGTCTGGTTGTCGTCGACGACCAGCACCCGCAGGCCCTCGAGGGGGTGCTCCCGCAGCTCCGGCGACCGTATCGGATCGATGGCCCGGGCCAGCGGCACGTTGAGCCAAAACGTGCTCCCTTCGCCGAGCCGGCTTTCGAGGCCGATGGTGCCGCCCATGGCCTCGGCCAACCGGCGGCAGATGGCCAGGCCGAGGCCGGTCCCGCCGTAGCGGCGGGTGGTCGACGCGTCGGCCTGTGAGAAGGGCTCGAAGAGCCGGTCGGCCGTCTCGGGGGCGATACCGATGCCGGAGTCCGCCACCTCGAGGCGGACCATCACCGGCCCCGGGTCCAGTGGGGCGGCCAGGCTGGCCCGCAGCACCACCTCGCCCACCGGGGTGAACTTGACCGCGTTCGACACGAGGTTGAGCAGGATCTGGCGCAGCCGGCCGACGTCGCCCCGCACCATGGTGGGCAGGTCGGGGAGGCAGACGGCCACCAGCTCGAGCCCCTTGGCCCGGGCCGGCTCGGCCACCAGGTTGGCCACCTCGACTATGGCCTCGGCCAGGTCGAAGTCCACCACCTCCAGCTCCAGCTTGCCGGCCTCGATCTTCGAGAAGTCGAGGATGTCGTTGATGATGCCGAGGAGGGCCTCGCCCGAGGCCCGCACCCCGTCGGCGTATTGGAGCTGGGTCTTGGTCAGCCCGGTCCCGAGCAACAGCCCGGTCAAACCGATGACACCGTTCATCGGCGTGCGGATCTCGTGGCTCATGGTGGCCAGGAACTCCGACTTGAGCCGCGACGACTCGACGGCCTTGTCCCGGGCCTCGGCCAGCTCCGCTTCGAGGCGCTTGCGCTCGGTCACGTCGTGGAAGCTCCACACACGGCCGGCGACCGCCCCGCCCACCCGCAGTGGCTTCGACGACCGTTCGAACTCCCTGCCGTCCTTGAAGTGCAGGATGTCGTGGCTCTCGGCGTCGGGCTGCCCGTAGAGCTCGTTGACCTTGGCGATGAAGGCGTCAGGATCCTGGAGCTGACCGATCACGAAGCCCAGGGCGGCGCCGTCGTCGCGGGCCTCCAGGATCGACTCGGGAATTTGCCACATCTCGGCGAACCGGCCGTTGAAGCTCGAGATCCCCCCGTTGCTGTCGACCACGAGGATCCCGTTGGCGGTGGACTCGAGGGTGGCGCCCAGCAGGGAGAGCGTGCGCTGCTGCGCCTCCTCGTCCCGCTTGCGCTCGCTGATGTCCTGGATGAAGGCGCTGAAGTGCTGCGTGGTACCGGTGCCCACCGGCCACATCGCCACCTCGATCGGGAACTCGTGCCCGTCGCGATGCAAACCGCTGATCTCGACCCGCCCGTCGAGCACCGGAGCCTCCGCTGTGAGCAGATACGGGTGAGCGGTGCTCTCGCCGATCCGGTACCGGGCCGGGACGATGGTCTCGGCCAGCGGGCGCCCGAGGACCTCATCGGCCGACCACCCGAACGTCGCCTCGGCGGTCTGGTTCCAGTCGGTGATCAGTCCGGCGCTGTCCATGCCCACGAAGGCGGCCCGGGCCGTGTCGATGATCCGGCGGGTCCGCTCCTCGCCGGCCCGCAGGGCCTCCTCGATCCCGCGCCGCTCGGTGACGTCGTGGGCGATGGTGGCCCCGCCGATGACCTCACCACCCGGGCTGCGGACGGGGGAGACCGTCACCGAGACCTGAACCCGGCCGCCGTCCTTACGCACCCGCTCTGTGTCGAAGGCTTCGGCTCGAGCGCCGCGGCGCACCTGGTCGAGCTGGCTCGTCGACTCCTCGGCCCGATCCGGCGGGATGAGGACGCTGAAGGGCCGACCGATGACCTCTTCCCTGGTGTAGCCGTAGAGCTCGACGGCCCCGACGTTCCAGCTGTTAATGGTGCCGTCGATGCTCCAGCTGTAGATGGCGTCGCTGGAGGATTCGACGATGGCGGCCAGGGAGGAGAGCTGGGACTGCGATCGTTCGTTGAGCTTCCAGTTGGCGATGCCCGCCACGCTCATGGCCAGGATCGAGACCCCGTGGATGCCGGCCCACGTCCAGGGGTGCTCCCACGCGTCCTTGTGGTTGTATACGTCGTGGGGGGAGAGCACCCCCATGACCCCGTGGTGGAGGACGACGAAGGCGATGGCGATCAGGAACGGGACCCAGTCCTGGTAGAGGACGACGACGCCGACCATGACGAAAAAGTGGAAGTGGGCCTCGATGACCCCACCGGACAGGTGGACGAGGACGGCGGAGGACAGCATGAGGCCGAGGGAGGCGAAGACGGTGCTCTGCCGGCGAGAGATCCTGCCGCTGCCGGCCAGCGTGGCCAGCACGGCGATGCCAGCGACTTCGAAGAGCCCGTGCCACCAGCTGTTGCCGCGGACCACCGCGAAGAGAAAAAGGGCCGGAACGTGACACCACAGCAGGCTCACGATCCCGCGATGTCGCGCCCGCCAGACGTCCACCGGCAGGGTGCCGCCCGCGGGGAGGACCAAGGCGCCGGTCTTCACCATCGCCGGTCGCTCCGACCCATAACGCCCGTGGAGGCTCCGCCGAGGCGCCGCATGTCCTACCTGTCGGCGCAATATGTCCGTCTCTTGACTGTTTCTGGAGATTCCGGGGGTAGACGGCTAGAGGACGCGCGTCACGGCCGGGATTTCCTGACCACCTGGGCTCGTGTGGGCCGCCGGTCCTTCGTCGTCCCCTGACGTCTCGAGCACGGTGGAGGGCTCCCCGGCCCGCCGTAGAGCTCCGATCCCCTTGCTCGCCCCGGTCTCGACTGCGCCCTTGCCGACAAACCATCAGGTCCATCCCGGCTGCTCGTCTCAACCTCGTCGACCCGGCGATGAGCGCGGTGTAGCCGGCCCTCGAAGCCCCTGGGCTCCAGCACGACGTCGACCCGGCCCAGGCGGGTGACCAGGCCGATGGCCGCCGAGTCGCCCAGGAAGTGGCGGGCTTCGAGGCCGCCGTCGATCTTCATGCCCTCGGGGATGCTTTCGACCCGCCACCGGGGGCCGCAGCAGGTCGAGAGCCTCGGCGAGGCGGATGAGGTTCGCGACCATCCGGGCCGGCACGACGTCGACGTCGACGGTCTCCACGGGCACGCCGTTGAGCCGGGCCACGTGACTGCCGAAGACGACGTAGCCCACGCCGAAGTAGTTGAGAACCCGGCACAGCTCCTCGAGCTGGCATCGGGGTCAGCCGGATCGACCACGGCCGGAGTGCTCCTCGATCTCGGCGGCCACCGCCGCCACCCGGGCTCAGTAGCGCCGACCGCTGTCGGTCGTCGGCTCTCGGTGGCCGTCGGGCGGCAGGCTCAGGTCGTGATCGTAGCCGTCGTCCCGCCACTCGGGCCGAGGCGGCTGGGTCGCCCGCACCAGGGCCGTCCATTGGCTGTAGAGCACGTCATGGGTGCCCTCGCCGGCCTCCAGCCGTCGAAGCCACTCAACATCGACCCCCGCCCGCTCGGCCACATCTTCGACGGTCATACGGGCGGCCGCCCGGAGGCGCTGCAGCTACCGGACGGCGTGGCGGCCTCGGCGACCTCGCCCCCGTCCACACCCTCGGTGTCGAGAGGCTCGGCCATTCCGCTCACCCGGCCCTCCGGAGGGGGCGCAGCCCGCCCCTGGGTGCCCGGCCCGTCGTCCGGTAGCGGCCATTGAGGTTTATGGTCGGGTGTCCGAGCGGGGAGAGCCGGGCCACGTCCGCCGGATCGATCTTGTGCGCTGTGGCGGCAAGGTGGCCGAGGGAGGCCTGGATGTACACGGTCTGCCACAGCACGATGACGTTGACCATGAGCCCAAGAGCGCCCAGCTGGTTCTCCTGGCCAGCCTGGTAGTGCTGGCGCAGCTGGCCCCCGCCCTCCATGGAAGGTGTCCCGGGCCAGGCTGTTGCGGCTCTCGCCGCGAGCCAGGATGCGGTGGATGGCCCGGCGGTGGATCGTTGCAACTGGGATTACGAAGCGCATCCCGTCGGCCGACGCCATCTCCCGCCGCCCCAGGCGTCGCGGGCCAAGTCCAGGTCGGCGTGGTAGTCGAGGAGGCGACCGCTGGCCGCGGAGTGGGTGGCTGAGCGGAAGTAGTTGTGCGCCGTCCAGTTCAGCCGGTCTCGGGTGAGTGGGGGGCAGCCCTCGTCGACGACCGGCGTGAGGCCGACGTTGCAGGCCTCGGAGACGAGCAGGCCCGACAGCGACTCCACCAGCCCGGCGGCTCGTGACGGAGCGCCGCTGATGTGGGTGTACTCGTCGAGGAAGCCGGTCCAGCCGTGCACCTCCAAGGGGAGGTCGGCGATCTCGACCTCGGGCGGCAGCGCCTCGACCATCCCTCGCAGCTCGACCAGCGACGCCGGCTCCATTACTGCGTCGAGAGGGGTGACGACGATCCGGCCAGCCCCGTCACGGTGCTCGATGCGGAGGTCCGGATTGTTCGGCATCCCGTCGGCAGTCCGCCGTCACGCCGAGTCGAGGGTCTGGGCCAAGTTGGCCACAACCCTGGCCGGGTCGGTGTCCAGCGCCAGGTCCTCACACGCCCGCTCCCGGCGTTGCTCCCGCGACTTTGGCGAGAGCAGCTCAGCCCGGGGGTCGCCCCACCGGACACTGCCCGGGGCGTACACGTCGCGCCGGCGGAGCCCGACTCGGATGCGGTCCAGCACGCAGCAGGCGTACGCGGCCCGATCGACCGTGCCGGTCTCCCGGTCCCGAACGTGGGGCTCCAAGGAGGCGTTGACCACCCCATCGGCACCTCGGTGTCGGGCAGACGGGTGGTGCGCGGGCGCTCGGCCAGCCACGTCCCGAGGGCGCGGTAGGCGTCGACGACCGGTTGTGCCGGCGCCGTCGACTCCATGGCCACCGCGTCGACTGCGGCTTCACTGGACCGCATGAACGAGCGGAGGGCAACATGGCGGAACGGGAGTACATTGAACCCCGAAAGCGCCGGCCCTCACGGCTGGCGAATCATCGCCTTCGCCCTATCGTACTCGGTCGGTATCGGCTTCCCAACTCAAGGGGATTACGGTACTGCACTTTCACGCTCCACTCGCGAAGGCGGTCTCTCCGCTGCGCAGGCAGCGGGCTACCCGGCTTGCGACGAGACCAGGAACGACTGGCTCTGGTACGACCCCGATGCGTGTATTTGGCTTGTATGCGCCTACCGGCCAGATTTAGGCGGTTGGGCTAACGACGGCCAGAACTGGACGGACCCTGTGGCACTGGCATCAATTACCAACGCGACGGTAGTAACTGCGTCTGGTTCCCATACTCAGGCGCAATGGCTGCTGTCAGGCCGAAGGTGGCTCGATCGGGATGAGGACGGCCGTCCCGGTTTCGTCGAGCACTAGCTGGCCGTGTTCATCGAGCAACATATCTACGTAACATCCGTCACTCGTTCGCATGGGGAATCCATCTCGGTCGACGAAGTATTGGACGGGCAGGCGTCCGACCCGGAGCGCCTTGTCATCATCGTCCTTGAGAAATGCCGATGTCCACGGTCGGCGTTTGCCGGATCTAGCCCAGGCGGATTCGATTCCGCTGGAGTGCAAGGCGACAGTGCTCACGCGCCCAGCTCACCTCTGCTTCCGGAGTGCCCCCTTCCGTAAAACGGATGACCTGTCGGCGGAGATTGGACCGTTCAAGTGCAAGCTGTGATGCGAACTGAATGCCGCGACAGTGAGATTCGCGCTCGCCGACGGCTTCCGCGAGCGCCGCTTGCACGTCTGGGTAGCTGATCCCCAGCACGATTGGCTCGGGCTGGGCCACCTGTTTCTAGTGGTCGTTCATCCGGACGCCCCAGGGGTCGTGCAGAAGACTCCTGGATCCCGACATTCCTCCGAGCGGGTCTTGGCCGCGATGCGGTCTATCAACGGCCCAAGCTTCAATTACTCGGCGCTCCCATATCCGCCCGGCGCTCAGTACGACAGCGGGTTCCGGTAGCTCTGAGGAGGCGGCGAGCTGCGGGACGCGTTGGCGACTGACACCCAGGATTCGATTCTTGCGACCTCAGCGGTGCCAACTAGATGGTGGGTACGTCTACTGATCTAGCGCAGACAGAGGGGTTGGCGATCGACAAGGAGTCTTTTTCGAACGTGCCGGGCCGAGGCACGTGTCTCGCGATCCGAAGAGCGCCTCTTCTGCCCGCTGCTTGCCCAGGCCTGATTCCGTTCAGATCCTGTTCCGATCCTCGTCAGAGGCGCATTTATGCGCGGTTCTGAGCCGCCCGGGCCGTTCGAGAGGGCGGCCATCGAGCACGACCTCGGGCCGGATG
>JAHFUP010000144.1 GCA_023265025.1 Acidimicrobiia bacterium | reverse complement strand
GAGGCGCACGCCTTGGTCTCCTTCCGAATCCAGCCTTCGAACAGCCGGAAACGTAGGGAAGACAAGGCGTGCGCACGCGGATGGCCTGCTCAGCGACCCACGGAAGCGTCAGTTGAGCCACCTTCACCTGGACCCGCGCCTGGCCGTAGCCGCCGCTGGTCTCGAAGGAGATGTCGCTGCGGGCGACACCGAGGGCGCTCACCGAATCGAGCACCGCCTTGCGGTCGGAGGCCTCGATGCCTCCATCCGCCAAGCCGACCCCGAGGTCGAGGTCGCCGGGAGCCGGGACCACCACGACGAATGCCAGGTCAGCTGGGACGGTGCCGCTCGCAGTCCCTCGAACCGAGAGACCGGGTGCCGCGTTGAACCCTTGGACGAGCGTCGATCCGCTGTCGAGCGAGAGGAAGCCAGAGGTCGCACCGCTCGACGTCCCGCCACCGGTCGTCACTTCGGCGTCCGCCGGCGCCTCGGCGCTGTCCTTCTTGTCGGAGCCGCCGCTGCAGGCGGCGGCGAGCATGGCCAGCGCCGCCGCGCAGGCGATGGTGGGAATCCGACGTCCGCCGCGCTCGTACATTCTTGCTCCTGAACCTTGTGTACCTCCCGTATCGACGGAACGATCCTCGACCTTGAGCCCCCTCGCCGACTTGGCAGCCAAATGGCTGCCCTCAGTGGCCGCGGCGGGCCCATTCGTCGAGGTGGGGCGCCTCGGCGCCGACCGTGGTCGACTCCCCGTGGCCGGTGTGGACGACGGTGTCAGGCGGCATGTAGGGGAGGAGGCGGTGGAGCGACTCCATGATCGTCGGGAAGTCGGAGTACGACCGGCCGGTGGCGCCCGGGCCGCCATGGAAGAGAGTGTCGCCGGTGAACAGCACGCCGGTCTCGCCCAGGTGGAGGCAGACGCCGCCGGGGGAGTGGCCCGGCGTGTGCCAGACCTGGAGCAGGGTGCCGCCCATCTGGAGGACGTCGCCGTGGGCCAGGTCGACGTCGGGCTGCCGCTGCGGGTGGACGACGTCCCAGAGCATCCGGTCGGCCGGGTGCAGGGCGATTGGCGTGCCGGTGGCCTCGGCCAGGGCGACGGCGGCATTGATGTGGTCGTTGTGGCCGTGGGTGCAGACGATGCCGTCCAGCTTGCGGTCGCCGACGGCGGCGAGGATCGGCGCCGCGTCGTGGGGCGCGTCGATCACCACGACCCGCTCGTCGTCGCCCACCAGCCACACATTGTTCTCGACCTCGTAGTCCTTCCCGTCGAGGGAGAAGATGCCGGCGATGACGACCCGATCGATCCTCATGGCCGGTACGCCCCCGATCCGGAGAAGAGGCCCCGGCGCCAGCGGCTCGGGGTGAGGACGGCGGCCCGCGGGTAGTCCTCGAACAGCCAGCGCCCGAAGTTGCGGCGGGTCCAGTCGCTTGAGCCGGCCACCCGGAGGGCGATGCGGACGCCCTTGCGATGGCTCAGGGCCCGGCTGAGGAGCCGGGCCAGTCGGTGGTCGGCGAACAGTTCGTGCTCGACGGCCAGCTCGTACCGCTCACCGACTCGATCACCGCTCAAGATCGCCTCGGCGGCCAGCCGGCCGGTGAGCAGTGCCTGGGCGATCCCCTCACCGGTCATGGGATCGGTGGCGCACGCCGCGTCGCCCACGAACAGGGCCCGGCCGGCGGTCAGGGGCATCTGGTCGATCCGGGCGGGGATGGGCCACGCCTTGTGCGTCCCCTCGGCGACCGCGGAGTCGCCCAGGACGTCGCAGATCGCCGGCCGGGAGAGCAGCTCGGGCCACATGTCCTTCATCTCGCGGATCGGGATGCCGGCGTCGCGCAGGATGCCGAAGCCCACGTTGGCCCGCCGGCCCGGCAGTGGGAACGACCAGGCGTAGCCGGGCAGCAGGTCGGGCTCGAACCAGATCCAGAGGTCGGCGGCCGATGGGCCGACGTTCGAGAAGTACTGGCGGAAGGCGTGCCAATCGCCCAGGTAGCCCGGCTGGTTGGCGCCCAGGGCGTGGCGCAGCGGCGACCAGGCGCCGTCGGCACCGATGGCGTACGGGGTGGTGAGCGTGCCGAGACCGTCGATGTCGAGCTCCAGGCCGCCGGCGACCGCACGGGCGCCGGCCAGACCGTGGCCGTCCGCGACCTTCACGCCGGCGGCGCGAGCCACGTCGACCAGGGCGGCGTCGAGCTGCATCCGCGGGGCGACGACCGCGTACTGGCCGTCGCCGGGCAGCGGGAAGCGCACTGTGCGGCCGACGGGGGAGCGGACGACGACCTCGCCGACGGGCTGCCAATCGGGCACCGCGTCGGGGCGCAGGCCGAGACCCTCCAACTGGCGGAGGGCGTCGGCGGTGAGGCCGTCGCCACAGCACTTGTCACGGGGGAAGCGGGCCTTGTCGACGAGGAGCACCGGTGTGCCGGCCCGGACCAGGGTGATGGCCGCGGCGGCGCCGGCCGGGCCGCCACCGACCACGACGATCTCGGCGCCGGCCGCCTCAGCCAACGGAGCGGGCCAGCTGTCGTCCGGCGGCGGCGGTCCCGAGGGCCGCGCCCAGCATGAGGGCGGCCTTGGTGCGCGGCAGGTGCCGGAAGGCGATGAGGATGGCGACGGCATCGGCCACGTCGGCCAGCATGGCTGCCTCTAGCCAACCCCGCACGGGGCTGTCGTGCTTCTGGGCGAAGAGGACGCCGAGGCCGAGGCCGATGTCGCGCCCGCCGGTCGACCGGGCCATCATCCGCAGCACCGCGGCGTCGGCGTCGCCGGCCGGCGGCTGGCCCGGCCACAGCCGCAGCGCCAATCCGGGCGTGAGCGTGTACCCGACGCCGAGGGCGATCCGCCCCAAACCGATGGCCCTCACCGTGGCGGGGACGTCGATCTTCACTCGCACTTCACGCCTTCTTCGGGCGAGTACAGCCCGGAGAACCTGTCGACGGTCTTGCGCCCGTCGACGTAGGTCCGGGTGCGCTCCGTCGTCACTGCGGTGCACACGCCCTTCATCTCCTTGGTCTGGTTGGTCTGCTCGCCGCTGACGTACTTGGTCGAGTACATCGTGACGGTGATCGACGTGCCGGTGTACGTCGGCCAGATGAGCACGCCGTAGGGGGTGTTGTTGCGGATCCGCACGTCGGGGCCGGGGTAGGAGATGGTGGACTCCCGCCCGTAGGGGTAGCGGGAGATGTAGATCCCGTGCATGAAATAGCTCGGGATGTCGAGGCCGGAGAAGAAGGCGGCGTTGAAGATGGTGGTGGCGAACTGGGAGATGCCGCCGCCCACGTCCTCGGTGAACTTGTAGTTCTCGTCGATGATCGGCGCCGACACGAACCCGTTGGCGGTCGTGCGCCGGCCGACGTAGTCGTTGATCGAGAAGGTGGCGCCCGGGGCGATCACCGCGCCCTGGATGATGTCGGCGATGCGATGGATGTTCTGCACGCGGGGCTCGCCGGCGGCGTGGTTGGTGGTGAACGTGCCGATGGGCTCGACGACGCCCATCTTGCGGACCGCCTCCTCGTCGCGGCTGGCGGGCACGGAGGTGAGGGGCAGGCTGACCGCGGGGTCGGCGGGCCGGCGCGTGAGCAGCGACGACTCGATGGCGGCGGCCGCGCCGGCCGCGCAGCACCCGCTACCCGCCTTCGCCGGCGTGATCGACACCTTGCCGGCGCTGACGGTGAAGCCGGCGTCGACCGGCGCCACCGTCGGCTTCGGGAACAGCTCGGCCAACGCGTCGGGCGCGTCGTCGGCGTCGACGACGAGCTTCAGCTCCTCGCCGGCCACCTGGGTCTTGAACCAGCCCCGCACGACCGACGCCGGCACCGTGGCGACGGCCGGGCCGGCGCTCACGGGGAGGCCGGTGGCGGCGATCCCCTCGGCCCGCTCGGCCAGCCGGCGGGCGTCGTCCATGGGGAAGCGGGGCGGCAGGGCGTCCCGCTCGACGGAGATCCGCAGGGGGAGGCCTTCGGGCCCAGCAGTTTCCAGTGCATGCAGGACCGACGCCGGCGAGATCCCGCGGCCCGGCACGCCCTCCTTGGCCACCACCTTGTCGTCCTTGACGGTGATCGACGGCTCGACCGGCGCGGTCCGCTTGGGGTCGCGCTCGGTGACGATGCGAGCCATCGCCTTCTCGTCGACCGTGATCCGCACCGGTGCCTTGCGCTCGGCGAGAAAGCTGCGGGCCCAGCCGACGATCCGGGCGGCGACGTTTCCCGTGCGGCCGACCGTCAGGGCGTCGGCCGCCGTCCGGTCGGCCACGACCGAGAGCCCCAGCTCGGCGGCCGTGGCGCCGAAGCCGCCATCGGGCGCGTCGACCACCACGTCGGCGGTGCGGTAGCGCTCGGCCAGCTGCGCCACGGCGGCGTCGAGCGCCGGCCCCCGCAGGCCGGCGACGGACTCGCCGCCGAGGGTGACGTTGCGGCCGACCTTGCCCTTGGTGACGTTGGTGTCGACCCCCCACAAGGTGACGACCACCACGAGAGCCACGGCGACCACCATGAGCACCCGGAGCAGGCGCCGGCGGGCGCCACCGGCCCGGCCTTCGGAGGGGCGGGGCCGGAAGCGTCGGGGCGGCTGCAACGGGGGCAGCTGCCCGGTCGCCTCCAACTGTTCCACGGGCTACAGGCTACGGGCTGGCGACGGGGGTGCGGACAGCGGGTAGCGTCGTCCGGTGCCTCCCCGCGCTTTGATCACAGGAATCACCGGCCAGGACGGCCGGTACATGGCCCAGATACTCATCGAGAAGGGCTATGACGTCTTCGGGATGGTGAGGGGCCAGGCCAACCCCAAAATCCGCATGATCCAGGAGGAGACGCCCAAACTCGAGCTGGTCGAGGGCGACCTCCAGGACCTCTCGTCGCTCATCGCCGCCGTCGAGCAGGTGCAGCCCGACGAGGTCTACAACCTCGGCGCCATCAGCTTCGTGGCCCTCTCCTTCCGTCAGGCCGAGCTCACCGCCGACATCACCGGCCTAGGCGTGCTGCGCATGCTGGAGGCGGTCCGCATCGTCGGCGGCGCCGAGAACAGGATCCGCTTCTACCAGGCCAGCTCGTCGGAGATGTTCGGCAAGGTCCGGGAGACGCCGCAGACCGAGATGACGCCGTTCCACCCCCGGTCGCCCTACGGCGCGGCCAAGGTGTTCGGGCACTACATCACGGTGAACTACCGGGAGTCCTACGACCTCTTCGCCACCTCGGGGATCTGCTTCAACCACGAGTCGCCCCGCCGGGGCCTGGAGTTCGTCACCCGCAAGGTCACCAACGGCGTGGCCCGGATCAAGCTGGGCCTGCAGGAGAAGATCACGCTGGGGAACCTGGACGCGGCTCGCGACTGGGGTTTCGCCGGCGACTTCTGCGAGGCGATGTGGCTGATGCTCCAGCAGGACACGCCCGAGGACTTCGTCATCGCCACCGGGGAGACCCACACCATCGGCGAGCTCCTGGCGCTGGCCTTCGCCGCCGCCGGCATCGACGACTGGAAGCCCCTCGTCGAGAGCGACCCCCGCTTCACCCGTCCGGCCGAGGTGGACATCCTCACCGGCGACGCCTCCAAGGCGCGGGCCAAGCTCGGGTGGAAGCCGAAGGTCGACTTTCCCGAGCTGGTCCGGATGATGGTGGCGAGCGACCTGGAGATCGAGGCCGGCGACCCCAGCCGGCGGCCCTAATGTCGCCCCCGAAATGCCTGCAGTTGGCCGGTGCATGTGCGGCCAACTGCAGCCAGATCGGTTGGGGGGGACTAGCCGGTTGGCCTGGTGCCCAGGGTGACCTGTGCGGTGCGGCGGGCGCCGGCCCGCTGGTAGGTCACGGTGACGCGGTCGCCGGGCTTCTTGGCGCCGATGGCGGCGGACAGGTCGTCGGGGCTGTTGACCTGCGTGCCGTCCAGGGCGACGATCACGTCGCCGACCGCCAGGCCGGCGCCGGCGGCCGGGGTGCCGGCGCCCACGTCGACCACGGTGGCGCCCGGGGTCCCGTCGACCGGCTGGCTGCTCACGCCCAGGTAGGCGCGTGGGGACGTCGCCGTGCTCTGGCCGCTGCGCAGCCGATCGACGATGGGCTTGGCCTTGTCGATGGCGATGGCGAAGCCGATGTTCTGGCCCTGGCCGTCGACGGCGGTGTTGATGCCGACGACCTGGCCGCCGGCGTTCACCAGCGGGCCGCCGGAGTTGCCGGGGTTGATGGCGGCGTCGGTCTGGATGAGACCGCTGAGCGTGCCGCCATCCTCGGCGTCGATCGAGCGGTCGAGGGCCGAGACGATGCCCCGGGTGACAGTGAAGCCGCCCTTGAGGTCGAGGGCGTTGCCGATGGCAACGACGTCGTCGCCCACCCGCAGGTCGCCGGACTTGCCCAGCTCGGCGGTCTTGAGGTTGCTGGCGCCGTTGATCTTGATCAGGGCGAGGTCATTGCCGCTGTCGGCGGCAACGAGCGTTGCGTCGCGGGCCTGGGACTCGCCGGCCAGGTTCACCTTGATCGAGGTGGCGCCGGCCACCACGTGGGCGTTGGTCAGCACCTCGCCGTCGCCGGTGAGGACGACGCCGGTGCCGGCGCCCTGGGTCGGGAAGAACCGCCCGCCACGGGAGGCCTGGGTGTGGATGTAGACCACGCCCGGCTGAACCTTGGCCAGGATGGTTTGGACATCGCCCGTCTGCGTGATCACGCTGCCGTTGTTGTTGGTCGATACCGGGGCGGCGCCGCTGCCTGAGGCACGGTTGCCTTCGCTCGACGCCCGTCCGGCCACCGCGCCCGCCGCGCCGCCGCCGAGCAGGGAGCCGGCGACGATCAGTGCCAGCCACCGCGGGGCCACCCCGCCGGGGCGGGACGACGGGGGGGCTGGCGGTGGGCTGGGAGGCTGCGCCGGCGGCGCCTCGAACTGCACCGTGGCGTCGGGGGGGCGCTGCCATGGTGTCGCCGGGGGCGTCGGCTGGGCCTCGGGAAAGTCGAAGTCGACGGGCATGTCGGTCACCTCAGCAGTTCGTACGCGGATGCAGGGAGAGAAGGGCGGCCGCCAGGGCCCGGGTGGGGTAGGGCGGCGGCCGCCGGGCGCGACCGGCGACCCGCCGCGCTCCGCCTTGGCCGCGGGTGGGGGGACCCGAGGCCAGGGCGGGACGTGGGGTCGCCGGTCGCACTCATGCAGGTAGTAAGCCACCGCAGCCTGTGATCTCCCTGGGAACGGCCTGCGAGACGAGTGAGAAGATGGACCCACGATGAGCAGCGCCGCCGAGCTCGAGGAATGGGTCCGTGAGGAGCTGCGGCTCGACCCGGCCCAGACCGTGGCGATCTCCGAGGTGCCGGGGACGGATCCCCGCTGCTCACCCGTCGTGACCGAGATCGCCGTCGGGGAAACGCCGGAAGGGGCGGCGTACTCGTTCCACGTCGAGCGTCGCCTCGACGAGCTGGTGCGCATGGACCTGGTTGCCGCGCTGGCCTTTGGCGGCGGCCACTAGTACTGCTGCCGATAAGTACAGCAGTGTAACTTTGGGGGTACCTACCCCTGATCGTCGCGGAGGTTTCGGTGTCTCGTCGGTCGCCGTTCGTGGTCCGGTTGTCGAGCGAGGACA
>JAHFUP010000060.1 GCA_023265025.1 Acidimicrobiia bacterium | reverse complement strand
ACGGTGACTACGAAACCCTCCGCCGGAACATGGTCGGTCTCTTGGAGCACCTCGGCATCACCACCCGAGCCGCCGCGGCATAGACAACATCTTGTCGATCGAAGGCGCCAAGCGCCTAGCTAGCCCGGCTAGAGGGACGACACTCGCGCGAACGAGGCAAGTTTCGCCGGTGGCCGCCGACGCCGCCGCAGGCGGCCTCCCCCGGCTGCCGGCAGACAAGAACGGCGGAGGGCGACCGGCTTCGCCGGCCGCCCGGAGCACCTTGATGGCTCGGGTCGGAACCTTTGGTTCCGACCCGAAAGTCGTTAGTGGTTGGTCAGCCAGACGACGCTCAGCGCCGGCAGGTCGATGGTGAGCGAGTGGTCGAAGCCGTGCCACGGGGTGGGCTCGGTCGACCGGTAGCCGCCGTTGACCGTCGTGGTGTCGAGCGCCACTTCCCAGGCGCCCTGGCGGGGCAGGCCGATGCGGTAGCCGGGACGGTCGGTGCCCGACAGGTTGGCGATGCAGGCCAGGATGCGCTCGCGGCCCTCGGAGTACCGGACGAACGAGAGCACGTTCTGATCGGCGTCGTTGGCGTCGATCCACTCGAAGCCGGCGCCGTCGAAGTCGACCTGCCACAGCGCCGGCTCGTCGCGGTAGATCCGGTTCAGCTCGCGCACCAGTGACTGCACGCCGCGGTGGCCCTCGTCGCCGAGCAGGTCCCAGTCGAGGCTGCGGTCGTGCGACCACTCGCGCTCCTGACCGATCTCGCAGCCCATGAACAGCAGCTGCTTGCCGGGGTGGGCCCACATCCACGCCAGCAGCGCCCGCAGGTTGGCCAGCTTGACGCCCTTGTCGCCCGGCATCTTGTTGATCAGCGACCCCTTGCCGTGCACCACCTCGTCATGGGAGATGGGCAGGGTGAAGTTCTCGGAGAACGCGTAGAGCAGCCCGAACGTCAGCTGCTGGTGGTGGTGCCGGCGGTGGACGGGCTCCTTGGAGAAGTAGGTGAGCGTGTCGTGCATCCAGCCCATGTTCCACTTGAAGCCGAAGCCGAGGCCGCCCAGGTAGACGGGCCGGGACACGCCGGGCCACGACGTCGACTCCTCGGCGATGGTGATGGCGCCCGGGCACTCGCCGTGCACCAAGGTGTTGAGCTGGCGGAGGAACTCGACCGCTTCCAGGTTCTCCCGGCCGCCGTACTTGTTGGGGACCCACTCCCCCGCTTCGCGGGAGTAGTCGAGGTAGAGCATGGAGGCCACCGCGTCGACGCGGAGCCCGTCGACGTGCAGCTCCTCGATCCAGTACAGGGCATTGGCCAGCAGGAAGTTGCTGACCTCGTGGCGGCCGAAGTTGAAGACCAGCGTGCCCCAGTCGGGGTGCTCGCCCTGGCGGGGGTCGGCGTGCTCGTACAGGGCGGTGCCGTCGAAGCGGGCCAGGGCGAAGGAGTCCTTCGGGAAGTGCGCGGGCACCCAGTCGACGATCACACCGATACCGGCCTGGTGCAGCGCGTCGACGAGGTAGCGGAAGTCGTCGGGCGTCCCGAACCGGGCGGTCGGTGCGTAGTAGGCGGTGACCTGGTAGCCCCAGGAGCCGCCGAAGGGGTGCTCGGCCACGGGCAGGAACTCGACGTGGGTGAAGCCCATCTCGACCAGGTACGCCGGCAGCTGGTCGGCCAGCTCCCGGTAGGTGAGCGGGCGGTCGCCCTCCTCTGGCACGTGGCGCCACGAGGCCAGGTGGCACTCGTACACCGACATGGGGGACGTCCACGGGTTGGTCGTCCGCCGGCGCTGCAGCCACTCGTCGTCACCCCACTGGTACGACGAGTCGTGCACCACGCTCGCCGTCGCCGGCGGCGCCTCTGTGGCCGTCGCCAGCGGGTCGGCCTTCAGGGTGAGGTGGCCGGCCGGGGTCAGGATCTCGTACTTGTAGCGGGACCCGTGACCGATGCCGGGGACGAACAGCTCCCACACGCCGGACGAGCCGATGCTGCGCATCGGGTGCTGGCGGCCGTCCCAGCTGTTGCAGTCGCCCACCACCCGTACGCTGCGAGCGGCCGGCGCCCACACCGCGAACGCGGTGCCGGCGGCGCCCTGGTGCTCCATGACACGGGCGCCGAGGCGGTGCCACAAGCGCTCGTGGCGGCCCTCGCCAAGCAGGTACAGGTCGACGTCGCCGATCGTCGGCCAGAACCGGTAGGGGTCGTCGACCAGCCAGGTGTCGCCGCTCGGATAGGTGACGTCCAAGCGGTAGGCGGCGGTGCCGTCCTCGGGCAGGTTGACCCCCTTGGCGACGAAGACGCCGGCCGGATGCTCCTGCTCCATCGGGATCCGCTTGCCGTCGGCGAGGACCAGCTCCACCGCGGAGGCGTCAGGGCGCCAGGCCCGCACGACATCCCCATGGGGGCCGAGCACCCGGTGCGGGTCCAGTTCGTTGCCTTCGACGAGCGATGTCAGATCCACGGTGGTTGCGACGATCACGGCTGCCTTTCAGTCGGAGGGCTTTCAGTCGGTCGGCCTGCGGTCAGGCGGTTCAGGGCGGCGAGGGGGATGTGCACCCAGTCCGGTCGGAACGCCTTCTCGTAGCCGAGCTCGTACACGGCCTTCTCCAGCTCGAAGGCGGCCAACACCAACGCCACGCAGTCCGGGTCGGGCGGGAGGATGCCGCCGTCGCCGGCGGCCGACATGTAGCCCCGCAGGAACGCCTTCCGGTTGCGCTCCTCCCACGCGGCGGCGAGCCCCTCGAGCGCCCCCTCGTCGCGCTCGGTGCGGGCCACCGCCGACGCGTAGTGGAACGACCGGAGCATGCCCGCCACGTCCTTGAGCGGCGACGTCGGGCGCCGGCGCTCCTCGATCGGCCGGGCCGGCTCGCCCTCGAAGTCCAGCACGAACCAGCCGGCGTCGGTGCGCAGCACCTGACCGAGGTGGTAGTCGCCGTGGACGCGGATGGCGGCGCCGGCGTCGATGTCGGCCAGCTCGTCGAGGATGGCGTGGGCGTTGCGGACGTCGAGTTCGCTCGGGTGCACGGCCTCGATCTCGGCGGCGATCGACGCCGCCCAGGTCCCAGGGTGGGCGGGGTGGCGACCGAACGCGTCGGCGAGGGCGACGTGCATGGCGCCGGTCATGGCGCCCAGGCGGGCGGCCTCGCCGGAGAAGTCGCCGCCGGCCTGGCCGGGGTCCATCGGTGGCGGCGGCGCGTCGGGCGTGATGATCGGGATGGACGAGGTGTCGTGCATGCCGAACAGGTCGCGCAGTGACGTCAGGGCGAGGGCCCATCCCTCCACCGCGCCGGCGAGGAACGGCTGGAGGATGGCTAGGTCGAAGTCGCCCTTGCGGTAGGTCGCGAGCGGCTCGGCGACGCAGTTGAAGCCCTGCTTGGTCAGGGCCTGGGTGACCTCGACCTCGGGGTTGTGCCCCCGCTGCACTCGCCGGAAGAGCTTGAGGATGATCCGCTCGTCGAAGACGATCGAGCTGTTCGACTGTTCGGCGCCCATCAGCCGGGCCCGCTCCACGTCCTCGTGCGGCGCCACCGCTTCCAGGATCACCAGGGCCAGCTCAGGGTCGTACACCGCGTCGTAGGCGACGGCGTCGCCACGGGTCGTGGCGATGTCGGCGATGAGGGCCTGGTCGTGGCCGCGCAGGAACTCGGGGTGCTCGTCCCGACCCCGCACGCCGACCAGCACCTGGTAGTCGACCCCGTCGGCCTCCACGAGCAGTCGGACCAGCACCGGGAACTCGTCGCCGCGGATCTCCTGGTCGAGAACCGTCAGCGACGCCGGCTCGACCTGGCCGGCGTACCACCGCTGGCGGGGCAGCCACTGCGCGAGGGCGGGCACCAGGCCCGGGACGTCAATCATGGGGCCCGGAGGGCGTGTCGACCAGCTCGAACCAGTAGAAGCCGTGGCCACCCAGGGTGAGCAGGTAGGGCAGCTCCCCGATCGGCGGGAAGGGCACCCGCCCGAACAGCTCGACGGGCATCTTCCCGGAGAGGCGGGCGAGTTGGAGCTCGACGGGCTGGGCGAAGCGGCTGAGATTGTTGACGCAGAGCACGATGCGGTCTCCGAGCTGTCGGAGGAAGGCCAGGACCGAGGGGTTCTCGGCTGACAGGACCTCGAGGCTCCCGAGCCCGAGGACGTCTCCGTGCTGGCGGCGGACCTGAAGGACCCGCTGCATCCAGTGTAGGAACGAGCCGGCATCGCGCTGCATGGCCTCGACGTTGACCGCCTGGTACCCGTACACCGGGTCCATCAGCGGCGGCAGGTAGAGCTGTGCGAAATCGGCCTTGCTGAAGCCGGCGTTGCGGTCGGGCGTCCACTGCATCGGCGTGCGCACGCCGTCGCGGTCGCCCAGGTAGATGTTGTCGCCCATCCCGATCTCGTCGCCGTAGTAGAGAACCGGGCTCCCGGGCAGGCTGAACAGCAAGGCGTGCAGCAGTTCGGCGACCTGGCGGTTGTTGTCGACGAGCGGGGCCAGGCGGCGACTGATGCCCACGTTGCGCTTCATGCGCGGATCCTTGGCGTACTCGTTGTACATGTAGTCACGCTCGTCGTCGGTGACCATCTCGAGGGTCAGCTCGTCGTGGTTACGCAGGAAGATGCCCCACTGGCACCCCTCGGGGATGGCCGGCGTCTGGGCCAGGATCTCGGTGATCGGGTAGCGCTGCTCCCGGCGGACGGCCATGAACATCCGGGGCATGAGCGGGAAGTGGAAGCACATGTGGCACTCGTCGCCGTCGCCGTAGTAGTCGACGACGTCGGCCGGCCACTGGTTGGCCTCCGCCAGCATGACCGTGCCGGGGTGGGTGGCGTCGATCTCCTTGCGCAAGCGCTTCAGGAAGTCGTGCGTCTCCGGGAGGTTCTCGCCGTTGGTCCCGTCCCGCTCGTAGAGGTAGGGGACAGCGTCGAGGCGGAAGCCGTCGAGGCCGAGGTCGAGCCAGAACCGGACGACATCCAGCATGGCCTGCTGGACTTCGGGGTTGTCGTAGTTCAGGTCGGGCTGGTGGCTGAAGAACCGGTGCCAGTAGTACTGCTGGCGGACGGGATCCCACGACCAGTTCGACCGCTCGGTGTCGACGAAGATGATGCGGGCGTCGGGGTAGCGGGTGTCGTCGTCGCTCCACACGTACCAGTCGGCCTTAGGGTTGGTGCTGTCCTGGCGGCTCTCCTGGAACCACGGATGGGCGTCGCTGGTGTGGTTCATGACCAGGTCGGCGATGATCCGCAGGTCGCGGTGGTGGCACTCCTCGATCAGCGTCACCACGTCGGCCAGGTCGCCGTACTCCGGCAGGATCGAATAGAAGTCGCTTATGTCGTAGCCGCCGTCGCGCAATGGCGACTGGTAGAAGGGCAGCAGCCAGAGGCAGTCGGCACCGAGCCATTGGATGTGGTCGAGGCGCTCGGTGATGCCCCGGATGTCGCCGGTGCCGTCGTTGTTGGAGTCGAAGAACCCCCGGACCAGCACCTCGTAGAAGACGGCGCGCTGGTACCAGTCGGCTTGGCTTGGCTCAGTCACGGAGCGACGACCGGGTCAGCCGGCGCCGGGAGCGGCGTGAGGTGGAGGACGTGGCCGGGCTGGACTGCGGGATCCAGGGCGACGTACTGGGTATCCCCGTACCAGGTCCAGCTGGCGCCGGTGAGCTCGTCGGTCACCAAGAATGGGATGTCTGTGTCCAGGTTGAGGACCTCCATGTCGAGGGTGATGGTGTCCTCGTGGAAGGCGAGGGGGTCGAGGTTGGCGACCATCAGCATGCGATCCTCGCCGGTGACCTTCGACCACACGAGGATCTGGTCGTAGTTCGACTGGTGGAAGGCGATGTTGCGCAGCTCGGTGAAGGCGGGGTGGCGCCGGCGGACCTCGTTGAGCCGGGTCATGAACGGGGCGAGTGAGTCACTGCGCTGCCAGTCGCGGTGCTTGATCTCGTACTTCTCCGAGTACAGGTACTCCTCGTTGGCCGGCGACGCCGGCTCGTTCTCGCACAGCTCGAAGCCGCTGTAGACGCCGTAACTGGGAACCATGGTCGCGGCCAGCAGCAGGCGCAGGCGGAACGCGGCGGGAGGCCCGTTGCGCAGCGGCCCCGACAGGATGTCGGGCGTGTTGGGCCAGAAGTTCGGGCGCATGTAGTCGGCGGTCGGCCCGTCGGCCAGCTCCTCCAGGTACTCGACGAACTCCTCACCGGTGTTGCGCCAGGTGAAGTACGTATACCCCTGGCTGAAGCCGACCTCGGCCAGCTTGGCCATCATCTTCGGGCGGGTGAATGCCTCGGCCAGGAAGAGCGTCTCCGGATGGGTCTTCTGCACCGCGGGGATGACCCACTCCCAGAACGCCAGCGGCTTGGTGTGGGGGTTGTCGACCCGGAAGATGCGGATGCCGTGGCCGATCCAGTGGTCGAGGATCTCCTTGGAGGCCTCCCACAGCGCTCGGCGGTCGTCGTCGTCGGCGGGCCAGAAGTTGAGGGGGTAGATGTCCTGGTACTTCTTGGGCGGATTCTCGGCGTACTTGATGCTGCCATCGGGCCGGCGGTGGAACCACTCGGGGTGCTCCTTCACCCATGGGTGGTCCGGGGAGCACTGGAGCGCGTAGTCCAGCGCCACCTCGAGGCCGAGCTTCTCGGCCGCGGCGACGAACCCCTCGAAGTCGTCGATCGACCCCAGGCTGGGTTCGATCGCCGTGTGCCCTCCGAGCTCGTTGCCGATGGCCCATGGGCTGCCGGGGTCGGTGGGGCCGGCGACCAGGGTGTTGTTCGGTCCCTTGCGGTGCGACCGCCCGATCGGGTGGATGGGCGGCAGGTACACGACGTCGAAGCCCATGGCCGCAATCTCGGGCAGCCGGCTCTGGGACGCCCGCTTGAAGCCGCCCTCCGAGCGCGGGAACAGCTCGTACCAGGCGCTGAACAGCGCCCGCTCGCGGTCGACCCACAGCGGGAGCGGGTCGATGCGGGTGAGGTCCGTCGGCTCCACGCCTTCCGTCTGGCGCGCCTTTTCGAGCTCGACTTCCTGCAGCTCGACGTCGACGGGCTCGCCGGCCGCCTCCTTGAGCTCGATGTCATGCGCCAGCGTGGCCAGGCGGTCGGTCCAGGCCTCGATGAAGTATTCGTGCAAGCCGAGGGCGGCCGGCTCGACCACCGCCTCCCAGCGGTCGTTGTTGATCTCCTCCATGGGCGCGTCGCGCCACTTGCTCTCCCCCGTGGGCCTCCAGCGCACCCGGGCGGCGAGGATGTCATGGCCGTCGCGGTAAATGTCGGCCGAGATGCGAACGGCCTCGCCGATCACCGCCTTGGCCGGGTGCCCTCCCGGCGTGCGCGGGCGCGGGTCATCAATGACGATGCGACCGATCACCTGGAGTGTGTACCCGCCTTTCGCTCCGCTGTCACACTTCAGAGGCGGTGGCCGCCCACCCGCTACCGTTTCGCCCCGATGAGGGCACTCCGCAGCTTCACCGTCCAGCCCCGGCTTCCCGAGCGGCTGGCGCCCCTCCAGGACCTGGCTATGAACCTCCGCTGGTCGTGGGACGACCGCACCCAGGACCTGTTCCGGTGGGTCGACCCCGACGCGTGGGAGGCCAGCGGCCACGACCCCATCCGGCTCCTGGGCGTCGTCGACCGTCCCCGCCTCGAGTCCCTGGTCGCCGACCGGGCCTTCCTCTCCTTCATGGGCGAGGTGCACGACGATCTCCGCCGCGACGTGGAGAACGACCGGTGGTTCCAGGGCCGGCAGGACAGCCCGCTGCGCTCGGTGGCCTACTTCTCGCCGGAGTTCGGCATCGCCGAGGCGCTGCCGCAGTACTCGGGCGGCCTGGGCGTGCTGGCCGGCGACCACCTCAAGGCGGCCAGCAGCCTGGGAGTGCCGCTCACCGGCGTCGGCCTCTTCTACCACCAGGGCTACTTCCGCCAGGAGCTGGAGGCCGACGGGTGGCAGAAGGAGCGCTACGTCGTTCTCGACCCCCACGTGATGTCCCTCAGCGCCATCGCGGGCCAGCGGGTCCACGTCGACCTGGCGGGCACGCCGCTCGTCGCCCGCCTCTGGCTGGCGAGCGTCGGCCGCGTGCCGCTCTACCTGCTCGACGCCGACGTCGAGGAGAACGACGACGACTGCCGCATCGTGACCGACCGGCTCTACGGCGGCGATAGCGAGCACCGCCTCCGCCAGGAGATCCTCCTCGGCGTCGGCGGGGTGCGGGCGTTGGACCAACTGGGCTACGAGCCGCAGGTCTTCCACTCCAACGAGGGCCACGCCGGCTTCCTCGGCCTGGAACGGGTCCGGCGGGCCATCGTGGACGACGGGCTGGACTTCCGCGAGGCCATCGAGGCGGTCCGGGCGGGCACGGTGTTCACCACCCACACGCCAGTCCCCGCCGGCATGGACCGCTTCCCGCGCCACCTCATGGAGAAGTACTTCAAGGCCTGGGCCGACGAGTGCGGCGTCACCTTCGACCAGGTCATGGCCCTCGGCCACCAGCCCGGCGAGCCGCTCGACGCCCCGTTCAACATGGCGGTCATGGGCCTGCGCCTTGCGGCCTCGTCCAACGGCGTGTCCAAGCTGCACGGTGTGGTCAGCCGCCAGATCTTCGCCCCGGTCTGGCCCGAGGTGCCGGTCGAGGAGCTGCCGATCCGGTCAGTCACCAATGGTGTCCACGCCCGCACCTGGGTCGCCCCGGAGATGCGCGACCTGTTCGACCGCCACGTCCTCCCCGAGTGGGCCCAGGCCGGTCCCGACCGCTGGGCGCGCATCGAGGACGCCGGCGACGACGAGCTTTGGCGGGCCCGCCAGCAGTCTCGCGAGCGCCTGGTCGCCTTCGTGCGCCGGCGGCTACACGAGTCGGCCCTGGCGCGGGGCCTGTCCGAGCCCGACGCGGCCTGGTGCGACGAGGCGTTCGACCCGGGCGTTCTCACGATCGGCTTCGCTCGGCGCTTCGCGCCCTACAAGCGGGCCACGCTCCTGCTCTCCCAGGGCGACCGCCTGAAGCGCCTCCTCCTCAGCGCCGACCACCCAATCCAGCTCCTCTTCGCCGGCAAGGCCCATCCCGCCGACGAGCTGGGCAAGGACCTCATCCGCCAGGTCGTCCAGTGGTCGCGGCAGGAGGACGTCCGTCACCGGGTGGCGTTCCTGGAGGACTACGACATGGCCCTGGCCCGCATGCTCCTGCAGGGATGCGACGTCTGGCTGAACACGCCCCGCCGGCCGCTCGAAGCGTGTGGCACCAGCGGCGAGAAGGCGGCGCTGAACGGCGTCCTCAACTGCTCGATCCGCGACGGCTGGTGGGACGAGTACTTCGACGGCGAGAACGGCTGGGCCATCGCTTCCACCGAGGGGTGGGACGACCTGGGCCGACGCGACCAGGCCGAGGCGTCGAGCCTGTTCGACCTCCTCGAGCGCCAGATCGTGCCCCTCTTCTACGAGCGGGCCCCCGGGCGCCCGCCGCAGCGGTGGCTCCAGAAGGTCCGCCACTCCCTCCGCACCCTCGGTCCCGAGGTGTCGGCCAGCCGGATGGTGCGCGACTACGTGTTGGACATGTACGAGCCGGCCGCCGCCGCGGCCGACGTCATGTCCGGAACCGGCCACCTCCGGGCCAGGGCCCTCGCGGCCTGGAAGGACCGGCTGGTCGCCGGGTGGGCGGACGTCGAGGTGGTCGACGTCGTCAGCGACGGCCTGCCTGTCGACCTGGGCCAGGACCGCCATGTGTGCGCCGAGGTCGTGCTCGGCACGCTGGGCCCGGCCGACGTCGACGTCCAGCTCGTCCACGGCGCCGTCGGGGCCACCGACGAGCTGATCGACCCGTCGATCGTCTCCATGAAGCTGGTCGACGGGCCGAAGGGCGCCGGCGCCCGCCAAAAGTACGAGGTCTCCTTCACCTGCGAACGCGCCGGCCGCTACGGCTTCACCGTCCGGGTCGTCCCCTCCCACCCCGACCTGTCCACCTTCGCCGAGCTCGGCCGTGTCGCCTGGGCCGTCCACGCCGTCCCGACGGCGTAGTTTCGCCGTCGCAACCGGAGGTTGCTCGGCGAGGCAGCTGCGCTTCAGGCGGCCGGCGGAGCCGGCCGCCCTTCGCCGTGCTTCCTTGCCGGCAGCCGGCCCGAGGCCGCCTTCGGCGGCGCCGGCGGCCGCCGGGGGATCAGTGGTGTCCGATCTCCAACAAAGCGTCGTCGGTGCCGACGGCGACGATCTCGGTCACGCCGGGAACGCGGTCCTTCAGGATGCGCTCGATGCCGGCCTTGAGGGTCATCGTCGAGGCCGGGCAGCTCCCGCAGGCGCCGACCAGCTCGATCTCGACGCGGCCGGTGGCCTCGTCGACGCTCACGAAGTTCATGTCGCCCCCGTCGGCCTGCAACGCGGGGCGGATGACCTCGATGGCCTCCAGCAACTGCTCCTGCATACTCATGTCATGAGGCTACAACCCCGCCCGGGCGTGGCTTCTTCCCGCGTGTAGCTTCGGTCCTCCGTGGCCCGCGTCGTCGTGCGATCGGAAACCGACGCGGCCGGGCTGGCCAGGATCCTCCGCCCCCGCACCGATCTCCTCCTGGAACGCGACCTCGGCGACGGCACCTTCGAGGCGGAGTCAGGACCGGTGCTGTCCTACCGGCGCACGGTCGACGTGGTCCGGGGCACCGTGGGCGACCAGCCCGTCCTGGTCACCCAGACGGTGGACTTCCGGCTGGCCGTCCCCTACTTCGGCTTCTTGTTCGTACTGCCCTTCAAGCACGCGCTGCGCCGGCCGGGCACCGGCCGGGCGCCGTGGTGGGCCCCGCCCGCCCGCCTCGACGCCCGGGGCGCCTCGGTCCTCGGCACCCTCGCCCTGCTCACCCTCGCCTCCGGCTACATGAACACCCTCTTCACCCAGACCATCCCTTTCGCCGGCGACGAGTTCGGCGCCGGCAACTCGGCGCTGGGCGTCGCCGGCAGCGTCGTCCGGGTCGGCGGGCTGGTCGCGCTGCTGGTGATGATCCAAGCCGACCGCCGAGGGCGCAAGGTCGTCATCCTGTGGGCGACGACCGCCGGCTCGCTCCTGGCCGTCACCGGCGCGCTGGCCCCGTCGTTGCCGTGGTTGACGGTCAGCCAGCTGATGGCCCGCGCCTTCTCCACCGCGATCCTCCTGCTGGTGACGATCGTCGCCGCCGAAGAGATGCCGGCCGGCTCGCGGGCCTACGCCGTCAGCCTGCTGGCCATGTCGAGCGGGCTGGGCGCCGGCGTCTGCGTCATCGCGCTGCGGCTGGCCGACATCGGCAGCCGGGGCTGGCGTCTGCTGTACGTCATTCCCCTGCTGGCCCTGCCGATCGTCGCCGCCGTCCGCCGGCGCCTGCCGGAGAGCCGGCGGTTCATCGCTCCTCACGTGCGCGGCGCCATGGCCGGCCACGGCGGGCGGCTCCTGCTCCTGGCCGCTTCGGGCGTGCTGGTGAACCTGTTCGTCGCCCCGAGCTCCCAGTTCGGCAACCAGTTCCTGCGCGACGAACGGGGCTTCAGCGGGGCGCGGATCGGCCTTTTCTCGGTCGTGATCGGGACCCCGGCCGTCATCGGCATCGTCGCCGGCGGCCGCATCGCCGACGTCCGGGGCCGGCGGATGGTCGCCGCCGTCGCCCTGTTCGTCGGCACCTTCTGCACCCTCGGGTACTTCTTCTCGACCGGCTGGTTGATGTGGTTGATCGCCACCGTCGGCACCGTCATCTCGGCGGCGGCCATCCCGGCGCTGGGCGTCTACGGTCCGGAGCTGTTCCCCACCGGCCTGCGCGGGCGGGCCAACGGCCTGGTGGCGGTGACGTCGTTGCTCGGGAGTGCCACCGGTCTGATTCTGTGCGGCGTCCTGGCCGACCGGTTCGGGCGCATCGGCCCGGCCATGTCGATCCTCTCCGTCGGGCCGCTCCTGCTCGCCGTGCTGGTCCTCGCCGCCTATCCCGAGACGGCGGGCAAGGAACTGGAGGAGCTCAACCCGGAAGACCGGCCACCCAGTCCCTGACCGCGGCGGCGACCGGGGCGTCCTTGCCGGCCAGCCCGTGCCCGCCGCCGTCGATCCACACGTGGGTCACCGGGGCGGGGATCGCGGCCGTCGCCGCCTCCAGCTCCGCCGGCGTGGCGAACGCGTCGCGGGTGCCGGAGACGAACAGGCACGGCAGGTCGAGCTGCGGCAGGTGCTCGATCCGCAGCTGCTCGGGACGGCCTGGCGGATGGAGCGGGTAGCTGATCAGCACGAGGCCTAGCGCCGGCAGGCCGTCGGCCACCGCCATGGAGCACATGCGACCGCCGAAAGACCGACCACCGAGGACCACCCGGTCCGGAGTGACGCCGGCCCGGGCCGCGACGTCGGCGGCGCCGGCAACGATGGCCCGCACAATGTTCGGCCCCGGTCGCGACGCCGGCAGGTCGATCCGCTCCACCACCACGCCATCCGCCGCCAGGGCCCGGTCGATGGCGACGAGGGCGGAGGAGTCGCGGGTCGCGCTGGCTCCGGGGGTCAGCAGGATCGCCCGGTCCGCGCTCATGGCAACAGGATCCGGCGCGCTTCGGTCAGCTCCAAGATGCGCTGACCCGCCCCCTGGTGCTCGGCGCCGTGATCCGGGTGGGACTCCCGCAGCAGCGAGCGGAAGCGCTGGAGCACCTCGTCGCGCCCCGGCTGGCCCTCGTTCGGCCCGAACCCGAGGATCTCCAGCGCCCACCGCTCGTCGGTCGAGAACCGCCGCCACCACGTCGGCGGCACTGTGGTCATGTCGGTCAGGAACGTCACGAGCTGCGGGTTGGCGCCGTCCTCCCAGACCGCGGCCTTGCGGAGAGCGGCATAGACGCCCGGCTTCGCGTCGGGGTGGAGGCGGGCGGCGGCGTAGACGGCACCGAGGATCTGGGGGACCGGACGGCCGCTGCCCTCCAGCTCGAAGTGGACGTCGCCGAAGAAGTCGTCGCCCGGATGCCCGACCAGCTTGTGGCGGCTGCGGTCGAGGCCGACGACGTCGGTCTGGAACCGGTGGCGCAGCCGGGGCTGGGCGATACGCCGGTCGGCCTCCAAGTCGTTCACCAGGATGAGGAACTCGTCCCGGAGTTCTGGGTCGACTTCACCCATGTGGGCGGCGACGATCCCGCCCAGCAGGATCCCGCCGTAGCCCGGCGCCGGCTCGGTCGGGAGCCAGTGCGGGCCGACGGCCACTCGGCGCGTCGGGGCCACGGCGCGCGAGTGGCGAATCTCGATCTCGGCCAGCAGCATCGGCGTGGGCTACACCAGGTCGCGAAGATACTCACGCAGCGCCCGGGCGTCTGCGGCCACCGTCTCGGTGTCCGCCGCTTCTTGCAGGTCGCCGGCCAACGTCTCGGCCAGGGCCTGGATCCGCCGCCAGACCGGCCGCTCAACACCGTACGGCGGCAGCGAGTCGGCCACGACCAGCTCCGCCTCGAGGGCGTCGGCAACCATCCGGGCGTCGCTCGGGTCGTGCTGCAGGCGGTCGGCGGCCACGAACAGGTCGCCCATCGCGGCCTGGGCCTCGGCTCCGCCGTCGCCCTCGCCCTCGTCCTCCTCGGCGTCGAGCTCCTCGACCTCGTCGAGCTCGTCGAGAAGCCGGTCGACCTCCTCCTCGGCGACCGCAGGGACGACGAGCACCAAGTCCGGCTCCCAGCGGTACGGGATGTCCACCGCAAGCAGCGCGGTGGTGGCCTCGACCCGCTCCGCCGGCTCCCACTCCGCAAGGTCGTACTCCACCTCGTCTTCGTCGTCGCCGACGGCCAGCATGAGGGGCGCCCCCTCGACGACGACCGCGCAGTCCTCGCACTTGATCGCCGACTCGACGAACTCGCCCCGGAGCTCCTCACGGAACCGGGCGCCACAACGCGGGCAGTAGGTGATCATCTACTGCACCTCCCGGCCCACGACTCGGAGCGTAGCGCCGCCCGGTCGGCCCCAGGGGCGTCGGCCACAGTCGCCGAGATAGGGTGCCCCTCATGAGCGCTCAGCCCCAGCCCCCCGATCGCAACCTGGCCATGGAACTGGTCCGGGTAACCGAGGCCGCCGCCTTGGCCTCCGCCCGCTGGATGGGCCGGGGCGACAAGAAGGGCGCCGACGGCGCCGCCACCGAGGCGATGCGCGTGATCCTGTCGAGCGTGCAGATGGACGGCATCATCGTCATCGGGGAGGGCGAGAAGGACGAAGCACCCATGCTGTACAACGGCGAGCGGGTGGGCGACGGATCGCAGCCCGAGACCGACATCGCCGTCGACCCGTTGGAGGGCACCACCCTCACCGCCCTCGGCCGCGGCAACGCCCTCTGCGTGATCGCGGTCAGCCCCCGGGGCACCATGTTCGACCCCGGGCCCTGCTTCTACATGAACAAGCTGGCCGTCGGGGCCGAGGCGGCGGGATCGATCGACATCACCCTGTCCCCCACCGAGAACCTCAAGGCGGCCGCCGCTGCGCTGCGGAAGTCGGTCCGGGACATGACCGCCGTCGTGCTCGACCGCCCCCGGCACGACGAGCTCATCGCCGAGATCCGCGATGCCGGCGCCCGCATCCGGCTCATCCAGGACGGCGACGTGGCCGGCGCCATCTCCACCGGCTGGCCCGAGTCGGGTGCCGACATCCTCTTCGGCGTGGGCGGCACGCCCGAGGGCGTCATCAGCGCCGCCGCCCTGAAGTGCATGGGCGGCGAGATCCAGGCCCAGCTCGCCCCCCGAAGCGACGCC
Source organism: Acidimicrobiia bacterium (assembly GCA_023265025.1). Taxonomy (GTDB): domain Bacteria; phylum Actinomycetota; class Acidimicrobiia; order Acidimicrobiales; family AC-14; genus CADCTB01. Next base: position 18,841 of record JAHFUP010000060.1, on the reverse strand, counting down.
GAGCGCGAAAACGTGCTCGCCGCCGGCTTCGACCTCGACAAGGTGATCTTCACCGACGACCTCGTGTCGGGAGACAACTGCTTCTTCGCCGCCACCGGCGTGACCGACGGCGAGCTGCTCCGGGGCGTCCACTACGACAGCAAGGGTGCCACCACCCAGTCGCTGGTCATGCGGTCGAAGTCCGGCACGGTGCGCAGCATCAGCGCCCGTCACCCCCTGAGCAAGATCGCCCAGTTCTCGTCTGTGGCGTTCGATTAGCCGCAGAAGAACCGGCCAAAGGCCGCTTCTTCTGCGGTAGGGGGAGAAGCCGCCGCCCGCCGGGCGGCGACCACGCGGTGACTGTGCGCCGAAAGAACCGAGCGAAGCGAGCTTCTTTCGGCGGAGGGGGGACGCGCGCCGCCCGACGGGCGGCGACCACGCAGTGACTGTGACTATGGCGGCGAAGCCGCCTATGTCTACTTGTCCGTCTGAGTCGGGTCGAGGAGCGGCGCCAGCGCGGTCGGGGTGAGGGGGCCCAGGACCGCGTGGTTGAAGTCGCCGGTCCAACGCGTCCGGTTCGGGACCGGCTGCGACGGCGACGAGAACCGACGGGTCATCCCCGTGGCAACCAGGATCTGGGGCACACCGCCGTCGTCCGCCGGCGTGCCGTCGGCCGCCTTGGGCTGGAACGAGGCGAGGACGTCTGGGACCCGGGCCAGCGCCGCGTGCAGCCAGGCGTCGAGGAAGGGCTTCGGGTTCACCGCCGCGCCCCCGCCGGGGTGGACCTCGAAGTGGACATGCGGCGCGCCGCCCTTGGCGTTGCCGCTGTCGCCGTTGTAGCCCACGATCTGACCCTGCTTCACCGGCGTGCCGTTGCGTAGGTCCGTGTTGAAGCTGTTCAGGTGGGCCATGTAGTAGTAGGTGCCGTCGGGTGCGGTGACGTAGGCGCCCTTGCCGCCCAGGCCGGCGTCCTCGAACCGGACGATGCCGTCCACCGGCGCCCGGACCGACGTGTCGAAGGCCGAGAACACGTCGGTGCCCTGGTGCTGGTGGACCGGCGGGCCGGCGCGGTAGTCGAGCCAGTCGTCGGTCCAGTTCGCCAGCCCGAGCACCGGGAACTGGCCCATGCCGAGGGCCATCGCCTCCTGTGCGGTCATGCCGAGGTTCTGCAGCGGCCGCAGCGCCTCGACCAGCGCGCTCGTGCTGCTGGCGCCGGACCGCACCTGGTCGCGCAGGACGGCGTCGACCTGGCCGGGGCTGAGGCTCGCCGGCGGGACGGTGGTCGTCGACGTCGTGTCGCCGGGCTTGGTGGTGGTTGATGCGCTCGGGTCGATGATCTTGGTGCCGGCCAGGGGCGCGGGGAGGATCCTGGTCTCGACGCCGGTCGTCGGTGGCGCGGGAACGGGTGTCGTCGTGGTCGGGGTGACGGTGGTGGTCGACGCCGGCACCAGGGCGGTCGTCGTCGTGCTCGGCACGGTGACGATCTGGGCGTTCACCCCCGGCGATCCACCCAGCAGCGACAGCACGGCCACGAGGGTGCCGACGAGAAAAGGTCGAGGGTGTTTGATCCGCACAGAGGTCAATCAGGGCCGTTCGCCGCATCTCACGCTAGCCCACGTCGCCGGTTCCGGGCGCGCGGGTGAAGTGGTCGAACCCCCGTTTGGCCGCCTCGTACCGGAAGGCAGCCACGAGGTGGCGGCCCACGTCGAGGTGACCGGCGTCGTCGGTCACGACCAGTGAGGCCAGGTGGGCGGCGCGTCCGTGGCAGCTTCCCTCGACGTAGCCGGCGACGGCGCCGTCGACCCGGGCCGTGACCACCAGCCGCTCGGGGCCGAGCCTCGCCGCGAGGGGGTCGACCTCTTCGCTCACCGTCAGCTCCAGCGGCAGGCCGCCCCGGCCGACCGTCGCCGGCGGCGCGAACGTGGCGTCGGCGATCGGCGCCCAGATCCGCCCGGGACCCTCCAGCAACAGGTGGACCCGTCCGAACGTCACGTCGACCCGGTAGTCGGCCATAGCGACGCCGGCCGCGTCGATCCGGTCGGACGACGCTTCGTCGGCGAGGGTCACGTGGGGCACGAACGGCCAGGTGAGGGGGCGGGCCAGCGGGTCGACGAACACCCCGTCCCGGAGCGCCCGGACCGGCGCCTCGTCGCCGACCGGCAGGTGGACCGTCGGGCTGTCGGGCAGGAAGGTCGCCGGCGGGCCCAGCGTGACCGTCAATGGGCGCGTCGTGGCCGCCGCCCGCCGGAGCACGGCCAGTGCCTCCCCCAGCCGGTCCTCGCGCACGTTGACCGGCGGCACCAGCGTGAGATGCGCCGGCATCCGTCCGAGCGTGCCGTCGCCGAGCGCCCGTCGCAGCCCGTCGATCTCGGCGTCGAACGGCGGCGGCACGAGAAGGGCAACCCCCAGCCTCACGCGGCCCATGCCAGCTCCTGCGTGACCGTGTCCACCACGTACGCCGCCCGACGACGGATGTCGCCGGCCGTGAAGTGCAGCACCCGCCAGCCGTGCGCCACCAGCACGTTGGCCTTGTCGCTGTTGCGCTGCACGTCGAACCGGCCGCCGTGCCAGATCCGGCTGTCAGCCTCGATCCCGAGCTTGACGTGCGGATAGGCGGCGTCCAGGAGCACCCGCCCGACCTTGTACTGGCGGACTGGCGCCGGCAGCCCGCCCCGCCGCAAGACCCGCAGCAGCTCGTCCTCCAGCACGCTCTGGGTCGGCGCGGTGGCCGGATCCCGTTCCTCGACAAGGGCCCGCAGTACGCCGGCGCCGTTACGCCCGGGCCCACCGAGCCGATCGAGCGTGGCGGTGAGCAGGGCGAAGTTGACCAGCCTTCGCATCAGCGCGTCCTCCAAAGCCGACTCCACAGCGAGCGTCGGCACCACCGCCCCAAGGTCGAGCAGCGTCCGGGCCGGCGTGGTGACAGGGATCGAAAGCCGTCGCGTGACATCCACTGGATCAAGCACGCGGGTGCGGTGGACCTGCACGCCGTGGAGCGGCCGGTGCCGGTTGGTCCACAGCGTGATCTCCGGTCCCGACACCTCGACGCCGCGGAGCCCCCAGAGCGCGCCGGCGCTCCGGTGCGACGCCACAGCCTCGGAGCCCGTGGCGAGGCAGGCCGCCAACACGGCCTGCTCCGGCGATGGCCTCGCGCTGCCGACCAGGTAGACGCCCTGATGCACGGGTACGAACCAGCCGGCGTTGAACCGGGCGTGGATTTGCCTCGCGGTCATCCCGAGGTCCAGAAGTTGGTGTCGATGGGCCAGCGAGTACTGCCTCGCGGCGAGCCGGGAGACTGCGACGTCGATCGGCTTCATGGGCACCAGCCAACCAGACGGGTGCGACATCGCTTTGCGGGAGCGCAGGTACCGTGGCGGTACCTCAGCTACCGCAAAGCGTTCAGGAGGCGCGTTTGGCCGCGTCGAGGCGGGCGTCGGCCCGCTTGCGAGCTTCGATGGCGTCCTCGTCGTCGCCGGTGGCCTCGCTCTTGGCCCGCTCGGCGCGGGAGACGTCGATGTCCTTGGCCAGCTCGGCCACGTCGGAGAGGATGATCACCCGGTTGTCGCGGACCTCGACGAAGCCGCCGTGCACGGCGGCGACCTCTTCACCGGAGCCGGTCTTGACCCGGACGACGCCGGTCTCGAGCGCGGCCAGGAAGGGGGCGTGGCCGGTGAGGAAGGCCACCTCGCCGCCGGCGACGGTGCGGCACACGACCATGTCGGCCTCGCCCGAGTACAGGATGCGCTCGGGCGAGACGAGCTCCACCTGGAGCGTCAAGCGTTCGCCTCTTCCTTCGACAGCGAACGGGCCTTCTCCCGCACCGACTCCACGCCGCCGACGTTGAAGAACGCCTGCTCGGGGAGGTCGTCGAGGTCGCCGTTGGTGAGCTGCTCGAAGGACTCGATGGTCTCGTCAATGGTGACGTTCACACCCTTGACGCCCGTGAACTGCTCGCCCACGAAGAACGGCTGGGAGAGGAACTTCTCCACCTTGCGGGCCCGCTGGACGACGAGCTTGTCCTCCTCGGAGAGCTCGTCGACGCCGAGGATGGCGATGATGTCCTGGAGCTCCTTGTACCGCTGCAGGACCTCCTGGGTGCGGCGGGCCACCCGGTAGTGACGGTCCCCCACGATCTCCGGCGCCAAGATCCGCGACGTCGAGGCCAGCGGGTCCACGGCCGGGTAGATGCCCCGGGAGGCGATGTCACGGGAGAGCTCGGTGGTGGCGTCGAGGTGGGTGAAGGTCGTGAACGGGGCGGGGTCGGTGTAGTCGTCGGCGGGGACGTACACGGCCTGCACCGAGGTGATCGACCGGCCCTTCGTGGACGTGATGCGCTCCTGCAGCTCGCCCATCTCGTCGGCGAGGGTGGGCTGGTACCCCACAGCGGAGGGCATGCGGCCCAGCAGCGTCGACACCTCGGAGCCGGCCTGGACGAAGCGGAAGATGTTGTCGACGAAGAGCAGCACGTCCTGGCCCTGCTCGTCCCGGAAGTATTCGGCCATGGTCAGGGCCGACAAGGCGACCCGCAGGCGCACACCCGGCGGCTCGTCCATCTGGCCGAACACGAGGGCGGCCTTGTCCATGACGCCCGATTCCTGCATCTCCAGCCAGAGGTCGTTCCCCTCACGGGTGCGCTCGCCCACGCCGGCGAACACCGACACGCCACCGTGCTGGGTGGCCACCCGGTTGATGAGCTCCAGGATGACGACGGTCTTCCCCACGCCGGCGCCGCCGAACAGACCGATCTTGCCGCCGCGCACGTAGGGGGCCAGCAGGTCGATGACCTTGATGCCCGTCTCGAACATCTCCGAGCGGGGCTCCAGGTCGGCGAACAGCGGGGCGTGGCGGTGGATCTCCCAGCGGTCGGGCAGCTCGCCCACCTCGTCACTGCTGACGTCGAGGGGCTCGCCGATGACGTTCCACACGTGGCCGAGCACGCCGTTGCCCACGGGCACGGTGATGCCCCGGCCGGTGTTCTTGACCGGCGCGCCGCGGCGCAGACCGTCGGTGGGCTTCATGCAGATGGCCCGGACCCGGTTCTCACCGATGTGCTGGGCCACCTCGGCGGTGATCAGCAGGGTCTTGCCCTCGAGGTCGACGGACATCGTCACCGCGTCGTTGATCTCGGGCAGGGCGTTGGGGGGGAACTCGACGTCGACGACGGGGCCGGCGATGGCGACGATGCGCCCGTCCTTACTGTCACTCATCTGTAGGCTCCTGAACGGTCGAGGTGGTCAACGAGGAGGTCGCGGCTGAGGACCGTCTCGGGGAAGTAGTCGACCTTCCCTCCGGTCTTGGCGAGGCGCAGCGCCTCGGCGCCGCCCACGATCTCCATGATCTCGGTGGTGATGCCGGCCTGGCGGACCTTGTTGGCCACGGTGGCCAGCTTCTTGATCAGGTCTTCGGCGTTGTCGGTGGCCGCCTTCATGGCCCGCTGGCGGGCGGCCTGCTCACTGGCGGCGGCGTCGAGCATGGCCGCGAACACCCGACCCTCGACGTAGCGGGGCAGCAGGCGCTCGAGGATCTGGCCGGGCTCGGGCTCGAACTCGTACGCCGCCTGCGGGCCGTCGCCGGCCTTGGCCGCGTCCTCGATCGCCTCGCGCTCCATGGGCAAAAGGCGGACGTTGACCACCTTCTGGGTGCCCATGGACAGGAAACGGGTGTAGATCAGCTCGACCTGGTCGGTGCCGCCCTCTTCGCCGGAGCCCCGCTCGTAGCGCTCCATGGCGGCCCGGGCCACCCGGCGGGCGTCCTCGTAGGACGGGACCTCGGCGTAGCCGGAAAAGGCGTCGCCGATGCGGTACTCGCGGTAGCGGAAGTACCCCTCGGCCTTCTTGCCCGACAGGGTCAGCTCGTAGTCGCGTCCCTCGGCCTGGTGGGCCTGGAGGGCCCGCTCCGCGGTGCGGATGACGGTGGAGTTGTAGGCGCCGGCCAAGCCCCGGTCGGCGCTGATGAGGATGAACCCGACCTTGCGGACCGGGTCGCGCTCCTGGAGCAACGGGTGGTCAAGGCCGGCGCCGCCGGCCGCCAGGTTGCCCATGACCGCGGTGATCTGCTCGGAGTATGGCCGGGCCGCGGCCACCCGCTGCTGGGCCTTGACGATGCGGCTGGCTGCGATCAGCTCCATGGCCCGGGTGATCTTCTTGGTGGACTGGATGCTCTTGATGCGACGGCGGAGGACGCGCTCCTGCCCACTGGCCACGGACTACTTCTCCTCGGCCTTGGCGTCCATCTCCACGGTCTTGTCGGAAGACTTCTCGGGCCCGTCGGCCTTGCTGGCGTCGGTGGGCTGGAACCGGTCGCGGAAGCCCTCCATCGCCTTCTTCATCTTGTCGTCGTCCGGCAGCTTGCCCGACTCCCGGATCTCGCTCATGAGGTCGGAGTAGCGGCTGCTGAACTCCTCCAGCAGCTCCTTCTCGAACCGACTCACGTCGGAGGTGGGGATGTCGTCGAGGTAGCCCTTCGTGCCGGCGTAGATGGAGACGACCTGCTCCTCGACCTTCAGCGGCGAGTGCAGGCCCTGCTTCAGCAGCTCGGTGAGCTTGTAGCCCCGGTCGAGCTGGGCCTGGGACAGCTTGTCCAGCTCCGACCCGAATGACGCGAACGCCTCCAGCTCGCGGAACTGGGCCAGGTCGAGCTTGAGCGTGCCGGCCACCGACTTCATGGCCTTGATCTGGGCCGAGCCGCCCACCCGGGAGACCGAGATGCCGACGTCGACCGCCGGCCGCACGCCCGACCGGAAGAGGTCGGTCTGCAGGTAGATCTGGCCGTCGGTGATCGAGATCACGTTGGTGGGGATGTAGGCGGAGACGTCGCCCTCTTTGGTCTCGATGATCGGCAGTGCGGTCAGCGACCCCGCGCCCAGCGCGTCGGACAGCTTGGCCGAGCGCTCGAGCAGGCGGCTGTGGAGGTAGAAGACGTCGCCGGGATAGGCCTCACGGCCCGGGGGCCGGCGCAGCAGTAGGGAGAGCTGGCGATAGGCCTCGGCCTGCTTGGACAGGTCGTCGTAGACGATGAGGGCGGCGTCGCCGGCCTCCATCCAGTGCGACCCCATGGCCGCGCCGGAGTAGGGGGCGAGGTACTTGAAGGGCGCCGGCTCGCCGGAGGGGGCGTTGACGACCACGGTGTACTCCATGGCGCCGTACTCCTCGAGGGCGGCAACCACCTCGGCCACGGTGGAGTTCTTCTGGCCGATGGCGACGTAGATGCACTTCACCCCCTGGCCCTTCTGGTTGATGATCGTGTCGACGGCGACGGCGGTCTTGCCCGTCTTGCGGTCGCCGATGATCAGCTCGCGCTGGCCCCGGCCGACCGGGGTCATGGAGTCGATCGACTTGATGCCGGTCTGGAGGGGCTCCTTCACCGGCTGGCGGTCGATCACGCCGGGGGCCTGGATCTCGAGACGCCGGGTCTCGGTGGTGTTGATGGCGCCCTTGCCGTCGAGGGGCTGGCCGAGGGCGTCGACGACGCGACCGAGGAGGCCGTCGCCGACCGGGACGGAGAGGATGCGGCCGGTGGCGCTGACGGCCTGGCCGTCCTCGATGTGGCCCATGTCACCCAGGACCACGGCGCCGATGGACTCCTCGTCTAGGTTCAGGGCCAGGCCCAGCGTGCCGCCCTCGAACTCGAGCAGCTCGTTGACCGAGGTGTTGGGCAGGCCGGAGATGCGGGCGATGCCGTCGCCGACCTCCACGATCTGGCCGACCTGCTGGCGCTCGAGGTTCGGCTTGTAGTCCTCCATGTGCTTGCGGAGGACGGCGGTGATGTCGTCGGGGTTGAAGTTGAAGCCCGCGCTGTTGACGGTCGTGTCGGTCATCGAATGGTTTCCTTCAATTGATCGAGTCGGTGGCGCACGGTGCCGTCGATCACGACGTCGCCCACCCGGGCGGACAGGCCGCCGAGCACCGAGGGATCCACGTGCACCTTCACTTCGACTTCCTTGCCCAGGTTCTTCGACAGGGCGGCGGCCAGGCGCGTGCGCTGGTTCTCGTCGAGCGAGACGGCGGAGCGCACCTCGGCGACGGCGTGCTGACGGTCCGAGGCGGCTCGCTCGACCAGGCTGGAGATGATGCCCGGCAGGTCGCGGGCGTGGCCGGCGCCGACGACGAAGGACACCAGGCTGGTGGTGATCGGCGTCGCGTTGCTCTTGACGAGGAGGTCCTGGATGATCTCCTGGCGCTTCTCGGACGGGATGGACGCGTCGCTGAGCGCGGCGCGGAGCTCGTCGGAGCCGGCCAGCACGTCCGAGATCTTGAACAGCTCCTCCTCGACGACGGCCAGCGCCCCTTCGGCGCGGGCGACCTCGAAGAGGGCCGCGGCGTAACCGTCGACCTGCTCGACCTGCAGTGCCATCAGGCCGCGCTACCTGCTTCGTCGATGAACCGCTCGATGAGGGCCAGGTTGGTCTCGCGGTCGAGGTTGCGCTGCACGACCTTCTCGGTGAGCTCGATGGTCATGTCGGCGACGCGGGCCCGCAGGTCGCCCATGGCCCGCTCGACCTGGGCGGCGATGTCCTCCTGGGCGCGGGACTTTATCTCCGCCACCTCGGCCTCGGCCTGCTTCTTGAGGTCCTGGCGGAGCTTGTCGGCCGACTGCCGGGCCTCCTCGATGATGCGGGCCGACTCGTTCTTGGCGTCGGCCAGCTGGCGCCGGTAGTCCTCGAGGATGGTGTTGGCCTCGTCGCGGGTCCGCTCGGCCTCGTCCAGGCTGCTGCGGATCTTGTCGGCCCGGGCGTCGATGCCCTTCTTGACTGCGGGGTAGGCGTACTTGGCGATCAGGACGAAGAGGATCGTGAACGAGATGGCGCCCCAGATGACCTCATTCCAGGCCGGAAGGATGGGGTTGCTCTTGGCTTCCTCGGCGTGCGCGGGCGCCTCCTGGGCGAACCGGACGACGGCGGTTATCAGGGACATTGCACCCCCCCTAGGCGAACTTGATCAGAATGAAGACGACGAATCCGATCAGGGCGAGGGCCTCGGTGAAGGCGATGCCGAGGAACATGGTGGTCCGCACCATGCCGGCGCTCTCGGGCTGGCGGGCCATGGCGGTGATGGCGTTGCCCACGACGATGCCGATGCCGATACCGGGGCCGATGGCGGCGGCGCCGTAGCCGATACCTGCCCCGATGGCGCTCAGACCGTCGAGGAACTCGTCCGGGGCGGTCTGGGCGAAGAAATGACCGATCAATGACAGCAAGAGAGCTCTCCTAGTGCTCGGGGTGCATGGCTCCGCCGATGTACACGGCGGTGAGGATGGTGAAGATGAAGGCTTGCAGGATGGCGACGAGAATCTCGAAGCCCGTCAGCAGGATGAGCATCGCGAACGGCAGCGGCAGGATGACCGCCAGGGCCGACTTGGTGAAGAGCGCCGCCGACAGCACCGCGAAGGTCACCAGCAGGAGGTGCCCGGCGAGCATGTTGGCGAAGAGTCGGACCGCCATCGAGAAGGGCCGCACGAAGATGGTGGAGATGAACTCGATGAGGGCCACCAGCGGGAGGAGGGCCTTGGGCACTCCAGGCGGTAGCAGCATCGACTTGAAGTAGCCCCCGAACCCCTGGGCCTTGACGCCCATGTAGTTGAAGATGACCCAGACCAACAGGGACATGAAGAGGGGCAGGGCCATCCGGGCGTTGACCGGGAACTGGACGAATGGGATGACCTCGAAGATGTTGGTGATGAAGACGTAGAAGAAGATGGTGACCAGGAAGGGCGTCCAGGGCAGGCCGGCGGGGCCCATGGTCTGGAGGATGATGTCGTTGCGGACGAAGTCGATACCGCCCTCGACGACGGTCTGGATGCCCGTGGGCACCAGGTTGCCGCTGGAGGCGGCCCGGCCGGCGGCCCAGAACAGCCCGAACACGATGATGGCGCCGGCCCACATCAGCAGGACGACCTTGTTGACCTCGAACGGCGTGTCCTTGAGGAAGATCCCCGGCCACTCGACCAGTTCCTCGATCGGTGGGAAGTGCAGCGCACCAAGTACCGGGGTCAACGACGCCCTCCTGCGAGCTTGGACGGGGTCGGCTTGAGGCCGGGGTAGGCCAGGGACGCCGACACGTGGCGGGTCTCCCAGATGAGGAGGCCGAGGTGGGTGATGATCAGGGTGAAGCCCAGGGCGGTGATGTCGACCCAGGACTGGTCCTTGACCAGGTACACCACCGCGGTGAGAAGGAACAGCCGCAGGGCGAAGCCGCCCAGTGCGGCGACCATGAGGAGCGTGAGGCTGATGCGCGCCGCCCCGCCGAGGAGGGCGGCCGACAGGGCGAGATTGGCCAGCACCAGCACGACGGCGAACAGGCCGGATGCTGCGCCGTCGGGCCCCCAGATCAACCCGGCGACGAGGACCAGGACGGGAAGGACCGGGAGGACCCGCTTGGCCATGTCTGCCGCGACCTCGGCCTCGACCGCAGGGCCCAGGTCGCGGGTGAGGAGCTCGCCGCTCACGCGGTTTCCTTGTTTCCCCACGGGCCGGCGGCGTCGTGTTCCTTCATCTTGGCGGCGTAGCCGTAGTACATGCGGACGGCGACGCCGAAGACGGCCACCAGGAAGAAGATGATGGTGAAGACGGGAAGCAGGCCGAGCCAGCGGTCGAGCAGGTAGCCGAAGCCGCCGATGATGGCCGGCGTGAGGGCGAGCTCGAAGGCCCGGGAGAGGCCCTCGCCGGCGCCGTTGTACAGGTCGCCGTTCTCTCCAGTGGCAGCGGGCGCGGCCGCAGCGCGGGTCAGCCCGGCTACCTTCTCACGCAGTTCCACCCGTCCCCTTTTATGGTGAACCTCTTTAGCTTGTGAATCTGCGCGCAATCTACGGGAAAGGTTGCCGTCGCTGCAAACCGGCTGGTGGGTCGGACGCGGACACGGGCTTGGGCCACACCGCGGAGTCGTCCTCCTCCGCCAGCTGGCGGGCGGTCTGGCGCACGCCAGGGTGGAACAGCGTGTAAAGGAGCACGGCCAGGCCGGCGACGACGAACGGCACCACCGCGTTGCCCTGGTTGGTGTAGGTCGGCACGAGGACGACACCGGACAGGATGGCCGTCCAGGCCCACAGGATGATGACCGACCGCCGCTGCCCGTGACCCTGGCGCATGAGCCGGTGGTGGAGGTGCTCCTTGTCGGCCTGGGACAGCGACGACCGCCGGCGGGCCCGGCGGATGATGGCCAGGGCGGTGTCGACGAACGGTACGCCGAGGATCACGAAGGGGATGACGAGGGGGGCGAAGAAGAAGTAGGTCTGGCCGCTGAACTGGTCGGCCGTCCGCCCCCCGACCGAGATGGTGGTGGCCGCCATGAGGAGCCCGAGCAGGAGCGACCCGCTGTCGCCCATAAAGATCTTGGCCGGGTGGAAGTTGTGGGGCAGGAACCCCACGCACAGCCCGCACGTGATGGCGACGATGAGGGGCGCCATGTTGTCCTCGGACAGCAGGCCGACGTCGGACAGGCGGTAGGAGTAGACGAAGAAGGCGCCGGCGGCGATGGCCACCACGCCCGAGGCCAGACCGTCGAGGCCGTCGATCAGGTTCACCGCGTTGGCCATGGCGACCACCCACACGACGGTGACGAGGAAACCGAGGTCGGGCGACAGGACGTAGAAGTCCGCGAACGGCACCCGGAAGTAGAACATCACCACGCCGGCCAGGCCCAGGATCGAGGCGGCGAAGACCTGGCCGGCGACCTTGGCCGGCGCCGACACCTCACGCAGGTCGTCGAGCATGCCGATGGCCAGGATGACGATGGCCGCGAACGCGAGGCCGAACGGCTCGGAGGACTCGAACACCGGCCCGAAGCCGGGGATCACCCGGGCCACGCCGAGCGCCACGAGCAGGGCGATCAGCATGGCGATCCCGCCGAGGGTGGGCGTGGGGTGCTCGTGGATGCGCCGCTCGTCGGGCTTCACCACCGCGCCCCACCGGGTCGAGAGGCGCCAGACCGCCGGCGTCAGGGCGAAGGTGACCGCGGCCGCCACCGCGAAGACGACCCCGTACCGCCACATCTCAGTTGTACGGGCGGAACTTGGAGCAGAGGGTGTTGGCCGCCTCGCGAATCTCGGCCAGCGTGGCGTCGTCGGCGTGGTGGCGGAGCGCCCGGCCGATCAGCGACGCGATCTCGGCCATCTCGCCCTCCCGCATGCCGGCGGTGGTGACGGCCGGCGTGCCGATGCGCAGGCCGCTGGTCACGAACGGCGAACGGAGGTCGTTCGGGATGGTGTTCTTGTTCAGGGTGATGCCAGCCCGGTCGAGGACGTCCTGGGCCACCTTGCCCGTGAGGTCGGGATCGAAGGGCCGGAGGTCGACGAGCATCAGATGGTTGTCGGTCCCACCGGACACCAGACGGAACCCCTCCCCCGCCAGCGCCTTGGCCAGGGCCTGGGCGTTGCTGACCACGGCGGCCGCGTAGTCCCGGAACGCCGGGTGGGCCGCCTCCCGGAAGGCGACGGCCTTGGCCGCGATCACGTGCATGAGCGGCCCACCCTGGAGGCCCGGAAAAACGGCCTTGTCGATGGCTTTGGCGTGCTCGGCTTTGCACACGATCGTGCCGGACCGGGGGCCGCGCAGGGTCTTGTGGGTCGTGAACGTCACGACATCGGCGAGGGGCACCGGGTTGGGATGGGCGCCGCCGGCGATCAGGCCGGCGATGTGGGCGGCGTCGAAGATCAGGAGCGCACCCACCTCGTCGCAGATGTCGCGCAGGGGCTCGGGGTCGATGATGCGCGGGTAGGCGGTGGCGCCGGCGATGATGGCCTTGGGGTGCTCGGCCTTGGCCAGGTCGCGGATCTGGTCGTAGTCGAGCCGCTCGTCGCTCTCCGTCACGCCGTAGGAGACGAACCGGTAGAACTTCCCGCTGATGTTGACCGGCGAGCCGTGGGTGAGGTGGCCGCCCTGGTCGAGGCGCATGCCCAGCAGGGTGTCGCCCGGCTCGAAGAGGGCGAGGTAGGCGGCCAGGTTGGCGTTGGCGCCGGAGTGAGGCTGGACGTTGGCGTGCTCGGCACCGAAGAGGGCCTTGCAGCGCTCCCGGGCCAGCTCCTCGGCCTCGTCGACGACTGCGTTGCCGCCGTAGTACCGCTTGCCGGGGTAGCCCTCGGAGTACTTGTTGGTCAGCACCGATCCCTGGGCCGCCATGACGGCCGGCGACGTGAAGTTCTCCGAGGCGATCAGCTGGATGGTGGTGTTCTGGCGCTCGAGCTCCCGGTCCAGGATGTCGAACAGCTCGCGGTCCTCGTACTTGTCGTACCCACTCATCGAGGCGTGAGCGCCCCGGCGAAGGCGACGGCGACGAGCCGGTCGAGGAGATCGTCGAGCTCGACGAGCAGGCGCTCGTAGGCCGATCGGGGCCCGCCGTAGGGGTCCTCCACGTCGTCGAGCGGCGACGAGCCCGTGAGCTCGGCGACGCGACGGCCCTCGCCCACGCGCCGCAGCCAGGCGTCGAGCGGTTCCTCGGGCCGGCGGGGGCCGGCGGCCTCGCCCCGGCGCACGAGCTCCTTCAAGGTGAACGTGCGGGGCCACAGGGCGGGGTCGAGGACGACCGCCTCGCGGACGTGCTCCCGGGCCATGGCGAGGACGAGGTCGGTGGAGGACAGCAGCTCACGGGTCATGGCCCGGCTGCGGTGCGCGGACATGTCGAGCCCGCGGGCCCGGAGGATCTCGACGCCGTGCTCGCTGGCCGGCTGGCCGGGCCGGAGCAGGCCGGCGGACGCCACCCGGGCGTCGACACCCAGCGCGGTGAGGCGGTGGCGCAGCAGCGCCTCCGCCATGGGCGAGCGGCAGATGTTCCCGGTGCAGAGAAAGAGGACGTTGATGGGGCGAGTCTAACGGGGGCTACGCCGGGGACCCGGGAGGGGTGGTCGCGCCGACACGGGCCCGCAGGGCCTCCAGCCGTTCGTTCAGGGACGCCAGCGACGCCTCGAGCTGGCGGATCCGGTCCTGGCCGGTCTGCACCCCGGAGGTCACGGCCATGATGCGCTTGCGCGCCTCCTGGAACTCCCCGGGGACCCACGCCAGCTGGCCGATCCGATCTTCGGTGGCCCGCAGGGCTGACACGGTGCGCTCCGCCTCCTGGAGCATGGCGGTGCGCAGGGAATGCACCTCGCCCGGCACCGGGTCGAGCCGCGCCAGCCGGGCGTCGAGGGCCGACAGCCGGCGGGTCAGCTCGCCGGCGACCTGGTCGTGGGCCTGCCCTCCGGAGCGGAGGTGCTCGAGCTCCCGGGTGACCGTCTCGCTGAGGGCGCCGAGCTCGGCGGTGATCCGGTCGACGGCCGAGAGCCGGGACTCGAGGCCCTCCAGCCGGCCGCCGGTGGAGCCGAGGGCGGCCTCGGTGGCCACCGCCACTTCGGTCGACCGGGTCTCGAGGGCGTCGAGGCGGGCGGCGAGGCCCTCGGCGGCGAGGGCCCGCTCCTCCGAGCTGGAGCGGAACGTGTCGATCTCGCCCTGGAGAGCCCGACGCAACATCTGGTCACGAGCCTGGTTGTCGGTGACGATGGCGTCGAGCTCGCGGCGCATGATCCGGCTCAGGGCGGCGACGTCGTCCGGCACGGCGGCCAGGGGGGCCAACCTGTTCTCCGCCCCGGCCACGCGCTCGGCCAGGTCGGCCAGGCCCTTGGCCTGGGCGGCCGAGACGCCGCTGACCCGGTCGAGGTCCTGGGCCAGGAGCCGGCGCAGCGCGTCATCGCGGGTCTGGGCCTCGGTGGCCTGCTGGCCGGCGAGGGCGGCGAGGGACTGCTCGCGCGCCGTGGTCTCGGCGGAGAGGAGGTCGTCGCTGGCCCGGACCGCCCGCCGCAAGGCCGCCACCACGGCCGGCAGCGGCTCCAGCGGCTCGACCCGCGTCTCCATGGCGATCAGGCGTTCGTCGAACCGCTTCACCTGCTCCACCATGCCGGCGATCGCCTCGTCGGACGCCCGGATGGAGCGGTCGCCGGCGGTCCCGCCGGCCTCGACCGCGTCGAGGCGGGCGGCGAGGGCGCCCAGGGCCCGGTCGTGGCCGAAGAGCACGCCGGCGCAGCGCTCGAGCTCGTGGCGGATGGCTTTGCCGAGGTTCTCGATGCTGGCGGGCAGGCCCTCGAGTGCGGCCAACCGGTCGTCGAGGCTCGGTGGCGGCGGCGGAGCGGCGGCGACAGGTGGGGGCGGTGGAGGCGCGGCGGCTGCGGCCTGCGCGGGCGGACCGGGTGGGGCCGGCGCGGCCGGCGGCGCCGGCGCCACCAGCGGAGGCAGGGGCGCGTCGTCGTCGCTCCCCCATCCCCAGTCGACGTGGTCGTCCGCCGGGTCGCTCGCGGGAATCCAGTCGCCCCGGGGCGCCTGGCGCGGCTCGTCGGCGGAGACGACCGTCGTGATCACGACGTCGGCGTCGGGGGCGCCGGGCGCGTCGACGGTGGGCGAATCCCCACCTTCGGTGGCCACGGGCAGCACACTACCGCCCAGTGCCCCCACCGGCGAGGCGTCCCGGTTGGAGGAAATCGCGCTTAGAGGGTAGCGGCCGCCCGCCGGCGCCGGGTGACGACCAGCGCCATCGAGCCGGCGGCGACAAGGGCGAGGGCGACGGCCACGTAGCGCAGGGTGTTGGCGCCTGTGAGCGACAGCCGGCCCGTGCTGGTGACGGGGGTGGCGACGACCTGAACCACCGGGCACGTGATCGTGAAGTTCGCCGTCTGGGTCGAGATGCCGCCCTGGGCCGTACTCGACGGGCCCCGCGCCGTCACCGTGTTGGTGCCGCAGATGGCCGGCGTGAGCACGGGGTCGTCGATGGACAGCTGCGTGGCGGAGACGACGGTGATGTCCACCAGCACGAAGCCGCTGGCGTTGGCGACCTTGCCGGGGATGTTGATGCCGTTCACGGTGACCGTGATGGCGGCGCCGACGTTGAAGACGCAGGTCGGGGCGAGCTGGAGGACGAAGCGCTGGCCGATGGCCACGTTGCCGACGTTCTGGACGCCGGTGATCGTCGTGCAGAGCCCCACGCCGGAGCCCGTCTGCGCCCCCGCTGGCGGGGCCAGGGCGAACAGCCCGGCGCCCACGACCACAAGCAGGGCTGCCGCCGCCCCCCGAATTTTCCGCCTCATTTCATGTCCTCCTCAGGACGCCGCAAGCGGGAAGCGTAACCCATGCGCCTCAGCGGGGGGATTATCCCCTTCGCACGTCCCACTCGAATGTCCGCACCACGTCGAGCGGCCCCTGCCACGAGGCGGCGCCGCCGACCGACCACCCCGGCGCATCGAGGCGCACGTCGAGAGCGACGGGCGTCAACCGGGGCTGCGGCACGAGGCGCAGCCGCAGCCGGCCGTCCCGCACCGCGTCGGGGACGATCGTCTCGAAGGTGAGCTCCTTGCGCTCGCCGGCGCCGACCATCGTGATGTAGTTGACCAGGTTCAGGCCCGACTCGGGAATCCCCGCCTGCATGGTCGACCCCGCCGGCCCCCAGAGGAGCACCCAGGCCAGGTAGTCCCCCGGCTTCTTGGTGAACTCGTCGGGCCCGAGCGCGTAGGAGGGTGCGGCGTTCACCGGCGCCTGGTTGTCGACCGTGACAGTCGTGCGCACCACGGCGCTGCCCTGGGGCGTCAGGGTCACCTCGTGGCGGATCGACGGCTTGACGTAGTAGTCCACCTTGGTGCCGCTGCGGTTCTGCACCGCCACATGGAAGGTCCGGTCGGCATCAGGACCGCCGCCGGCCGGCCCGCCGCCGAGGCCGGTGCGCTCGAACACCGACTCCTCCGCCTCGTTCGCGCTCCACAGCTTCAGGTGGCCGCCCCGGGCGGCCTGGCCGAGCTCACGGCCGAGGGCGACCGCGTCGCGGGTGCCGCTGGTGAGGCGGTCGCTCACCAGGCTGAGGACGTCGCCCAGGCGCTCCTTGCGGGCGGTCTGGTCGCTGTTGACGCCGAGGCCGGCGTAGAAGTCGCTGAGGAGGATCCGGCCGACGTTGTCGGCGGTGATCGGCTCGGCCGACCCGTCGAGGGTCACCGGCCCGACCACGCGCAGCAGGGCGGCGAGGGCGGGCACGTCGAGGGCGATCACACCGTCCACCGCCTGGCCGGTGGACTGGCGGTACATGTCGACCATCGCCCGGCCGCTGAAGGCGAAGTCGGCGCTGGCGTTCACGGCCGTCCACCGCGTGGTGGGCCGGGTCGGCCCGAACACCTCGCCCGTGCCCGTCGGGAGTGCGGTGGCCGCCGGCCGGTCGAGGCGGATGTCGTTGGTGGAACCGCCCTTGCCGAACACGAGCCGGCCGTTGGCGAAGGCGACGGGGAGGTACGACAGGACGATGCCCTGGTCGCGCATCTCGGCGTTGTTCTGGAGGGCGACGAAGTAGCGGCGGTCACCACCGGACCCGAGAAACGTCCGGGCCGCACCGAGCGCGTCGGCGCCCTCGGTCAACCGGCGGGCGCTCGACGCCGCCATCTCGTCGAACTGCTGGCGGGCGTCGCCCAGCGGCCCCCACAAGTTGCCACCGGTCGCCTTGGGGCCGGACGCGCGGGCGCCGATGGCCTCGCCGGCGATGCGGACCTGCTGCTGCAGCTCGGCCAGTCCGGCGAGGGGCAGGGTGCCGTCCCGGAGCTGAGTGCGCTCGGCCAGGCCGTCGACCGCGGCCAACAGCTGACGGCCGGCGCCGGCCGCGGCCGCCGAATCGTCGATCAGCTGGATGAACCCCGCCCGCTGCCCGCGGAGGCCGGGGACGGCGGCGGCGATGGCCAGCGCCGGCGAGCCGGCGACCTGGGCCCGGGCTTCGGCGATCACCGCCACCGCCCCGTCGACCCGGGCAATGGCCGCGGCCCGCCCCTGCGGGGTGCCCAGGGCGGCCGGGTCGTCGACGGCGGCCTGCAGCGACGCCCGGGCGCCGATCAGCTTGGTGCGGGCCCGGAGGGCCTGGGTGAGGCCGATCAGCCCGAGGAGGGCGAGGACCCCAAGGAGCCCTCCGCCCACGGCGCCGACCCGGAGCAGGCGCCGGCGCCGGCGCCGGCCATGCACGTCGAACCGCCGGCGCCGGCGCCGGCCCGACCGGTGCCGCCACATCCACGAGGGGCTCCACCACCTGCGCCGCCGCCGGTGGCGGCGGCGGGTGCCGCTGGCGGCGGTACTGCTACTTCTTGGCTGGCTCTCGACGGCCAACGGGCGATTCGTAGCGGTAGGACTGGTAGGCGTAGCCGTAGGACCCCTCGGTGTCGACGCCGTTCAGCACCGCGCCGACGAGCGGGGCGTCGACCTGGCGCAGGAGCTCGACGGCCCGCGCCGCCTCGCTGCGGGTCGTCGCCCCGGCCACCGCCACGAGCAGGGTGGCGTCGACCCGCCCCGACAGCACCAGCGCGTCGGTGACCGGCAGGACCGGCGGGGCGTCGATCAGCACGATGTCGTACTCGGCCTGGAGCGAGCCCAGGACCTCCGCCGTCCGCTTGGAGGAGAGCAGCTCGGAGGGGTTCGGCGGGAGCGGGCCGGAGGCGAGGAGGGAGAGCCGGGCCTGCTCGGGGACATCCTGCATGGCGCCGGCCAGACCGACCTTGCCCAGGAGGACGGACGTGAACCCCACGTCGTTTTGCAAGCCGAAGAACTCATGCACCCGGGGCCGGCGGAGGTCGCAGCAGACGATGGCCACCGTGGAGCCGGACCGGGCCAGGGCGACGGCCAGGTTGGCCAGCGTGGTCGTCTTCCCCTCCTGGGCGTTGGCGCTGGTGATCTGCAGGGTGCGCATGGGCCGGTCGAGCCCGAGGAACTGGATCGACGTGCGCAGGGTCCGGTACGCCTCGGCCGCGGGCGACGTGGGGTCCTCCAGGGACACCATGTACGGCGTCTCCTTGCCCCGCCAGGCGCTGACGACCGGGATGAGCCCGAGCACCGGCACCCCCGGGGCGACGCGCTCGAAGTCGTCCTTGCTCTTCACCGAGTCGTCGAGGA
>JAHFUP010000143.1:2648-7547 GCA_023265025.1 Acidimicrobiia bacterium | reverse complement strand
TTGTGACGGGTTACGCAAGTTGGCAAGGCCCAAGCAGCTTGTCAACTCGTTGGCAACGGGTCACGCAAGTTGGCAACCGGGGTCCGGGCGAGGAGCGCCCGGAACTGGCGCTGGGTGTCCCAAGACGGCCAGGTCTCACCGCGCCGGTAGCGATGCAGCCTGACCTGGTCGATCCCGGTGTGGTCGCGGATCTCATCGAGGCCGAACCCGGCTATGACGTCGTGCACGATCGACAGCGTCGGCTTACGGCCGGTTGTGCGAAGGACGGTCGTCGGGGGGAACTCCGGGCTCTCCCTCACGGCCATTGCCATCACCTGGCGCGGGCCTTCGTCCAGCGGGCGCCAGCGACCCGGCAACATTGCCATCGGCTGGAGGCCGCCAGCGCGCACTTCGGTGAACCACCGAACAATCGCGTGGTCGTTCCGGGCCGTGCGCAGCGTGGCGACGACATCGGTCAGGTGGGCGAGGCGTAGCTGGATCGTCTGTCCGGGACGCCGTTCCCCGTCCTGGTAGCGGTAGAGCATGCGCCGGGTCACGTCGACCAGCTCCGCCAGAAGGTCGAGGCCGAAGACCTCCACCAAGTCGTCGACGAACGGCACCCGATCCTCCGACGCGGCCGTTGGTGCGTTTCGACGGACCGGCCGGGAAGTCCGGCCCTTGAAGACGCCGATTGCCGCGATGTCGTCGGGCACCCGCCCTGGCGCCGGTCCCCACCCGGATAGGTCGGCGCGCACCGGTCCCGATAGCCGCCGGCGTTGCAGCTCCCGCGTGGCGAGGGCGTCCAAGGCCGGCTCCAGGGTGGCAAGGTGCTCCCGGAGGAAGCGGCCGTAGCTCGCCTTCTCGGCGTTGCGGTCCCTCCCTCGGAAAGTTGGGGCGAGCGCCGGCTCGCCGCCGGTCAGGACGCACCAGATCCATGTCGACGAGTGTCGTCGCCTCCGCCCGCGGTCGACGTAGACGCCGCTGGCCCAGCACGCCCACGCCCAGTCTTCGGGCGTGATCAACGTGAGGTCGCCCAGCAACCGACGCCTGGCCCCGTAGTCGACCGTCCAGCGCTGGTCGCCCAGCCACCGCGCTGCCTCCACCAGCGTGTTGTAGAAGTCGCCGTCCTCCTGACGGTCCCGAAGGAGCTGGCCGAGGTGGTGGCCAAGGCTGTCATTGCGCGCCAGTCCGAGCCCGGCGGCGACGTCGAGATAGGACCCCTTCGTGGCAAGGACGCCGAGCGCGAGCGAGCAGAAGCGTCGACGGAGGTGGCTTCGGACGTCGGGGAGGAAGCGGGCGAACCGATGCTCGAATACGTCGGGCCACAGGAGCTGGGGCAGAGACGCCAGTCCGTCCGGCTGTTCCTCGGGACCGACGTAGTGGGCTCGCAGGCGCGTGGTGAGGCGGACACGCCTCCCCAGGACTCGGCCCCACGACTGCATCGTGCGTCCCCGCACGCCGAGGGGTCCGTGAGCGTCGCTGAGGAACCGGAACCTCGTCTCGAAGCCCCGGTGCACGAAGGGCGCCAGCCGTTCGTCGAACTCGACCGCCGAGGAGGAGCCCAGCAACTCGACGGCGGCGGGAACGACCGCGGCGAGCAGGGCGGGCTCTGGGCGGAACCAGGCGGAGCGCAGGCCGGGGCCCCGGCCTGCTGCCACGTAGGCGTCAAAGGCAGCAGACGACGCATCACACAGCTCACCGAGGTCATCGCCTTCCGCCAGCTGCGCCAGGATGGCGACCAGGCTCGTGAGCTCCGCTCGCCACTCCTTCCCCGAAGCCCCCTCGCCGTGCACGGTCGCGGGCTCGCCCCTGAGGACCCCTCTGACCCGGTGCTCGGCATGTGCGACCCGCTCCGTCACCGGCTGGACTGCCAGCTCCGAGAACGGGTGCCCGCACGGCCGGCAGTTGCGCCCGACGTTCCCTTGCCCGCGGGGTGGCTGGTTGCCGCACGCGGACAGCACGGGAACGAGCGAGCTGAGGGCGGGCCGGTGGTTGCCGTCGTAGGCGTAGGGCCGGCGGCAACCCGGGCAGCGGGCTTCGAGGAGCAGGCTGTGCTCGGGGCAGGCGAAGGACCAGGCGAACCGCCATGCCATGCGGAACCCGCCGTCGTCGCCGACGCACCCAGGGCACACGCGCGATCCCACGCCGAGAAGGCCTTGGCGCCTCGTCCAACGCATCAGGTCGGGGCCTCCGGTGCGGGGGCAGGAGGCGGCGTCGAACGTGCCGGTGTATGACGCGACGAGGAGTCCCTCAGCGCGCTCCCGGGTGATCCCCGTGGCCTCTGCGAGCTCGGCTAGCACGCCGGCGTCGAGGACGGTCGCCATGTGCGGGACCGGGCGCAGCTTCGATCCCTCGCCTCCGAGGCCGCACGCCTTGAGGACGCCGGCGAGGCAGCCGCCGTTGTGCGCTGCGAGGCGTCGGCAGAAGCTGAGCAGCGTCTCGTCGCTGACCGGCGCCACCAGGAGGGGAAGGGTCCGCATCGCTGGCGGGGGCCTGTGCTGTCAGGACGGACTGGCCGCCAGGGCGGATGGGGCCGGGCGCTTCCGCCGGGCGGCCTGGCCCTCGGCGTCGGCGTCCACCTCCACCTCGTCGAGCAGCGACTCACTCAACCGCTCGGTCCCTCGATGCATGGCCAGGGCGGCACCTTCCCGCAGGAGCGCCGAGATCGAGCCGATGACGCCGGCCGTCCGCCAGTAGAGGTAGGGGGCCAGGAGCTTGGAGACGTCGCCTGTTTGGGCATTGAGCAGGACCAGCTCGGGCTCGAAGGACGCCAGGAGGGCGCGCCAGCGGGTCCGGCCCTCGGGCGTGCGGTCGTCGAAGGAGCCGACGTCGAGCAGAGTGAAGCGCGACTTGGTCTGCGAGCGTGAGTGGGTCGAGGGCGAGAACCCCTCGGTCATGAGGCCCGTCAGCTCGCAGTCGATGCCGGCGTAGAGGAACGTGGCGGCCACCGTGTTGGCCAGGTACTTGAGGTGGTCGTTCACGGCCTGGCCCTCGCGGGTGGCGAGGTTGAGGTAGTGGATGTCGTCGACGATGAACAGGGTGGTCATCGTCAGGCGGGCGACGCGCTGGATGGCCCGCACGAGGTCGTCCTTGGTCGGCCGGCCCGGGAGCTGGACGGCGTAGAACTCGCAGATGGCGAGGTCGAGCCACTTGGTGCGGCAGTCGTCGGGAAGGGTGACGTAGACCACGGGGATCAGCCGGTTGCCGTCGGGGGTCAGGCGGCCGTAGCGGGCGAACACCGAGCGCTGGTAGTGCTTGGCGAAAGTCATGCAGATCGTCGTCTTGCCCCGGTTGGCCTTGGCGCTGATCACCGAGCCCCGCCGTGCGCCGGGTTGGCGGTTGCGGAGGTTGGCGGCCACCTGCCGGGCGAGCTGGCCGTGCGTGTCGCGCATCCACGGCGTGGACACGGGAGCGAAGCCCCCGTGGTGAGCGAGGCGCGCCTCGTCGTAGAGGTGCCTGTCGGCCGGGGAAAGCCGCCGGTAGTCGGCGATGGCCCGGAGCGGCGGGGCCACCGTCGCCGGAGCATCCACGTAGCGGTTCCACTCCTCCTTGGTCGTGGGCGCTGGCGGCAGAGGGGGATGGGGCGGCAGCGCAACGGTCGCCGGCTCTGGAGCGGAGCGCAGGGCAGCGGTCATCTCACACCGGTTGGTCGGCCGAGAACAGGGGCATCGGCTCGATGTCGTCGGGGTCGGCGTCCCAATCGGGGTCGTCGGCCACGTCGGGGGCGAGCAGCTTCGAGGTGCCCCGGTCCTTGGCCGCGGAGGCCTGGTGCAGCACCGCCGCCTTGCGCAGCTTGATCTCTGCCCGCTTCGTCGGGGCGTCGGAGGCGTAGCGCCGCAGGGAGCGGCACAGCACCTCCTCGAGCTCGGCCTCGCTCGCCCGCATGCCGCTGTCGGCCAGCAGGTTCGCCTTGCACCAGGCCAGTTCCAGGTCGCCGAAGGGCGTCGCCGCCGTCTCCAGGCCCCGCCAGTCGAGGGTGGCGAACTCGCCGCTGTCGGGATGGCGGAACCAGACGTGACGCAGATCCCGGGGGTCGAAGCGGATCACGTGGCGATCGTCGCGGGGCCGCTCGGCCCGCGCCACCTTAGGCCGGTAGGGCTCGAGGGCGGGCCCGTCGAACCAGAGCCCGAACAGCTTCACGCCCCGCTGACTGATCTTGCGGGCCCGGCGCGGGAGCAGCGTGTAGTAGAGGTCGGCCATGGGCGGGACGTGGACGAACCCGGCTCGGGCCACGCCCTCGTCGAACATCTCGTTGGGGCTGAGGTGCCGACGCGGGTCGCACGCCAGGCGGTTGCCCTCCGACGGCGCCCGCTGGTAATGCAGGGCCAGCCACTCGTAGGTGAGGTCCTCGATCTCGGAGACGAAGTAGACGGCCTCGTCCTCTGGGCGCTTTCCCCGACCGGCGACGTCGCGGCCCTTGGCGCCGGGCAGGTCGCAGGCGAAGGTCGACTCGTAGGTGGAGAAGAACCTCTCGACATGCGGCTTGTCCGTTGGGGTTCCCTGCCGGGCCAGCTGCAGGTCGATGCCGAGGGTGGCGCAGCCCTCCCGGAAGGCGAGGGACAGGTAGATCATCCCGTTGTCGCACACGGCGCCCTGGGGGCGGACCATCGGGATACCGGCGATCGCCTTGGGTCGGGTCTCGCCCGTCAGGCAGCTGACCAGCACGGCCTCGGGGATGCCCGGGTAGCGCCACAGGGCCTCGGCCGGCCATCCCGGCCGGGCCGGCTTGGGGGTGACCGTGTCACGCAGCAGCAGCACGGCGTCGACCGCCTTGGCGTGGATGGGCGTGTAGCGCAAGGCGACGCACGAGTTGGAGAACACGTCGAGGCCGACCGACAGGTCGAGCGCCTGGTACTCGAGGGTGTGGGGGTCGTAGGCGAAGGCGTTCACCGGGCTGGAGTCGTATTGCACGAGCTGGCC
>JAHFUP010000143.1:0-2548 GCA_023265025.1 Acidimicrobiia bacterium | reverse complement strand
CGACGCACGAGTTGGAGAACACGTCGAGGCCGACCGACAGGTCGAGCGCCTGGTACTCGAGGGTGTGGGGGTCGTAGGCGAAGGCGTTCACCGGGCTGGAGTCGTATTGCACGAGCTGGCCGGGGCGACTGGCCCGCAGGGATCCGAACGGCGTCGATGGCTCGTTGGCCGCTTCGCGCCGCCGTTTGCCCGAGCCGAACGTGGCGTGGCCGTGGGCGACCTCGTGCAGCAGGCGCTGGGTCACCGAGCGCGACGGCAGGCGGACGTCCGGGCCGTGGGCGTCCTCGACCGCGACCCGCAGGTGGCGGGCCAGCTGCGACGGCGCCGGCGTCGGCCCGTCCGACCGGCTGCGCACCAGCCGCTCGGCCTCGGCCCGCACTCGCGGGTCGACACTGGGCAGAACCTTGCGCTGTGCTGTCAGGCGGGCGTCGACGAGGCCGCAGAGCCCGAGCTCCTGCCAGCGCGACCACCACCGGTGCAGCGTTCGCGGCGACGTCTTCTCGCCTGCGACGGTGAGCTCGGCCGCCTTCGTGGTGAACCGCTCGACCATGGTCGTTGTCGTTGGGTCGTAGCCGGGCCTGGGCTCGCCGGGGAGGGCAGTGGCTGCCTGCCCAGACTTGTAGCCCGTTCGCGCTTCGAGGAGATGGGCCAGGCGAGCCTCCGCCCTGGCCCGGTGGGCGTCGGGGAGCAGCTCGGCCGCAGGGTCGCCGACGACCGCTGCGAACGAAAGCTCCACGTCGAGGAGCCGGTAGCGCGGGGCGACCAGAAGGCTTTCGACGGCCACCACGACGGCGCTGCGCTGGGGTCCCCGCCGCCGGAGCCGGACGAGCGGCCCCTCGATCGCCTCGACGTCGTACTCGTCGCTTTCGTAGGCGACGGCCGCACCCGGACGGAGCTCAGCTCGCATGGGCGAGTCCCGGGGGCACGCTCAACAGCGATGCGTCGCTGAGGAGGGTCGACAGGTCGGTGACCAGGCGACCGGCCCACAGCAGGTGGGTGATGACCGGACGGGTCAGCGCCGCCGGCGGGAAGGCAGCGACGATGTCACCCAACCGCTGTGGCTCCGCGCACCCGGCCAGCACGGCATCGGCGCACCCGAGGGGATCGACGAGCTGGTGCCGGCACGACGCCAGCCAGTCGATGTTCGCTTCGAAGACGGGGTCGATCGTGCTGCGCACCGCGTAGAACCAGCCGGCCACGGCGCACGCGGCCTTTGTCGCCGCAGTCTGGCGCAGGAAATCGGCCTTTCCGGCAAAGCGTTCGGGTCGAGCGTCGATCACCCTTGCGGTTCCATCGCGACGGCGAACGAACACGTCCGGGGTGTGCGAGGCGCGACCCGCCTCGTCCCGGTAGTGCAGAACGAAGGGCTGCACCGCAACGCCGACCACCTCCGGGTCATGGTCGAGGACCCGGAGAACGCGCATCTCGAACCGACTCTCACACCACTTCAGCTCCCTCGTCGTTGCGAAGTAGTACCAGCCCCGCTTGCTCACCGAGCCGTGGAACTTGTGTCGCTCCCGGACCTGCAGGGCCTGTTCGAACTTGATCCCGCCGGCCTCGCGGACGTCGCATTCGGCCCACGCTTCCGCCGATAGCCGGTAGCGAACGGTCCAGGCCGAATCGACCTTCACTAATGACCAGCTTCTCAGGTCAAGGCGGCCCGACGGTGGATGGACGCGAGCTGATCGTGATCGACATCGGACACGACCCCAATGAACGTCGTCGGCGCCGCACTGACCGTGTCCGGAACCGCCGGATAAGTGTCCGCCATCAGCCGGAACGGGTGTCCGCTTTCTCCTGACTACCCAGGTCATAGCCCCGTCCCCGTGTCGTAGTAGCGGGGCCGGGGCTAGACGAAGCTGGTCTCGGCGTCGGTGTACTCCCCCGCGAAGTCGACATCTCAGGTTCGGGCAAGATGGAGAATGATAAGAAGTACCAAGGCAACGGACGTTATCACTACGAGGATAAGGTCAATGAAAACAATTCGTCGTTGCCAGGGAACGTCCCACTTTCCTACGTTGGCGCGGGCGCTCTGCAAATCCCTCCGACTAGCCGCCCAGATGAGAAGAGATGATACCCACGCGATGGCAGTTCCTTGGAGGAGAGGGCTCACCGACATTTGGTGCTTCGATCGAGGAGGTTGATCCACGAGGCCAACATCGATGCTCCATTGGTAACTAAGCCGACAAATGCGTTGGCGGCTGCGCCGAGAGTTTGTAGGATAGGGAACGAACGAGCTGGCTATATTGGCGCCAGCAATCGCAACCTGTGCTGCACAGTGCGCATCCCATTGTCCCACGCATGATCGAATGACTGTAATAGCTGAGCTAGCCGGGCTCAGCCTGGCGAGTACCAGGGCCGCACGAGCCGTTGTCGCAAAAGGCACATCCAGCCCTAACCCTATGATCTGCCCGTATTGTGTCTCTGTCGCATTCCAATTGACCTTGTTCCCTTGCCCGAGCGCCCTGACGAGTAGGTCTCCACGAGGTCATCCGGCCGGCGTCGTCGAAGTCGCGTTTGACGGTCTGGGAGGGGCCGTAGGTGATGG
>JAHFUP010000059.1 GCA_023265025.1 Acidimicrobiia bacterium | reverse complement strand
CCCGCAGAAGTAAGGACGACCCGCAACCCGTAGCGACCGGGCGGGAGCGCGCTCCCGGGTTCGCCGTCGCACCGGGAGGCGCCGAACACCACTGCGATTTCGCCGTCCTCCCCGGGCCGAAAGGTCGACGCCGCCGCCGACGCCGGCCACGTTGCCGGACCCGCCACGGCCGAGCTTCCGAGGGTTCGATGTTTCTTACCTTTGGTCTTGCGCCTGCTCGTTGGACGGGCTAATCTGGGAACATACGTTCGTGGGCGACGTCTCCTCCCACCCTGGTCCGGCCTCCACTTTGATGGAGATGGCGCCGATGTGCGAGCGGTTGGCGGAGTTGCGGGATGCGATGGGTCGCTACGCGGCCGGGTTCGACGCCTCGTTGTTGAGTGCTGAGGCAGCGGGTCTTGCTGTCGCCGAGGCGGCGGCCATCGAGCGGATGGCGGCGACGGTGAAGGGGCTGGCTGCGGCCCGGGGCGGCCGATGGCGGTGCCTGGAAGCGGGCCGGTGAGCGGTCGGCGGCCCACCACCTGGCCCGCTCGACGGGGACGTCGGTGGGCCAGGCATCGGAGACCATCGCCACCGCCCGCCGGCTGGGGAAGTTGCCGGCGGTGGACGCTGCGGCTCGTGCTGGTTCCTTGTCGGCGCAGCAGGCCGCCGCGGTGGCCGATGCCGCCGGCGGTGACGCCGGCGTGGGTGAGCGGCTGTTGGCCAAGGCGGCGACGTCGTCGCTGGCCGAGCTGCGGGAGGAGTGCAGTCGGGTGAAGGCCGCGGCGCTGCCCGACCCCGAGGCCCGGCGGGCCAAGATCCACGCCGAGCGGTTCCTGCGCACCTGGGGTGACGCCGAGGGTGGCTGGAACCTCCGTATGCGCGACAACCCTGAAGTCGGGGCCGCGATCATGGCCGCCCTGCTGCCTCTGCGGGACCGGCTGTTCCGCAGGGCCCGCTCCGAAGGGCGCTCCGAGGCCTACGCCGCCGATGCTCTGGCTGAGGCGGTGTGCGCGCCGGCGTCGCGGCCGGCGCGCTCAGGGGCCAAGACGATCGTCCGTATCGACCTGCCGGCGCTGCTGCGGGGGCGGGTGATGGAGGGCGAGGTGTGTGAGATCGCCGGCTTCGGGCCGGTGGCCGTCTCCGCGGTGCGGGAACTGCTCGACTCAGGCGATCCGTTCCTCGCTGCGGTGGTGACCGACGGGGAGGCGGTGGTGGGCGTGGCCCATCTGGGCTGGCGGGCCACCGCCCGCCAGCAGACAGCTCTGGAGTGGCTGTACCCGAGCTGTGCGGCCGAGGGCTGTTCGGCCTCGACGTGGCTGGAGACCGACCACCGGGTGGAGTGGGCCACCAGCCACATGACGATCTTCGACCTGCTCGACCGGTTATGCGGCCATCATCACGACCTCAAGAGCCTGGACGGGTGGCAGCTCGTCGACGGGCGGGGCAAACGGGCCTTCGTCCCACCAACCGATCCCCGTCACCCCCGCCATGGCCACGCGCCGGCGAGCGCGGCATGAGCGCGGGATCACGCGCTCGCGAGGTTCGACCGACTGAGCGCCGGCGGTCAGATCGTGCAGGCGTCGACCCACGCTTCATGCCGGGGGCGGTAGCCGCCGGTCGTGGTGGAGGGCAGCGGGCCATTGGGGGCGCCTGGCGCCTGGCGCGGCTCGGTGCCCGACAACCGGTCGGCGCCGGCGCCGGCGCCGGCGGCCAGCGCCGCGGGCAGGAGGGCGACGGTGATCCCGCGGCGCCGGCGAGCACTCATGGCCGCGGCCTCGTCGCGTAGCCGGCGGCGACGTTCAGAAGGGTGAGCGCGGCGGCGTCGGTCGTGATGTAGGCGACGTCGGCGAGCGGGTCGAGCTCGACGACGTCGACGGCGCGTACGGCAGGGTGGCCGCCGGCCGTGAAGGCGGCATCGAGCAGCTGGCGTGGCGAGATGCCGCCGGGACGCGATCCCGGGCAGGCCGGCGCCGCGGCACGATCGAGCACGTCGAGGTCGATGTCGACGTAGATCGCCTCACAGCTCGCCGCCAGGTCGTCGAGCAAAGCCCGCACGTCGCCGATGCCATCAGGGCCCAGCACCCGCACGCCCTGCGCCTCGCACCATTCCCGGTGGCTGCGGGAGTTCGAGAAGCCGTGGATCCCGACCTGCACCACGTTGCTGCCACGCAGGCCGGCGTCGATGAGCGCCCGTACAGGTGAGCCGTTCCCGACCGCACCCGGCTCGTACCGCCGGACGTCGTGGTGGGCGTCGAGGGTGAGCAGGCCCCAGCGGGCGAGGTCTTCACCGGCGAGGGCGTGCCACGTCACCGCGTTGTGACCACCGAGCAGGACGGTCAGCGGAGCCGTCAGCGCCGGCGGATCGAGCGCGTCGCCCAGGTCGCGGACCGGCACGTCCTCCAACCCGATCCGCTGTTCGCCGTGCCACGTCGACAGCTTGGCCAGCCGGTCCCGCACGGCCGCCGGCGCGTGCTCGTAGCCGGCGGGCGTGACCGCGAGCTCGGTCAGCGGCACGCCGGCGACCACGAGCGCACGCGGGTCGTCGCTGCCGGAGGCCAGCCACTCGCTGGCACGGGGCCAGTCACTCACTGGTCCGCCCTCTTCGAGGGGCGGCCCAGTGAATGCTCTCTGGACCGGCCTCCCGGGCCGGTCACCGGCCCACGACCACGGCGCCGGCCTTGACGACGGCGGCCACCAGCGGCATCCCGGGGTGGTAGGCGAGGTCGACCCAGTGGTCGCCGTCGAGGACGACGAGATCGCCGGCCGCACCCGGGCGGAGATGGCCGACATCGGACCGGCCGAGGGCGCGGGCCCCGCCCTCGGTCGCGGCCCGCACCGCCTCGTCGGCGGACAGGCCGTAGGCGCTGCAGGCCAGGGCCACGACGAATGGCATGGAGGTGGTGTAGCTCGTCCCCGGGTTGCAGTCTGTGGCCAGGGCGATCTCCACGCCCGCATCGAGCAGCATCCGGGCCGGCGCGTAGTCCGAGCGCAGGCAGAACGACGTCGAAGGCAGCAGCACGGCGACGACGCCGGCGCCGGACATCGCCGCCGCGTCCGCCGGCGTGGCGTGGACGAGGTGGTCGGCGGAAAGGCAGCCGAGCTGGGCCGCGAGTTGCGCGCCGCCGGTCCAGGCCAGCTCCTCGGCGTGGATGCGCAGCGCCAGCCCGTGGGCCCGCCCCGCCTCCAGCACCCGCCGGGACTGCTCCACGGTGAGGGCGCCCACGTCGCAGAACGCGTCGCAGCTCACGGCCAGGCCGGCGCAGGCCGGCAGCATCTCCTCGACCACGAGGTCGACGTACGACGGGTCGGGCGCCAGGTGGGCGCCGAGGAACGTCGGGACGAGCTCCGCCGCGGTCCGCGGCGCCGCGACGGCCACCGCCTCCAGCAGCCGGCGCTCCGTGGCCGTGTCGAGCCCGTACCCCGACTTCACCTCGATGGTGGTCGTCCCGCCGGCGAGGCAGGAGTCGGCCCGGCGCACGGTCTGGGCGACGAGGTCGTCGAAGGACGCGGCCCGCGTCTGCTCCACCGTCCGCCAGATGCCGCCGGCCTCGTAGGGGCGGCCGGCGAGGCGCGCCGCGAACTCGTCGGCCCGGTCGCCGGCGAAGACGAGGTGGGTGTGGGCGTCGACGAAGCCGGGGATCACGGCGCGACCGCCGGCGTCGAGCTCCGGCAGGTCGAGGCCGGCGGTGAGGTCACGCTCGGGCACCACCCGCTCCACCACGCCATCGCGGATGACGACCGCCACGGGGCCGTCGAGCTCGTACCCGAACACCCGCGCCGCCCGGCGCACGAGGAGCTCAGGCAGAGGGATCGTCCATAGGGATGTGGACGCCCAGCTCGGCCGCGGTCTGCCGGGCCCGGTCGTAGCCGGCGTCGGCGTGGCGCATGACGCCGGTGGCCGGGTCGTTCCACAGCATCAGCTCGGCCCGGTGGGCGGCGTCGTCGGTGCCGTCGATCACCAGTTGCGCGCCGGCGTGGATCGACTTGCCCATGCCCACGCCCCCGCCGTGGTGCACCGCGACCCACGACGCGCCCGACGAAGTGTTGAGCAGGGCGTTGAGGATGGGCCAGTCGGCGATGGCGTCGGAGCCGTCGGCCATCGCCTCGGTCTCACGGAAGGGCGAGGCCACCGAGCCGCTGTCGAGGTGGTCGCGGCCGATGACGACCGGCGCCCGCAGGTCGCCCCGGCGCACGAGGTCGTTGAAGCGCTGGGCGGCGACGTCGCGCTCGCCCAGACCCAGCCAGCAGATGCGCGCGGGGAGCCCCTGGAAGCGGACCCTGGCCGACGCCAGCTCCAGCCAGCGTTGCAGCAGATCGTCGTCGGGGAAGGCCTGGCGGACGACGGCGTCGGTGGCGGCGATGTCGGCCGGGTCGCCGGACAAGGCGATCCAGCGGAACGGCCCCTTGCCCTCGCAGAACAGGGGGCGCAGGTACGCCGGCACGAACCCCGGATAGGCGAACGCGGCGACGAGCCCGCCGGCCAGCGCCTCGCCCCGCAGGTTGTTCCCATAGTCGAACACCTGGGCGCCGGCGCGGAGGAAGCCCACCATGGCCCCGCAATGGGCGGCCATCGACGCCCGCGCCCGCTCGACGTAGAGGTGCGGGCTGTCGGCCCGCAGCTGGCGCGCTGCGTCCAGGTCGAGGCCGCTCGGCACGTAGCCATGCAGCGGGTCGTGGGCCGACGTCTGGTCCGTGACCACGTCGACCGGTGCACCTCGTCGGCGCAACTCGGGGAAGGCGTCCGCGGCGTTGGCGACGACCGCCACCGACAATGCCCGCCCCTCGGCGACCGCCGACGCGCAGCGGCGCAGCCCGTCGTCGAGCGAGTCGGCCCGTTCGTCGAGGTAGCCCTCCGTCAGGCGGCGCTCGACGCGTGACGGGTCGACCTCGATGCACAGCGCCACGCCACCGTTCATCGTGACGGCCAGCGGCTGCGCCCCGCCCATGCCGCCGAGGCCGGCGGTGAGGACCAGCCGGCCGCGCAGGGTGCCGCCGAAGTGGGCGTCGGCCACCGCGGCGAAGGTCTGGAACGTCCCCTGCAGGATGCCCTGGGACCCGATGTAGATCCACGAGCCGGCGGTCATCTGGCCGTAGGCGGTGAGGCCCAGGGACTCCAGCCGCCAGAACTCGTCCCACGTCGCCCAGTCGGGCACGAGCAGCGAGTTCGCCAACAGCACCCGCGGGGCCATGGGATGGGTGCGGAACACGCCGACCGGCTTGCCCGATTGGATCAGCAGCGTCTGGTCCGATTCGAGCGCCCGTAGCTCGCGCGCGATGACGTCGAACGCGGCCCAGCTCCGCGCCGCCTTGCCCCGCCCGCCGTACACCACGAGATCGTCCGGCCGCTCGGCCACCTCGGGGTCGAGGTTGTTCATCAGGCACCGCATCGCCGCCTCCTGGGCCCAGCCCTTGCAGCTCAGCTCCGGCCCTCGAGGCGCCCGCACGGGTCGAGGCCCCGCGGCCGTCACTGCAGGAGCTCCGGCACGGAGCGCAGCACCGCGCCGCTCCGTACGAGCTCCTCGGCGGCGGCGAGGTCCGGCGCGAGGAAGCGGTCGACGTCCATCCGGGGCACACGTTCGCGCAGGCACGCCATCACCGCCGCGGTCGCCGGCCCCGGGGTCAACCCGCGCAGGTCGACGGCCTCGGCCGCGCACACCAGCTCGACGGCCGCCACCCGCATGGCGTCGGCCACCGCGGCCCGCAGCGACAGGCACGCGTTCCAACCCATGGAGACGTGGTCCTCCTGGCCGGCGCTGGTGGAGATGGTGTCGCACGACGACGGCATGGCGTAGGTCCGCATGCGGTTGACGATGCCCGCCGCGGTGTAGTGGGCGAGCATGAAGCCCGAGTTGACGCCGGCCTCGGGCGCCAGGAAGGGCGGGAGCCCCTGCGACCGCGCCGGGTCCATCAGCCGGTCGACGCGCCGCTCGACGATCGACGCCAGGTCGGCCAGGGCGATGGCGGCGAAGTCGGCGGCGAAGGCCAGCGGCTGCCCGTGGAAGTTGCCGGTCGATGCGATCACCCCGTCGCCACCGCCCGCCAGCACGACCGGGTTGTCGGTGACCGATGCCAGCTCGACGTCGACCACCCGCCGGACCCACTCGACAACGTCGCGCGAGGCGCCGTGGACCTGGGGGGCGCACCGGAGCGAGTAGGCGTCCTGCACTGCATGGTCCGAGCCCCGGTGCGACGCCACGATCGACGAACCGGCCAGCAGCCGGCGGAGGTTGGCGGCGCTGGCCCGCTGGCCCGGGTGCGGGCGCAGCTCCTGCAGGCGCTCGGCGAACGGGGCGTCGGTGCCCAGCAGGGCCTCCACGCTGAGCGCGCAGGTGATGTCCACCGTCGGCAGCAGGACGTCGAGATCGGCGAGGGCGAGGCACAGATGGGCGAGCATGCCCTCGGTGCCGTTGAGCAGGGCCAGGCCCTCCTTGGCCTCCAGCCGGACGGGCTCGATGCCGGCGGCGGCCAGCGCCGGCCCTGCATCGGCGCGGCGACCGTCGCCGTCGAGCACCCAGCCGTTGCCGAGCAGGACGATGGCGGCGTGGGCCAGCGGCGACAGGTCGCCCGACGCACCGAGCGACCCGAGCTCGGGCACCGCCGGCGTGATGCCGGCATTGAGTAGGGCGACGATGGCCCGCACCAAGTCGGGTCGGGCGCCTGACGCACCGGCGGCCAGGGTGCGGGCCTTCAACAGCTGCATGGCCCGCACGACCTCGGCGTCGACGTCGGCCCCCATGCCGGCGGCGTGGCTCTGTACCAACGCGTACTGGATCTGCTCGGCGTGGTCCGGCGCGACGCGGGTGGTGGCCAGCGCGCCGAAGCCGGTCGTCACGCCGTAGACCGTCCGTCCGTCGGCCACCGCCAGCTTCACGAGCCGGCGGCTGGCCGTCATGCCGGCGTCGAGGTCGGGTGCGAGGTCGACCCGGTCACGGTCCCGGGCGACGGCCACCACCTCGGCGACCGACAAGGGCGCCCGACCCAACACCACCACGCCGGCGGTCCCGCTCAGGCCGGGTGGGGCCGCAGCGGCGACTTGTCACCGACCAGCCACAGGTGCCCGAACGGGTCGAAGAAGCCGCCCTGGCGGTGTGTCCCCC
This sequence comes from Acidimicrobiia bacterium, assembly GCA_023265025.1. GTDB lineage: Bacteria > Actinomycetota > Acidimicrobiia > Acidimicrobiales > AC-14 > CADCTB01. Next base: position 26,892 of record JAHFUP010000059.1, on the reverse strand, counting down.
ACGGCATCTGGTGGTCCCGGATCGCGTCCACCGACCCGTCGGCGCCGGCGGCGATCGCCCGCTCGATGAACGCGTCCGGGTCGTCGACGAAGACCTCGACCCGCACCGTCCTCGTCCCGATCGTCGTCGGGCTGTCCCACCCGTTGTTCTCCGGCTGGCCGACGAAGAAGGGCGCGCCCTCGACCGACAGGCCCACGACGGACCCCAGGTCCCACAGCGTGATGGCGCCGAACGCCTCGGCGTACCAGGCGACCGCCTTCGGCGCATCGGGGACCGCCAGCATCAGCGAGATGACCGGCCCATCGGCCTCGGACGCCACGGGCGGAGTGTAGGTCGGCGGCCGCGTATTCTGACGTTCCGGCGACGAGCCGGAGGAGGAGATGTCGGAGTCGCAGGAGCGGGCGGTCTGGGTGTGCGGCGCCGCCGACGACGCCACGGTGCCCGATCTCTCCGCCCGCCTCGCCGCACTCGGCCTTGCCGTCGTGCCGGTGCCAGAGACCGCCGACCGGGCCGTCGCCCTGTTGTCGCCCGCGCTCGCCGCCGGCGACCCGTCCGACCTGCGGGACTGGATCACCGAACGCGGCCCGGCGGCCACGCTCCTCATCGTCACGTCGGGCTCGGTGGACTGGGACGATGACCGAGAACGCTTTGCCGCAGTGGCCGACGCCGTTCCCGCTTCCGTCCGGGACGGTTTCCGTTCGAAACCGCTCCTCCTCGACCTTCGCGGCGCCGACGATGCGAAGGTCGACAGGTGCGCCCGGCTCGTAACCGGTGCAGTGAACAGCGAACTGCCGGCCGGACACCGCCGGCGCCGGCGCGGCTGTCTGCTCAGCGTGCTCGTCGCCGTCCTTGCGTTCCTCGCCGTGTCGTCGGTGGTGCTGTTGTCGGTCGGCGGGGGCGACTCGGGCACGTCCACGTCGACGTCCACCCCGAGTACGACCGTCCCCTCGAGCGGCGAGTCGTCGAGCGGGAATGTCGGACTGGTCGTCGCAGTGGTGCTCGCCGCCGGCCTCGTCGGCACCGGGGTGTGGCTCCTCGGCAAGCGGGCCGGCGCCCGCGAGAGACGGGCGCCGGCCCCACCGCCCGCACCGGGCACCCCGGCGACGAACCAGGTCTTCGTGAGCCACGACATGCAGGCCGACCGGAAGGTGGCCCAGCGCCTCGTCGAGCGTCTGCAGCAGCGCCAGATCCGTACGTGGACGGCCGAGGGCAACATCCGTCCCGGCGAGCAGTGGGTGTTCGCCATCGAGCGCGGACTGACGTCGAGCCGAGGGGCGGTCGTCCTGCTCAGCCCGGACGCACTCGCGTCCAACTGGGTGAAGCAGGAGATCCAGATGATCATCAACCTCGCGGTCGACGGGAAGCTTCACGTCATCCCGGTCCTCCTCGGCAACGTCGACGTCCCGCTGGTCCTGCGTGGCTACCAGTTGGTGGCCGTCGACGACTTCGACCTCGCGTGCGACGAGTTCCAGCGCCTTTTCGCGGCGACGTAGCCTCGTGTGATGCGAAGCATCAGCGCCCGCTTGGCGGCGTTCCTGCTGGCCATGGTCGTGCTCGCAGGCTGCAGCGGATCCGGATCCACACGGTCGGCTGAAGGGGTCCTTGTCCCCGACTCGTCCGATGGCGCAACGCAGACCACCGTGGCGCCCGACGACGAGACCCCCACCACCCTGCCTCCGGGAGCTGTCGCCGGCCTCGAGGACTTCGACGGCGACGGCCAGCTCGACCCGACCTGCGGCACGCAGGACTTCGGCGCCGGCCTCGTCCTGCGCGTCCCCTGCACGATCACCGCGCCCAACGAGCCGGAGCAGGGCACCACGCTGGTCGACCGGTCGCTCTACCGCATGCCGGGCTCGATCGACGTCGACCTGACCGGCATCTCCGGCAGCCTGGTGCTGGCCCGCGACGCAGCCGGCGCCCGGGTCGTCATCGTCGTCTTCAACAGCGACAACCTGTTCCAGACCGGCAGCGCCACCATCGGCAGCACCGACACGGTCGACGGGACCATCCGGTTGATCAACCGCCTCTACCCGCGCAGCTCGGTCCAGGTCCGTGGCCACACGGACTCCGTCGGAACCGCCGCCGCCAACCAGACGCTGTCGGAGCGGCGGGCCGCCACCGTCAAGGACTACCTGACCAGCCACGCGCTGAACGCGACCGAGGTCACCGCCGTCGGCCTGGGCAGCACCCAGCCGCTCACCGAGGAGCGCCGGCCCGACGGGTCGGACAGCCCGGCCGGCCGGCGGTTCAACCGGCGCGTGGAGATCGTCGTCCGCCCCCGATGAACCTCAACACAGGGGCACGCACGGGAGTGGCGGCGGCGCGTCGACGAGATCCCGCCCGTGCGAGTGAGGGCGTCGACCAGCCACTGCCCCGCCGCCAACCACCAGAGCGCGGCGAGCGCGACCAGGAGCACCGCGGCCACCGCGACGCGCCGGCGGCCGAGCTCCCGCCACGGGAGCGCCGGTCCCTCCTGGCGCCCGAACAGCCGCAGCAGGTAGAGGCGGCCGAACAGGCCGGCGATGAAGCCCGGCCCCGACGTCCCGCCGACGCCGAGCATGCCGGCCGACCAGATCACGCCGAGCCCGAGCTGGCCGGCGCACACCAGACCGACCCCGAGCTGGCCGATCACGACGCCGCCCCGCGCCAGCTGGCCGACGGCGACGACGCCCGTCGCCAGCTGCCCGATGGCCACGATGCCGGAGGCGTTGGCCCCGATGGCCACCACGCCGACGGGCTCGGTGCCGAATGCCAGCAGCTTCACCCGTCCGTCCGCTCCAGCCAGTAGCAGTCGACCCGGTACGGGATGCGCAGCTCGTCGCGGCCGCGGGTGTCGGGATGGGTGGCCAGGACGTCGCGGATGCTGTCGAGGACCACCGCCTGCGCCGCCGGCTCCAGGACGGCGACGTGGCTGACGCCCTGGATGCGCTCGACGACGCCGGCCGGCGTCATGGCGTGCTCGTGCCGGAACGTCTCCGCGTGCAGCGGCCCGAAGCCTGGGTGGCCGTGGAGGTTCTTGTCACCACCCCGCTCGTGGTCGCGCCAGGGCGCGTGCTTCTCGACGGCGTCCATGATCGCCCAGACCTGGTCGACCCAGTCGACGGCGCGGTCGCGGGCGTTCCAGAGGAGCCCGACCCGACCGCCGGGCCGCAGCACGCGGGCCAGCTCGGCGAAGGCGCGGCCGGCGTCGAACCAGTGGAACGCCTGGGCGATGCAGACCGCGTCGACCGATGACGCCTCGAAGGGCAGGGCTTCCGCCGTCCCGGCGACGACCGGTACCGCGGGCAGCACCCGGCGGAGCACCTCGCTCATCCCGACGACGGGCTCGACGGCGACCAGCGCCGCCCCCGCCGGCGCCAGCAGGCGGGTCAGCTTGCCGGTGCCGGCGGCCAGGTCGACGACGACCCCACCCGGCCCGATGCGGAGGTTGTCGACGAGCCATGCCACCGCCTCGGGTGGGTACGACGGCCGCGAGCGCTCGTAGACCTCGGCCTCGCGGTCGAACCCGACCTTCGCCACGTCGTGGACCATGGCGTTCAGTGTGCCCGAGTCCCCTCGAACTGGTGACGATCGAACAGGCCGGAGCCGGTCCGATCGTCACCAGTTCCGTGGACGGCCCGCCGGCGTACACCCCGGGGTGTACGAGGGCGATACGCCGGCCGGCCGACGCTTTTCGGCCGGCGGCGCCGTATCGTCGAACTGATGCGACGGTTGTGGGTGCGCCTGAAGGGCACGAACACCCTGGTCGTCGACTCGGCGCTGGCCGGCCTCCTCACCATCGCCGGTCTGCTCAGCCTGACGGCGCGGCCGTCGGACACCAATCCCAGGCACGCAGACGTCTGGGCGTACCTGCTGGTGCTCGTGGGCTTCGGCGTCCTCGCCCTGCGCCGGCGGTACCCCGTCACCGTCCTGGTTGTCGTCACCGCGGCCTCGGTCGTCTACGTGCTGCGGGACTACACCGAGAACGGGCTCCCGGTCATCGCCCTCATCGCCCTCTACACCGTGGCCAGCCTCACCTCCCGACGGGAGTGGGGGACGGCGGTGGCGGTCATCACCGTGCTGCTGCTGGCCGTCACCCTGTTCAACCGGGAGGACCTCAGCGTCGGCGACCTGGCCGGCAACGTCGCCATCTTCGGCATCGCCGCCGTGTTCGGCGACAGCGTGCGGACCCGGCGGGCGTACACCAGGCAACTCGAGCTTCGGGCCGCGGACCTCGAGCGCAACCAGGAGGCCGAGGCGCAACGCGCCGTGGCCGAGGAGCGGCTGCGGATCGCCCGGGAGCTGCACGACGTGGTGGCCCACGCCATGAGCGTGGTGGCCGTGCAGTCCGGGGTCGGCGCCCACGTCATCGACTCGGACCCCGCCGAGGCCAAGCGCATCCTCGAGAACGTGAAGGTGTCGAGCCGGGCCGCCCTGAACGAGATGCGACGCCTGCTCGGCGTGCTGCGGGAGGAGGACGGCGCCCGGGGGACGCTCACGCCGGCCGCCGGCCTCGAGAGCGTCAACGAGCTGGCCGAAGGCCTGCGCCGGGCCGGCGTGCCCGTCTCCGTGCGGGTCGAAGGGGTGCGACCGGCGGTGCCTCCCGGGCTCGACCTCACCGCCTACCGCATCGTCCAGGAGGCGCTCACCAACGTGCTCAAGCACGCCGGGCCGGCGACCGTCGCCGTCACCATCGACTACCACCCCGACTCCGTCTGCATCGATGTGGCCGACAACGGGCGGGGGGCGTCCACCGCGCCGGCCGACGGGCAGTCCGGCGACGGTCACGGCCTGCTCGGCATGCGTGAGCGGGTCGCCGTCTTCGGCGGACGGCTCGACGCCGGCAGCCGGGCCGGCGGCGGGTTCCGGGTCACGGCGACGCTGCCATTCGAGCCGGCGAGATGATCTCCGTCCTGGTCGCCGACGACCAGAACCTTGTCCGGGCCGGTTTCCGGGTCCTCATCGACTCGGCGCCCGACCTGCAGGTCGTCGCCGAAGCCGCCAACGGCGCCGAGGCGGTGAAGCTGGCCCACGAGCACCGCCCCGACGTGGTGCTGATGGACGTGCGCATGCCCGAACTCGACGGCATTGCCGCCACCCGGGCCATCGTGGGCGATGAGCGGACGGCCGGGACCAGGGTCCTGGTGCTGACGACCTTCGACCTCGACGAGTACGTCTTCGACGCGCTCCAGGCCGGCGCCAGCGGGTTCCTGCTGAAGGACACCGACCCCGAGGACCTGCTCGAGGCGGTCCGGATCGTCGCCGCCGGCGACGCCCTCCTGTCGCCCCGCATCACCGGCCGGGTCATTGCCGAGTTCGTCGCCCGTCCCGGCCTGCCCCGCGTCGTGAGCGGCCGGGCGCTCGATCCGCTCACCGAGCGGGAACGCGAGGTCCTGCTGCAGGTGGGACGGGGCCTGTCCAACGCCGAGATCGCCGAGGAGCTGTACGTGAGCGCGGCCACGGCCAAGACCCACGTCAGCCGGATCATGAGCAAGCTCGGCGCCCGGGACCGAGTCCAGCTGGTCGTCGTGGCCTACGAGTCCGGCCTGATCAACCCGGGTACCCCCGGGGGATGACGGGCTGAACCACCCCTGAGGCCGACGACGCCGGCCCCGCGGAAGAGGAGGGTGGACACATGACACTCCTCCGGAACTCTCCTCCGACCGCTCCGCCGTCCAGCCCGCCCGGTGTGGCGGCGCGCGCCCTCGGCGCCAAGAAGGCCTACGGCAAGGGCGACAGCGCGGTCATGGCCCTCGACGGGATCGATGTCGACTTCGCCACCGGCGCGTTCACCGCCATCATGGGCCCCTCCGGTTCGGGCAAGTCGACCCTCATGCACTGCCTCGCCGGCCTCGACGACCTCACGGGCGGCCAGGTCTTCATCGGCGACACCGACCTGACCAGCCTGAACGACAAGCGCCTGACCATCCTGCGCCGGGACAAGATCGGCTTCGTCTTCCAGGCCTACAACCTGGTGCCCACGCTCACCGCCCTGGAGAACATCACCCTCCCGATGGACCTGGCCGGCCGCAAGCCCGACCAGGTCTGGCTCGACCAGGTCGTCGACACCATCGGGTTGGCCGACCGTCTCGGCCACCGCCCGAGCGAGCTCTCCGGCGGGCAACAGCAGCGGGTGGCCGTGGGCCGGGCGCTCGCCGGTCGGCCGGAGATCATCTTCGCCGACGAGCCCACCGGCAACCTGGACAGCCGGGCCGGCGCCGAGATCCTGGACTTCATGCGCCGGGCCGTGCGCGAGCTCGGCCAGACCATCGTCATGGTGACCCACGATCCGGTGGCAGCGAGCTACGCCGACCGGGTCGTATTCCTGGCCGACGGGCGCATCGTCGACGAGATCGACCGCCCCACCGCCGAGTCCGTGCTCGACCGCATGAAGACGTTCGGGAGGTAGGGGCAATGTTCAAGCTGACCTACAAGGGCCTGTGGGCCCACAAGCTGCGCTTCGCCCTCACCGGCCTCGCCGTCGTCCTCGGTGTCGCGTTCATGGCCGGGACCATGATCCTCACCGACACCATGGGCCGCACCTTCGACGGCCTGTTCGACACCTCCAACAAGGGCGTCGACGTCGTCGTGCGCCGCGCGTCCACGGTGGATGGCGGCCTCGAGGGCGCAGACGTGCGGGAGCGGGTCGACGCCGCCACCCTCGCCCGGATCAAGGCCATCGACGGTGTCGACACCGCGGTCGGCTCGATCGCCGGCATGGCCACGCTCGTCGCCCCCGACGGCAAGGCGGCGGCGGCCGGCGGCATGGGCGGCACCATGGGCACCAACTGGGTGAGCGACCCCCGCCTCAACCCGTTCGCCATCGCCACCGGTCACGCCCCGCAGACCGCCGACGAGGTCGTGCTCGACCAGTCGACCGTGAACCGCGACGGCCGCAAGCTCGGCGACAAGGTGACGGTCCTGGCCAAGGGCGCACCGAGAACGCTGACCCTCGTGGGCACGGCCACGTTCGGCGACGCCGACGGCATCCCCGGCTCCACCCTGGTCGCCACCACCGACGCCACCGCCCAGGCGCTCTTCGCCGAGCCGGGTGCCTACGACTCGGTGGTCATCGCCTCCAACGGCAAGCAGACCCCCGAGGCCCTCTCGACCCGGGTCGGCGACGCCCTCGGCACGGAGCGCTTCGAAACCCTGACCGGGGCGGAGGACACCGCCAACCACAAGGCCGACCTCAAGGAGGCGCTCGGGTTCTTCAGCACCTTCCTGCTGGCGTTCGCCTACATCTCCCTGTTCGTCGGCATGTTCATCATCTACAACACCTTCTCAATCGTGGTCGCCCAGCGGTCGAAGGAGATGGCCATGCTGCGGGCCATCGGGGCCAGCCGCCGCCAGGTGGTCAAGTCGGTGCTGTTCGAGTCGGTCGCGGTGGGCCTGCTCGCCTCAGCCGTCGGCCTCGGCGCCGGCGTGCTCATGTCGTTCGGGCTGCGCGCCCTCCTGGGCGCCGTCGGCCTCGACATCCCGAGTGGCTCGGTGGTCATCACGCCCCAGACCGTCGTCACCGCCTTCCTGGTCGGTTCGGTCGTAACCGTGCTGTCCGCCCTCGCTCCCGCCCTGCGGGCCAGCAAGGTCAAGCCGATCGCCGCCCTTCGGGACATGGCCGTCGACAACTCCGGCGCTTCGCTGCGCCGCACGATCGCCGGCATGATCGCCACCGGCGCCGGCGTGGCCGCCTTCGCCGCCGGCGTGGTCGGCAGCGGGAGCGGGGCCCTCACCATGCTCGGCGTGGGCGCCGTCATCACGATCATCGGCGTGTTCGTGCTCGGCCCGGTCATCGCCCGGCCCGTCATGGATGTGTTGGGGATGCCCATCGCCCGGCTCTCGGGCACCACGGGACGCCTGGCCGCCGAGAACGCCAAGCGCAGCCCCAAGCGCACGTCGGCCACCGCCTCGGCCCTCATGATCGGCGTGGCCCTGGTCAGCTTCATCACCATCCTGGCCACGTCGACCAAGGCCTCGATATCGGAGACGGTCGGCACATCGCTACGGGCCGACTACGTGATCGGCTCCGGCGGCTTCGGCGGAGCGGGCCTGAGCCCCACGCTCGGCGCCGAGTTGGCCACCCTGCCGCAGGTGGCTGCGGTGTCGCCGGTGCGCTCCATACCGGTCGGCATCGGGACGGGATCGAGCAACGTCGTCGCCGTCAAGACGTCGACCATCGAGCAGCTATTCGACCTCAAGGTCACCGCCGGCAAGATCACCGATGTGACCGGGCCCTCGGTGGCCGTCAAGGCCAAGAAGGCGGCGGACGACGGCATCGCCCTGGGCGACAAGGTCACCATGACGTTCGCCCGCACGGGCCCGGTGGAGCTGACGGTCCGGGCCCTGTACGACGAGGCCCTGCCCAACGTGGCCGGCGACGGCTTCCTGATCGGCATCGACACCTACGAGGCGAACGTCACCGACCAGTCCGACCTGCAGCTCTTCGTGGGCGTCGCCGACGGGGTCACCCCGGCCCAGTCGACCGCCGCGCTGGAGGCCGCGCTCGCGGCCTGGCCCAACGCCGAGTTGCAGGACCAGGCCGCCTTCAAGGCCAGCATCACCGGCGAGATCGACATGATCCTCAACCTGATCTACGGCCTCCTGGCCCTGGCCGTGGTGATCGCCCTGATCGGCATCGCCAACACCCTGGCCCTGTCGGTCCACGAGCGCCGGCGGGAGCTGGGCCTGCTGCGGGCGGTCGGGATGACCCGGCCCCAGGTCCGCAGCTCGATCCGGTGGGAGGCGGTCATGATCGCCCTCTTCGGCACCGCCCTGGGCTTCTTCCTGGCCCTCGCCGGCTCGTGGGGGATCGTCAAGGCCATCGGGAAGACCGAGGGCGCCATGAGCCTCAGCGTGCCGCCGGTGCAGATGATGGTCATCGTCACCCTGGCTGCGGTCGCCGGAGTGGTGGCGGCCGTCGGACCGGCCCGCCGGGCGGCCAAGCTCGACATCCTGGGCGCCATCGCCAGCCACTAACGGCCCTCCAAACCGAACTGGTGACGATCGGACAGGCTCCCGCCGGTTCGATCGTCACCAGTTCCGTGATGGGGCCCTCACACGCTGCTCACAATTCCTTGGTTCACTGGAGGCGTGGCTGGAGACGAGACCCGCAGCCGGATCGCCCACCTGTACCGCCGGGCCGGGTTCGGCGCCCGGCCCGAGGAGCTCGATGCCGCAGTCGCCGCCGGCTACGAGGCCACCGTCGACAAGCTGGTCGACCTCAGCGTGGCCGACGGGGCGTGGGCGACGATGCCGGCGCCCACCTTCACCCCGCCCCCCGTCATCGCCCAGCCGGCGGACGAGGCCGCCCGGCGGGCGGCCCAGCAGGCCGAGCAGCGGGCCAACCGGGAGGAGGGCCGCAAGCTCAACCAGTGGTGGCTCGACCGCATGGTGCTGTCGACGACGCCACTGCGGGAGCGCCTGACCCTGTTCTGGCACGACCACTTCGCCACGTCGATCCAGAAGGTCAAGGAGCCGGAGCTGATGTACCGGCAGAACGAGATCTTCCGGACCGCCGGCGCCGGCAACTTCGAGGCCCTGGCCCAGGCCGTGGCCAGGGACCCGGCCATGCTCGTCTGGCTCGACGCCAACGAGAACAAGAAGGGCAAGCCGAACGAGAACTTCGCTCGAGAGCTCTTCGAGCTGTTCATCCTGGGCATCGGCAACTACACCGAGGCCGACGTGCAGGAGGGGGCGCGAGCCTTCACCGGCTGGCAGTACCAGCGCCGCACCGGCGCCTTCTCGGTGTTGCCCGCCCAGCACGACTCGGCGGCGAAGACGATCTTCGGCCAGACCGGCAACTTCGGCGGGGAGGACGTCGTCCGCATGGCCGTCGCCCAGCCGGCCAGCGCTCCCTACATCACCTCCAAGCTGTGGAGCGGGTTCGCCCGCCCCGCCGGCGCCTCCGACCCCGTCGTCCGCCAGCTGGCCGCCGGGTTCGCCAAGGACCTCGACGTCGGCAAGCTGGTGCGGGCCATCCTCCTGCATCCCGAGTTCGTGGCGCCGGCGTCGCGGACCGGTCTGGTCAAGCAGCCGATCGAGTACGTCGTCGGCACGTTGCGGGCCCTCAACCTGCGGGCGGCCGCCGCCGGCAACAACCTGCCCCAGACGCTAGAGGGCCTCGGCCAGCAGCCGTTCGCCCCGCCCAGCGTCGGCGGCTGGCCGCAGAACTACTACTGGCTGACGACCAGCTTCGCCCTCACCCGGCTGCGGTTCGCGTCGACTGTGGCGGCCCGGGCCAGGCTCGACGGCATCGCATCGGCGTCCGTCGCCGACCGGCCGGCGGCCGTCGCCCGGCTGCTGTCCGTCGACGGGTGGGGGCCGTCGACCTCCGCCGGCCTGGCCAAGGTGGCCAACGACCCCAAGGCGCTGCTCACGATCGCCCTGGTCGCCCCCGAGTACGTGCTGGCCTGAAGGAGACGACGATGCCCATCACCCGTCGTGAGTTCGTCCTCGGTGGGCTGGGCGCCGGCGTGGCCGGCGCCGCCGGCCTGGTCCTGGCCCGCCAGCCCGGTGGCAAGACGCCGGGGGCGCCGGCGGCGGCGCCCGGGGCCGGCGCCATCCCGAGCGCCGGCGGGGGGTCGACCAAGGACGGCATCCTCGTCCTGCTCACCCTCTACGGCGGCAACGACGGGCTGAACACCCTCATCCCCTACGAGGACGGCAACTACCTGGGCGGCCGCAGCGCCCTCGGCTACCAGCCGAACGAGGTCCTCCCCCTGGGCGACGGCCTGGCGTTCCACCCCAACCTCAAGGGCATGAAGGGCCTGTGGGACGCCAAGCAGCTGGCCATCGTGCGGGGGGTCGGCTACCCCAACCCCAACCGGAGCCACTTCCGGTCGATGGACATCTGGCAGAGCGCGGTGCCCGACGACCAGGAGATCACCGGATGGGTGGGCCGCTGGCTCGACAAGACGGGTGACGACCCGCTGCGGGCCCTGTCGATCGGCGGCTCGCTGCCCCGCATCTTCGGCGGCGACAGCGCGGCCGGCGCCGCCATCCCCGTCGGCGAGCTGACGCTGCCCGGGGGGCCGACGGTGCACTCCGCGTTCGCGGCCGCGTCCGAGCCGTCGGCCGGCGCGTCGCCACTGGCCGCCCGGGTGGCCCAGTCCGGGAAGGACCTGCTCACCGTCGACGACGCCATCGCCCACCTGCTCGCCGGCCAGCCGGCGAATTCCGATGCCACCGCCGGCTCCACGTCGCTGGAGGGCACCGGCGGAGCCAACTCGCTCACCCCGCAGCTCGACCTCGTGGCCCGGCTGGTCAAGGCCGGCTCGCCGACCCGGGTCTACGGCGTCAGCCTCGGCGGCTTCGACACCCACGCCAACGAGAAGGCGACCCACGCCGGCCTCATGGCCGACGTTGACACGGCGGTGACCGCCTTCTTCAAGAGCCTCGAAGGCTCGCCGGAGGGGAGCCGGGTCGTGCTCGTCGCCTACTCCGAGTTTGGCCGGCGGGTGGCGGCCAACGGCAGCGGCGGCACCGACCACGGCACCGCGGCGCCCATGTTCGTCGCCGGTCCCCGGGTGAAGGGCGGCTTTTACGGCGACGAGCCCAGCCTCACCAACCTCGACAACGGCGATTTGAAGTTCACCACCGACTTCCGCTCCGTCTACGCCACCCTCCTGGAGCAGCTCATCGGGGTGGAGGCGAAAGCGTCGCTGGGCAAGCCGTTCGTGGCTGTTCCTTTCCTCTAGTCCCTCTGTCGAACAGGGCTTCCGTGTGCGATGCTGAACTCGCTGCGACGCTGACGCACACCGAAGAACCAGGATCAGAGAAGGAGACTGATGTACGAGCACAGCTGTGCCAAGGCCGGAGCCGTGGGCTGCGGAACGGTCATCCGCGCCAACTCCGAGGAGGACCTCAAGGCCAAGGTGGTCGAGCACGCCCGCAAGAAGCACGGCGTCGGCCAGATGACCGACACCATCTACACCTACCTCCGGGCCAAGGCCAAGCAGGCCTAGCACTCCCGTTGCACCCGCCGCCGCCGGCCTGTTACCGCAGCGACCGGCGGGCGGCGGCGCTGACCAGTTCGACGACCACCGAGACGGCGACCAGGGCGATCACAGTGGCCAGCATGCCGCGGTAGTTGAACGCGGCCCGCTGCTGCTCAAGCAGCCGTCCGAGCCCGCCGGCGCCGACCACTCCGACGACCACCGTCTCCCGCACCGCCACCTCCCGGCGGTACAGGGAGTAGGCCGCGAACCGGGCCACGCACAGCGGGAGGGTGGCGTAGGCGAACACCGACGCCGGCGACGCGCCCAGGGCGCGCAGGCGGGCGACGCCGGCCACCGCCCGCCGGCCCGCGGTCTCGCCACCCCGGGCGGCGACGAACCCGGCGATCACGGCCAGCGTGCCGCCGATGGCGATGGCCAGCAACGACATCTCGATGGTGCCCAGCGACCGCTGGAACAGCCCGGTCCAGCCGTCGGCCGGCGACGCCGGCGGCCACGACGCGCCGGCGATGTCAGCCAGCAGCATCCGGGTCTGGCGGGTGAACAGCCGGCCGAGGTCGGGCCGGAGCTGCAGAAAGCTGGCGACGACCAGGCCGGCGCCGGCGACGAGCGACACCCGGACCCGGCGCACCGATGCCCGCCGGCGTAGGCCGGCGCCCCACTGGTCGGACAGCGCACTGATGGCGACCAGGGCGTAGATGAGCGTCCACATCTCCCGGTACCGCAGGGACTGGAACGTCAGGTTGAGCTCGAGCCCCAGGCCGCCGGCGCCGATCATGCCGAGGATCACCGCGGAGCGGATGGAGCACTCCAGCCGGTAGAAGGCGTAGGAGACGAGGTCGGGCAGCGTCCTCGGGAAGACGGCGTAGGCGAGGGCCGAGACCCGGCCCACGCCGGCGGAGCGCAGCGCGTCATGCCCGCCCTGGGCCGACTCGTCGATCAACTCGGCGTAGACCTTGGCCGTGATGGCCCCGAACGGGATGGCGATGGCCAGGATGCCGACCATCGGGTCGCGCCCGAGGATGTTGACGAGGAACAGGCCCCACACCGCCTCGTGGATGCCGCGGGGCAGGCCCGACAGTCCCCGGCCGGCGTACCAGCCGAGCCGCACGCCGGCCTGACCGCCGCCCCGTGGCGGCCGGCCCCGCCGCCACCACGTCTCGCTGACGAGCACCCCGCCGACCAGGCCGATGGCGACCGACAACGCAGTGCCCAGCACGGCGAAGGCGATGGTCGTCAGCGACGCCTTCCACGTCACCCGCAGGAACTCCGCCGACAGCTCCGGGTGGAGGGCGGCCCGCCAGAACCGGCTGAGCAACGTCCAGCCGCCGGGGTTGACCAGCTCGTCGCGCCCCACGCCGGCCGACCACAGCGACCACGCCACGCCGGCGATGGCCAGGACCAGCCAGGCCCGCCGGCCCGACCGGCGGGGGCGCTCGTCGCCCGGCCGCGGGCCGACCTCGCGGGCGGTGAGGTCGGTCAGGCCCCGCCCCACGGTCAGACGCCGATGCGGTACAGGTCGATGCCGAGCTCGTCGGTGACGTCGGCCGCCGGCAGGTCGAACGCCACCCGGTCCTCCTTCACGCCGACGACGCGGTCGCAGCGCCGGCGGGCGAGCCCGAAGTCGTGCAGGCTCACCAGCAGCGTGCGGTCCCGGTCGACGAGCACCTCGCCCAGCAGGTCCATGACCTCCTCGGCCCGGGCCGGGTCGAGGCTCGACACCGGCTCGTCGGCCAGGATGAGCGCCGGCTCCTGGACCAGTACCCGGGCCAGGGCGACCCGTTGCTGCTCGCCGCCGGACAGGCGGTCGGTCCGCTCGAAGATCCTCCGGTGTCGGGCACTGCGGGATGGGAGACACCGCAGGCGGGAGGAACCTCAGGGAACGAGGTAGCCGCTGCGGTGGGTGGCGCCCGACCGGGCGCCGGCGTCACGGTTTCAGCGACGTGTGCGCAGCGGCATGTGTTCCCCCTTTCCGTGTTCTCGCAGGTGAGCGGCAAAATAGCCGGAACCCCACCGGTAGATTCGGCCGCAATGTCCACCACGCCCCGACGCCTCACCCAGTTCAGCCACGGCGCGGGCTGAGCCTGCAAGCTCGCCCCCGGCGAGCTGACGCAGGTCCTGCGTCGCCTCCAGCTACCCAGCCATCCCAACCTCCTCGTGGGCACCGCCACGAGCGACGACGCCGCGGTCTGGCGGCTGGACGACGACCGCGCCCTGGTCGTCACCGCCGACTTCATCACGCCGATCCACGACGACCCCCGGGTGTGGGGTCGCATTGCCGCGGCCAACGCGGTCAGCGACGTCTACGCCATGGGCGGCCGGCCGATCCTCGGTCTGAACCTGGTCGGGTGGAACACCCAGGAGCTGAGCAACGACATCCTGGTCGAGGTCCTGCTGGGCGCCAGCGAGGCGGCGGCCGAGGGCGGGTGGATCACCGTCGGCGGGCACACTGTCGACGACCCCGAGCCCAAGTTCGGCCTGGCCATGGTGGGCGAGGTCCACCCCGACCGCATCCTCACCAACGCCGGCATCCGCGCCGGCGACAGCCTGGTGCTGACCAAGGCGCTCGGCGCCGGCATCATCGCCACCGCCATGAAGGCCGGCCAGGCGCCCGACGACGTGATGGACGCCGCGGTGGCGTCGATGACCCGACTCAACCGGGAGGCCGCCTCCGTCGCGCTCGCGGCCGGCGCCACCGGCGCCACCGACATCACCGGCTTCGGCCTGCTCGGCCACCTCCGCAGCATGGCCGAGGGCTCCCACGTCGACGTCGACCTCGACGCCGGCTCCGTCCCCTTCCTCCCCGGCGTGCCGGAGCTGGTCGCCGCCGGCTTCATCCCGGGCGGCACCCGGCGCAATTTGGCATGGGCCGGCGAGCGGCTGGAGGCCGGCGGCGTCGACGACTCCATCGTCATCGTCCTCGCCGACGCCCAGACATCTGGCGGCCTGCTCTTCGGTGCCGAGGCGGGGCGGGCGGAGGAGGCCGCGGCCGCGCTCCGGGAGTCGGGCCACGCCGCGGCGGTCATCGGGAAGGCGCGGGCCGGCGCCGGGATCATCCGCCTGCACTGAGCCAAGCGTGGGACACACGACAGCCCCCCCGGCGATGTCAAATGTCCCGAGGTCGATCACGGGCCGACGAATGCCGACGCTAGCCGATCTCCCGAATGATGACCTGCTGGTCACGGTGGGACACCACGTACGTGACAAACACGTCCGTGTCATTCACCCAATCGGTGAAGTCCTCGCCAGTATCACTGATAGGAGCCGCGTGCGTCGGAGGACCAGCGCAGGTGACTTGTCGCGCCCACCTTTTCACTCTTGCGGTCACGGCCGGCCCAGGCTGAGCCGCCAAGCGCCACTGTCGGTAGCAGCGGCCGAACTCACTCAACTCCCAGTCGTGCAGGGGCAACGGCGCTAACCCGACTAGCGAGGACCCTCATCCACGCGGTCGGGTTCGGGCCTCCGTTCGGATCTGCTGATGTAGCGGCCCTTCGACAACTCGGAACGGACAGCCGCAACCCATTCCCGATGTGCCGGGTCGGAGCGAAGAGCTGACGCGCGCCGCTGGGCTTCCGCGCGGCCGTCGAACTGGGTGTCCGGAGTGCTCATTTGCGTGATGCCTCTCCTTGTGGGCTAGCCATAGCGTACTGCCGCGTGGCCTCGGTTGGAGGACCCCGGCCGGCGGCGAGAAGGTACGACGCGAGGCAGCTCAACCCGTGCCGACGTCGTAGATCTGGAGCACTTCGTCGCCGTAGTGGTTGATGACCTTGACGGCGATCTTCCCCGTCTCAGGGGTCGGGAACGGGCGACTGACCGTCGAGTACAGGCTTGCCCACGCGTGGCGGGGGATGGTGCAGGCGAGGACCGGCACGTGGGGCAGCTTGGCCGCAGATACTGGCAGGCGGGAGCCCGCAGGTCGGCAGACCCACGCCGGCGCGGCAGGCAGCGCACCGATCCACCATTCAAATCAAGTGTTCGTGCCCTTCGTTTCGGCCCGGAAATGCGGCCCTACGATCGTGGGATCCAGCACCTTTGCGGCCGCCTCTCTGCCGGCGACGGGCAGGCCGGTCGGGTCGAGCAGGCCGATCTGGACCAGCACCGTGGCCTGGTCCCAGTAGATGTGCTCGTACGCGATCCTGCCGTCCTCGACACCGACGATGACCACGAAAGCCACGGAGACAGGAAGGCCGGTCGGCTCCACGCCGGGAAGCATCCAGTCGATCTTGGTGGTGTGGGTGAAGGAGATCACCAGCTCATCGACGAGACGGTTCGCGCCGCAGGTGCGGGACACGGAGACGAACTCGACGTCCGGGGGGAAGAATTGCCCGATCAGACGGTTGGCATAGAAGTCCCGTACTCCTTGAGGTCCGGCTCCCCCCACCATGGTTGGGACGTTGACGAGGTGCGGGTTGGTCGTCATCGTCGCCAGCGTCAGGTCCAGATCGCCGGCCAGCTCCGCGTCCATGTGCCGGGCGAAGACCGCCCCCATCTCCTCATCGATGTCCGCGTCGCCCATTGCGTCACGCTAGATGGTCCGCTTGGCGCAGCTCGGCGCCGGCCGACGCCGGCGGGAACGGCTCTTGGCCGAGCCCAGCGCGGTTCGGGGATCGAGCGTGTCGCGCAGGCCGTCGCCGAGCAGGTTGAAGGCCAGGACCATGAGGAAGATCGACCCCCCCGGGTAGAGCATCAGCTGGGGCGCGTCGCCGATGTAGGTCTTGGCCTCCGACAGCATGGCCCCCCACTCCGACGTCGGCGCCTGCACGCCGAGGCCGAGAAACGACAGCCCAGCCAACCCGAGCAGCACCGCCCCCATGTCGAGCGTGGTCAGGACGATCACCGGCGACATGATGTTGGGTAGCAGGTGGCGGCTCACGATGCGCAGGTCGGAGACGCCCGTGGCCCGGGCCGACTCGACATACGGCTTGGACCGCTCGGCCACGATGAGGCCCCGTACCAGCCGGGCGTAACCGGCCCACGACACGAACACCATGACCATGAGCAGGTTGCGCAGGCCGGGCCCGAGAATCCCCGTGACGGCGAGGGCCAGCAGGAAACCGGGGAAGGACAGCAGGACCTCGACGATCCGGCTGATGACCCCGTCGACCCAACCCCCCAGGTATCCAGCCAGCACGCCGACGGTGATGCCGACTGCGGCGATGGCCAGTGAGGCGACGACGGCTGTGCCCAGGGACAGCCTGGCCCCGTAGAGGATGCGGGCCCATTCGTCCCGGCCGAGGTGGTCGGTGCCCAGCAGGTGCCGCCGTGACGGCGCTCCGAACTTGTGGACCAGATCGATCACATCGGGATCGCGGGTGGCCAGCACCGGGGCAAGCAGCGCCGCCCCGGCGAAGACGACCACGAGCACCAGCCCGATGCGGGCGGTCCGGTCCTGGGCCAGACCGCGGAGCAGGCGCCGGCCGGGCGCGGCCGCCTCCAGGCGAGTGGCCTCGAGGTTGATGACGGGCGCGGTCAATCGGCTCCGGGGACGGCCCGTCGACCGGGACGGATCCTTGGGTCGATGACGGCGTAGGAGACGTCCACCACCAGGTTGATGACGATCACGATCAAGCCTGCGAACAGGATGAAGGCCTGGAGCATCGGATAGTCGCGGTGGTGGATGGCGTCGAGGGTCAGCGTGCCGAGACCCGGCCAGGCGAAGATGCTCTCGATCACGACCGTGCCGGCCAGCAGGTGCCCCAGGCTCGTGCCGAAGGCGGTGACGACGGGCACCAGGCTGTTGCGCAGGGCGTGGCGGGTCAGCACCGCCACCTCACGAGCGCCCTTGGCCCGGGCGGAGCGGACGTAGTCCTCGCCGAGCACCTCCAGCAGGGTCGACCGTATGAACCGGCTCAGGACGGCGGCCGACGGCAGCGACAGGGCGGCGACCGGGAGCACCAGGCTCGCCAGCCCGTCCTGGCGCCCGGCGACCGGGAACAGCCGGAGCCGGACCGAGAACCCGATGACGAGCAGCAGGGCCAGCCAGAAGCTGGGCATCGACGCCCCCGCCAGCGAGAGCACCCGGACCACCTGATCGAGTGGCCGGTTCCGATAGAACGCCGACACCGTGCCCACGGCCATGGCGATGACCAGCGAGAGCAGGGCGGCGGGCACGGCCAGCTGGAGGGTGAACGGGATGCGGTGGCGGACCTCGGCGGCCACGGAGTGGCGGGTGAAGAACGACTTCCCCAGGTCGCCTCGCACGGCGTGGGCGACCCAGTCGACGTACTGCACCGCGAACGGCCGGTCGAGGCGCAGCTCGTGGCGGGCCTGGGCCAGCTCCGCCGCAGTGGGCGGCCGCTGGGTCACCCGCTGGGCGTACTCCTCCGCCGGGTCGCCCGGGGTGAGGCTGGCCACCGAGAAGACGAGGAAGGACATGCCGAGCAGGGTCGGCAGCACGACGGCCAGACGCCGGCCGACATAGCGCTGCAGCGGGGACAGTCCACCGTGCCGGAGCGACACCCGCCCGTCAGCTCTTGGTCAGTCGCACACTGCCCCAGAGCACGTTCTGGGCCGTCGGGTGGGCGACGAACCCCTGCACGTTGGCGCGGAGACCGTAGATCGGGTAGACGCCCGCCAGGGCGACGACTGTGTTCTGGAGGTCGACCGCGTTGTGCATGGCCTCGGCCACCGCGGTCTGCACCTTGTCGAGGTTGGGCTCGCTCAGGGTGCTGCGCAGCAGGCCGTTGAAGGGCTGCCCGGGGTTGAACGCAGCCTGGTACGGCGCGGCCCCGCCCTCGGTGATGTCGGACATGAACACCACGGGCAGGAAGCTGGGGTCGGCGTCGTTCTGGCTCCGCTGCTCCAGGTACAGATCGCCCTCCTTGGTCGTGATCTTGGCCCGGAAGGAGGCGCTGTCGGGGCGCTCGTCGATGGTGACGTCGATCCCGATGGTCTTGAGCTGTGCCTGGACGACGGTCGGAACCGGCTTGAGCACTTCGGCCGTGGGGAAGCCGGACACGAGGGTGAGCTTCAGCGGTCGTCCGTCCTTCTCCCGGATCCCACTGGAGCCGACCTTCCAGCCGGCGTCGTCCAGGGTCTTGCGGGCGGCCACCGGGTCGTAGGTGACGCCTTTCACCGCACTGGCATGGGTGCCGAGCGAGGCGGGCGGCACCATGCTCTGGTCGGGCGTGGCCAGGTCCTCAAGGACGCCCGTGATGATGGCCTTGCGGTCGATCCCCAACGCGACGGCTTTGCGCAGATTGGGGTCGGCCAGCAGGTCGTAGGGCGCCTTGCCAGTCAGGTCGGCGAACAGAACCTCGTAGCCGCCCACCGCCGCGGTCGGCACCTGGATGCCCTTGGCCTTGAGGCTCTTCACATCGGCGCGGGGGACGTCGAAGGCCACGTCGATCTCGCCCGCCTCCAGGGCCAGGCGCCGGCTCGAGGAGTCCGGGTAGAACCGGAACGTCAGCTTGTCGAGCGTGGGCCGCTCACCCCAGTAGTCGGGATTGCGCTCGACGACGATGCGCTCCTTGGCCACGTACTCCACGAAGCGAAACGGTCCGGTGCCGACCGGCTTCTTGCCCGGCTCGGAGCCGGGGGCGATCACCGGGTAGCTGGCGTGGACGATCTGCTCGAAGACCCGGAGGTTGGCGATCTTGGGCGTGAAGTCGAGGGTGTAGTCGTCGACGATGACGGTGGACTCGGGCCCGGCCTTGAGTGTCAGGCCGCCCGCCGTGGCGGCCCGGTCGAACACCCCGACCTTCACCGCTTGGGCGTTCAGCGGTTGGCCGTCGTGGAACTTCACGCCCTTACGAATGAAGAACCGGAAGGTGTTGGGGGCGCGGAACTCCCACCGCTCGGCGAGGAGGGGCTTGATCTCGAAGTTGGGGCCCATGTACAGGAGGGTCTCGTACACGCCGGCGTTGGGCGCGGTGCTGGCCAGGCTGGCCTGCCCGCCTTCAGTCGTGTTCTGGTCCTGGCTGAGCCCGACGGTGAGCTCCTGCTTGGCCGCCAGCGCGACCGGCAAAGTGCTGCCGCCTGTCGTGCTATCGCTCGTGTCACTGCTATCACTGCACCCGGCCACCACCAAAGCCAGGGCGACAATGATCGATACCCGTCTCGCCAAGATCCGGAACATGTCCGCTCCCTCTCCGGGCCACCCCCCAGTGACGCCGGACGCGCAGCCTACCGAACCATGTACGCGACCGGCCGGGTACCCTCGTGGCGTGCCCCTCCAACGGGTCCGGCTCGCGCTGTGGGCCCCGGGCTGACTGCCCGGCCTTCACCTGCCGTTCTATGCGGCAGCGGCGGACGGTCTGTTCGCGGAGCACGGATTGGAGGTCGAGCTCCTCGACCCCTCGGGTGAGGTCGACAACTGCGTGCGGGTGGCACGGGGGGAGGCCGACTTCTGCCTCTCCAGGGTGGCTGCGTACCTGGCCGCCGCACCCGTGGCCGCACGGTACGTGGCCGTGCTCGTAGGCCGCAGCCCGATCTGCGCGTTCGTGCCGGCGTCGTCTGCGATCACGCGGCCCGATCAGCTGTCCGGGCGGCGGGTCGGCGGGGGGGTGTGGGCCATGGCCGAGTTCGTGGGCGCGATGTCCTGGCTCGGCCTGGCGCCGGCGTCGGTGGTGCCCATGAGCCGCACCTCGGGTGGCGGCCTGCTCCAGGAGGCCTGCGCCATGCTGGCTGCGGGCCGAGTCGAAATGGTCGCCGACTTCGAGGATCTGCTCCCACGGGCGCGCCGACACTCTGGCATGGACCTGCGCTCCGTGCCCTTGGGCGCCGAGGTCTATTCCAGTGGCCTGGTCGCTGGCGACGGGGTGGCCGACGAACTGGTCGGGCAAGTGTGCGCCGCCGTGCTCGCCGCACTGGAGCGTCAGCGCCACGACCCCGCGTTGGGGCTGCCCGAGCTACTGGCGGGCAGCCCGCGCGTCGTGCCTGCCGACGCCATCGAAGGGTGGCAACTCGTCGAGCCACGGATCTTCGCTCGCGAGCAACCCGGGTCCATGACCAAGGAGGGATGGGCGGCCACGCTGGCCTATTCCGGCAGTGCTCTGGAGCCGGCGGCGGTGTGGCGCCAGCCGGCGGCCCCGCCTGTCGCCGGCAGCCGGGAGCACCGCCTTCGCCAATCGGACGCCTTGTCGAAGGGCAGGGCCGCGTTCATGGAGGCTCCGGGGTGAAGCCCGGAGATGCGGGATCCTGACGCACCTGCGGTGATCCCTTCCGCGTCGTTGATGGGCGCTGGTGCATCCTGGTTCGATGCCCGGGACCGACGGAGGCGACAAGGGCGCCAACTTGGGTGCGACCTTCGACGCGGCCAGCGAGCTGTATCAGCGAGCGCGCCCGGAATACCCAACGGCGTTGATCGACACGGTCGTCGAGATCACCGGGGTCCGTGCCGGCGATCGGCTGCTGGAGATCGGTTGTGCGACCGGCAAGGCGACCCTGCCCCTCGCACGGCGCGGCTTTCGGATCATCTGCATTGAGCCCGGGTCAAACTTGGCCGCGGCGGCTCGAAAGAACCTGGCGCCGTTTGAAGACGTGAGGATCGTCGAGGCCCGGTTTGAGGACTGGCAGCTCCCCGACGGCATGCGGTTCGACCTGGTCTTCGCCGCTACCGCATGGCACTGGGTCGACCCCCAGGTGCGATATCAGCGCGCGTGGCACGCCCTACGTCCTGGCCGCCACCTGGCGTTCTGGGACGCTCTCCATGTCCTACCGGAGGACGGGGACCCCTTCTTCATCGACATCCAGGACATCTACGACGAGATCGGCGAGGGGCTGCCGCCTGGCACCGCTTCCCCCCGGCCGGGGGAGCTCCCCGATCGTCGTGACGAGATCGAGGCGAGCAGGCTCTTTGAAGTCGTCGACGTTCGCCACTACGACTGGGAGGTCGTGTACGACGCGGATGGCTATATAGACCTGCTCAACACCTTCTCAGGCCACATCCTCATGCAACCCTGGCAACGGGACCGGCTCTACACCGAAATCCGCCGCCGCCTCGCCGAACGCCCGGATGGCCGACTTCGTCGGCACTGGGGCGCCGTCCTGAACATCGGGCGCCGGCGGGACTGAGGGGCCAGCAGGGAGTTCCCCTGACCGGCGTTCGGGGCGAATGGATCCCGGGTTGGCCGACGCACCCAGCTCCAGAAGCTGGAACACAGTCGCCGCAGAGGCACAGTCAGCCGATCCCGCGGCCACCGGGACGCGCTGATGGCCGCCTGTCGAGCGGGGACGTCAGCAGACCTGTAGCCCGGCCGAGGGCATGTGAGACCTGCTCCGGCGAAAACCGGAAGGAGCCGCTGCCATCGGTCACGGTTTCGGCCGAACCGGAAAGGCGGCACGGGTCCACCCCGAGCAGGCAGCCGATCCCTCCCGTCAACCCGACGAAGATCAACCCGAAGATGAAGTCGGCCACGCCCCGATTTTCGTCGAGGACTACCGCGGCGCCGGCGACGGGCGCACCTGCTGCGTCCTTGAGTCTTCCCTCTACCAGCTGCGGCATACGGGACTGGGCGGCCACCGGCGGGGCAGCGCCTGATGCCGCCAGCACGGTGACCAGCGCGAGGGTTGATAGACGCCTCACGGCGGCACACTACGGGCGGGCCGACCGCGCTTTGTACCCTTTCCGGCGTTCACGGACGGAGTCGGCTGCGGGTGTCAGGATGAGCGCGTGGCGGAGTCCCCACCCGCGAAGCTTGAGCTTCAGCCCGACGACGAGCGCTCGGCGCTCCTTCAGCGGCTCGACCACTACCGGGCGGTCGCCGCAGCAGCGCTTGTCGGTGTCCTGTGGCGACTGGCGTCAGCGCGTCTTTTCCCCGCCACGGACATGACCATCGCAGGCATCGTCAAACACCTGGCATGGGCAGAGGATCGCTGGTTCCAGGGCCGGCTGCTCGGGTCAGAGATGTCGGCGCCATGGAATCAGGCTGGCGCCGACGACGCCGACCACTCGATTCGTGTGGCGCCCGGCGACACCGCCGACGGGATCCTCGCGCTGTACGCGTCGGCCTGCGAGCGGAGCCGTGTTGCGGTCGCTCGATGCGACTCCCTCAGCCATGTTGCCGCTGTCCCGTCGTTCGGTATCGGCCCGGTCAACCTCCGCTGGATACTCGTGCATATGGTCGAGGAGACGGCGAGGCACGCTGGCCATCTCGATGTGCTGCGCGACACGTTGACGAACAGTTGAGGGGCAGTTCGGTCACCAGGGTGGCGCCATGAGCCGACGTTGTGGGCGCCCGTGGTGGACCCCCGACGCTCGGGATTAGGGGCTACGTCGGCTACGTACCGGCGGAGCGAGTCCCCGATCGGTTCCGGATCCCGACTGAGCGGACGCGTCTGCCGCCATAGTGTTCGTGAGGTGACCCTCTCGATCGTCGCCCGGGACCCTGATGGCGGTCTCCTCGGATGCGCCGTCACGAGTTGCGCTGTCGCCGCCGGTCGACGGGTATTGCACCTGCGAGCCGGGGTCGGTGCTGCGGTTGCGCAGGCGTCGTCCCTGCTCCAGTGGGGAGACGATCTACTCGACGCGGCCGAGGCCGGGCAAGAACCCGAGGTTGCTGTGACTGTGCTCGCGCAATCCGACAATCAGCTTGCGCTCGTCAATTGCCAAGGACGCGTGGGGGTGCACACCGGCTCGGCATGTCCAGGACATGCCGGCCACGCGACCGCCGACAATGTCAGCGCTCAAGCGAACTACGCGGTGCTATCGGACGCATGGCACCGGATGGTGGGGACGTACGCCGAGTCCGCTGGGCCCATGGCCGAGCGTCTTGTCGCCGCCCTCGCCGCGTCGGGTGGCGATGTCCGCGGACGCCAGTCAGCGGCCGTGATGGTGACTGGTGGTGTCCCTGGAGACGACCTTGCCGGGTTCTGGTTCGAGCCGCACGTCGATCTGCGGGTTGACAGCCATCACGATCCTGTTCCGGCGCTTGCTCGGCTGCTGGCACTCCACCGCGCCCACAACGAGATGCGTCGAGTCGCCAGCCTTCAAGGTTCCGACCGGCTGGAAGTACTTCTGCCGCTGCTCGCCGCGCACCCCAATGATCCCCACCTTGCCCGAGCCGTAGGAACCGCACGGCAGGAGGCCTAGAGCAGCCGTTCGCAGCGTGCAGCGGATCGAGCTCCACGGCGGCGAACAGGGTGGGAAGGGCGGCTGACGGAGGCCACATCAGCTCACCTGCCGACGGCCGGGCCGGCGACCGGGTGGGGCACGACCGACACGAAGGCCGGGCTACCCGGGTCGAACGTGACCTCGACCCAGCCAACGTTGGGGCTGCCGAACGACTCGACCCGGGTGACGTTGGGCACCGGCTCGCCGGTGGCGGGGTCGAGGAGGGGGTGGTCGAACCGGTACTGATGGGAGTCGCCGTGCATGATGACCACCGGCTTGGCGAACGCCTTGGACTCGGTCACGAACGCAGCGAGCAACCTGTCGAAGCCGTCGACCCCGCTGGCGGCCCGGCTGGCGGGGGCGACGTCCCAGCCGGGATCGGCCTGCATGGCGATCACGACGGCCGGTGCGCCCGACTGGGTGGCGGCCGCGAACGTCTCGTGCAGCCAGACCCGGTTTGCCTCCTCGCGGGCCTGGTACTCGGCTTCCGCAGCGCGGCGCTCGGCCGGCCCGCGGGGGGTGCCGGTCTCCTCCGCGTTGATGTCAGCGATGTGGTTGTTGTTGCTGCCCGGCACGTTGATGCCGGCGAACACCACCGACTGCGTCTCCCAGCGGGAGTTCTCAGGGTACTGCGGCTGTTGCTGGACCGTGAGCGTGCGTTTCCCGAAGCTCTGGTTGCTGGGGAACATGACCTTGCGGAGGTGGGCCAGTCGCTCGATCGGATCCTGGCCGCCGACATGGCAGTCCGTCCACTCGTTGTCGCCCGGCACGTAGACCATGGGCCGGGCGAAGCTGTCGAACCGGTCACGGGCGTCGGTGAAGATGGCGTTGTCGCAGCGCGGCGAGCCCTGCAGGTCGCCGACGAATATCGTGTAGAGGACATCCGACCCGTTCACCTGGTTGATGAGGGTCGGGACAGCGGGGGCCTCCGCCGCACCGTAGGGCGTGTCGCCCCAGATCGCGATCGAGAACGCGCCCGGTTGGGCGGACGATGTCGACCCACCCTCCGAGCCGGAGCCGCCGCAGCAGGCCATTGCCAGGCCGAACACTCCCAAGGCCGCCGCTACCCGCCTTCTCCCCACAGCCCCAGCTTCGCGCAGAGCCAGGTCCGGGGCCCGACGGCGCCGCCAACCACGACACATCTCGCCGGCGTGTGCGACGCTCGCCGCTGCGCCTCAGCGCGTCGCCGACCAAATCGGCCACGGTTCGATCGCAGGCGATCGTCGGCGTCATCCCCGGCGGCCATTGGCCCGTTGCGCCCGGGTAAGGCATCCCTTCCGGCCGGCGTTGTGGGGCACGCCCGTGACCACGGCTGGGTCGTCGTTCGGGGACATGCTGGCCGCGCCCTGGCGCGATATCGCTCAGCCTTGAGCTGGCGAGTTGGGCAACCGAGAAGAGCACATCTTGCTGCTCGGTCCTGTGCATGTCGGACTCGGGTTATGTCGAGCTGATGCGCCTGCCGATTGTGGCGGCATAGGCGAAGGCAGAGATGGCGCAACCCGTCATGCCCCCCAGTGCGGCGGCGATCACGACCACTCGCCGGTCAGCCGCTCCCGCCTCGACCGTGCGGGCGACGTTCCCGCTGGCCACCACGAGGGCTGAGGCGAGGATTGCCGACACCGCGACGACTCGGTGGCGGGCAGACGGCATCGCCACTGGCCGTCGAGGTTCGCGCCGAGCCCATGTCACGACGCTCAGTGCAAGGAGGAGCATGCCGAAGAGGCCACTGGCGTACTGCAGCGCCGCGTACAAATGAAGGTTCACCAGCGGAAGCTGAGCCCGCAGCTCCGGGACGAGGGCAACGCCGGCGCCGTCGGCGTGAGTGAAGGCGTCCCGACGATGTGCGAGGTGGCACCTAGGAGGATCGCGGCGACAGCGAGCGCGCGCTCCGCCCACGATCCGAACGGGAGCGGTCGATCAAGGGCCGGGCGGAGATGAGCCCATCGGTCCGGTAGCAGCTGTCCGAGCGGCCCCTTGGCGACTCGGTGCCAGACCCACAGCAGCACGAGGGACACCGGGAGACAGAACACCAGTAACCCCAGCGGGGTGTGGCCGACCGTGCGCCGGGTCTCTAGAAAGACGAGGTACTCGAGGTCGGGGGCCATCGCGCCAATGACGACGGCTGAGGCTGGAAGCCGACCACCCGACCACCGTGACAGCACTGGCGCGACGACGGCGTGCGAGACGGTGAACGGCACGCCGACACGGTAGGACCGGTATGCGGCGTGCCGCTACTGAGGCATTCGTGAGGGCGCGCCACATCGTCTCGCGGCTGGCGTTCGGGGCGCCATGTCGGCGGGTGAACGCCGTCACTATGGGATGCGCACCACGACCAGAATCATCGGGGCCGACGGCTACTGCCTCCGAAGGGGCCGCGCGATGCTGGCGTGATGGACGAGCGGGAACTGGACTGCACCGACGGTCCGCCGCTGATCGGATGGCGGTTCTTTCGAGTACGCCATGGGGCCAGCGGTCCCATGCTCGCCGCCCCCCTTATCCATGACCCCGACTTCGAACTGTTCCCCTCGATCGAGATCGCGGCAACGTGCTACGACCACGACCATCCGGCACCGGCGCCAAGCTGTCGGTGCGAGCTGTACGTGGCGATAGAGGGGACGCTCGACTCGCTGGCGGGATACCTGCTGGACAGCGCGCACGACCGCGATCCCGTCGTGTACGCCGAGGTTGCTTGCACGGGCCGCTTGTTCGTCGACAAGCGCGGCGTGCGCGCCGAGCACATCCAGATCCTTGCGCTCGCCGCATCGCCGTCGGCGTGGCCCGATCCAGGGACGTACGCCGAGGCTGTGGCTGCCCTGACCGGACGCTACGGCGTCGCCATCTGCGATATCGACGTCGTACCGGAGTGGGTTCTCACGAACGTGATGCCGCACGGCGCAGCCCCGGACG
>JAHFUP010000058.1 GCA_023265025.1 Acidimicrobiia bacterium | reverse complement strand
ACCGGTGCCCGTTCCCGGATCGCTTTGAACTCGTCGAGCAGCCGGCGCACCCCCTCATACACGGCACCCACCCCCACAAACGACTCCGACCCGAGCTGACACTGATATTCGACAACACCGCCAGCCAACGAGAACTGGTTGGACAGGACCCGGCGGGTCGTCGCCGCCACATCCGGCGGGTCATCAACAGTGACCGTGTCGAACACGTCGAAGTCGACGAACGGGAACGGACGTTCACTCCCCGGCGTGAACGTGTACGTGAGGGACTGCGACGCCGACAACCCGTCCGCTAACGCCGCTGACGCAGCGTCTCCCGCCTCCGCGACCCCGCCAAGGTCCTGCGCCGCCTCATACCCTTCGATCCGCCCCAACGCTGTTACAGCCGACGCAGAACGGACCCTGCTGATTTCCACACCGGCGGCTTCGACCGCCTGGTCTGTGACCGGGGGCAGGAACCGGCGGACGTCCCGGCGTGTCAGGTTCTTGCCGCCCCGCACCACCTGGCTGGTCACAGTGCCCGCAGTTCCCGGGTTGAACACATCCAAGATCCAAGTGCCCGCTGACACTGAATCGGGCCGGACCAGCCATTCGTAGCCGAGCTCGGCGATCTGGGCTAGCACCTGCAAGTAGCTTTGACCGCGTACCAGGGTCAACGACCGGGTTGTGTCCCAGGCGGCACCCGCCGAATCGAGGGTGTCAGTGAACCCGAGAGTCAGGTACGGGCTTCCCGATGTCGCCCACACCACCCGGCCGGGCGCATGGTCGGTGACCGCGTCGTCGTACAAGTCGCCGAGGATCACACCCACAGTCGCGGCGGGTAAACCCTCCCTCAGTTCGGGGGACGCCACATACACGCGGGGCGGGTCGCCCGGACCGACATGACCGATCCGGAACACCACTTCGTCAGTGTTGGCGGGGATTGCCACTGTTGTGATTGACAGGGTGGTCCACGTGTTCGCGGGAATGGTCGAGCTCCCACCGAACCCGGGGGCCGCAGCGATCGGGTTCTCATGCAGGTCACGGATCACCAGTCGCACATCGGTGGGCGCACCCACCGAATACACTTGGATGGACGCGTGGTAGATCCCCCCTGCGGTCACTGACACCCGCCGCTGCGTCCCCGGGTACACCGGTTCGGTCCCGTTGAACGCGATCGCCCAATCCGACCCTGCCGGCAACGCCGGGTCGGAACCGCCACCCTGCGTGGCGTAAAACTCGGTGAGGATCCCATGTTCGGTACCCGACGGGTTCACCGACTCTGTCCAACCCACCGGGATCAGTTTGCCGGTTTGGGTGATCGAACTGAACCCGCTGCCACCAGTCAACGCACCCGAATTCACCACAATCGTGTATGAGGCTTCCGGGTCGACGAACTGGATCGTCCACGGCTGCCCCGCCGACCCGGCCCCCGTCACCTCGACCTCAACCACGTTGCTGAGCGCAACCAGTTCGGTTCGTACCGTGTCCGATGACGCGTTGTAGGCGATCGACGCGGTGGTCTGATAGGCGGCACCGTCCACCGACACCCCGATCGTGAACGTGCCACCTGTCGCCGTTGTCCACACGTTCACGATGTGCGGCTGGTAGCGGCCTTCCAACTCCCCGAGCGTGTTCCGACCCCCGTACACGTGGTCGGGCCACAAAGAAACATGGTCGTCGGTGCCATCCCAGTCCCACGGTTCCACCCGGGCGTACCCGACAATACGGCTGATGTCGGGTCCCCGCACATCCACGTCCACGTCCGCCGCTGACGCCCTCCCCGTCAACTGGTCGGGTAGGAACTCGAAGAACGGGGTGGACGGGTCCGCTTCCGAGAACACCCGGATCAGGCTCGACACCGCGTTGGCGGGTGTCACCGGATCCGGTTTCAGGATCTCGTCGAACCGGGTGAACGATTCAGCCAGGACACACACCCCCTCACCCACCCCGTTCGCCCGTCTCGTCCCCGACAAGGACAGGACCGGGCAGTCCGCGATCACCCGGCCGAACGACGCGGCCCCCGGACGTGTCCACACTTCCGCCCACACCCGTGACATCAAGACCACTGGTCCCGCCACGTCACCGCAACCGAGAGCGCCCCCGAACACGTCACCGCGTTGACACCCGGCACGAACCGGCCCCAATACGCGGTGTTGTGTGACATGACACTGTCAGCGTTGACACCGGCCTGAACGACGGTGCGGGCACCCAAGTCAACCGTGACCGCCGAAACGGAACCGGTCACTGTGATCGTCCAACCGAGTGCCGTGTGGGTGAGGGTGCCGTCACCGCTGAACTCGAGCACCGGGTTGTACACGTCGACGTTCCCGCCGACGGTGAGCGTGTCCGAACCGGTCAGGGTGTCC
The DNA here is from genome assembly GCA_023265025.1 of Acidimicrobiia bacterium. GTDB lineage: Bacteria > Actinomycetota > Acidimicrobiia > Acidimicrobiales > AC-14 > CADCTB01. The sequence goes on along the minus strand of JAHFUP010000058.1, from coordinate 31,659 downwards.
GTGGACTGGCTGCCACCCGCCGACCAGTACGGCCACTCGCACACCACCGGCACGTTCACACGACGCCATTCCCTCTGCCGTACCGTGACCACAGTCACCGCACGCCCATGCGTGAACCGTGACGACCCGTCATCCAGGTCCTCCTCAATGTAGAAGCCGTCAGGGTCGGCGAGCACCCCGAGCAGGGTGTCCGTGTTCGCTTCCACCTGCACGCCACTAGTCGCCTCGGTCAACGACCCGGGTCCGGTAGCCGCCCAACGGGTAACCAGCAAGTCCAGGTTGATGGACCGTTCGAACGGCATGCCATCACCCACCGGGTAGCCGCCCGCCCGCCCAGCGACCCGCACCAGCCGGGTGTTGTAACCGGGGCTGCCATGGATTCCTGACCAGTCCGCCACACTGATCCGGGAATTGTGGACACTCATGCCACCTGTCAACCCGGACCCGGACAGGGTGCCACCGAGCCGCAGGTCGCACACCATCAGAACCCCCTCAACGTGGACGCGACCGCACCCGTCAACTGTGCGAGACGAGCCGTCTCGGATTCGAGGTCCCGGACTGTCGGATTGGTGATGTTGATGGTCTGGTTCACGTTACCGCCCCCCGTGCCCCCCGTGCCAGCCGTCTGCCCACCGGGCACGGCGGCCGCACCGACCGGCACGGCTTGCACACCGGTGAGGGCGAGGACGGGACGGTTCGCCGCGGCGTTGAACCCGACGAGCAGCGAATCGCCGGCGTCCTCACCGATCCGCAACATCACTTTCGACGGGGACCCGAACTCCAACCCCTTCCGAATGTACATGTCGAGGCGTTCCGCTTTCAACCGGGCGGCGTCCTGTGTCGCCTTGGTCACCGACGCCGAGTTGAACCCGGCGAGGAACGACAGGAACGCTTCCGACCCGAGCTGACTCAAATCGATTTTCCCCAGTTCGGTGGTCAGGTCCGTGGTGACCTGCTCGGTGACACCACTCACATACCCGGACAGCGCATCCTCGGCTCGGCGGGCGTTGAACGTGTCCGCCACGAATTTGTCAGCGGCGCTCGCCGCGGCGGGACCCTGACTGCGGAGCTCCTCTGCAAGAAGCGGGAAGCCACGTGCAGCGAGCACCGCCAAGTCCGCTTCGAACTGCTGTTGCTGACCCACCGACTCCGTTAGGTTCTTCACGAACTCGGCTGTCGACCCGGCGTGCTCCTCAACCTTGCCTTTGAAAATGTCAACGGTCTCCCCGTAGGAGCGGGCGGCAGTAGCCGCATCCTCCGCGAACAGGGCGAGGCGGGCACGGGCAGCGTCTGTTGGACCCAACCCGGCGAGAATGCTGGTACCGGCCGTCTCAGCCGTCTTGGCCAGTTCGGTGAGCGTCAACCCTGTTTCTGCCGCCTCGGCGATCAGCCCGGCGAACCCCGACGTGCCGGACAGGGCAGCATCCAACCGGGCTTGCGCCGCGGCCTGCTCGTCGAGCCCGGCAGCGACCGCCAACCCTGACAGCCGCGCGGACTCGGCTGCCGAAGCGAGACCACGGTTCAGCTCGTTGACCTGGAACGTGGTCAACGACGCCTGGTCGGCGTGACGGGCCAGAAAGAACGTGGCTTCGGTGACCTGATCGCTGCTCAACCCGGCCGCCTGGGCGAGCTGGTCGAACGCGTCGATGGGCAGGGACTCCCCCGCCAATGTTCGTTGCCGGGCGAGGAACGCCATCGCGTTGGCGAACGCGGTCACCGCGTCAGTGCCATCGTTCATGGACTGCACAATGTTCTGGCGGGCGACCCTCACGAACTGGTTGCCGAACACTTTCTGGCTGAACTGTGCCCCCTGCTCGTTGAGCCCCGCCAAGTCCCCTTCCGCCGCGGCGAACGCACCCGACAGCACATCACTGGCGGCACCCCCAATATCGGTGAACAGACCGAACGTGGACACTAAGGCCTGCCCGATCTCCTCGAGGCGGCCGCCACCTTCCGCCGCGTTGTCCACAGCGGCGACGAACGTGGCGAAACCCTGGGCAGTGTCAGCGATCGCCGGTCCCATCGACTCGACCACTGTCACGATCGCCGGTGCAACCCCGAGGAGGGCTTCCATCGCTGGGACGAGACCCTCACCCAGCTTGACGCGCATCTCCTCGAACCCTGCTGACACGGTCTTCGTCCGGTTCGGCAGCCCGTCGATCGTGTTCGCGAAGTCACCCGCCGCGAACGCCGTGTCTTTGAGGATCAGGCTGAGCCGGGCCTGGATTTTCGCCTGGTCTGACACCGCGGACGTGGACGACGCCAACCCCAACGCCATCGCCTCCGCCGCGACCCTCGCCTCGTTGATGTTCGCGCCGAACGCGAGGAGCGGTTCGGATTGGCCCCGCAACCCGGCACCGATCGCTGTTAGGGCGTCGGCGACCGGCCGGTTGAGCACTGATCCCAGGTCCGCGGCACGACGGGCGAGGATCACTGTCGAGTCGGCTGCCTCCGTGGCGGACAGCCCAAAGTTGCGGAGCAGCGCCCCGATCGGTACTGCCAGCGTGTTCAGTTCGGAGCGGGCGATCCCGAAACTTGCCGCGGATGTCGCCCCGAACTCGGCGATCGCTTCTGCGCCTGCCTTATATGTGACGTTCACCGCGTTCACCGATTCGCTCAGATCGTTGAACGCGGTGAGTGACTGGCCGAGCTGGGAGGTGACAGCCCGCAGCACCCCGAACCCACCTAACGCGCCGACAGCGACACCCACCCTCCCCGCGAACCCGGCCAACGCGCCACCTGTCGTGACCGCTGCCGCACCCAACCCCGACGTTGACGCTGCGGCACTACCCGTCACCGCGTCCAACCGGCGGGCACCAGTCGTCGCCGACGACACACCCGACGACACCCGGCCCATCTCCGACGCCATCACACGGGCGTCGGAGGCACCCTCATCCAGTTCACGGCTCAGCCGGGCGGCGTCACCGGCAGCAGCCGAAGCCGACGACTCGACCCGGCCCATCTCCGACGCTACCGCACCCGCCGCCCGGTCAGCTTCCCGTGTCTCAGACGACAGACGGGCAGCGGACACGGTCACGTCGTCGAAACGGGCGGACAACGCCCGCACCCCGGAATCATCCACCGACACCCGCACCGGCTGTGACAGGTCCGTGATCCGCCGTTCAACCCGGTCGACAGCGGCCAGCGCCTCATCAATTCTGAGGACTAGATCCTCGACGATGTCAGCCACGACGCCGCTCCTCCACTTCCAAGACCCGGCGGGCCCGCGCCTCCATAATATCGGCTGCCTCCGCCTCGTCGGCTTCGCTTGGCCCAGCGACGTGATGGCCCAGCAACACCCCCACCTGCCACAACGTCAACCCGTCCAGGACAGTGGGGGCGTGCATCGGCAACGCCCGGTAAATCGACGCTCGAATCCGCAGGCCCCCACCGAGAAGGATTTTCGGGCCGGTCAGTTGCTGCCAGCGGTCAGTTGACGTGGCTCCAGGAGTCAGCCGCCGACTATCTGCTCCGAGCCACGGAAAGGGACCGTCTCCCAATGGTTGAGGAGGAGGAGAAGACCGTCGGGACGTCCCATCCACGCTGGCAGCCCCCCCGACCATGCGTCCGGGTCACCGGTGAGAGGGCGAAGCACTTCTGCGACCAGCCGCGCGAACGTTTCCCGTCGTTCCCGTTCCACCCGTACCGCTTCACCAACCAGTCCGACACGATCCGCGCCAGGCACCACCGCGTCCGCCCGATACTGGTCGGCTTGTTCCCCGAGCTCAACGATCCGCAGCCGGGCACGTTCGAACGCGTCGATCACGTCACCGTACTCACTGAGCGAAGGGGCCCGCAACCGTACCCCTTCCACCGTCGCCGACCCGTCAGGGTGCAAAGTGATCCCATGCGTCTCATCCATACCCCCCAGGATAGCACCGGCGGGCAACCGCGGTCAGTAGTCTCCCCGTTCGATGCGGGAGAGAGCCTCGGCGACCGCTTCCCACTGTGTGGGAGCGGCGCACCCCTGGTCTCCGATCAGGAGATACGCTCCCTCATCATCTGTGAGCGTCCATAGTCCGAGGGCTTTTCCACCTTTGAGGAAACGCTCCTTCCGAACTGAGAGCCCGTGGTCTCGGAGTGTGAGTCGATCTTGTAGCCTCAGGAGCATACCTCCAGGATAGCACCGGCGGGCAAGCCCGGGCGGGTTAGGAACCCCCAACCGTGGTGACGTCCAACCGGACGGACACTGTGCCCGAATACACGGCCAAGTCGCCCGACTCGAACCTGCCGACAGGCCCCAACGACACGTCCCGGCACGACCGGGCACCCAACGCCGTGCACAACACCCCTGACGTCTGCGCCACCACCAGGCCACCCCACACCACCCACAACCGTGCCAGCGCCTCATCAGTCCGACCCGCTTCACCCCACCAGGCACACGACTCGACCCGGTCAGCGCCAATGCAATGCGACACCGCCCACGACAGTTCCACAATCGACGCCACTTCACAGTCCGGAGCTCCACGCACAGTATCCGGGCGGATCCCCCCGAACCACACATGGATTTCGTCGCAGCCGAACCCCGGTTCGACCGGTGTCACACACACCTGTGACGGTGTCCACCCGTACGCGACCGCAGCGTCCGACAGGACATCAGCGAGCCCGGTGGCCGCTGTCAGCAACGTTGTGGCGGCCACGGTCATGGCAGCCTCCGCAACTCGTCCGCGACCATCCGCCCGAACCGGTCGAACGCCAACGCCAGCCACGGCCGGGCGAGCGTCCCCGGATGCCGCACCCTCGAGAAGAACACTCGGCGGCCATGCCATATGAACGTGAGGGCTTTACCCCGGACCGGGCGGATCACATGCGGTGCCGTGCCCGACCGCACATACGACGCGTACGGGGTGTTCACTGTCACCCGCAGCCGGTACGGGCCCGCCGGTGTCACCCGGGTCTGACTGGCCATGCGTCCGGTCCGGCGTGGCGACGTGCGACGCAGCTCCGTTTCCAACGGACCCGCAACCCGGCCCACCGCGACACGGGCCCGACCCCTAATACGTTCGCGGAGCGGGTCGAGGGACGCCATTCACACCGGACCCGACGTGATGAGACCCCGCGAACCGTCCCGCACCACGGGTGGGCTCCGACGAGGCGGATACGACCCGAGAAGCATCGCCACCCGCGGTAACGCTGCCGCCGCCTTGTCCGAGTCCAAGTCGATGGACACTCCCCGCCGGGTGACCGCCACCGTACCCGCCGGCAACGCGCACACGTCACCGGCACACGCCCGCAGCATCTCCGACGCCACCTCCGCAGCGGCCATCACCGCCAACACTGGGGGTACGACACCATGATCATATGTGACTATCCACCCCTCCGACGGGCCCTGCTCATACACCTGGCAGGACGGCCAGCGGTGCCCGTCGGTGCGGGCCAGCATGTTCGGGGCGATCACCGCGAACATGCTGAACGGGGCGCCGTCAATGGTGACTGTCGGGGTGCCCACCACCGGCCCGTAAGTGAGAGCGACCGTGTCCGCGGTCTGACACTGGCACAGACTGTCGCAGCGGCACACCTGGTCGCAGCGACACGAACACCCGCATGGCCGTTCCGTTGACGTGCACACCCCCGTCCACCGTTGCCCCGACATGCGGAACGTCCACGCGGACGCGGCGGCGAGCACATCAGTGACCAGGGCAGCGTCGTACAGGGCCGGGTCGACACCACACGCCGCGACGTCCGCCGACGTGACCCACACGTCACATGGCATGTCCACTGTCAGCTCGTGCAGGCCGGCGTGGGTATGTAACCGCCACCCAAACCATTGTTGTACGCCGCGTCGGTGACGACCGGCACGTCATTGTCCCGCCACCTGGCGTGGTAGTGGGTGGACGATTCGAACGCTTCCACGGGAATGTCCAAGAACGACCCGTTACCGAGGCTCAGGTTCCCCGACACTTTCCCGATGAGGGAAATCGTGTTGAACCCTTCCTCCAGGTTCGCGGGCGACAACCGCCATTTCACATGCGGCCAGCAGTGATGCCAGAAGTTGTTAGGTGCGGCGGACTGGGCTCCACCCACATACGATTCCTGCCAGGCGTGCACTTCGGTGGGGATCGTGTTCGTGTTCTGCCCGCCCGACCATCCGATGATCGACCCGCCGGACCGTAGCGGGGTCGCTCCGGTCGCCAAGGCGATCAACTCGATGTCGACTGGCACGAGGGTCATGGTCAGTTCGAGGCTGTTCACCGCGTCCTCAGTCGTGTACGTGGCGTACACGCTGCCCGAACCGCAGCGGATGGTCTGAGACTCTCCCGCTTCGGTCTGTTCGGAAACGGTGATTGTCTGCGGGCACATCGTGTACGCGCTCGTGTCGGCGGTGGAACAGTTCCGGGAACCGTCCGCGTTGAGCAGGGTGATCCGGGCAGCGACGAGACCACGTCCCGCCGCCAAACTCGGCTGGCTTGTCGCCATCGTCGCGTCTCCTCCGTTAGCTTCCTGTCGCCGCCCACGTCGGACCGGGGTCCGGGGTGGCAACCCTTATCGCCCCATGCACCTCGAGGTCCCAGTCGGCCAGGACCATACGTGATGCGACGGGACGGAACCTGTTGAGACTCCGATCCAAGAACCCTTCCGGGTCGCCCGGTTCGAAGATGGGCCCCTCGATCACACGGACGGGGGTCGTCACGTAGATCCACGACTGCCCGGTGCCGGTGACCTGGCTGGCGGGACCCGACCCCGTGTACCCGGTGCCAGCCACGATCGGATAGTCCCCGAGGACAGTGCTGATCGACCTCGCCGACGTTCGCGTCGCCAGGTTGTAGAACGCCAGGTACGGGAGGAGACGTGGCTCCAAATGAATCCACGCGTTTTCACCGCCCAGCACTGTGGGCACCCAGTCGAGGATGTGGCCGAACGCGTCGACGAAACCGTGGGCGGCGGTCCCGTCGATGAGGGTCGCCGAATCCGACGCGAGTCGACGGTTCGACCCGGCGGGACTGTTCGCCGCTGCCATGGTCTCAATGTCAGTGCCCACGTCGAGGAGCCCAGTCCACAACACCTCCTCGATCAGATGTGAGGTCTGGTTGCGGAGCGTGGCAGTGACCCGACCCGCGGCGGCTACCGGGTCGTTGCCGATGCTGGGACAGTCGTCACGGGCTGTGATACCCCACGGCAGCCACACCGCCGCCGGGTCACCCTGACTGTGTACCAGTTCCGGACTGTCACACGGGTCGAAGGTACGCACCCACGTGTTGTCCGACGGTGGCTGATAGCTGATCCCACCGAGACGACGTGCAACATCAGAGTCGGGAGGCTCATACGTGCCGAACTCTCGGGCAGCACCCACTAAACTTGGCCGCCATCCCGACCGGGCGGGCGGTGAGGTCGCGAAAATCGGTGCGACGGTCATCGCAGCGGATCATAGCAGTCGACGAGGTTGCATCCACTTACAACAGGTCGACGATCGCTGCGACAGCCAGTCCGAGCGCCTCGACCGGGTCGCCCGGCCCGTACACGTTCACGGGGGCGGTCGGTGACACCAGCTCTCTGTCAACTATCTCTGTCAGATTGTCACCGGGCCGGACCAGCGGCAAACGCCGACCCTCCGGACCCCACCGCAAGTCGTGGCCCGGGTCTGACCGCCACAGGGGATGGTCGATGAGCACGACGGGCACACCCACCGCCTGCGCCTCCCAGATAATCGACGAATTATCCACCACCAGGATCTGCGCTTGGGTCAGCACGGACCGCCAGTCCGCTTCCACGTCAACGTGGATTCGGCGGCGTGCCACATCGTTGCGTACCCTCGCCACATGCCGGGGGTGGGCGTGAACAGTGACCCGTGTGCCATACCGGGCGGTGAGAGCTTGCACATGGCGGACACTCCACGGCCACGACGTGCCCGCCTCGGGGATCCGCGATGCGAGACCCGACGCCCAATGCGTCGCGAACACCACCCGGTCGCCCGCACCCACCGCACCCAACGTGCCGAGCACTGGCGCACCGGCAACCACGATCCGGGCGTTGGGTAACACTTCGGCCATGGTCCCCACCGTTTCGGACCGTGGGGACAGGTACATGACCACGTTGTGTTCGGGTGCCGGTTCACCGTACGCGTCTATGAGCTGCCCGTGCTCGGTCATGTACCGTTGCCCGGCACCATGCTCCACGAGGATGACCGGCCCGTTCACTCTCCGGGCGTCGGCTCTGCCCGCGACGAGGGTGATGTCGCCGGGACCGTCGAACACTTCGACACCCGCCACGGCGAGCCCGTCGACGATCGGGGTGAGGTGACGGCGGTAATGCTCGAGGTCGGCGACGACACCGACACGGGTCACGGTCACCGTCCCGCGGTCACGGGTGTACCAGTCGGATACCCTGCGGCACCCCGCCAATCCGACGGATCAACCCTTCACGTTCGAGACGGGTGAGGATCAGTCGCACACTCTGTGTGGATTCTCGACTCAACCCGATGCCCTCTGCCACCTGACGGAGGGTCGGGTAGTAGTCATTGTCCGCGTAGAAGTTGCGGATGAACGTGAGTGTTGCTTCGTCGCGGGCGTTCAGCACTCTGCCGTCTCCTCACTGGAACACCACCCAAGATAGCACACGTGGGCGGTCGGGGTGCTATGTGTGGCGGGTTCGTCGTGCTTTACCCGCCTCCGATTTCGCGGCCCGGCACCGGTCGCACCGGCACCCGTGGTTGTAACCGTATTCGGTGCCATGCCTCATATCGTCGGGGTCAGCGACGATTGCCGCTCCCACCATCCGGCGGCGAGCAGACTGGCGGCTTCCCGACTGTCCCCGTCCACCACCCGACAGGTCTGCGACCCGGAGGTCACCAAGCTCCAAATGGCAGGCCCGGATCAGTTCCGCGGCCTCAGCCCGGTCCAACGCCCACAGGTCAACGCCACGCCGGACCGCTTCGAGCTCCCCGAGCAGACGGGTGAGCGCCCCGATCTGCTCGACGCTCGCTTTCACCGACTGCCCGTCTCGGCAGCGTCGGCCAGTTCCCTGACCCACACGGGTGCGAGCACCTCCCACGAATGTTCCAGCGCCCAACCCCTGGCCCGGTCCGCTTCATGGGCCCGCCGGTCCGGGTCAGCGGCCAGGACCATCACCGTGGACGTGACCGTGCCCGGATCCACCACCCAGTTCGGCACCAGACCCGCTTTCGCCCGCACATCATGACCCCGCGACGCTGCCAACGGGATGATCGGCCACATGTCAGCGTTCGGCGGGCAGTCCGTCATCATTACGGGCACACCCGCGGCCAACGCTTCGAGAACGGGCATGCACAACCCGCCGTACCGTCGGGGTATCACCGAACATACCGCACCCGGGTCACGGGTCCACCAGTCGTCCACAGGCCGGAACGGGACACCACGGGCGGAACCGAACCCGACAAGGTCCACGCTGATACCCGCCCGATGCAGAGGCCGGGTGCAAGCCGCCACAATCTCCGAACCTTGCCGGTCAGCTAACGCCGGTTTCCCCGCCGGATGCACCACCCTGGGCGGTGACGTGGGTGGGGTCACCGTCGGGAACCGGTCAACGGGTGCGGGCATGGGCACGACACGGGTCCCAGCAGGAAGCCGGTCGGTGAGCCAGCCTGTGGGAGCCCACACACTCGACGACCATGCCCCGTCGTCGAGTTCAGGGTTGATGTGCCGGACTGTGGCAGTGCCCGCAGCGGCGAGCCGTTCGGGCAGCGACCGGTCATACCAGGTTTCCGCCGTGTACACGACGTCGCACGTCGCTAACATGTCCACGATCCGCCGGTCACATATCCGGTCGGGAGTGCAGACAATGCCGTCGGGATACCTGTCCGGGTACTGGCGGGCTTCTGTCCCGCCAGGGTCCACTACCACGGTCACCGCCGGTGTCAGATGCCGCCACACCTCCCAGGTTTGGATGCCGAGACCCCGGTTGTCGCAGCGGGCGATCAACCCGACCCTCACAGCATCATCTCCAACACCCGTCGCATCCGCACCGTGTACGTGTGACCCGCCCGGACGTGCGCGGCACCCTCGAACCGGACCCGGTCCCTGCCAGCACTGTCCGCTAACGCCGAGTCGATGACACCGCAAAGCCCATCCCAGTCCCCGAGACGCCAACACAGCAAATGTTGGCCCGGTTCGTACTGGCCCGCCCAGTCCGTCCACGGGTGGAGCAGCAGCCCGGCCCGGCCCACCGTTTCGGGTACCCGATCCGACCAGTACGCGTCCAGTCCCGCCAGGCACGAATCACCGACGATGACGGGCACCGTCCCGTAAATGTGGGTGAGGGCGGGGCCACGGATAGCGGGTCGGCCACGCCCAGGGATTTCAACGAACGACGACCCGTATCGGCGGCGGAGCACGTCGAGCATCGCGAACCGGTGCTGATGCTCAGGATGGTACGACGTTTCGTCGGTGTTCCCAACGAACGCTACGACCGCGTTCGGGTAGGGTGCGTGGCGTGGCAGTGTGACAGGTTCGAGGTGACGTTCGGACACTGCGGGGGGTGTCCACACCGCGTTCACACCCAGCCGCGCCCAATGAGCGGTGCCGGGGTCAGCGGTGAAGAACGTGTCCATCCACGCCCAGTACGGATCCGAGTACAGGTCCCGGGACCGGCTCAAACCCCACCACCGGTCCAAATGGTAGCCGACCACTGGCACCCCCGCCGCTTTGAACGGTTGCAGCGACACCTCAGCGAGGGCACTGGGCACCGGCCATGTGCGGGTCCACAACACCATGTCCACACTGTCAGGGTCGGGCATGCCGCACCGTCCCTGCGCCCAGTCGTCCTCCTGAACTGTGACCACTTGGGTTCCCAACCGTGCCAACGCGTCCGCCACGTCGTTTTCGGTGGAATATTCGGGTCGGAAGTTCCCGACGTACACGACCTTCGTCATCGGTCCATCCCGTATTTCGGTTCGCTGGCCCGCCCGTCCAAATGCCATGACCGTTTCATGTCGCCCGGTGGAGCGTAAATCCCCACCCGGTTCTCAGTCCACGGTTCCGACTGGCACACCCCATGCATCACATCTTCGATCATGGTGCGTTGACCGGGCCGGAACCACAAGGTGAGAAGCCGCCGGTAGTACGCGGCCGACGCGAGGTGTGGACGTTGCGACCATTGCCGGGTGCGGAGCACCGGCACCCCAGCACTGGTGGGGGTGTCGTCGAGCATCAGATAACGGTGCGGTTCTAGGATCTCGGATTCGTGATGCAACCGGATCACGTCGAAGGCACCGTCCGTGATGCAGCCACCCAGCGCATCCCACGGGATCACACCGTCCAGGAACGTGTCATGTTCCACATACAGGACGAGAGGTGACGTGACCTCTTCGAGAGCTCGCCGGGTCATGCCCGCCTGATGGGTGTACTCGTCGAACCGGAGGGGGGTCACACCACCAATCCGGTTGGTGTGCCACAGCACACGCCGCTGATACTCCTCGTACGCTTCCCGCCGGTTCTCCTGTTCGGGACGGACCCCGTCGAACATGAGCACGATCGGCACCCCCGGCAACTGGGTACGGACCGACGTGACCGCTTCCACAGTCATGGCAGGGTCGGGGTGAGCGAGGATCGGTGACGTGGGAATGAGCACTGTGACCGGTGGTGTCGCATCGTCGCTGCCACGCAACGTGTTCAACTGGGCGGCCATGCCCGCCCGTAACCGCATTTTCGCTGCCTGATAGTGGGCTTGGGTCCGGTTCGCTGACACCGGCCACGTGTCGAGGACCAGGCGGGCCATGGTGGGGGCGTGTTCCCATTCCCCCACCACCCAGTCGTAGGCGGGACCTACACCCGGGGCCCCGTCCGGTGTGCGACTGTCCACGAGGGGAACAGCCCCCGACTCGAGCGCCTCGTATATGCGGAACGATTCGACATGGCAGGGACCCGACGGGCATGGCACCACTTTCGCTGCCCGCATCCGAGCCATGTACTCGCCACGGTCCAGGCCCTGACTGAACCCTGCGGTGGCGACCAGTTCGGCGCCGGGGAACCCGGTGAACGCTGCGACCATGTCGTGGCGGCGCTGATGGGTGACCTGACCGGCGAAGAAAACGTCCACGTTTTTGGCTGGGGCTTCGACTATCGACGGGTCACTGGTGTGGGGGGTCGGTCCGAGTGGCAGCAGCATGTCCCCGTCACCGAGCGTGTGGGGGGTTTGCACCCACCGGCGGATACGCGGATGGGTGACCTCGGCCGGGTGGAACAGGCCTTCTTCGTCACCGGTGACGATGAGCACCACCCAGTCGAGGTGCGCTATGTCGGCGGTGAACCGGGGTTCTGTCCCCGCGTTGTCACGGCCGGGGACGACAATCACGGCCCCACCCGTAGTGGGGATCTGTTCGACAGTGACCGGGTTGAACGGTTCGAGAAGCTGTTCGACGATGGTCTGATCCCAGCAGCAACGGCCCACATGGTCGGGATGGTATGTGTGCCAGACCACTGGTAGCGGTGGCGGGGACATGACCTGGCTCCTCTATGCGTGGGCTGGTAGAGGAGGCTACCACGCGGCAGGTGGGGGGACTGGCCCCCCACCATTGCCGCTGCGTGCTGCCCGGTACTACCGGGAGGCTGTTAGGACCCGGACGCACCCGACGTGCAGGTGATCGTCACCCGGCTGCCGGTTTCACCGTTCGGGCACAGGACCATGTCAGTGAGACGCATGATCTCGTAGCCTGTCGTGGCGACCGCGTCGAACGTTTCCGTGAACGTTTCGAACTCGTTCGCAGCGTTACGGGTCGAGTCGCGCACCACGCCCAGGTCGAGGGTTTCACCGGTGATCCGGATGACCGCGCCAGCCGGGTACACGAGCGCGTCGTACACTTCGTCGCCGAAGTCGCCGGGCGCGTCGAGCATTTCCATCAGCCCGTACACGAACTGGATGCGAGCCCCGATCTCCGTTTCGAGCTGACTGATCGCTGATGCGACCATGAGCCCGGCCGTGGTCGTCGAGTCACGGGCCGCCACATCGGCGATGATCGCACCCAACGCCCGGTACGGGAACACCACGTCGAGGATCGTGTCCCTCGCCAGCCGGTACTTGTCCCGGTACAACCACACGTGGAAGGTGACCTGGCGGATGAACTGGGTGAACGCTCCACCACCCTTATCCGACGTCGAGTAGGTGAGCGTGTTGGCGTCCGCGATGATCGCGTCGAGCAGCCCGTTGTTCACTTTCTGTGCGTGCGCGGCGAGCGCAGTCTGGGTGGTGTCCGCCACATATTCGGGGAAGAACTGTCCCTGAAAGTTGGAGAACCGGAGGATCGTCGCCCACCCCGTCAGGTTGAACGTGGTGACACCCGGGCACGCCACCGTGAACGTTGACTTGGTGGTGCCGGCGACACCGTTCGCGGACGTGTACGACTGGCCGACACCCGCCTCGAGGCGCAGATCCTGGTATGTGGTGGACTGGGGGATCTGCACGCTGCCCCGTGTCAACCCGACTTCGGGCAGGTCGATGAGACCGTCCGTCGAGGTGAGCGACAGGAAGTCGTAGCGGGCTTCGGACGGCCCACAGATCCCGGACGCGGCCTGGAGGGTGCGGGTGACACCCGACCCCTTGTACACGCTGTCACGGGCGGCTGCCTGCGCCTGCTCGTACACGGTGCGGAGCGTCCGGTAGTTCGACTCGCCCGAATCCTGGGTGAAACGGTGGGCGGCGTCCCACTGCTTCTGCGCGGCCCGGTTGAACACGGCCCCGTTCGCGGGCGGCGAGGTGCCACGCCACGCCGACTCCATCCGTGATCCGAGCTCTACCACGTTGCTGATGGGGGTGCCGTCGGTGCGGCCGCCACCGGGCGACCCGCCGGCCGCGACGATCACAGCGGCGGGGGGGAGCTCGTCGTTGGGGGGGAGGGGCTGGTTGCGGTGCCCGGCGAGCTGGCTGACAGTGCCCGCGGACGCGGCCACCGGCACCGGGTCGGGGGTTGTGACGGCCGGTTCGACCACCGGTTCGGGGGTGGGGTCGGTGAGGGCGACCGCGAGGCCGTCGAGTTCCGCGGTGAGGGCGACACGGGTGTCACGTTCGGTGCTGACAGCCCGGCCGACTTCCACGAGTCGGGACAGTTCGTCGCGGGTGTACGAGCCACGGTCAGAGAGGGCAGCCGAGATCGCTTCGGTGAGTACGCCCAGTTCGGGGTCGGTTGACGCGGCGACGTCACTGTCGAGCAGAGCGAGGATCTGTTCACGGGTGAACATGGGGACACCTCCACAGGGTTGGTGGGTCGGGTGTCACCCATCGTCTCTGGCTGCGAGACCCCCCGGCGGGGTGCTGATGCAGGCGACCTGTACTGGCACAGTACCGGACGCACGGTGACTAGTCAACACCTCGTGTTGGGCTGGTTCACCGGCGGCCGGGTGGGGAATGTCGGATAGCGCCGCTGCCACCCATACGGTTCGACTCACCGACCACAGGAGGCGGTGGGCTGTCAGTGGTGGCGTCCACGACCGCACTCGCCGCACTGTCACCGTTCAGGTTGAACGCTATCACCCGGTACCAGTACGTGGTGGCAGCGGTCAGTCCCGTATCCCCGAACGTGACAGTGTCAGCGGCCAGACTCCCCGACCGGTCCACCCATCCGGTCGACCCGTCCACCGACGACTCAACCCGGTACCCGGTTTCGTTCGCAACGTCACCCCACGTGACAGTGACCGTGGTCTCGCCTGTCGCCACCGCCGCCACCCCGGCTGGTGTTTCGGGTGGCGCGTACGCTGCCTCCAAGGCGAGGACCTCAACGATGAGCTGGGTGGCCCGAACATCGGGGACGCCGCCGAGGACCTCAACGATGAGCTGGGTGGCCCGAACATCGGGGACGCCGCCGAGGACCTCAACGATGAGCTGGGTGGCCCGAACATCAGCCATCAGCTGGACACGACCCCGAACTGCGTGGCATTGAAATTAGCGACAGTCCACGCCCCAGCAGCCACCGGATCAGTCTCCCATATCGTCACAGCCTTCGACCCGTACGACCCGGTTGGGACAGAAGCGGTGCCGTCACTGTTCGTGGACGACCGGCGGAGGGTGGTCGCAACGTTGAGTGGCGCCGTGTTGTACCGGGCGACGACATGGGCTTGGACAGCTTTGATGTTCGAGCCGACCGCTACAAGGTCCGCCATCGTGTACGTGTCACGGACCGGGGTGAGCGCTTCCACAAATGTGGTGTCCCCGTCGTTGGCCGCCGGGTCGTCGACTGCCGCATAGTTCGCGCCAGTGTTCGGAGTCCACGCTGTCAGGTCACCGGCCGCGGTGGCGAGCCGGGCTTCCACAATGCAGGGGCCGATCGGCCCGTTCAGGGTGGTGCCCGCATCGTTCATGACGACAACATCCCGGACGTAGGCGTACTTTAGGCTACCCACATCCTGGGCACCAAACCTGACCTGGTCGATGAGGGCGTCCGCGCCAGCGTTACGGGTGTCAACATTGGTGAGGGTGAGCACTGTTACACCATCGGCTTTCACAGTGACCGCACCCGCCGTGTCATGACAGGTCACCTGGAACTCCAGGTACACCCACGTGTTGATTGGCAGCAGACCCGCCGCGGATGTGCCAAGGAGATTGGACGCGTTCCGGTACACTGCGATGGCACCCGACGCAGTGTTCGTGACACGGACATGCAGGACAGTACCACCGATCCCGTAGAACGTGCAGATGCCATTGTTGGTCGTGCCGTTGCTCGTACCGGTGACCAGGTAGCGCAATCCGACAGTGATCGTGGCGGACTCCTGGGCTGCTGACAGGTTCTTGGTCAGGGGCATGCTCGCCTCCACCATCCTCCAACAGGTGCGCCCGTCCACGGTCTGCGCGAACGTCGCCGTGTTCGTGGTCCATTTGTCACCGGCCACGGACGGCAGATCCGCGGACTCCATCAACAGCAGACTCATGTCGCGACTCCTAGTGCTTCGGCCACCCGGTCAGCCGCCATGTTCAACGCTTCCGCGTCCAACCGGGCGAGCGTGTCCGACACCCGGCCGGCGAGAGCTTCGATCGCTGCGGCGACCAGCACCAGATCCGACACCGGTTCTGCGGGCGCAGGCGTGTCACCGACCGTGACCAGCATGCCCGGGTCACCGGACGCCGCGGCGAGCACATGCGGCACCACAAACCCGGGAGAGTTCACAGCGACCGCAGCCACCAGCCCGTACCCCCCGTCGAGGGGACGCCAATCCCCTGACAGGGGGTGCCGGCGCAACACCTCGGTCTGGTCAACAGTGGCACGGGGTGACAGCGCACCCGCCACCCACACCCCGTACTCGTCCTCCCCCACCGTCACGTACGCGGCGGCGAGAAGCGTGTTCGCGTAGTACCGGCCGACCCGGTCCACTGACCAGTCGACGGGGGCGTGCCCGTCGTCCACGACGAGGGGACCGACCGGGACCACCGTCCCCGACGCGGTGACCAGTTGGCCGGTGAGGAACGCCTTGTAGGAGGCTCCACGGGGTGGGGTCACGCACTGGCCGCCGAACCCGATATGGCATGTGTCCCAGAGCGCCACGTATCGGAACACCCGGCCGTCGTCGGTGACCATCCCTGGGACGGGGCCGTCCACGTCGGGGCGGGTGAACCAGTCGTCGGGTGGCCTGTTCAAATCCACGGGCCCCCGGCCGGGGCTGCCGGTGTCGGTGGGGTTGGGGGTGCCGGTGTCGGTGGCGTCGGCGATGAGCGCCCCGTCGAACGCTGGCACTGTGACAATCGTGGCCGACACGATCACCGGGTCCACAACAGCCGTCACCATGGTTTCCCAGTCGCATGGCAGCCCCCTGTTCCCTTCCTGGTCGACGACGACGGGGGGATCCTCCCAGTTGATGACAGTGCCCGTCGACGTGGCCTCATCCCAGCACATGTCCACGGTTTCACCCAGCGCAGCGACTGACACACCCGGCAGCCGTCCCGACTCGACCAGACCTCGCGCCCGTTCCGCGGTGGCGTCACCGTCCAGCCAGTCCACATCCGCGGTGACCCACGCCACCCCGTCACGGTCCGTGACCGCCAGGCCGGTCAGGTTCCCAACGAACACGGCGTCCCCGTGACCCGCCTCCGTGTCACTGAACATGAGCGGTGTCGTTTCCCGCCACGACGGGTCACCGGTCAACACCCGGCGGTCGGCGGTGGTCGGAGTGTTCAACGGGGCCAGCCATGCCCGCTGCCCGGCAGTGACCGACGCTGTCAACGTCAAGAGTGTGCGTGTCCACATGCGATGTTCTCCGGATCGGGGTTCCATCACACATGCTAACGGGTCACCGGGATGCACCGTGTCACGTTTGGGGACACCTCCACACGCTGCGGTCCCGTTGGTATCGTCGGACATGTCGGAGCCCTCCACTCGGATGTCAGCCGGTGTCCCGGAGGGCCAACAGTCCGCAAGCGTGACCGAGGCAGCCCCGGAGGTGCCACATGTTCCGGAACGTCGGGTATCTGCGGCAGGGTCAGACCAGGGACTACGACTACACCCTGATACTCCCCGAACCGCTGGCGAGCTGGGATGTGTGGGATTACTGGGAACGGGAACGCACGACCAGTATTGCCAGGGTGATGGAAGGGCGACCCGGATGGCTTGTGGATGTGGGTGTGGAAGCGGGCTGGCTGTCAGTCGCCCACGCCCACACTGTGGGAGCGGCACGCATGTGCCTGGTGGAAGGGTCCGCGGAGGCGTGGCCTCTCGCCCGGACAGTGTGGAACGCGAACGTGGCGGCGGCACCCGGCATGACCGTCCACGGGCTCGCCGGACCCGACCCGGCCGGTTCGGTGCAGGTCACTGTCGGGGGATGGCCCGACGCTGCGACCGCACCCGTCGTCGACAAACCGTCATACGAGTACCTGCACGGCGCACACACCGCGGGAGTGTTCCGGGTCGACGAGCTCGACCTGGACTTGGTGGGGGGTGTGACCGTGGACGTGGAAGGCGCCGAACTCGAGGTGATCGCCGGGACGGTCGGGGTGTTGGAACGGGACCGGCCGACCGTGTGGATCAGTGTCCACCCTGACCTGATGGCCCGGGACTACGGCACGTCACCGGACGCCCTGTTCGCACTGTTGCACGCCCACGGGTATGACCGTGGGCGTCTGCTCGCCACCGACCATGAGCAGCATTGGCGGTTCGAACCCCGCTAATGCCAGCAGTGGTGGGATGCCTGCCACGCCGTCCAGTTGACCCCGCCGCCGGTCATGTGAGCGGTCACCACCATCTGGCTGGTCGGGTCGAAAATGCTGGCACCGGGGATTCCTGCGGCGAGGGTGCGGGCGTCCCAGTACCGGGCGAGGTGTTGGAACAGACCGGATGCTGAACTGTTCGGGTTGCGGGCGTCCGGGTTGCCACCCGACTCGCAGGCCATCACCGCTAACGCCAGGTCCACGTGTTCGGCTGGGAAGTGGCTGGCGACCAGTGTCCGCCACTGCTCGACCCCCGACCCTACCCGCCTCGCAGCCGAGCTGCTCGAGCTGCTCGAGCTGCTGGCGGTTGGCGGGGGTGCCGGCGGAGCCGGCTGGCAGATCCGCCCGCATTCCTGGCGGAGCCAACGCTCCGACATGTCAGCGCCCATCCCCGCCGCCATCACCCACGCGGCCAGCGCGGGAGGGACAGGAGGAGGGGGGGTGGGGGGTGTGGCTGTGAGGGCCACGGTGAGGGCGAGGGCAGGGAACATCCTGAACTCCAATCCCCGTGGACACACCAGTCAGCGTGTCACACGGACAGGGGGGATGCGAACACCCTATTACCCCGCTCACGTCCAGGCAACCATCCACGTCCACAACGGGTGGAGCACACCACGGGACACTGACACCCTGCCATACCCGGCCGCAGACGCCGCGTCGACCATCATGTTGAGGGGAATGTGATGGCTGAACGGTTCCGCCTCCTCCCCCTCGATGAACTGGGCGACGAGGACAGGGGCGGCACGACCCGCCGCACCAACATACCCGAGTTGCCCGTCCACGGGCACATGTTGAAGAAGACCCATCGTGTACACGGCGTCACCCGTCACAGGGACACCCCTCCCGTCACCGAGCGTGTACCGGACACGGGGATGAGCGACAGCCCGGGCCAGCATCCCCGGTGACGAGTCCACACCCTCCACTATCACCCGGGGAAACCGGTCAGCGAGCGGCACCGCGACCCGGCCCGGCCCACACCCCAGGTCGATGAGAGTGACCGGGCTGTCCAAGTCGACGGCCCTGTCGAGGAACTGGGCGATCACCCCGACACACGCTTCGTCGCTGATCGACCGGTCACACAGCCATTCGTTCCGCAGCCGGCCGGGGGGTGTTCGGGACGCCTCATCCCAGTAGCCCCGTTCCACATCCACCCGGTTCACGCGAAGACCAGAAGCCGTTCGAACCCGCAACGGCATCCACGGTGATCCCCCGGATAGTACACGTCGCCGCCCACCCAGTCCCCGTCGGGGGTTTGGGTGAGCGAATCCCAGCGGGTGAACTCGGTGCCGTCGAGCCGCAGATGAGGTTCGAACGTTCGGCGGGGACTGGTGCCATACAGCCAGCGGAACCCGGCGGTTTGGACACCCGCATCGGCGAGATTGGCCGTGGCACGCACCCCGTTGCCGACACCCGACATCATGTCGGTGCTGGTGCGGACACTGCCCCCACCAGCCCAGTCGTACCCGGCACGCAACGCCTGGTAGGGCACCAGGTCGGCTCCTTCGAACGCCACCTCCCCGACCGTGACTCGAGTCCGGTTGAACAGGGCGTCGACTGCGGCGGCGGCGACAGTCGCTGTGATCACTGACACAGCTACCGTCCGGTCGTCGTCGGCGAGGAGCCGATCCCAGGAAGCGTTCACACCGGCGAGCAGGTTCCCCACCCGCTCCTGGCTGCTCGAGATGATCCCGTTGAACGGGTCAGCGTTGATGAGAGCTTCGTTGACGACGAGGCCACCGAGGAGAACGGCGACAGTGTCCCGGCCCAGGATCGCCGCCAGGTCAGGTTCGCTGCCTGTGACCTGGTAGCGGTCCCGTTCGGGTTCGGACATGGCCGCGACGATGCCGGCGAGCCGGGCCTGAGTGTCAGCTACCAGCTCACTGATCTGGGATGCGGTTTCCCGTTCCAACGCGGTCATGGCCGCCACGTCCGTGTCCGCCAGGTACCGTCCCAACCGGGTGAGCACACTAGTTCCGGCGGCTTGCACGGTGGCAGGGTTCGTTGACGCGGGCGGTCCCGGCTGCCCGCTGGGTGCGGTGGTGACGGGCCGCTGTCCCAGACTGACCCGCTGGCTGATTTCCGTTTCGGACGGTTTCACCGTCTCGTCACGGTCCGCGGCTTCCCGCAGAGCGTCACCCGACAGTTCGAACCGGTCGTACAGGGCGACCGCGGTTTCCCACCCGTTACCCGACGACACCGCGGTGGCAGGGTTCCGCCAGATCATGTTGCCGGTAGCAGCCACACCCGACACTTCGAGCAGGCTACGCCACCATTCCGACAGGCCGTCGAGGATGCGGAGGATGAGCGGGTCGAGATGCTGATCGAACGTGTCCTGGCGGATCAGCCATCCCGTCCAATGGTTCATGTCCCCGACCCCGAGCAGCAGTTCGGCGGGAGCGTCAATCCCGTTCGCTAGCCGGCGGATGGTCCGCTCCTCCAAGTCGTCGATACGGGCCGGGTCGTCAACTGCGAGGGGGATCGGTCCGCCACGCATCACCGCCGCCTCGTCAGGTTGCACGTACACGATGAGCGGCATCAACGACCCGCCGTCGACGGTCGCGGCGAGAGCGTCGTCGAGGGCGTCCGCCCAGGGCACACCGGACGGGCCGAGCTCCCCGCGTAGCGTGTCGGGGAGGGGCCACACCCCCGCGAAGATCCGGGAGCGGATGTCGCGGCGGCGGCGGGCCGCTAACGCGACGAGGATTTCGCACTGGTCGGCGCAGCGGCGCATCGGCGAGTCCGCAGCCCGCCAGTCGTTGGGATGCGGCGTCCAGATCCGCCACACTGACGGATGGTCCAACGCTTCACCACCGGTCGCCGCTTTCACCAGCCGCCGGGTTTCAGCGGTCGACGCTACACGCCATGTCAGGTCTCCGAGAGCCGTGTCCGCTGATCCGAGGACACCGGCGCTGTCGACAGCCACCAGCCAGCCCTGACCGGTCACTTCCAAATGTGTGACTAGTGCGCCAACCCAGTTGGCGACCGCGGTTTCACCACCCACACTCGCCCACACGTCGAGGACCCGCCGGTCAGTTACCTCCTCCGGTTCGGACGACCCCACGGTGACAGCCGGGTAGTAGGCCACCTTCTTCGCCGAGTTCGCTAGGACCCGTGTCCAGAACCCCACTTCGGGGATCTGGTCGTAGTACTGCCAGAGCCGCGCTTCACTGTCCGACACGATTTTCCGGTCCCTGGTCGGCACCCGGAACGCTTTCCGTGCTACAGGGGCGGCGTCACCGCGGATTGGATGACCGATACGCATCGTGACGTCAGGTTAGCCGACCCGGTGTATGCGGATGGCTACTTCACTCGCCGCCAGGGGCAAACACAACGCCCAGAACACGTGAGGGCTGGTCACGGCGAGGACGGTGACCACGACACCGGACCACACGCTCATGCATCGGACACACGACCAGAGCCGCCCGAACGGTGTCGGGGTGACCGCACGCCACACCATCCCTGCGCCACTGTCACCGACCGCTACCAGCGGCACACCCGTCCCAGTGACCGTGCCTTCCGACGGGTGGGCTCCGACGGTCACTTCGGAGTCGTAAAAGTCGGTGTCGTCGTCGGGCCAGCGGCGCAGCACCCAGGTGCGCACATCGCGGAGCGGTCCGAAGTCGTCGTCGACGAGCAGTCCCGCTATCCGGGACGCGGCGAGGACCAGCACCACGAATGCGACCGGGTCAACCATCCCCCACCCCTCCCGCCTTCGCTTTCGCCTCAGCTACCCGACGCTCATACTCGGCGGCAGCCGCAGCGGTCCGGGTCACCTCCTTCACCTTTTCGGCCTGCGTGTTCTTCTGCCCGCATCCGCAACCCATCGCACTCCTCCTCCCGGTCGGCTTACCCGGCGCACAGTAGCGACCGGGCTGTCACGTGTTCGGGAACCGTACCCGCGATCCCGAATCGTCGAGGTATCTGGCGACCCGGTTGAACGCGTGGGCGGCAGCGTCGACCTGGTCGTCGTGGCGGCTACCCGCCGCACCGAACCCTGACAGTTCGGTGAGGAACTCTTCGTTCCACCGGCCCCGCACCAACACTACCTGCCCCTTACCCACCGCCGTCGCGAACGGGGTCGCACGAACCAGTTTCGACCCGGACACACTGCCCGCATGCACCCGATGCCCGGTGAGCATCCGCCGGTACGTGTGTACGAGGTTCCGGCCCGCCGCACCCGCCTCCTCCTCAATCACGATCTCGGTGCTGGGCCCGTCCTGGGCTGCGGCGGTCCGCACCGCGGTTTCCACCCCGGCGGGGTCCCATCGTCCCCGCACCATGTCAACGATGTAGCAGACACCGTCGGCGACACCGACCCGGCAGCCCGCCGTCCAGTCAGGGTCCCCACCCACCGAACTGTCCGTCGACGCGAAGTCCCAGCCACGGACGGTGCGGGCGTGACGGGGCCAGTCGTCAACGACCGCTATGTTCTCGGGTCGGAAAAACCCGCCCGAGTCATCCACCGACCAGTCACCCTCGAGGATCCGGAGTCGTAGCACGTCGGGGAGGCTGGACAGGCGGGCGATGTAGTCGTCGGCGTCCAAATGCGGGTTGTCAACAACCCGTGACGGGATGTACAGGCGGCCCGGCACGGGCGGGGTGCCGTCGAGGGCGTAGTAGTGCCGGTAGTACGAGTGGTAGCGGCCACCCGGGTTCGACGCGGTGCGGATCCTCACCGGGACTTGCAGTGACGTGAGCCGCCGTAACCGGGTTTGGAGATGTTCGAACTGGCCGGGCCTGATATGGGTGACCTCGTCGAACCCGACCATCTGGTAGGAGGGCCCGTCGAAGTTGTGGTGCGCTTCGGGTGTCTGCAAGTGTCCGAAGCTGAGGGTGGCGCCTGCCGGGAACCGCCACGTCCTGTTTTCACCATCCCAAGCGGCCGGGGTCCCGCGCAGCCACTTGTGGGCGATGGGGATCAGCCCGTCAGGTTCCCGGCTCAGGTTCGGCCACGTGTCCCGGATCAGCAACGCCGCGTACCCTGGAATGTCGCAGTAGGCGAGGGCTTCGGCGAGCAGCCACCACGTTTTCGCTCCACCCGCCGCACCCCCGTACATGATGTTCGGGATGTGGTGGAGGATCCCCGCGGCCTGCTGTTTGACGGTGATCCCCGCCCGGTACGCGTCGGTGTAGGGGCTGGGGAGCCGGGGGGTGAGGATCGGGCCGAGCTCGGCGAGCTGACTGTCAGTCAGTGTCAGCATTGGCGGGGAGTCCCGCGGGAAGCTGACCGATGTCGCCGAGGACAGCGAGCAGCATCGCGACCCGGTCCACGGTCAGTTCACCCACCTCAACGGTTGTTGTCACGTGTGCGGCGGCGGTCACGTCGATACGGTCGCCGTACAGGCTGCGACGGTTCGACGCCAGCAGCTTCCACAGCAGGTAGTCGGAGTTGTCCTGCGCCCGTTTCCACGCGATCATTTCCAGGAGGTCGAGGGCGTCTTCGCGGGCTTCGTCCCACGCTTGCCGGAAGTCGGGGTCGCGTTCGGCCCGTTTGAACGGGGTGTTGCGGTGAACGCCGGCGGCGGTGCATGCGGCACGGACGTTCCCGGAGTTGCGGAACGCTTCGAGGAACCGTGTTTCCCATCCGTCTAGTGCCATCGGGTCTCCCCCACGCGTTGGCGGTTAGACAGAGCATACGTGGTTTGGTGGGGTGTGTGGGCTTTGCGGACTGTCCGCAGGTTGGCCTGGTCACATGCGTCTGGTGTCGGCTTCGACCATGTCTTGGTCGGCGCGGGTGCATGCCCACGAGCAGGTTAGTTCGTCAGAGGTTGGGGTGAAGACTGTGTGGCAGATGGGGCAGTGATGGTCGATGGTGCATGTGAGGGTGGTGGGATCCCAGGTGAGGTTGTCACAGCCGGTGCATCTGGTGCGGATCATGGCCGGGTTTCCAGGTCGTGGTCGACCGATGAGTCGGCTGCCCAGTTTTCGGCGCAGCCTTGGTGCGCTGCCGAGGTTGCTTGGCCGTCGATGAGGTGTCGGGTTGGTCCGGTGAGGGGTCGCTGGCAGATGGGGCAGTCACTGGTGGTCATGGTGGCTGGTCTGGTGAGGGTGACGGTGGATTGGAGGCGGTATCCGGCGAGGTCGCGGATGTCCGCGATGGTGTAGGGGCCGGGGTTGCCGGTGGCGGCTATTTCGAGGATGGCTTCTTCGGGGCTGGTGGCTTCGACGACCATGGACCGGGGGGTGGGGTCGTGGTCGGGTGATGGGGTGACCACTACGTACCATCTGGTTGTCTGCATGACGCCTCTCCTTCTCTTCGGTTACACCCCCCACTGTAGCACGGCTGGGCATCATGTCAAGGGGTAGGGTGGGTGGTTCGGGTTGTCACGCTCCGTGACCTAGCATCAGCACCGTGACCAACTTCGAGCTCATGGCTGTCTTCGTTCCGGTCGCTGTCACCGGGGTTGGGGTCCTTATCCGTGTCATGATCCGTCTCGAGCGGGTCGTGACGATCGTGGACCGGGAACTCAACCCGAACGGCGGGTCGTCGCTGCGGGACCGGATCGTCCGCATGGAAACGGAGCTGGCGGTGATGTGCCACGGTCAGGCTGACCGGGTGGAGACCCCGCACCGCTGGGACGACCCGGACGGCCACCCGGTGTAGGCTTGGCCGGTGACCTGGTATCCGACCGCCACTGTCCGCCGCTACCGGCTTGACGGCGGGTCGATGGTCGGTGGGCCGTCCCGCATCGTCCTGCACACCACCGAAACGCAGGGGGTGCCCCGGTACGGGGACATTACGGGCCTCAACTCGGCACCACACTTCACCGTCGATCGTGACGGCAGCGTCTACCAGCACCATGACATCGACCGGGCCGCTCGAGCGCTCCGCAACGTGGCAGGTGGGGTGCAGACCAACCGGCAGGGTGTTCACTGCGTCCAGATCGAGATCGTCGCCTACGCGAAGAACGGCTCCAACCTGCCCGCCCCACAACTCTC
Source organism: Acidimicrobiia bacterium (assembly GCA_023265025.1). GTDB lineage: Bacteria > Actinomycetota > Acidimicrobiia > Acidimicrobiales > AC-14 > CADCTB01. The sequence goes on along the minus strand of JAHFUP010000058.1, from coordinate 6,627 downwards.
TGCGCTCCGCTCGTTGGTCACATGGATCAGAGCACAGACCGGGGTACCGGCGACGTGGCGGACCATCAGCCGGGGGTCGCACTGCTACGGGGCGTCGAGCCCATGCCGCATGTCACCCCGCGAGTGGGTCGACTTCGAAGGTATCTGCGGACACCAGGAAGTGAGCGAAAACTCGCACTGGGATCCCGGGGCGTTCGACATCGGAGCTATCGTGGAGGATGACATGGCACAGTTCACCGACGAGGAAGCCGAAACGCTGCGGGGCATGGCCCGGGCAGTGAAAGAACACGGCTCGAACGGGTACGGCCTCGTCACAGAGACCATCGAACTGATCCGCGGTCTCTACGCCACGTTCCGGAAACTGATAGGAAACTGATAGGAGTGCAGCCGTGAGAACCGAACCGGTCTACGCCAACGTTGCCATCATCGCCGTCCTCTCCTCGGCGCTGTCCCTCGTCGTCGCCTTCGGGTTCGAGCTCTCCCCCGACCAGGTGGCGGCGATTCTCGGCCTCGCCAACCCCCTCCTCATGCTCATCGGCGCGGTCGCCACCCGCAGCATCGTGTGGGCGCCCGCCTCGGTCGATGAGGCTTTCAACGCGTCCGGCCACCCCGAGATCTGAGTGACCCCGATCCTGGGCGCCCCCGAGGCGACCTGGCTGCAGGCTGCCCGCTGGGTCCTCGAGAAGGCACACACCCGCGGCAACCCGGCCTACCACGACAGCCTCCTCGCCACCATTGTCAACGCCTACTACGAGGTCGGCGAGGAGGAGGGTGTGCGTGCGGACATCGCCCTCGCACAGGCAGTAAAAGAGACCGCCGCGTTCAACTACGGCGGGTCCGTCCAGCCCGAGCAGTGGAACTTCGCCGGGGTCGGCGCCACCGGCCCCGGAGTACCCGGGATGAGCTGGCCGACAATCCGCGACGGAGCCCGCGGCCACCTCCGCAGGCTGCGCATGTACGCGGAAGGCAGCGACGACATCTACGACCTCGAGATCCTTCAGCGTCCCCTCCCCCGCCAGTACTGGGCCGCCGCCCCCAACGTGGAGGACCTCGGTGGCAGGTGGGCGCCCAGCCCCGACTACGGGGTCTCCATCGTCGAGGACTACCTTCTCCCCCTCGGAGACACCGCCGAACCGACAGACTGGTCGGACCATTGGGCGGCGGTGAGCATCCAGAAGGTGATGTCCGTCGGGCTGATGGGTGTCAGTGAGGGTGGGGCGTTCCGGCCGGATGAGCCCGTCACCCGGGGCGAGCTCGCCGCCGTCCTCGACCGGCTCGGCCTCCTCGGCTGAGCCGCCCGTCACCTATCGGTTGCTGAGGGTGTCTCCCTGACAAGGATGAGCCCGGTGTCCGGCTCCTCCCACGCCTCCACCCCGGGGCCGTAGTCGACCCGCCGCCACCCGAACCGCTCCAGCATGCCCCAGGCGATCTCCCAGCCGATGCGGTCCCTGCCGGGGCCGGGGAAACGGTCAGTCATCGCCGACCCCACGGACCAGCCCACCGGCCTTGACAGATCGGATGAGTAGGTCCATGTCGGCCTGACGTTGTTCTGCCTCTCTCGCCCATGCCCCGACAAAGACGCTCAGCATGTTGACCGTCTGGTCGATTCCCTGGGCGAAGGAGGCATTCGTCTGGTACAGATACTCGCCTCCATCGACGAGCCCAACGAGGGCAGCCGTAAGCTGCTCATGCCGCTTAACCATTCTTTTTCTCCTTCTCGAGGATGATCTGCGACTCCAGGAGCCCGAACGCGAGATATCCGCCCCTTGTGTCCTGGTCGATGCTGTCGACCCCTTTCACGACCCGATGACCGTCGATGCAGATGAGCGTTGTACCGTCGGGGAGCCACCCGAACTCGGCGGGGGTGAGAAGCCACAGCGGGTCGTCGTGGCGGCTGCTCCACCGCTGCTGACGCTGCCGGCTCGTCGGGTTGAACGGCAGCCGGACAGGCGGGACAGCCCCAGAAGCGTCCCTAATGGCGGTCTCCGCCACTTCCAACCTTTCGGCCGCGGCCTGCCGCATCTCCGGGGTCGGTGTGAAAACGGGGCCGACCCGCATACCGGCAGCTTCGGCGGCATCCGTGACCGCGGTCAGCACTTCGTAGTCGGACGGTCGCTTGTGGTCACTCATCATTCTCCTCCTCGCCCCACAGTAGGCGCATGAACCCATTCCCCTCCTCGGCCTCGCTCGCCTTTCGGTGACGCCGAGCGATCTCGTGCAAAGCGGCCTGCACTGCATGTGCGGAGGCGGTGGTGAGCGTCGGGAACTCGTAGAACAGGTCGCCGTAGCCGTCGATGAGGTCCGCAGCCACGTCGGCGGCGAGGGCGGCGGCCTGAGCGTCGGTGAGGATGACGCTCCTCGTTGGCTGCGCGCGGTCGTCGGTCATGCGGCCCTCCCCGTGGGCGCCCGCCGGATCGTGCGGCCGTCGTTCTCCCACGTCTCCACTCCCCCGGTACGGTCGATGAGCTGCCATCCGAGGCGTGCGAGCATGTCCCAGGCGTCGCCGTCGTCGAGGACGGCGACGAACTCCTCGAGCTGCCGAGCGTGCTGTGCCGTCATCGTGTCCACCCTGTCAGCCCGTCGGGGGTGGTGGTCTCGACGGTGAGTCCGGCAGCCTCTGCGAAGGCTGCGGCGACGGCGAAGCTGCATTCCCAGGACTGGATGCCGTCGTCGAACTCGACCGAGATGAGGTTGATCGGCTCGACGGGGGACGGCCCCCAAGTGACCGAAAGAATCTCGGAGAGGTTCATCGTGGGGGTTCTGTCGGTGGTCATGGTGGCCCTTTCCGGTCCCTCTCCCCGGTTTCTCCGGGGGGTATAGCCTCAAGATACTCCCTCCCGTGTGACATGTCACGCGGGAAGTGGAGATGTTTCGCGACCTCGACCGGGCCACACGACCAGGCTGACCACCCTCCGCACCGGGTCGCGAAATCTCATCCAAGCCCCCGCTTGACGTATGACAGGTCAAGGGGTAGGGTGGTGTCAACCGGCAACGGAGGAGCACACATGAGACGGCAGATCGCCACAATCCCAATCGAAGGAGACCCGGACACCGGCACCCTCCAAGACATCGAAACCATCTACACGATGGGCGGCTGGCAGAACGTGGGCGCGGTCGCCCAACCCGTCAACGCCAGCGCCGACATCATGGTATGGGAGGCGAAAGTGTTCGCCGACGAGCGGCACTGTGACCAGTGCGGTGGCACGCTCATCGGCGGAGAGGTCGCCTGGGGGACCTGCGGTCACTGCGGCCGACGGTCCCTCACCCCCAACCCCCGACCTGCCGCACCGGCCCCACTGACCGTCCGAGAGGGCCTGCTCGCCATCGCCGGAGGACTGGTCATCGGCATCCTCACCGGTCTCGCCCTCATGGCTGCCACCGGACTCGGAGTGTGGGCTGGCCGGCTGGCCGGGTGGGCGGGCGGCTGGCCGCAGCTCACCCTGTGGGCGGGCACCCTCGGCGCCGCCGCGGCGCTCGTGTGGACGGTCGCCGACCCGCAGGTGGTGCGACGATGATTCTTGAGGATTTCGTCGCTGAGCTCGCCGATGTGGGCGACGAGGACTTCCAGCGGGAGTTGGGGTTGATGGTGGCGCGTGTCGCTCACGCCGACGTCAGCCTGGAAGCGGAGCGGGTCCGTGGGCTGATGGCGGCGGACTGGCTGGTCCGCTCATACGTTCCCGCGTGGCTGCACGCTGCGGGGCTCGCCGCCACCGCGACGAGGGTGGCTGCCCTCCCGCCCGTGACCGACTGGTCGATGTTGGATGCAGTGTTGCCGACTCTCCGCGAGGCGCGCCGGGAAGCCGGAGCCGCCTGGGCTGCTGCCAGGGATGCCGCCAGGGCTGTAGTCAGGGATGCGGCCTGGGATGCCGCCTGGGCTGCCGCCTGGGCTGTAGCCAGGGATGCCGCCTGGGCTGCCGCCTGGGCTGCCGCCGGGGATGCCGCCGGCGTCAGGGCTGCCGCCTGGGATGCCGCCAGGGCTGCCGCCAGGGCTGCCGTCTGGGATGCCGCCTGGGCTGCCGCCTGGGATGCCGCCGGGGATGCGCTCGCCCCCACAGTCATGGAACTGCGGTCAAGCGCCCTCCGGCTGCTCGACCGGATGGTCGAGGTGCGGCCATGATCGACGAGAAGAGAGCAACGAGAGCCGAGGAGGCACCGAGATGATGTCACCCGCCGCCATCGAACTGGCCCGCTGTGGCATCACCGGCCAGTCCCTCGCCGACGAGCTCGGGTTGACCCGGGCGGCCGTCTCCTATCAGCTCTGCGGCAAGGCGGCGAAGACGTCGCCGGCGCTGATCAATGCGATCGCCGCTCGGGGCGGGGAGGAGCTGGCGCGGACCGTCAAGATGCTGATCGACTTTGAGCGGAACATGCGCCATGTTGGCCGCATCGCCCGCGAGGTTCAGCGGCGCACGCAAGCACTCGGAGAGGAGTAGCCCATGCTGAGGCGTGACCTGGGAACCAACCGGAGATCGACACCACATAGCCGACTGCCGCAGCACTGCGCCGTCTGCGGTGAAGACTGGCCCGCGAAGGCGAACGGTCTCTGCCCGAACTGTCACGCGGGGCTGTCGTGTCGTGCCGACACTACCGACATGGTGGCGCCCGATCCGCCCTGTGGCGGTAGTCGCCGCCGGCTGGAGGCTGGGGCGGACGATGTGGAAACGTGACCTTGAGCGGACCGCGACCGGCTGGGCATGGTCAGATCGGCTCACCGCCCCCTACTGGCGGTGGCGATCCTGGCTGTCGCTCCGACGGATCGACCGGATGCTCGGCATCACCGGGGATGAGCAGGAGCGTCGCCGGCGGCGGCGGGCACTGTGGACGCCGGCTGACATGGACCAGGTCGAGTGGAGAGGGGACGGGGATGAGTGACAGCCTGACGGCGGACACGAGACGCATGATCCGGGACCTGCTCGCCGCGGTTGCTGGGATGGTCGACACGGATCCCGACCGTGCGCGTGGGTACGCCGCCGAGACGGTCGCCGGGTGGCGGGACGAGCACGCCGTGGGGGGTGTCGACCCGGTCGACGTGCTGTGGCTGGCGGAAGGGGAGGTTGACCGGCTCCGCCGTGCCGTCGGGATCCTTCGGACGGTCGTCGACGAGCTCCTCCTCGTCGACGTGACCGAGCGTGGAGACGTCAGGCTCGGCGACGTCGCCTACCGGTCCGGGTCGGCCCGTCAGCGGCGCATCGTCGACCGGGACCTCCTCGTCGAATGGGTCGGCGCCGACAATCTCGCCGACGTGTTCCGTCTCGACGACTCCAACCTGCGGGTCGGCGCTCTCGAGGCGCTGGCACGCCGCCGAGCCCTCAACGAGGCCGGCGGTGATGAGGACACCGCGACAGGATACGCGGAGGCGGTCTTGGACACGTTCCTCGGCTGGAACGACCCGGCACCCGGCACCCCGGCCCGCCGACTGGACCGGGTGCCCGTGTCGAGGGCGCGGTGGGCGGGCGAGCTCGCGCACGGGCAACGACGGCACTGAGCGACCATGCGAGAGGGAGATGACATGTCTGAGCACACTGCGGAGATTGTGGCGGTGGCGCACCCGGCCGAGGTGGGGATGATCCCGGCGGGCTCCCCCGCCGAGCAGCTCGAGGCGTTCGGGGAGATCGCCCGGACGCTGGCCGGGTTCGTCCGCTCCCAGGGTCTCGCCCGCCGCCTGTCGAAACGGGCCGACGCCCGGGACTATGTGCAGGTGGAAGGCTGGCAGTTCTTGGGGTCGATGCTGGGCCTGTCGGTGCGGATCGAGTGGACCCGCCGCACCCCCGACTATCAGGCCCCCACCGCCACCTCGAGGGGGGTGGGTGGCTGGGAGGCGCGGGCGCAGGTGATCCGTGTCGCCGACGGTGGGGAGGTTGGTGCCGCCGAAATGGAATGCCTGTGGTCGGAGCGGAACTGGGCGGACCGGGACTCCTACGCGCTCAGGTCCATGGCCGAGACGAGGGCCGTGTCCAAGGCCCTGCGCCTGCCCCTCGCGTTCGTCATGGTGTTGGCCGGGTACGCGCCGACCCCCGCCGAGGAGATGGACGGGATAGCCGACGATCCCACCGACGACACGGGGCCGAAGTGCCCGGCGTGCGGGTCGGGGCTGTGGGACAACCGGGCGGACAACGAGCAGCGGGTCGAGGAGGGCAAGAAGCCGATGCCGGCGTGGAAGTGCCGCAACAAGACGTGCACGGGAGGGCGGGACGGCAAGGAGTGGATCGCGTGGGACACCGACCACTTCGACCACACCGGCGGCGGCGACGTGGATGTGACAAACGAGGTGAAACGGTGGCTCGTCGACCTTGTCGCCGACCGGCCTGTCGACTGGGAGACCCGGTATGACGACCCGGACGCTACCGGGGTCGACCCCGAGGCCGTCGCCGGCGTGTGGGACGACCCGACCCCGCAGCGGATGGCCGCGGTCATGTGGTCCGAGCTCGTCGGTGTTCTCGGCCTCACCTCCGGGTCCGTCACAGCCCGGGACCGGGGCCTCGTTGAGGAGGCGGCGCTGGTGATGCTCGACCATCCCGACCTTGTTGACAACGCATCCCTGGCCGAGCTGGCCTACGGGCCGGGCGGGGTGTCAGCGTGACCGGGCGGACACCGCTTGCCCGGGTCGGCGACCCGGGGCCGTGGAGG
>JAHFUP010000184.1 GCA_023265025.1 Acidimicrobiia bacterium | reverse complement strand
CGCCGGGCTGTTGCACCACAGCGGTGCGGTCATCGCCCAGGCGCAGGTCCCAGACGGGACCACCGAGAACAACGCGTTCGGCCCGCTCCTCGACCAGATCGGCGACCTCGACGGCAAGGTCGTCACCGCGGACGCGGCCCACACCAACGCCGAGAACGCCCGTGATGTCGTCGACGACCACCACGGCCACTACTTGTTCGCGCTCAAAGGCAACCAGCCGACCGCAGAAAGAACCGTCAAGGCCCTCCCCGGAGGGTCCTTTTCCCCCTGAGCACGAGACCACCAGCCGGGGCCACGGCCGTCTCGATCACCGCTGGACCGCCACCGCGGCGGCGCCTCCCGACCTGTTCCCCCACGCCGCGCAGATCGTGCGCGTCACCCGTGAGCGCGCCACCCTCGACGACGAGCTCATCTCCACCGAGACCGCGTACTACCTGACCAGCCTCCCCGCCGCCCGGGCGACGACCGAACAGCTCGACGGTCTCGTCCGCGGCCACTGGGGAATCGAGAACCGCGTTCACTACGTCCGCGACGTCACCTACGACGAGGACCGGTCCCAGGCCTACAAGGGCAACGGCCCCCGAGCACTCGCCACCTGCCGGAACCTCGCCATCAGCGTGCTGCGAATCCACGGCCACACCAACATCGCCCGAGCGCTGCGACACATCGCCCGGAACGCCACACGAGCACTCACCCTCCTCGGCCTATAGCCCGCCGACTACCGCGCAACCCTGATCAATGAGGCGGTCGGCTTCCGGCCCCCGCTCTTCGGTGAGAGACGCAATGCCGTCCGACCGCATGGCCACGTCTTCGCCATGGCCGGCGCATGCATGAACCTCCTCCAGCGGTGCGGTGACGATCTCGTCGACCGAGCCGCATGGTGGACGTCGCATCCGCATACGCCGTGGACCGCGGACGAGCTCGACCCGTTTTTGTCAGCTCACCCGGCGCAGGTTCATCCGTCGTGGATGCCCGATGACGCTCATCTCCTACCGGACCCCTCGGGTGAGGTGGGTCTCTGGTGGTGGTGCAACCGGCTCGTGTTCGCGGCCTACTACGTCGTCGCCGCTGTCACAGCGCTACGCGGCGCGGAGATGGACGCACTTGCCACCGACTGCATCACCACCGTCGATGGTCGCCACACCATGCGCGGCGTCAAGATCAAGGGCCAGTCGGCCACGAACCCGCCAGAGGCCTCCTGGGCCGTGAACGATGTCGTCGCCACAGCCGTCCATGGTCAACCGTTTGCGAGCCGCCCGTCAGCTTCCCGCGGCGTTCCACCCCCGGCTGGTCACACGGCCACTGCTGTTCTCTGCGAGCCTCCTCGCCGATGAGCTCCAGGCTCACCGCACGAAGGCCTTCCTTTGCCGGCCCCTCCAACCGGATAACCAGCGGGGATGGCTGGTGCCGGCCATGGACCGACTCCATGCCGCCGGTGCCGGGGAATCGATGGAGGGCATCACCCTTTGCACCCACACCACGATCCGCAACACCTCCTTGGACGTCCATGTGGACCGACCGCTCGGGGACCTGGCCGCGGCGGCAGTCGGGAAGTGGTCGTCCATCAGTGTCGCCATGGGCTACATCGGCCACCGCCCTCAGGTCACCACCCCGGCGTGGACCGATGAGGTGGCCGCACGCAACGTCGAACGGGCTCTCGGCCCCCTCGTGGCCGGCACCGCCCTTCACCATCCTGACGAGCTCACTGGAGGCGGTGCAGCGCGCCTGGCCCGACGAGCAGCAGCCGATACCACCCTGGCCAACGGACCGGTCAGCGTAAAGGTCTTGCGGGGGGCCGTGAAGCGGACGCACGCTTCGGTGTCGATCGGCGTCTTGGCAGCCTGCGTGTCGCCCGTTGGCGGGCTCTGCGGGGGCGCTACGGAGGCGAACCACCGGCTCTGCCAGCTGGGCTGCTCCAACATGGTGCTCACTCCCTACCATCGGGCCCGGCTGGAGTTGATGCGTCGTTCTATGGCTTCGTTGCTGGGTCCCGAATCCAGGACTCCTGACCTACGCGCAGTAGTCCCTGCGGTGCTCAGGGCTCCTTGACGCTGTAGCGGAGGACGAGGTCGGTGCCGGGATAGACGGTGTCGGTGGTGCTGAGGTCGGCG
>JAHFUP010000142.1 GCA_023265025.1 Acidimicrobiia bacterium | reverse complement strand
CGCTCGATGGCCGCCGCCTCGACCACCACCACGCCGGCCGCCTCGCAACTCAGCAACGCCGCGTCGAGCCCGGCCGCGTAGCGACCCATTGCATCCCGCAACTCCGCCAACCGCTCGCACATCGGCGCCATCTCCATCACGATGGAGGGCCGGACCAGCGAGGGAGTGTCGTCTCCCTCGAACGTGTGTTCGTAGATTAGCCAACCGAAGCGGCCGGCGCAAGGACGTTCGGCAACAATTCGCCCAGGCGTGACGACGAACGGCGGGGGGGGCGTCGAGGCCGACGAGGTTGAGTTGTCGTCGGCGCTATGTGCCCTTCCCGGCGCCCTGGCCCGGCTTCGCCGCTGACGCTGCTACGCCCTTCCTGTGACACTCAGCATCGCCAGGGCGGGGCGGTACGGACAGCACCGGCAAGAGGATGCAGGTACGCAACTTGATGACGGCATCGCAGGGCCGGTCATCACCGGGTGCCCCGCTGGCGAGCGGCCCGGCCCGGACGACGCCGGGAGCGGGCCTCCACACGTGCGTTGACTTCCCGGAGTAGTCCGGACACCCGGCAGTCCTGGCTGTGCAAGCTGTCGAACGTCCCAACCTCCCAGGTCAGGGCGCCGGCGGCGCCGGCCGGCGGTAGGCCTCGGCGACGAGGTCGGCGCGGGTGGCCTCCGCCGGCGGGGGATCGTCGTCGTCGACCGCCTCGTAGCCGCCGGCGGGCGTGCGGCGGACACGGGAGCCGACCGTGCCGCCGAAGGGGTGGACGTGGTCGCGGGCGAGGGAACGGCAGGCGCTGCGGGTGACGAGGAACACCAGCACCGGCACCACGAAGATCAGGACCCGGAACAGGTTGGTGATCGACTCGGGCGCCACCCGGAACACCGAGGAGAGCACGTCGTTGCCGCCGGCGATGAACAGGATCGTGTAGAAGGACAGGGTGGCCGCGCCCAGGGCGGTGCGGACCGGTGCGTCGCGCGGTCGGTCCAACAGGTTGTGCGGATCCCGGTCCTTGGTGAACCGGCGCTCGAGGAACGGCCAGAGGTACAGGACGCCGAACGTCAGCCCCGGCAGGACGGCACCGGGGAAGAACGGGTTGGCGATGGTGTGGCCGAAGGCGCGGATCTCCCAGCCGGGCATCACCCGCAGGGCGCCGTCCAGCCAGCCGACGTACCAGTCCGGCTGGGAGCCGGCGGTGGCCGCCGACGCCTGGGCCGGGTCGTACGGCCCGTAGAGCCACACCGGGTTGATCTGGGCCAGCCCGCCCAGGGCGGCGATCACCGCGGTCACGATGAAGAACAGGCCGACCGACTTGGCCGCGTACGACGGCCACAAGCGGGAGCCCTCGATGTTGTCCTCGGTCCGGCCCCGGCCCTTGAACTGGGTGTGCTTCTGGCGCCACAGGATGGCCAGGTGGGCGCCCAGCAGGCCGACGATGAGCGCCGGCAGCAGCAGGACGTGGAGCACGAAGAACCGGGTGATGAACTCGGTGTTGGGGAACTCGCCGCCGAAGAACAGGAAGGCCAGCCACTCCCCCGCCACCGGGATCGACAGGGCGATCGAGTAGCCGACCCGCACGCCCGTGCCGGACAGCAGGTCGTCGAGGAGCGAGTACCCGAAGAAGCCGTTCATCATCGACATGACCAGCAGGGTCACGCCGATGATCCAGTTCACCTCCCGGGGCCGGCGGAAGGCGCCGGTGAAGAACACCCGGCACAGGTGCACGACGATGGCGGCCAGGAAGACGAGGGCGGCCCAGTGGTGCATCTGGCGCATCACCAGGCCGGCGCGGACCTCGAAGCTGAGGTCGAGGCTGGAGGCGTAGGCGGCCGACATCCTGGCCCCCTGGAGGGCCTTGTAGGAGCCGTGGTAGATCACCTCGCCCGACGCCGGCACGAAGAAGAACGTCAGGTACACGCCGGTCACGATGAGGATCACCAGGCAGTACATGGCGATCTCGCCCACCATGAACGACCAGTGGTCCGGAAAGATCTTGTCGAAGGCCTTGCGGGCGAAGTGCGACGTCCCCAGCCGCTCGTCGACCCAGCGGAACAGCCGCTTGCCCATTCCTAGTCCCGGTTCCAGAAGCCGGGGCCGACCGGCTCGTCGAAGTCGTCCTGGGCGATCAGGAAGCCCTGGGGGTCGACGGCCAGGGGCAGCTGGGGCAGGGAGCGGGTGGCGGGGCCGAAGTTGGGGCGGGCGCCGTCGAGGACGTCGAAGGTGGACTGGTGGCAGGGGCACAGCAGCTCGTGGGTGTCGGCCTGGTAGAGGCCGACGGGGCAGCCGACGTGGGGGCAGATCTTGGAGTAGGCGACGTAGCCCCGGGGCGACCAGCTCTCCCGCCCCGGACGGGGTTGCAGCTGGCCCTCCTCGAGGCGGATGAGGATCACGGAGGAGTCGCCGGCCTTCTCGGCGCCCTGGGGGAAGGCGGTCAGCGTGCCGCCCACCTGGAGGGTGTCCACCCGGACGAGCCGACCGTCGGTGTCCATCAGGCGGGACCCGGGCCGCCAGGCCGTCCTCAGCAGCGCGTTCCCCGGCGCGGGCCCGAGGGACCGGATGGGGAAGACGGCCGAAAGGGCGAGGGCGCCGCCGGCGGCCCAGAACAGCCTGAGCACCGAGCGCCGGCCCGGCTCCTCGGTGACCTCCTCGACCCGCTCCTCGACCGCCTCCTCGTCCTCGACGGTGCCGCCCAGCGGGCCCCGCTCGGCCACCACCGCGCCCTCACTCGACAGGCCCCGGGCCCACAGGATGAGGGCGAAGCCGATCCCGGCCAGGGCCACGCCCAGCAGCGCCCCCTCGGCCTGGGGCTGGCCGCCGGCGATGTAGACGCCGGCCAGGCCGAGGGCGGCCAGCGTGCTGGCGAGGAGGAGGACGGCGATCCGCCGCTCGGCGGGCACGGCTAGTCCTTGGTCCCTATCCACCGCACGGCCATGAGCATGGCGCCCAGGCCGACGATCCACGCCACGAAGCCCTCGGGGATGGGGCCGAGGTGACCCAGGCCGAACCCGCCCCGGTCGTCGGGCTTGCGCAGGTAGGAGACGTAGCGGACGACCGACGCCACCTGCTCGTCGTCGAGGGTGTCGGGGCCGAAGACGGGCATGGCCCCCGGGCCGATGCGCACCGCCTCCGCCACCTGGACCGGGGTGGCCCGGTTCAGCGGCGGGGCGTAGACGGCGTGGCCCAGGGCGCCGCCGGCGCCGGCCGAGCTGTGGCAGGGGGCGCAGTTGTTGGCGTAGAGCCGGTTGCCCTCGGCCAGGTCGCCGGCGGCGCCCGTCACCCGGGGAATGACGGGCCCGGGGCCGAGGGAGGCGACGAAGGCGACGAGCTGGCGGATCTGCACCGGCGAGTACGCCACCCGCTTGCGCTCGGCCTGGGTGCGGGGCCGGTCGAGGGGCATGCGCCCGGTGGACAGGTAGAAGTCGGCCGACGCGGCGCCGACGCCGACGAGCGATGGCCCCCGGTCCTCCACCCCCTCGCCCTCGGTGCCGTGGCAGGTGGTGCAGGCGATCGCGTACAGCTGGTGGCCGGCCTCCACCTCCGCCGGCCCGCCGGGCACCGTCGTCGGCGGCCGGACCTGGGCGGCGGACGGGCCGACGCGCAGCAGGGCGACGCCCAGGGCGCCGCCCACCAGAGCCAGCACGGTGAGGATGCGAGTCCTCATTTGAGCAGGAACAGGGTCGCCCACAGGCCGATCCAGACCACGTCGACGAAGTGCCAGTAGTAGCTGACCATCTCCACCGCCGGCGCCTCCGCGGCCCCGAAGCGCCGGCTGCCGGCCCGGCCCAGCAGCAGGACCATGGCCAGCACGCCTCCGAGGACGTGGAGGCCGTGGAAGCCGGTCATGACATAGAAGCAGGACCCGTAGGGGTGGGAGGAGACGGAGAACTCCAGGCTCGACCACTCGTGGCCCTGGTTGGCCAGGAAGGCCGCGGCCAGGACCATGGTGGCGATGATCCACCCCCGGAAGGCCGGCAGCCGGCCGGCGGCCAGGGCGCGCCCGGCCAGCTGCATGGTGCCGCTCGATGCGACCAGGACCAGGGTGAACAGGCCGCTGACCGCCACGTTGAGCTCGACGCCGGGCGGCGGCCACTCGCCCGATGCGGTGGCCCGGAGGGTGAAGTAGGCGGCGAACAGCCCGCTGAAGAACATCAGCTCCGAGGCCAGCCACACGACAGTGCCCACCGTGAGGACCGGCGTCCGGTCGTGCCCTGGAGCGACGGTGGCGCCGCGGTTCAGCTGTTCAGCCAACGTCCGCCTGTTCTAGCGCACGGACCCGCTTACTTCGCGATGTTGATCTTGGTCAGCTCGCCTTCGAACTGGTGGTACTTGCAGTACATCAGGTAAAAGCCGTCGCGGGGCGGGGCGCTGATCGCCGGGAGCTTGACCTGGACGGTCTGGCCGGGCGCCACGTCCATGTCGATGACGAAGCCGGGGATGGTGATGTTGTGCATCTTCTTGCCATTGTTGAGGACGGAGAAGGTGACCTCCTTGTTCAGCGGCATCTGGAGATCGACCGGGGCGTAGAACGGGAACGTGTCGCTGAGCACCAGATCGGCGTTCTGCACCTTGGTGCCGCCGAGGACCTGCTCCTCGTCCTTGCTGTCGCTGCCGCAGCCCACCAGGCTGACCAGCAGCACCATCATGAGACCGCCGACCATCAACTTCCGAAGGCGCACGTTTCCCCCCTTGGGTGACCTGGAGTCGTCACTGTATGCGAAACCCCTCCAGCCCTGCGGGACGCTCCTCGACGACCTCCACATCGGAGACCTCGGCGTGGCCCGGACCTTGTCGACACCATGCCACCAGGTTTTCCACAGCCTGCGGAGAACCCTCGAGCACCGCTTCCACCCGACCGTCGGCCCGGTTCTTCACCCAGCCGGCCACGCCGGCCTGGCGAGCCCGGCGGGCGCAGGCGTCGCGGAAGAACACCCCCTGGACGCGGCCCGAGATGAGCACCCGCCGGGCGATCTCATCCGTCGGTGCCGTCCCATTGGGGGTCGAGCTGGGCAATGAAGGTGCGGCAGCGGTCGGCCTCGTCCTCCTCGCCGATCTCGCCGGCGACCCGGGCCAGGCCGGCGAGAGCGCGTAGGAAGCCCCGGTTGGGGACGTGGGTCCAACGGACGTAGCCCTGGCCCCTCCAGCCCGACTGGCGCAGCTGGTCGAGGCCCCGGTGGTAGCCGACCCGGTAGCAGGCGTACGCTTCGGCGTTCCCCCCCTGGAGGGCGCCCAGGCGAGCCCAGGCGTCGAGGTAGCGGGGCCAGCGGGTGGCGACCTCGGCGACCGCCTGGCGCCGGACGTCGTCGGGCGCGGCCCGCGCCGCGGCCAGCGCTTCCCGGGCGTCGGCCGGCTCGAGGTCGAGGGCCGTCTCGGGCAGGCCCGTGGACAGGTTGACCGGCAGCTCAGGCACCGTTTCTCCTCATTGCTTGGGGCGGGTGGGTTGCGTCCAGGGGAAGGCGGACAGGGCGGACCACTGCTCGCCGGGCATCGACTGCCACACCCAGAACGAGGCGCCGACGGCGCCGTTGCGCTGGGCCACGTCGAGGAAGCGCACGGTCTCGTCGCCGCTCGGGGGGCCGGTGCGGCCGCCCTCGGGGCCGGCGTCGTAGCCCTGGCCGATGACGTGGACCGGCTTGAGCGTGGCCAGCCGGGCGATGGACTCCTGGGCCGCGTTCCCGGGCTCCACGCAGCCCCAGTAGATCATCGGGGCGAAGGCGTCGACGTAGGGGGCGATGGCCCGGTAGGGGTAAGTCCCCGTCCACCGGGCCTCGGTGGCCCGGTAGACGGTGGCGATGAGGGTCATGTCGCCCGCCGCCGGGCGCACGATGCCCAGGTAGACGGTGATGCGGCGCTCGGTGAGCAGCACGCCCTCGGAGGAGAGCTCGATGTCGGGGCTGAACCCGTCGAGGCGGGAGCCGCCCGGGCCCCGCCACTGCACGGCCTCGGTGCTCCAGGCCGCGTCGCTGACCGGGTCGTGCAGGAACGGGAACCCCCAGCCGATGACGGCCAGGCCCGCCCGGTGGGCCTTGGGCACGAGGCGGGACAGGTAGTCGGCCGCGTAGAAGCCGTCCCGGGAGTCACCGACGCGGACCCAGACCTGGCGCAGGCCGGCCGCGGTCGCCCGGGCCACCACCGCGTCGACGTCGCCGTTCTCGGTCTGGAGGGTCTTCCAGATCCACATGCCCTTGCCCTCCAAGGGGCGCAGGCTGTTGGAGACGGTCGGCGCCGGCGCCGCGGCCGGCAGGGCGACCTCGGGGACTAGCCGGGGGGGAACGAAGGGCGCGGCGGGCGGGCCCGTGCCCGGCTTGGGAGGCGGCGGTGGGCAGCCGGGCAACGGCAGGCCGACGGCCGCGGTGGGCGCCATGGTGCTCGGCGGCGCCGGCGCCGTGGTGGTCACGGTGGGCCCGGGCGCCTCCCCGACCGGGGCCGCCGTCGTCCGGTCGGGCCCGGACTCGCCTCTGACCGCGCTGCTGCGCGGCTCGCGGTCACCGACGGCCACCCCGCCGACGCCCGCGGCCGCCAGCAGGACGGCGCCGGCGAGCGATGCCGCTCGCGGCCCGCCCAGGCCCGGAAACCTCAGGTCACCGCCCCGACGTTGTCCACGACTGCGATGGCGGTAATGCCACGGCGGGCGAGGAACGCATGCCGGCGTTCGACCGATTTCTCCCACTCGCCCAGGTCGGCCCGGAAGTGCTCCCGGTCGCCGTCCTCGTAGGCGTGCTCGAGCTCGTCGAACGCAGCATCCTCGGCATCGAGCAGGGCCCGATACCGGGTGATGAAGTGCTCGTCGACCACCTCTTCAATCGCCATGCGGTACCTCCGATTGAGAATCAGCAGGCTGAGAGACGCTGTCTGGACCCTCACCATACCGCCCTCTCGGGCCGTGACGCGCCCCTGCCGCAGCCGTCGCCCGAGGTGGGCGGCCGGCTGCGGCAGGCGACGTGCTCGTTCGGTGTCTAGGACTCCTGCGGGCGGCGGGAGCCGAGGAGGTACAGGGCCGCACCCAGGGCCAGGGCGACCAGGCCGGCGCCGGCCAGGCCGGCGCTGGAGCTACCGGTGAGGGCCAGGCGGGCGGCCGTCGGGGTGGTCGGGGTGGCGGTGGGGGGCCGGGTAGTGGTGGTCGTGGGGCAGGCCCCGCCGGAGGTGTTGGCCCCGCCGGTGGCCGTGGAGCCGCCCGAGGCATTGGAATCGGTGATGGCGGTGGAGCACCCGGAGGCGACCGAGCCATCACGGGCCGCGGCGCTGCCCGAGCTGGTGGAGTCGTTGATGGCGGTGCCGCTGCCCGAGCAGGTGGAGTCGAGGGTGGCCACGCAGGTGCCGGACGCCACCGAGTCGGTGGTGGCCCGGGCCCCGCCGCTGACGGTGGGCGTCGCCGAGGTGGTCTGAGCGCCGGCCGGCCCGGCCAGCAGGCCCAGGACGGCGGCCACGCCGGCAAGGGCGACCCCCAGGGCGGTCCGCATCTTGGTACTCGTCATGTCACTTCCTTCTCTTGGTGGGGCCACCCTCTCAGGTGGATGTATCGGGCAGTCGGTGACTGCGATGGATAGGTGACTGTCGCTAGGTGACTGAGGCTAGGCGTTGACCGGCTTGCGCCGGCGGCCCAGGGCCAGGAACACCCCACCGAGGGCGGTGGAGGCGAAGGCCACGGCGGCCAGGCCGTCGAGGTCGGCGCCGGTGCGGGCCAGGGTGGCCGTGGCCGCCCCG
>JAHFUP010000183.1 GCA_023265025.1 Acidimicrobiia bacterium | reverse complement strand
CGCCGTCGGGCCGCACCGTCCAGCGCCTCTTCGCCCGCCTGGGCCTGAACACCCGCCCCGACGGCACCCCGCCCGAGGCGTTCGGGCGCTTCGAGGCCGCCGCCGCCAACGACCGCTGGACGGGCGATGCCCTCCACGGCCCCGCCGTCGGCGGCCACAAGGCCTACCTGTTCGCCTTTCTCGACGACCACAGCCGGGCCATCGTCGGCTATCGCTGGGGCCACTCGGAGGACACCGTGCGCCTGGAGGCGGCGCTGCGCCACGGCCTCGGGTGCCGGGGCGTGCCCCGGTCCATCTACGTCGACAACGGCAGCGCCTTCGTCGCCGCCCCGCTGCTGCGGGCCTGCGCCGTGCTCGGCATCCGCCTGGTCCACTCCCGTCCCGGCCGGCCCGAGGGCAGGGGGAAGATCGAGCGCTTCTTCCGCACCGTGCGCGACCAGTTCCTCGTCGAGGTCACCGCCCGGGGCGTGGTGGACCTGGTGGAGATGAACCGGCTCTTCTCCGCCTGGGTGGAGACCTCCTACCACCGAAAGGTCCACTCCGAGACTGAGGAGACGCCGCTGGAGCGCTTCGTGGCCGGCGGGCCGTTCGTGATCCCGACGCCGGCCCAGCTACACGAGGCGTTCTTGTGGTCCGAGCACCGCAGCGTCACCAAAACAGCAACCGTGAGCCTGCACGGCAACACCTTCGAGGTCGACGCCGCCCTGGTCGGCCGCCGGGTGGAGTGCGTGTTCGACCCGTTCGACCTCACCGCCATCGAGGTCCGCTACTCCGGCCGGTCCATGGGCGCCGGCGTGGCCCGGGTGATCGGGCGCCACACCCACCCCATGGCCCGTCCCGAAGCAGTACCGCCGCCGCCCACCACCGGCATCGACTACCTGGGCCTGCTGGCCGACCGCCACGCCGCTGAGCTGGACGAGCTCAGCCCGCCCATCGACTACTCGGGCCTGGCCGAGACCACCGATCCCGACCAGTGCCCGGGCCAACTCATGATCCCCGACCAAGGAGGCGACACCCCATGAGCATCGACGTCCTCAAAGCCCACTACGGATTCTCCCGCACGCCCTTCGGGCGGGACCTGGCTCCCCAGATGCTGCACCGATCGGCCGGCCACGGCGAAGCGGTGGCCCGCATCGCCTGGTGCATCGGCGAACGCGCCCTGGGTGTGATCACCGGCGAGGTGGGCTCGGGAAAGACAGTCGCCACCCGGGCCGCCACCGCCGCCCTCGACGCGTCGCGCCACACCGTGATCTATCTCGGCAACCCCGCCATCGGCGCCCGGGGCCTCTACGCCGCCATCGTCTCCGCCCTCGGCGGGGTGCCCCGGTTCCACAAGGCGTCGTTGATCCCCCAGGCCGCCGACGCCCTCGCCGCCGAGGAGAACGAGCGGGGCAAGCGGGTTGTCGTGGTCGTCGACGAGGCCCACCTGCTGGCCGCCGACCAACTGGAGGAGCTGCGGTTGTTGACCAACGCCGAGATGGACTCCCACTGCGCCTTCGCCTGCCTGCTGGTCGGCCAGCCCACCCTGCGCCGGCGCATCAAGCTCGGCACCTTCGCCGCTTTGGACCAGCGCATCGCCCTGCGCTTCGCCATGCCGCCCATGACGCCGGCCGAGACGGGCTTCTACGTCACCCACCACCTCGGCCTGGCCGGACGCACCGACACCTTGTTCTCCGACGACGCCGTCGCCCTCATCCACCAGGTCTCCCGGGGTCTGCCCCGGGCGGTCAACAACCTCGCCCTCCAAGCCCTCGTCGCCGCCTACGCCGCCAAGAAGGCCATCGTTGATGAGTCCTCGGCTCGGGCCGCCATCACCGAGATCACCGCCGAATGAGCTGCCATGAATTCTCCGACGGGTTCGTGCATCGCCTCACCATCACCGCGGAGATCGCCTCCGGCCCCGGGATCGAGATGGTGGCCGCTGAGCTTCTCCTCGACCTGGTCCAGCGCTTCGGCTACCAGGCGATCGTCCCCTACCGGCTCCGCCTGGACATCACCACCCACACACCGCCGTCAGCCGGCTGAGATCACCACGTTCATGAACCCGTCGCCCAGCCGCGTCCCGCTGCGGTCTCCAAGATCGGTGTCGCCGCCGTGTTCATCCAGCGTGGCGGGCAAC
>JAHFUP010000057.1 GCA_023265025.1 Acidimicrobiia bacterium | reverse complement strand
CAGTACGAGCGCATGATCGCTGATGGTTCATTTCGGCAGATGCCGTCCGTCGAAGAACAGTTCGAGGCGGTTCGGAAAGAGTTTGGTCTACCGAAGTCGTAGGTGACGGCTCCAGAGTTCGCGGCGGATTTCGCAGAGGCGCTCCGTGGGTGGCTCTTAGCCGACAAACCGCCTACCCACCACGACGACGCTCTTGAGCGGTGGGCGAAAAACCTAGAGCACACCGGACCCCCAGCAGTTGTGGGCTATACCAGCGACGGACTTCAGGTCGCTGTAGGTCCAAACGACGAACGGGTCGCTTTTGATGTGTTGGCGGTGCCGCTGGGCTTGGGACCACCTCACGGAATAATCGCAATCAAGTCCATCGTTTCTCGATCTAGCGACCAGTGAGCGGGCGAGAGGTCAACCGCCGACCGCCTACCCGAGGCTCACCCAGGAAGCCCGAGCTACCCTCGCCCCGATGAAGCTCCCCCTGACGGGCGATCGTGCCGCCGACCAGCTGCTCGAGGACGACCCGCTCGCCCTGTTGATCGGGATGCTGCTCGACCAGCACCTTTGTTGACCATGGAGTCCTCATCGCCCGTCCGGACCCACGGCAGCGGTTCGGTGATTGTGATCGGAGCGAAGCCGTACGCTTGAGCCTGTGAGGCTCGGTGAACGGCTGGACGACATCGACCGTCGGCTGGGCCTCTACCGATCGGTCGAAGATGACCAGAAGTGGGCGCGATGGTGGCGGCGATGGCTCGTGGCGGGGCATGTCCTGCTTGTCATTCCAGGGGCTCTGTATATGACCGGGCACACAGCGGAGGCCAACATCCTGATGGGCACGCCCGGCTTGTGCGGGTTGCAGGCGTTGCAGGGATGGGGCGCGGAGCGCCGTCTACGGCGGGACGCCGAGCGATTGAGAGCGAGCGGACCGCCGGAGTAGCTCGCCGGTCTGTCGGCGTCGTTTTCGTCCTCCGCGCTATCGGTACCCTTGACGCTGTGCCTACCCACTCGTTGCCCCTGACCGGTGATGCCGAGGCCGACGCGCTGCTGAGCGCCGACCCGCTGGCGCTGCTTATCGGCATGCTTCTCGACCAGCAGGTGCCGATGGAGAAGGCCTTCCGCGGGCCGTACGACCTCAAGGAGCGGATGGGCGGCCGGCTCGACGCCGGCGAGATCGCCGAGTACGACTCGGAGGAGCTGGCCGCGGTGTTCCGGGGGCCGCCGGCGCTGCACCGCTACCCGGCGTCGATGGCGGGCCGGACCCAGGAACTGTGCCGGGTGCTGGTCGAGCGCTTCGACGGCGACGCCGCGTCGGTCTGGACGTCTGCTGAGACGGGGAGGCAGCTGTTCGACAACCTGAAGAGCCTGCCCGGCTTCGGCGAGCAGAAGGCCCGCATCTTCACCGCCCTGCTGGCCAAGCGGGTGGGCATCACCCCGCCGGGCTGGGAGGACGTCGCCGGCCCCTACGGCGCGGTCGGTCACTTCTCTGTCGCCGACATCGACGGCCCCGACGCTCTCGCCGCCGTGCGCGAGCACAAGAAGGCGATGAAGGCGGCGGCCAAGGCTGGCCCAACTCCAGCGACGTCGTGACGGTCGTGGCCAACGGCGACCCGGTCGAGCTGGCCGAGGGGTCGACGGTCGACGACCTGCTCGTCGCCCTCGGGCTCGGCGGCAAGTGGGTGGTCGTCGAGCGGAACCGGGAGCCGGTCGCCCGGGCCGACCTGGCCACGACCGTGCTCGCCGAAGGCGACCGGATCGAGCTGGTCCGGGCCGTGGCCGGGGGGTGAGTCCCGGGCCTCTCGGCGACCGCCGGCTGTACCTCTGCACCGCCGACCGTCCCGACCTGGCGTCGTTCCTGGCCGCCTGCATCGCCGGCGGCGTCGACGTGGTCCAGCTCCGCGACAAGCAGCTCGACGCCCGGCCGCTGCTGGCCCGGGCCCGGCTGGCGGCCGAGGTCTGCGCCGACCACGGCGTGCCGTTCGTCCTCAACGACCGTCCGGACCTGGCGCTGGAGTGCGAGGCCGCCGGCGTCCACGTCGGCCAGGACGACGCCCCTCCCGGCCTGGCCCGCCGCATCCTGGGGCCGGACGCCATCGTCGGGTTCTCGACCCACGCGCCAGCGGAGCTGGATGCGTCGGCTTCGGAGCCCGCCGATTACCTCTCCGTCGGCCCGGTCGCTCCGACGCCGACCAAGCCCGGCCGCCCCGGCACCGGCCTCGACTACCTGCGCTACGCGGCCAGGACCACCACCCGGCCGTGGTTCGTGACCGGCGGCGTGACGCCGGCAACGGTTGGGGAGATGCTCGACGCCGGCGCCCGCCGGTTCGTGGTTGTCCGCTGGCTGACCGAGTCGTCGAACCCGGAAGCCGCCGCCCGGGCGTTGCGAGCCGCTATCGACGCCGTCCCCCTCGGCTGAACTGGCTGCAATTGGCCGCGCCGACGCGGTCAACTGCAGCCAGTTCGAGCGGTCAGGCGCCGGCCTGGCGCTCCATCCAGCCCAGGAGGAGGGCGACGGCGCGGGGGTCGTGGCGGAGGCGGTGGCCGGCCTCGGAGAGGACCCGCAGCTCGACGGCGTCGCCGGCGGCGTCAGCCAGGATCCGGGCGTCGTCGAGGGGGACGATGTCGTCGTCGGCACCGTGCACGATCAGGACGGACCGGGGCGGGATCTTGGCGATGAGCGCCGTCGGCCGTATCTCACGGAGCTCGCGGCTCCAGGCCGCGAAGTCGGAGGGGAAGTCGAGGTTGCCGATGACGCCGATGTTCCGGGCGTGGCCGAGGAAGGCCTCGGGGTCCGACGCCCAGTCGCCGAAGTCGGCCCGGGCCGACATGGTGGCCACCCCGCGGACGCGTTCGTCCTCGCCGGCCTCGCACAGGGCCAGCGAACCGCCCGTGCCAGAGCCGGCGACCCAGACCTCAGAGACGCCCTCGACGGCGAGGAGGTGGTCGATGGCGGCCCGGAGGTCGTCGAGCCAGCCGCCGAGGGAGAAGTCGCCCTCGGACATGCCCGTGCCCCGGAAGTTGAAGGCGAGGACGACCCAGCCGGTGTCGGCCACCAGCCGTTCGGCGAGCTCGGGGTAGGTCTGCCCTGACGTGGCCGCGCCGCCGGGGCCGGCGGGGAAGCCGTGGCACAGCACGAGGCCGGGGACAGATGCCGCGGCCCGCGTCGCCGGCCGGGCCAGGTACCCGGACAGGCGAAGGCCGTCCGACTCGATCTCACACTGCACGGGCCTCACCTCATCAGGGCGCCAGCGCGACAAAGGGGCGCCAAGCGCCCCCTTGTCTTGCTTCGAATGCTGGAAAGGAAAACTTGGGGGAGACGGACTGCACCAGGAGGGACCAATTCCCGGACGTATCCTCCGAGCGGTGGCGGCGGGAATTCCGCCTACCCGGTCCAGCTGCCAGTTAGCGGGCAGCCACCTCCGAGGTCCCAAAACTACATTCGTTCAGGTGGACCACCTCCTTTCTTCGGTAGCCCAATTGAATCACAGGTGAAGTCGTGAATCGAGGCAGTTTCTACAGGTCGGGGCCGCGCTCCTCGACAGGGCCCACGGCGCCGATGTCCTCCAGGTAGCCCATCTGGGCGTCGAGCACGGCGTGGATCTGCGCCGGCGTGTACGCGGAGCCGGCGGCCTCGGCCTTCATGAGCACGAAGTCGACCGTCTCCGCGCCGCTCACGATCACCGGATGGTCGGCATCCGCGGTGTGCCCGTTGGAGGACACCCCCTTGATGCGGAAGAACTCCAGATGCCAGTTGAGGATGCGGCGGACGTCGTCCGGCGACAGCACGGCCGCCACCTCCGGCCCGACGTGGTCGCACACCCACGCCACCGCGTCCTCGAACTCGAACACCCGTCCGGGGGCCTTGCCGGCCAGTCGCCGGGCCTCGCGGCCGACCACGACGGCGGCGATCACGAAGACGGCGGCGACGGCGAGGGCGCCGAGGAAGATGCCCATGGACGCCGAGGCTACAAGCCGAGGATCCGAGCCAGTTTCTCGCGGTGATACCGGGGGTCGCCGAAGAGGAGCCGCGACGACCGGGCCCGCTTGAAGTACAGGTGCGCGTCGTGCTCCCAGGTGAAGCCGAGCCCCCCGTGGACGTGGAGGCTGTCGGTGGCGACTCGCACGTACATCTCCGAGCAGCACGACTTGGCGACCGCGGCCGCGTCGGGCAACTCGTCGCACCCGACGCTGGCGGCGGCGTGGGATGCGGCACCGCGGGCCGACTCCAGGTCGAGCAGCATCTCGGCGCACAGGTGCTTGACGGCCTGGAAGCTGCCGATGGCCCGACCGAACTGCACCCGCCGGCCGGCGTGCTCCACCGCCATCTCCAGGGCGCGCCCCGCCCCGCCCACCTGCTCGGCGGCGAGGGCGACGGCCGACAGGGCCATGGCGTCGTCGAGCGAGCCGGCGAGCTGGCGGGCCGGCGTGGCTGCGAGCGTGATGCGGGCCTGCCGACGGGTCTGGTCGATCGTCGCCAGCGGGCCCTGGTCGAGGCCGGGGGCGCCGGCGTCGACGAGGAAAAGGCCGACGTCGGCTCCGTCCGGCCGGGCGGCGACCACCAAGACGTCGGCCGCGGCCCCGTCCACCACGTAGGACTTCTCGCCGTCGAGCCGCCACCCACCGGTCGGCGACTGCACCGCCCGGGTCTGCACGCCGGCGGCGTCCCACCGGCCCGACGCCTCGGCCACGGCCAGCGTGGCGATGCAGAGGCCGCCGGCGACCGCGGCCTGGTGCTCGGGGGGCAGGAACGGCGCGGCGGTGACCGTCGCCAGGTACGGGGCGCACAGCAGCACCCGGCCGGTCTCCTCCAGCACCACCGCCTGCTCCACCCACCCCAGGCCGGCGCCGCCGACCTCCGCCGGCAGGTGGAGGCCGTGCAGTTCGTGGTCATCGGCCATGCGCAGCCAGACGTCGAGGTCGTGCCCCCGCCCGTCTTCCATGAGCCGTCGGACCTCCGCCGGCGGCGACACCTCGGCCAGGAGGTCGCGGACCCGGGCGCGCAGCGGGTCGTCGAGATCGGTCGTCACCGGGGCATACTCGCGTCCATGCCGGTGCACTACGAAGACGCCCAGGTCCAGATCACCAAGGTCGTCGTCGGGCCGATGGTGAACAACGTCTACTTCGTCCGTTGTGTCGAGACCGGGGAGGCGGTGATGGTCGACGCCGCCGACGAGCCGCAGGTGCTCCTCCCGCTGTGCGATGAGCTGGCGGTCGGCGACGTGCTGACCACCCACGGCCACGGCGACCACATCCAGGCGGTGCCGGCGGTCCGGGCCGCCGGCCACCGGGTGGGGGTGGCCGAGGGCGACGCCCACATGCTGCCGGCGCACGACTTCGAGATCGCCGACGACGAAATCATCGAGGTCGGCCGCCTCCGCCTCCACGCCCTGCACACGCCGGGGCACACGGCGGGCTCGACCTGTTTCACCATCGAGGGCTCTCCGGTGCTGTTCTCGGGCGACACGCTCTTTCCCGGCGGGCCAGGCAACACCCGCCGCAACCCGGTCCACTTCGCCACGATCATCCGGTCTCTCCAGCAGCGGCTCTTCACCCTGCCCGACGAGACGATCGTCCTGCCCGGCCACGGCGACCAGACCACCATCGGCACCGAGCGCCCCCACCTCCAGGAGTGGATCGACCGGGGCTGGTAGCCCCCCACTCGATTTGGCTGCACTGACGGGTCTATAGGCACGTCAGTGCAGCCAAAACGGTGGGGTCAGGCCGTCAGGGGGTCCCGGGGGGAGCGGACCATCTGGATGTCGGCGCCCATGCCCTCGGCGACCATGCCGTGGCGGTCGACCACGACGGTGACCCGCCGGCCGGCGAGGGGGATGCGGTCGACGCGGAGGCGGCCGATGCGGGGCGGCAGCGCGGGGTCGATCCATACCTTGCCGTGGGGCACCCACGGGTCGAGGCGCAGGATGCTGCGCAGGAACAGCAGGGGCGACGCCGCCGCCCACGCCTGGGGCGAGCACGACGACGGGTAGCTGACGGGAAACGGCACCTCGTCGCGCCCGAGGCCGCCGAACAGCTCCGGGAGGCGGCCCCCGAAGTGGGTGGCCGCGTCGAGCAGGCCCATGATCACCCGGTGGGCCTCGTCCACGAACCCGTACCGGGTCAGGCCGGCGGCGATGATGGCGTTGTCGTGGGGCCACACCGAGCCGACGTGGTAGCTGACGGGGTTGTAGCCGGTCATGGCCGAGCTCAGGGTCCGGATGCCCCAGCCGCTGAACATCTCGGGTGAGAGCAGGCGGTCGGCCACGGCCCGGGCCTTGTCCTCGTCGACGATGCCGGTCCACAGGCAGTGGCCGATGTTGGAGCCGAGGGCGTCAATGGGCGTCTTGCCGGCGTCGAGGCCCATAGCGAACCAGCCCCGGTCCTCCAGCCAAAAGTCGCGGTTGAAGGCGGTCTTCAGGGCCCCGGCCTTGGCCCGGTAGCGGGCGCCCGTCGCGTCATCGCCCAGCTCGTCGGCGAAGTGGGCCCGGGCCAGGTAGGCACCGTAGACGTAGCCCTGCACCTCGCAGAGGGCGATCGGCGCCCGGGCCAGGCGGCCGTCGGCGAAGCGGATGGCGTCCCAGGAGTCCTTCCAACCCTGGTTGGCGAGGCCCTTGTCGGAGGACCGCTGGTACTCCACGTAGCCGTCGCCGTCACGGTCGCCGTAGTTCTCGATCCACGCCAGGGCCCGGTCGGCCGCCGGCAGCAGGCTGTCGACGACGTCGGGCGCCAGGCCCCAGCGGCGGAGCTCCCCGAGCAGCATGACGAAGAGCGGCGTGGCGTCGGCCGTCCCGTAGTAGACGGTGCCACCCCCGAGGGAGAGCGACGACGCCTCGCCGAAGCGCATCTCGTGGAGGATGCGGCCCGGCTCCTCGTCGTTGATCGGGTCGACCTTGGTGCCCTGGAACCGGGCGAGAGTCTGCAGGACGTTCTGGGCGAGCGTCGGGTCGACGATGAGCGCCATCCACGACGTCAGCAGCGAGTCGCGGCCGAACAGGGTCATGAACCACGGGGCGCCGGCGGCGAGCACGGCGCGCTCGGGGTAGTCGGGGTCGAAGATGCGCAGGGCGCCCAGGTCCTCGGCGCCCTTGGTGACCGCCTGGTGGAACGGGTCGAAGTCGGTCTCCACCGCCGGCAGAGCCTGGCGCCACCGGTCGAGGCGCTGGTGGGGGGTCGAGAGCTCGACGGGCTGGCCGCAGAGGTACCGGGGCTCGATCTCGTCGCCGTCGATGATCGGCGTGAACTGCAGGCACGTGCTCCAACTGCCCCGGGCGGGCACCACCGTCTCCCACGCCGCGGTGTTCGACACGAACTGCGCCGGCGCGGTGGAGCTGATCCGCAGCCCCCGCCGGCTGGCGCCCTTCCGCCAGTCGAAGACCAGCCCCTCGCGGGTGGTGTCGAGGGTGATGCTGCCCTCGGGCCGGGCCCGGCCCTCCTTGACCGCGAACAGGTTGGCGAAGTCGGCGGAGAAGCTGAGCTGGACCGAGCAGTACGCCGGCTCCTCGCCGAAGTTCCGCACGACCAGGTCCTCCCGCATGCCGCGGCCGACATAGCGGTACCGGAGGATCAAGAGCGTGCTGTCGGCCCGACCGGTCACTGGATGGGTCCGGAGGACGAACGTCGCCGAGAAGGGCGCGGTGCGCTCCGCGGCCAGGACTTGGGGGCGGTGGCCGTTGATGTGCAGGTCCACCGTCGACAGGAAACGGGTGTCGCGGAAGAACAGGCCCTGTGGCGTGCCGGGGGACACGTCGCCGTGGCGCCCGGAGATGCAGAAGGCCGAGCCCTCCACCAGCGTGACGTCGCCCTCGGGGGCGTCGACGGGCTCGTCGCCGGCGATGATCCAGGGCTCGGCCATGAGACCGGGAGGTTACTTGCGGCCGGCAGCAGCCTCCTCGCCGGTACCTTCTGGGGTGGTGGGCAGGCGTCGGGCCGTCGTCGGGTTGGTGCTGGCGCTGGCCGCAGGGTGCTCGACGGCCCCGATCGACCGGACCGACCCGTTGGGTCCGACGACGACCGCAGCTCCGGCGACGACGGCGGCGCCGACCACCACGACCGTGCCGGTGCCGGCCGACGTGCAGGACCTTGCGACCACCACGACGATGACCGACCGGGCCCGCCGGCTCTTCTTCGCCGCCACCCCGACCGTCGAGGACGCCACCACGTTCGCCGCCAGCTGCGGCGTCGAGAGCAAGACGGACTCGCCCGACGGAGGCCGTACGCACACGGCCGGCTGCTACGCGTCGGGTCGGATCCACCTCCTGGCGCCCGATCGGGCCGAGGCCCGCGAGCTGCTGTACGTCGTGGCCGCCCACGAGCTGCTCCACGCCGCGTACGCCAACCTCGGCCCCGCAGAGCGGGCCCGCGTCGACGCCGAGCTGGAGGCGGCCCGGGTGGGGAACACCCGGCTCGAGGAACGCCTCAAGCCCTATGGCACCGGTCCCACGCTGGTCAACGAGGTCCACTCCATCCTCGGCTCGGAGTTCGACGGCCTGTCGCCGGCCCTGGAGGCCCACTACGCCCAGTTCTTCGTCAACCGGGCCGGCGTCGTCGCCTTCCGCCAACGCACCCTCGGCGCCCGGGAGGACGAGATCCAGCGCCTCCGGGCCGATATCGACGCTCTTGACACCCGCATCGACGTGCTGAGGGACACCCAGGAACAGCTTCGGGCCGCCGGCGACATCCGCGGCTACAACGCCCAGGTCGGGGTCATCAACGGCCTGATCGACCGCTACAACGCCCAGGTCGACGCCCTGAACGCCCGCATCGACGAGTACAACGCGCTGCTCGGCAGCTGACGCCCCGAAGGGGTTTCTCCTACGGCCGTAGTGCTAATCTGGAGCGGTGAGCGCCCCCCCTCTGTTCGAGATCCAGGGACTGCACGTCGAGGTCGACGGCAAGGAGATCCTCAAGGGTGTCGACCTCACCATCCTGCCCGGCCAGGTGGCCGCGCTGATGGGACCCAACGGCTCGGGGAAGTCGACGCTGGCCAACACGCTGCTGGCCCACCCGGACTACACGGTGACCGCCGGCCGCATCCTGTTCAAGGGTGAGGACATCACGTCGTGGCCCACCGACGTGCGGGGCAAGTCCGGCCTGTTCCTGGCCTTCCAGTACCCCGAGGAGATCCCCGGCGTCTCGGTGATCCAGTTCCTGCGCCAGGCGCTCTCGGCCCGCAAGGGGATCGACCTGTCGATCCTCGAGCTCCGGCTGGCCATCATGAGCTGGATGAGCCGCCTGGGCATCGACCCGGCGTTCGGCGACCGCTACCTGAACGAGGGCTTCTCCGGCGGCGAGAAGAAGCGCAACGAGGTGCTGCAGATGGCCATCCTGGAGCCCGAGTTCGCGGTGCTCGACGAGACCGACTCCGGCCTCGACATCGACGCGCTGAAGGTCGTCTCCAAGGGCGTCCAGGAGGTGCGGGCCGACCGGCCCGACCTCGGCGTGCTGGTCATCACCCACTACCAGCGGATCCTCCAGTACCTGGAGCCCGACGTGGTCCACATTCTCGTCGACGGCCGGATCGTGGCCAGCGGCGGCATGGACCTGGCTCACCGGCTGGAGGCGGAGGGGTACGAGGGGTGGAGGGCGGCGTCTTGACGCTCGATGTCGGAAGCGTGAAGAAGGACTTCCCGATCCTGGAGCGGGACATGGGCGGCCACCGCCTCGTGTTCCTCGACTCGGCGGCCAGCTCCCAAAAGCCGCAGGCCGTCCTCGACGCCATGGACCACTACTACGCCACCACCCATGCCAACGTGCACCGGGGCGTCTACACCATCGCCGAGGAGGCGACCCAGGCCTATGAGGCGGCCCGCACCAAAGTGGCCCGCTTCATCGGCGCCCCCTCCACCCGGGGCGTCGTCTTCACCAAGAACGCCACCGAGGCCGTCAACCTGGTCGCCCACTCCTACGGCCGCTCGATCCTCGCCCCCGGCCAGGCCGTGCTGCTCAGCGAGATGGAGCACCACGCCAACCTGGTGCCCTGGCTCATGCTGCGGGAGGAGCGGGGCACCGAGCTGCGCTTCTTGAAGATCGACGACAACGGCCAGCTCGTGCTCGATGACCTCGACCGCCAGCTCGACGGTGTCGGCCTGGTCGCGGTGACCGCCATGTCGAACGTCCTCGGCACCCTCAACCCGGTGGCCGAGATCGCCGCCGCCGCGCATGCCGCCGGCGCCGTGGTCCTGGTCGACGCCGCGCAGTCCGTCCCCCATGCGGTCACCGACGTCGCGGCCATGGGCTGTGACTTCCTGGCCTTCTCGTCGCACAAGATGTGCGGCCCAACCGGCATCGGCGTGCTGTGGGGCCGGGAGTCGCTGCTGGAGGCCATGCCGGCGTTCCTCGGTGGCGGCGAGATGATCCGCGATGTCCGTCTCGACGGGTGGACGCCCAACGAGATTCCCTGGAAGTTCGAGGCCGGCACGCCGCCGATCGCCGAGGCCATCGGCCTCAGCGCGGCCATCGACTACCTGTCCGACCTGGGCATGGAGGCGGTGCGCGAGCACGAGGTGGCGCTTACGACGTACGCGCTGGCCACGCTGACCGAGCGCCACGGCGCCGACCTGCGCATCTTCGGCCCGCCCGACGCCCACGACCGGGGCGGCGTCGTCTCCTTCACCTACCGCGACGTCCACCCCCACGACCTGTCCCAGGTGCTCGACAGCGCCGGCGTGTGCATCCGGGCCGGCCATCACTGCGCCCGCCCCCTGATGCGCCGCCTCGGCGTCACCGCCACCTCGCGGGCGTCGTTCTACGTCTACAACGACGAAGCCGACGTCGACGCCCTCTCCGGCGGCCTCGTCGCCGCCGCCGGGATCTTCGCACTGTGATGTCTCGACCTCACTCGTTCATCCTGCGACAGGCAATGTCGGCCGCCGCCCTTCACGCCGAAGACGTCACAAGCGAGCGAGGGCGAAACTGATGGCGGGCCTCGAAGACCTGTACCGGGAGATCATCCTGGACCACTACCGGAGCCCGCGGAACCGGGGGGAGCTGCCCACGCCGCCGGCGCACCGGGTCGAGGGGTTCAACCCCCTCTGCGGCGACGAGGTCGTGCTCTACGTCGACATCGACGACACCGGGCGGGTCACCGACATCAAGGTTGACGGTCAGGGTTGCTCGATCAGCCAATCGTCGGCATCGATGATGACCGCGGCGGTGAAGGGGCGCACCGAGGCCGAGACCAGGGACCTGATCCGGGCGTTCAAGGCCATGATGTCGATCCACGAGCGGGGCCTCGACGGCGGCGGCGACGCCTTCGATGGCGACGGTGGCGCGGTGGCGCCGGATCCCGCCGTCGACATGGGCGAGTTGGAGGCCCTCCGGGGCGTCGTGAAGTTCCCCGTCAGGATCAAGTGCGCCACGCTGTCGTGGAACACACTCGCCCAAGCCTTCGACGAGGCTCGACTGGAACGCGCCGCCGACTAAGTTCGGACGGATGCGAAGACTGCTCGGAACGCTGGGGCTCATCGGCGCGCTGGCTCTCACCGCTTGCGGGGGAGGCTCCGACGACAAGGCGTCGCCGACGACCGCAGGGCCGGTGACCACAGCGGCCATCGGGAACGACCAGGCCGGCACCCCGTTCTGCGGGCTGGCGCGGACCCTGGAGCCGAAGCTGACCGCCGTGGTCGCCAACCTGAGCGACAAGGCCAAGCTGCGGACGGCAGCCACCGACGCAGAGGCGACGATCTCCCAGGCGCAGGGCGCGGCGCCGGCGGAGATCAAGACCGACGTCAACACCGTGGCCACCACGGCCGGGACGGTCCTCGCCGCCCTCCGCAAGAACGACTTCGACCTGGCCAAGACACCCGAGTTCTCCAAGCTGCAGGAGCCCGCCTTCCAGAACGCCTACGGCAACGTGAACCGCTGGGCCCGGGCCCACTGCGGTGTCGGCTGAGGCCCGACCAGTTGAAGGGCGCCCAGTGAACGGCGACCACCTGCGGTCGCTCCTCGGATCCGACCAGACGGTGCTGATGCCCGGAGTCTGGGACGCCCTGTCGGCCCGCCTGGCCAGTGACGCCGGCTTCGAGGTCCTGTTCCTCTCCGGCTTCGCCACCGCAGCCAGCCACCTCGGCCTCCCCGACTTCGGGTACCTGACCCAGGCCGAGATGGCCGACGTCGCCCGGCGGGCCTGCCGCACCGTCGGTGCGTGCGCGGTCGTCGTCGACGGCGACACCGGCGGCGGGAACGCCCTCAACACCATCCGCACCGTCGAGCTGTTCGAGGCCGCCGGCGCCGCCGGCATCTTCCTGGAGGACCAGGTCTGGCCCAAGAAGTGCGGGCACATGGCCGGCAAGCGGGTCGTCCCACGCGAGGACTGGCTGGGCAAGCTCCAGGCCGCTCTCGACCACCGGTGGAAGCTCTTCGTCGTCGCCCGCACCGATGCCCGGCAGGCGCTGGGCCTCGACGAGGCGATCCTCCGGGCCCGCATGGCCGCCGAGCTGGGCGTGGACGCGGTCTTCGTCGAGGCGCCCGAGTCGGTGGAGGAGATGCAGGCGGTGTCCGACGCCCTTCCCGGGGTGGTCCTCGTGGCGAACATGATCGAGGCGGGGCGCACGCCGCTGCTCACGCCGGCGGAACTGCACGGGCTCGGCTACGACCTCATCGTGTCGCCCCTGTCGGGCCTGTTCGCCATGGCCAAGTCGGTCGGGACCGCCTACCAGGTGCTCGCCGACCAGGGCACCCTGCGGAACCACATGGAACTTGTGACCACCTTCGACGAGTTCAACCGGGTGGTCGACCTCGAGGGGCACTACCGGCTGGAGGCCCGGTACCAGGCCGAGGAATGACGGCACCCGCCGCCGGCCTCGGCCGGCGGCTGCTCGCCCTGACCTCGCTCCGCCCGCTGCGACGGCGGGACTTTGCCCTCATCTGGATCGCGGCGCTCGTCTCCAACATCGGGTCGTGGCTGCAGACCATCGCCGTCGGGGTGCTGGTCACCGAGCTCACCGGTCAGGCCCGCTGGACCGGCCTGGTCGCCGCCGCCGCCTTCGTGCCGGTGGGCGTGCTGTCGCCCGTCGGCGGGGCCATCGCCGACCGGGTGAACCGCCGGCGCCTCCTTCTCGGCACGACGATCGGCGAGACGCTGTTCGCCGCCCTCCTGGCCGTCCTCGTCGGCACCGGCCACGCCACGCCGCTCGGCGTCACCGCCATCGTCCTCGCCGGCGGCTGCATGACCGCCCTCGGCCTCCCGGCCTACCAGGCCATCCTCCCCGACCTCGTCGACCGCGACGACCTTCTCGGCGCCAACTCGCTGTCCATGGCCCAGTACAACCTCGGGCGTGTGGTCGGGCCGGTGCTGGCCGGCGTGGTGCTGGTGGCCGGCTCCTACACGTGGGCGTTCGCGCTCAACGCGGGGTCCTACGGCGCGGTGATGGTCGCCCTGCTTCTCGTCCGCCTCCAGCCGCCGGCGGCGAGCGACGACGCACCGCCGGCCCTGTGGGCCCGGATCGCGGCCGGCGCCCGAGGCGCCTGGACGGAGCCAGGTTGCCGGGCGGCCATCCTGACCATCGCCGTCATCGCCCTCCTGCTGTCGCCGTTCATTGCCCTCATCCCGGCCGTCACGGTCAAGCTGTTCGCCGGCGGCGAAGGGGCGACGTCGCTGCTCATCGGCGCCCAGGGCGTCGGGGCGGTGGCCGGCGCCCTGAGCGTGGCGTCGCTCGCCCGGCGCCACGGGCGCCGGCGGGTGCTGGTGGTGAACCTGCTCGTGCTTCCGTTCCTGCTCGCCGCCTACGCCCTTGCCCCGACGCTGGCTGTCGCCGTCGTGGTGCTCGTCGCCGTCGGCGCCGCGTACGTCGGCGTGCTGTCCGGGCTGGGCACGGTGGTCCAGCTCCGGGCGCCGGCGGTCCTCCGGGCCCGCATCCTCAGCCTGTATATGGTTGCCCTCGGCACCGTCTACCCGCTGGGGGCGGTGGTGCAGGGCGCCCTGGGCGACCGGTTCGGGCTTCGGGTGGTCACCCTCGGCGGGGCGGCGGTGTTCCTGGCGGTGGCGGTCGCCGCCGGCCTGGTCCGGCCGGACCTGGTCGCCGCCTTCGAGGACCCGCCGGGCTCGCACGATGACGCGCCGGCGGGCTACGTCCCGCTCGAAGATGTGGTGTAGTCGGCCCGCACGGGGTCAGTGGAGGTGCTTGCTCGTTCAGCCTGGGCGGAAGGGGCGCAGCCCGTCGTCGGGCGTCGACAGCGGCTCGTCGAGGCCCAGGTCGGCGGCGAGGCGGTTCCAGGTGTCCCGGTTCCAGCCGGCGAGGGCGTGCTGGATCGCCCCGTCGGAGGCGATCAGGAACATGCTGGGCACGGCCTCGATGTCGTAGGCCCGCGACACGTCATAGGGCGCCGGCTGGCTCAGGGTCGGCACCCGCTGGCCCTGGGCCTCGTTGTACCGGGTGATCGCCTCGGGGGGGTCCTCGCCGACGGCGAACATGCGGACGCCGCCCTCCGAGAGCTTGGTCCACATGGGGGCAACCATCTTGCAGACCGGGCAGCTGGTCTTGAAGAAGGCCACCAGCGTGGTCCCATCGGTCCAGGGATCGGAGACCTCGCCATACCCGCCGACGGCGGGAAGGGTGAACGACGGAGCCTTGTCACCCGCACTGAGCATCACCTCGATGGTAGGTGAATCCGGAACTAACCTCCGACGCCATGGCCTCCAAGAAGAAGCGGCCCCCGTCGCGCCCCCAGTCCGGGTCCCGACCCGCAGCCAAGCGCCCGGGCCAGCCCGCCGGCGGGGGGGCGAAGGGCACCGGCCCGGTGCCGCAAGCGGCCAAGGCGGCACCCAAGGCGCCGAAGGAGCGCACCGGCCCGACTCGGTCCGAGCGCCTGGCCGCGGCCGAGGCCGCCCGCCGGCGCAAGGCCACGCGGAACCGGTTCCTCGTGATCGGCGGGCTGGTGGCGGTGCTCGTCCTGCTCGTCGTCACGGTCACCAACAGCCGGCGCTCGAACGACGCGGTCGTGGACAAGCTGGAGGCCAGCGGCGCCTGCACCTACGACACCAAGACCGACTCGGACTCCGGTCCCGGCAACAACCACGTCCCCGGCGACATCACGTACAAGACGAACCCCCCGTCGGGCGGGAACCACAACCCCTCCCCGGCCGCTCCCGGGATCTTCACGGCCGACACCGCGCCCTCCGACGCGCAGATCGTCCACTCCCTCGAGCACGGGTACGTGGCCATCTGGTACCGGCCCGACATCTCACCCGGCGAGCTCACCGACCTCCAGTCCCTCGCCAACCGCTCCATCAAGGACGTCCTCCTGGTGCCCCGGCCGTCGCTCACCGACACGCCGGTGGCGGCGACGGCCTGGCACCGCCGGCTGCTCTGCCAGCGACCTGACGTGGCCGCCCTGGAGCAGTTCGTCACCAGCTACCGCAACAAGGGGCCGGAAAAGGTCCCCCACTGACGCGCGAGACTGCCGTCATGCAGAGGGCAGGACGGGTGTGGTTGGTGGTCGTCGCCCTCGTGGGCCTGGTCGCTTCCGCGTGCGCCGACGGCGGGCCGAGCGAGCTCGAGCGCACGGCGGCGTCGATCGCCTTCGCCGCGTCGAGCAGCACGACGCCGGCGTCGACCACGGTGACCACCCGCGCCGTGACGTCCACGTCGGGCCAACCGGCCACCACGGCCACCACGCTGGCCCGGGTCACCACACCGACCGCGGCCCCCGCCGGCCTCGGCGCCGGCGCTCGGGGCGCCGACGTTGCGTTGCTCGAGAAGAAGCTGGAGGCCCTGCACTACGACGTTGGTGCGGTCGACGACGTCTACGACCAGAACACCGCCTATGGGGTCGTGGCGTTCCAGAAGGTCACCGGCATGGCCCGGACCGGCCGGGCGACGGACGACGTGATCGCCGCCCTGGCGTCGGCCACGCCGCCGCCGGCGCTGGTGTCGAACGGCAACGCGGACCGGGTGGAGATCGACATCCCCCGCCAGGTCCTGTTCCTCTACAAGGCCAACGCGCTGCAGAAGATCCTCACGATCTCCAGCGGGAACAACCAGCGCTTCTGCTCGGACGGCTTCTGCCGCAAGGCGGTGACCCCGGGGGGCTCGTACGGCATCTACCGCCAGGGCCGGGGCTGGGAGTACGGGTCGCTGGGCGGGCTCTACAACCCGGCCTACTTCAACGGCGGTATCGCCATCCACGGGTCGAGGTCGGTGCCGGCGTCGCCGGCGTCCCACGGCTGCATCCGCATCCCGATGGCCGCGGCCGAGTGGTTCCCGGGCCAGGTCTACGTCGGGATGGCGGTTGACGTCGTCGGCGTCCCCGGCCAGCCGCCCACCCCGGGCGCCAGCCCGGCGACCACCGCGCCGCCGACGACGGCCGCACCGATCATCACCCCGCCGACAGCGACAACCACCCCCGGCCTGCTGAGCGGGCTGTTCCCGCCGGCGCCCTAGCCCGGGCCCTACGCCGGCGTCTCGCCGTAGCCCTCGTAGCCGGTGGCCTCCAGCTCCTCGGCCAGCTCGGGACCGCCCGAGGCCACCACCCGGCCGTTGCGTAGCACCGACACCACGTCGGGGCGCAGCTCCCGGAGGAGCCGGCTGTAGTGGGTGATGACCAGCACGCCCAGGCCCACCTCGTTGGTGATGAGCTCCACCCGCTGGGACACCGCCTTGAGGGCGTCGACGTCGAGGCCGGAGTCGATCTCGTCGAGGATGGCGACCTTGGGCGCCAGCACCGCCAGCTGGAGGGTTTCGTTGCGCTTCTTCTCGCCGCCCGAGAGGTCGACGTTGAGCGGCCGCTCCAGCAGCGCCGTGCTCATCCCGATGCGCACCGCCTCGGTGGCGACGAGGTCGGCGACGTCCGCCGGCGCCCGGCCCTGCGGGGCGAGGGCGGCGGCCATGGCGTCGGCCAGCGACACCCCGGGCACCTCGGTCGGGTACTGCATGGCCAGGAACAGCCCGGCCTGGGCCCGCTTCCACGTCGGCATGCCGAGTAGCTCGACCCCGTCGAGGGTCACGCTGCCGTCGTAGACCTCGTAGCCGGGGCCGCCCATGATGACGTGGGCGAGGGTCGATTTGCCTGACCCGTTGGGCCCCATGACCGCGTGGACCTGCCCACTGGAGACCTCGAGGTCGACGCCCCGCAGGATCTCCTTGCCGTCGACACCGGCCCGCAGGGCGCGGACGATCAGCGCGCTCACTCGGTCACCTCGACCACCACGTCGTCACCCTCGACCCGAACCCGGTAGACCGGCACCGGCACGGTGGCCGGAAGCGACTGGGGCTCGCCCGTGACCAGGGAGAAGGTGCTGCCGTGCTTCCAGCACTCGATCTCCTTCTCGTCGGGCCAGATCTCGCCCTCGGCCAGGGAGAAGTCGGCGTGGCTGCAGCGATCGCCGATGGCGTAGAAGTCGTCGCCGATGCGCACGACGCAGATGCGGGCCCGACCGACCTCGAATCGCTTGGCCGTGTTGGGCGCGATGTCATCGACTCTGCACAGGCGCTGGGTCGTCACGGGCATCATGCGCCGCCTGTGCTCTCGCCGGCCCGCTCGGCCAGCCGGCGCACCAGGGTGCCCCGCAGGCCGGTCACCGCCTCGGACAGGGGCAGGCGATCGAGGACCTCGCCGAAGAACCCGAGCACGATCAGGCGCTCGGCCACCTCGGGCGGGATGCCCCGGCTCTCGAGGTAGTAGCGCTGCTCGTCGTCGATCGGACCCACCGCCGAGGCGTGGCTGCACACCACGTCGTTGGTCTCGATCTCCAGGTTGGGAACCGACTCGGCGCCGGCGCCGTCGGATAGGACCAGATTCCGGTTCGTCTGGTAGGCGTTGGTGCCGCGGGCTTCCTTCCCGACTCGGATCAGCCCGGAGTAGACGGACCGGGCCGTGTCGGACACCGCGCCCTTGAACAGAAGGTCGCTGGTGGTCTTGGGGGCGATGTGGTCCTGGATCGTGCGGAAGTCGTGCATCCGGGAGCCGTCGGCGAAGTACACGGCGGTGAGAAAGCTGGTGCCGCCCTTGCCGTCGATCCGGGAGTCGGTGCGGACCCTGGCGTAGTCGCCGCCGAGGGCCACGACCGAGGATTGCAGGGTGGCATCGCGGCCGACCCGGCTGGTCTGGTAGCCGACCTGGAAGACCCGGGCGCCGAGGTCCTGCACGTTGAGGTAGCGCAGGCGGGCGGCGTCGCCCACGTCGAGCTCGACGACGGGGTCGGAGAAGGCGGCCACGTCGGACGACGACTGGTGCTCGATGACGGTGGCGTCGCTGTTCTCGCCGGCCAGGACGATCGTGCGGGCGAAGGACGCGATCCCGTCGCCGTCGAGGTGATGGACGATGATGATCGGCAGGTCCACGACCATGCCCCGGGGGATGCGGACGACGGTGGCACCGGGGATGAAGGCGCTGTTGAGCTCGGTGAAGGCGTCGGCCACTGCGGTGCGGCTCAGGAGGTCGTCGCCGTCGGGCAGGTCGGCGATGTCGGCCACGACCAGGCCCGTGGCCGCCAGCGCCGGGTCGACCTCGATGCGGCTCGGCCGGCCGTTGTGCACGACGACGAGGGCGGCGCGCTCGGCCGTCCCCTCGGGGAGCTGCGCCGTGCCGCCGGTCTCGCCCGACGCCGGCCGGTAGGCGTCGAGGTCCAGCTCGCCGATGCGGCTGTAGCGCCAAATCTCCTCGGACGGGTCCGGGAGCGATCCCGCCGCGAACCGCTCGGCGGCGGCCAGCCGTCGGGCCCGCAGCCATTCGGGGCCGGCCAGGGCGGCGGCGGCGTCAGGGGTGAACGTCTTCAGGGAGAGCCTTTCCTCACGGGTGCGGGGTGGAAGCCGCGGAGGCGGGGCCAGGCGGCCCACACCGGAGTCTAGGGGAAGCGCCGGTCAGCCCTTGCGGGGGGTGAGGGCCTCGGGCGACTCGGGGGCCCGGGGGTCGGGCCGCACGACCCGGCCCGCGGCCTGGTCGACGAGTCGACCGACCTCGGCGCCGTCGATCGTCTCCTTCTCCAGCAGCGCCCTGGCGACGAGATCGAGGCCGCCCCGCAGCTCGCCGAGGAGCTGGCGGGCCCGGTCCTCCTGCCGGCGCAGGATGTGCTCGACCTCCTCGTCGACCACGCGTGCGGTGTCGTCGGAGTAGTCCCGGCTGTGCATGAGGTCCTCGCCCAGGAACACCATGCCTTGCGAGCCCCACGCCATCGGCCCGACCCGGTCGCTCATGCCCCACTCGCGGACCATCTTGCGGGCCAGCTCGGTGCAGCCGACCAGGTCGTTGTTGGCGCCCGTGGAGCGGTTGCCGAACACCAGCTCCTCGGCGATGCGCCCACCGAGGCGCACGACCAGGGAGTCCTCGATGTAGGGCTGGGTGTAGATGTGGCGCTCCTCCAACGGGAGCTGCTGGGTCACGCCGAGGGCCATGCCCGACGGGAGGATCGTGACCTTGTGCACGGGGTCGGCGTGCTCGAGTGCGTAGGCGAGGACCGCGTGGCCGCCCTCGTGGTAGGCGATGACCTCCTTCTCCGCGGGGGAGAGGGCCATGGACTCCCGCCGCTGACCCATCAGGATGCGGTCGCGGGCGGCCTCGAAGTCGTCCATGTGGACGTCCTTCGACCCCCGGCGCACGGCGTGGAGGGCGGCCTCGTTGACCAGGTTGGCCAGGTCGGCGCCGCTCATGCCGGGTGTGCCGCGGGCGATCACGGAGAGGTCGACGTCGGTGGCCATCCGCTTGTCCTTGGCGTGGACCTGGAGGATGGGCAGCCGCTCCTCGAGGTCGGGGAGGGGGACGACGATCTGGCGGTCGAAGCGGCCGGGGCGCAGCAGGGCGGGGTCGAGGATGTCGGGCCGGTTGGTGGCCGCCATCATCACCACGCCCTCGGTGGACTCGAAGCCGTCCATCTCGGAGAGCATCTGGTTGAGGGTCTGCTCGCGCTCGTCGTGCCCGCCGCCGAGGCCGGCGCCGCGCTTGCGGCCGATGGAGTCGACCTCGTCGACGAAGATGATGCAGGGTGCCTGCTTGCGGGCGGTCTGGAACAGGTCGCGCACCCGGGCGGCGCCGACGCCGACGAACATCTCCATGAAGTCCGAGCCGGTGATCGACATGAACGGCACACCGGCCTCGCCGGCCACGGCCCGGGCGATGAGGGTCTTGCCGGTGCCGGGAGGGCCGACCAGCAGGACGCCCTTGGGGATACGGGCGCCGATGTCGCGGAACTTGCCGGGGGACTTCAGGAAGTCGACGACCTCGCGGATCTCCTGCTTGACACCCTCATAGCCGGCGACGTCGGCGAAGGTCGTCTTCGGCTTCTCGGTCGTGTACACCTTGGCCTTCGACCGGCCGATCGACATGATCCCGGCCATCTGGCCCTGGGCCCGCCGGCCCATCCACCACCAGAACAGGATGAGCAGGCCAATGGGCAGGACCCACACGATGACGGTGCCGATGAGGTTGGAGCTCGGCGGGTGGTAGTCCTCGGTGACGCCCTTCTCCCGCAGCAGCGTGTAGTCCTGGTCGGGGATGCGGGCGGGAGCGGTGGTGGTGAACTTGCCCTTGCCGTCCTTGTACTCGCCACTGATGCGCGACGTCTCGTTGTCGACGTCGACCTTGGCCACCTCGCCGCTGCGGACCTTCTCGAGGAACGCCGAATAGTCGATCTTCTTGGCGCTCGAGCCGGTCATCGCCGGGGCGGCCAGGAGGGCGAGGAGGGCGACGCCGATCAGGACCCATACCACGGGCCGTGGCCAACTGGTGCCACTGCCGGGTAGGTTGGGAGTGCCCGGCGGCCGGTCCTTCCGCGCGCCGCGCGGGTCGGGAGGCGGGGGAGTCATTGCCGCCCATGGTAGGCGCCGGCGACCGGTAACCGGGCGCCACCGGCGCCTCCGGGGGTCCGCGCTGCGCCGGCGCCGCCCGGGTAGGTTGCCCTGGATGTTCCGCCAGCGCCTCTGCGCCCGCCCGGGCTGCGGTGCCCCCGGCACCGCCGTGCTCACCTTCCAGTACTCCACCCGAACGGTGTGGGTGCTCGACTCCGGCGACGATGAGCCCTCCGCCATCGACCTCTGCGCGCGTCATGCCGACAAGACCTCGCCTCCTCGTGGGTGGACCGCCCACGACCGGCGGGCCAGCGCGTCGCCGGGCATGACGACGTCGGTGGCCTCCTAACTCGCCCGCCCTACGCTGGGGCGCGTGGAGCCTCAGCCCGTCCTGCCGCCGGCGAAGGAGACGTCGGCGCCACCACCGCGCTGGGGCCTCGGCGACTTCCTGATCGGCGTGATCGTCGGCTATCTGCTGGCCACCGTGGTGGCCGGCCTTTGGTATGCCGCCGCCGGCGACGAGGAGCTGAGCCTGGCCGGCCAGGCGGCCAGCCAGCTCGGGTTGTGGACCGGAATGGTCGGTGTGGCGTTGATGGCGAGCCGGCGTAAGGGCGCCGGCCGGCTGGCGGACGACTTCGGCCTCCGGTTCCGCTGGTCCGATCTCGCCATCGGCGCGGTCGTGGCCCTCGCCGTCCAGTTGATGGTCCTTCCGGGGATCGCCTTCCTGCTCCGGCCGTTGCTCGGGGAGCCGGAGGTCTCGGGGCCGGTGAAGGACCTGCTCGACCAGGCCGGCGGGGTCAGGTTCCTGGGCCTCGTGCTCTCGGTGGCGGTGGGGGCGCCGATCGTCGAGGAGCTGTTCTTCCGCGGTCTGCTGCTGCGCTCGCTCCAGCGGCGCTTCGGAAACGGCGTCTCCGTGGCGTTGTCGGCCCTCGCCTTCGGCTTGGCCCACGGCAGCGCACTTCCCGTCGACGCCGTCGTGCTGGTCATGGTCAGCCTGACCGTCTTCGGTGCCATCCTGGCCGTCCTGGCCATCCGCACCGGCCGCCTGGGCGCCGGCATCGTCACCCATGCCGTCTTCAACCTCTTCACCCTGCTCTACCTGACGTTGACCAAGTAGCGGCGGCCGGGGTCGCTCTCGAAGATGAATGCGGTCGCCATCGAGTCATCCCCCTTGCGCCCGTGCCGTCGGCCCGCCCGACGCAAAGTTCGGGCTAGATGGCGCGTGTCTCGCCGTGCCCCCCTCGACGGTTCGATCGTCCGCGCGTCGTCGTCATCGCGCCGTGCGGCGCCCGAGGTCGACACGCTGGCCGCCGAGGGCGAGCACCCGGTCGTCGTGGGTGGCGATGACCATCACCCGCTCGCCGTCCATGAGCCCGGCCAGCAAGCCGAGAACGCCCTCGACCTGGGTGTGGTCGAGGTGCGCCGTGGGCTCGTCGGCGAGGATCAGCGGTGGGTCGTGGACGAGGGCGCGGGCGATGGCGACCCGCTGCTGCTGACCGCCGGACAGCTCCCCCGGGCGGTGCGTCGCTCGATGCCCCAACGAGACGCGCTCGAGAAGGCTGGCCGCCCGCGCCGAGGCCCCGGCCCAGCCGACGCCAGCGGCCAGGAGCGGAGCCATGACGTTCTCTGCCGCCGTCAGGCTGGGTACCAGGTTGAAGGCCTGAAAGACGATGCCGACGGTGTGGCGCCGGAAGGCGGTGCGCTCCTTGCCGGCCAAGGTCGAAACGGCGATGTCCCCGAAATCGATCGTGCCCGCACTGGGCGACTGGATGGCAGCCAGGCACGAGAGCAGGGTGGTCTTCCCGCTCCCGCTCGGACCGAGCAGCAGCACCAACGATCCCGGCGGCGCCGACATCTCGAACCCGTCAAGGGGTCGGATGACCTCGCCACCCGATCCGTACTCCACGGACAGCTCGCGTACTCGGAGGTCGGGCACTACGGACCTCCGAACGCGGTGGCCGGGTCGACGACGATGGCCCGCCGGGCCCCGGCCAGGCTGCCGACGAGCCCCACGGTGAGGGCGACGAGGGGCAGCAGCACCATCGTGCGGGCCGGGAAGGAGATCACGGCTGGGAACAGCGCGGCCAGCACCCGCGACAGGGCGACGGCGGCCGCGGCGGACAAGGCGGAGAGCACGAACGCCTCGACCACCAACGTGCCCACCAGGTCCCATGAGTCCGTGCCGAAGGCTTTGAACACGGCGAACTCGCGCGATCGCTCGAGGGCCGAGACGTAGAGGACGGAGCCGACGATGGCGGCGGCCACGATCCAGAGGAAGAAGCGCAGCAGGTCGATCGTGGTGATCGCGTTGGCCAACGGCCGCTTCAGGTCGGCGCGCGCCCGGTCGGCGTCGACGATGCTCAGGCCGACCCGCCTGGCCTGCGGCGTTCCGGAGACGACGATCGCCGTTGCTGAGCGGGCACCCGCGAAGACCAGGTCCTGGGCGTCGGCGAGGGTGACGAACATGGCGGGCACTCCGGCCCACACCGTCACGCCGCGCACCAGTCCAACCACGTCGAACGTCCTGCCTCCGAGCGCGACCCGGTCGCCGACCTTGCGGCCGGCGCGGGCGTCGAGCACGGCTTCGCCACGGGCGCGCGGTTGCCGGCCGGCGCTGACCGCCGGCATGCCGAGGCCGTTCGGTCGGGCGCCGACGAGGTAGACGTCGGTCACGGGCGAGGACTCGATGGCATGGCGGATGCTCACGATCGGGTCGGCCCGCTCGACTCCCGGCAGCGAGAGAACGACCTCCGTGACGTCCTCAGCGAGTTGGGACACGGTCGTGAAGGGCCCGCTCACCCCCTCCCGGACGACGAAGCTGTCACCGCCCAGCGCCCGGACCGTGCGTGCCGTCTCGACGTCGATACCGTCGCGGAAGCCCGACAGCAGCAGGGTCAGGGCGAGGACCAGGGTGATGGCGGCCACGGCG
The DNA here is from genome assembly GCA_023265025.1 of Acidimicrobiia bacterium. Lineage (GTDB taxonomy): Bacteria > Actinomycetota > Acidimicrobiia > Acidimicrobiales > AC-14 > CADCTB01. Next base: position 10,707 of record JAHFUP010000057.1, on the reverse strand, counting down.
ATCACAAATCGTCGGCGTCGCCAGCCGAGATCCCGCCGGCTGGCCAGCCAGATTAGCGAGCTCACCAGGTCGAAGGCTACGCCGAACGGACCCGGCGGTCCTGTGGCGCTCGTCGCGCGGCCCCGTGTGGCCGCCCTTACGGGGTGATGGTCGTCGTCGGCGGGAGCGTCGGGATGATGATGGGGAAGGTCGTGGTGGTGGTGGTGGTCGGGTCAGGGACGACCGTCGTGGTGGTCGGCGCCGGCGCCGGCGCCGTCGTGCTGGTCGTGTCGGGGGGAGCCACGGCGCCGGGGACGGGCTTGCCCTGGTCGGGCGGTGCCTCGGCCTCGGGGCTGTTCAGCACGTGGACGCGTGTGCCGGCGCCGACCTGGTCGTAGAACGTCGGCGCCGCGTACATCGGGATGCGGATGCAGCCATGCGACGCGGGGTAGGCGGGCACCGACGGTGACCCGTGGATGGCGATGCCGCCGTTGAAGTACATCGGCCACCACAGCTCGCCGAGGGGGGCGACCTCGAGTCCCGCGGCCTTGCGGCCGATCCGGAACGACCCGCCCGGCGTCACCGCCACGCTGCACTCGCCGTCGACGCAGTAATGCTCGTTGTTGCCCGTCGACACCGGCAGGATGCGGGCCAGCGACCCGTTCACCCAGTGGAACAGCACCTGGCGGGCGACGTCGATCTCGATGCGGGTGGCCGCGCCCCCGGGCACCATCGGCCCCGGCGGGGATGCCGTGGCGAGGGCGCCCTGGGTCTGCGGGCCGTCCTGGCCGTCGACGCTCAAGCCCTCGACCTTCTGGAACGCCATCAGGGAATAGGTCGTGCGGGCGCCCCACTTCCCGTCGGGCGTGCCCACGTCGTAGCCCAGCTCGGCCAGCTTCTCCTGGAGAGCCTTGACCGAGGGGATCGCCGCACTTACCGCCGGCGCCGGCTTGGTCGAGGTGGTCGTCGGCTCCTCGGTGGTGCTGGTGGTGCTGGAGCTCGTGGTCTCGGGCACCAGGACGGCCCGGGTGCTCACGGTGGTCGCCGACGCGGCCAGCGACCGGCCGGACCCGTCGCCGTCGCCCGAGGAGCACGCGGCCAGCGCCAGCGCCAGGGCCACGCCGACGGCCGTCCTCCCCGCCGCTCTCTTCTGGCCCCGCGGCCCCGTCTTCTTGCTCATAACCGCCTTTGGACTTCTCAGGAGCGTCAATGGTTCCACACTTTTTCCACTGGTTGCGCGCGGAAGCTCAAGGTGGGACCGGAATGTGCCGATACCGAAGGAGCCTTGGGAGGCACTCAATTACGAGGGGGTTCGCGATGTCCTGTCCTTCATGCCGCTCGACCGCGCTGGTGGAGATCGGCCTCCGAGTTCACGACCAACTGGTCACGATGCACTCGTGCTCGATGTGCGAGAACCGCTGGTGGGACCGTGGCGGTGAGCGGATGACGCTCCCGTCCGTGCTGGAGCTCGTCGCCGCGAAGTAGCTGGTCGCGCCGCTGACGGGACCCGATCCCGGTGCCACTGACGAGGATGACAAGATAGGGGCCATGCCAGGTTCCCGGTGGCCGGCGGTCGCTGACGTCCGCCAGAGAGTCGTGGACTCGACGAAGGCCCGCCTGACAACCAAGCCCTCGGTCGAGACCATCATCACCTTCGCAGTGGTGGCGGCCGCGGTGATCTTCACCTTCGCCCAGCTCCAGCCCGGGCTGATCTTCGCCCACACCACGCCGGCCGGCGGCGACACGGGCTCCCACGTCTGGGGCCCGGCGTTCATGCGGGACCACCTCCTGCCCAAAGGACGGCTGACCGGCTGGGCGCCCGACTGGTACTCCGGCTTCCCGGCCTACCAGTTCTATTTCCCGCTGCCGGCGCTCGCCATCGCCCTGCTCAGCTTCATCCTGCCCTACGAGGTCGCCTTCAAGCTGATCACGATCGCGGGCCTGCTGACCCTCCCGGTCGCGGCCTGGGCCTTCGGCCGGCTGTCGGGCATGCGCTTCCCCGGCCCGGCGGTGCTGGCGGTGGCCACGGTGCCGTTCCTGTTCGACCGGGGCTTCACGATCTACGGCGGCAACATCCCGTCCACGCTGGCGGGTGAGTTCTCGTTCTCCATCAGCCTGTCGCTCGCGCTCCTTTTCCTGGGTGTGGTGGCCCGGGGCCTCGACACCGGCAAGCACCGGGCCCTGGCCGGGGTCCTGCTGGCCATGACCGGGCTCACCCACCTCCTGCCGACCGTGTTCGCCGTCATCGGCGCGCTTGTCCTTTATCTCCTGCGGCCCGGCCGGCGCCGGCTGGGCTTCGTTGGCGCGGTGTTCGCGGTCGGCGCCATGCTCGCCGCCTTCTGGTCGGTGCCCTTCGCCTTCCGACTGCCCTATGCCAACAACATGGGCTGGGAGAAGATCACCGAGTACGGCAAGAACCTGTTCCCCCACAACCTCCGCTGGGTGGTCGCCCTCGCCGCGCTCGGGGCGGTGCTCAGTGTCATCAACCGGCGCCGGTCCGGCCTCTTCTTCGTCGGCATGGCCACCATTGCCGGCGCCCTCTTCATCGTGGCGCCCCAGAGCCGGCTCTGGAACGCCCGCATCCTGCCGTTCTGGTACCTGTGCCTGTACCTCCTGATGGGCGTCGCCGTCACCGAGGCCGGCCCCGCCATCGGGCGGTGGCTGGCCACCGACCCCGAGCAGCCGTCGCCCCTGGGCCGGCTCCTCACCCCGATAGGCGCCGCGCTGGCGGTGTGGATGATCGTCGGCCTCCCGCTCGGCGTCCTGCCGAGCTGGCTGCCGAAGCCGGCGACGACCGACGCCAGCTTCATCCCGTCCTGGGCCAAGTGGAACTACTCGGGCTACGAGCGCAAGGCCGCCTACCCCGAGTACAAGGCCATCGTCGACACCATGGCCGACGTCGGGCGCACCAACGGCTGCGGCCGGGCCCACTGGGAGTACGAGTCGGGCCTCGACCGCTTCGGCACGCCGATGGCGCTCATGCTCCTGCCGTACTGGACCGACGGCTGCATCGGCTCGATGGAGGGCCTCTACTTCGAGTCCTCGGCGACGGTGCCGTACCACTTCCTCTCCGCCGCCGAGCTGTCGAAGGCACCCTCGAATCCCATGCGGGACCTGCCCTACCCGACGATGAACGTGGCCGACGGCGTGCGCCACCTCCAGCTCCTGGGTGCCCGCTATTACATGGCCTTCTCGCCCGAGACGATCGCCCAGGCCAACGTGAACCCCGATCTCCATCAGGTCGCCACCACCGGCCGGTGGATCGTCTATGAGATCCGCGGGTCCGAGCTGGTCGCCCCCCTGAACTTCCAGCCCGCAGTCGTCACTGGGCCGGTCAAGGGTGAGGTGCCCTGGATGAACATGAGCGTCGACTGGTACACGAACTTCGACGGTCAGGACGTCTTCTTCGCCGCCTCGGGGCCCAAGGAGTGGCAGCGGGTCAAGGCCCACACCGTGGCGTCGGACGTGAAGACGGTCGGCTCCGGCGTCACCGTCGACGAGCCCGAGCGCCGGCCGGTCCAGCCGGCCCGGGTCACCAACATCTCCTCCGACGACAACGACATCCGGTTCGACGTCGACCAGGTGGGTACACCGGTCGTCGTGAAGGCGTCGTACTTCCCGAACTGGAAGGCGTCCGGGGCCAAGGGCCCCTACCGCGTCACGCCCAACCTGATGGTCGTCATCCCGACGTCGAACCACGTGAGGCTGCACTACGGTTTCACCCCCGCCGACGGTCTCGGGTACCTTTTGACCCTTGGCGGCATCGCCCTTGCTGTCGCCTTCACCCGCTTTGGCCCCGTGCACTTCGACGACCCCCACCCCGACACCGAGCCCGTCGTGTCCCTCGGTGACCTCGGCGCTTCGCCGCCCCCGCCGCCACCGTTCCGCGATCCGGTGACGGTGCCCGACCGGGGCAGCTGAGCCGCCGTCCGCCGCAAGCGTCTGTGGATCTGACCGAGGAGCTCCTCTCCCCCCGCGTCGAGGGCCGCCGCGCCCAGCCGGCGGCGCCGCCGGCCCGCAGACGGCTGCCCTGGCCGGCGCTGGCGACGGGCTTCGTCCTCCTGCTCGGCGTCGCCGTCCGCTTCGCCACCGTCTCGCCCCTCTGGCTCGACGAGGCCCAGACCGTCAACATCGCCCGCCTGCCCCTGAGCCAGATGGCCGAGGGCCTTCGCCACGACGGGGCGCCACCGCTGTTCTACGTGCTCCTCCACGGGTGGATGAACGTCTTCGGCGACGGCAACCTGGCCGTGCGGTCCCTCCCCGGCCTGTTCGCCGTCGCCGCCCTGCCCCTGGCCTGGCTGGCGGGCCGGCGTCTCGGCGGCAGGACGGTGGCGTGGTCGGCGTTGATCATCCTGGCGGCGTCGCCGTTCGCGGCCCGCTACGCCACCGAGGCGCGGATGTACTCCCTCGTGGTGCTGCTGGTGCTGGCCGGCTACCTGGCGGTCACCGAGCTGCTGAAGCGACCGGGGTCACGCCCTGCGGCCGCCGGCGTGGCCGCCGTCACCGGGGCGCTGCTGCTGACCCACTACTGGTCGCTGTACCTGCTGTTCGTCACCGGGGTGACGCTGGCCGTGCTGGCTCGCCGAGCCCCGTCACCCACCCGCGAGGGTGCCCGCCGCGGCCTGGCGGCCATGGGTGTCGGGTCGCTGGTGTTCGTGCCGTGGCTGCCGTCGTTCCTGTACCAGGCCCGGCACACGGGCACACCGTGGGGGGGCGCCGGCCGGCTGCGGTCCATGGTCGACACCGTCTTCTCCTTCTCCGGGGGCTACTGGGACCCCGGCCTCCTGCTCGGCATGGCGACCTACGGCCTGATCGTCTTGGCCCTCGCCGGCGTCGCCGTCGACCGCCGGCGCATCGAGATCGACCTCCGCGCCCGCCCCGGCGCCCGGCACCTGGCCGTCGTCGGGTTCGGCACGCTGGCCGTGGCCATCGTCGCCACCGTGGTCGGCCGCTCGGCGTTCGCCGTGCGCTACGCGGCGGTGATGTTCCCGATGATCGTGCTGCTGGCCGCCTACGGCACCAAGGCCCTGCTCGGCCACCGGGTGCGCTACGCCCTCCTCGGCGTCATGGTCGTCTCCGGGTTCTGGGCCACGGCGCCGAACGTCTTCGGGGACCGTACCTCGGCCGCCCGGGTGGCCGCCGCCCTCACCGCCGGCGTCGAGCCCGGCGACGTCGTCGCCTACTGTCCCGACCAGCTCGGCCCGTCGGTCAGCCGGCTCCTGCCGCCCGACCTGGGCGCGGCCCAGCTGACCTTCCCCCGTGCCACCGCACCCCAGCTCGTCGACTGGGTCGACTACGCCGCGGTCAACAAGGCCGGCGATCCTGAGGCGTTCGCCCAGATGCTGCTCGCCCGAGCCGGCCCCACCCATGCCGTCTGGGTGGTGTGGGCGCCGGGCTACCGGACGTTGAAGGACAAGTGCCAGGGGCTCCTGGGCAACCTCGACCTGGTCCGCCGGGACAACACCCGGCCGGTCAAGCTGCCGAAGAACTTCGAGAAGCCGGCGCTGATCAAGTTCTTGCCCTCTTAACCTGACCGGTCCTGCCACAGGGCGATGCGCAGGCGCACCAGGTTGGCCATGGTGCGGGGGATGCGCCGGGCGATGGAGCTCCTCGACGGGCGCAGCTCCTGCACGATCACGGGCACCTCGCCCGACTTCAGCCCGGCCCGCTCGGCCCGCAGGATCAGCTCGGTGTCGAACAGGTCGGTGCCGAACCGGCACGCCTCGGCCAGGGGGACGAGTGGCTGCCGGCGCAGGACCTTCATGCCGTGGGTGTCGGACACGGTGAGGCCGAACGCCACCTTCAAGATGGTGGAGAACACCAGGGTGACCATGCGCCGCGGCCACGGCCGGGTGTCCAGCGCGCCCTCGCCCCGCTTGGAGCCGACGACCACCGCCGGCCCGTCCGGTGCCTCCATGAGGGCGACGGCCCGGTCGAGGAAGCCCAGGTCGTAGTAGTCGACGTCGAAGAAGGCGGCGACCTCGCCCCGGGCGGCAAGGAACCCCATGCGCAGCGCCTTGCCATAGTCGGCGGCGCCGAGGGAGAGCACCCGCAGCTCGGGAATGTCCTCGACGAGCGCCTTGGCCGCCTCGGCGGTGGCGTCCGAGGAGCCGTTCTCGACGACGATGACCTCGAACTCGCCCCGGCTGCGCATGCCCTCGGCCACGTCCCGCACCGCGGAGGCGATGAACTCCTCCTCGTCGTGGGCGGGCATGACAACCGAGATCACCCCCTCATCCTGGCCCAACTAGGGTCACCGGGGTGTCCACGCTCGATTCCATCTTCAAGGCGTACGACATTCGTGGCGTCGTGCCCGACCAGCTCGACGCCGATGTGGCCCGATCGGTCGGTGCAGCGTTCGCCCGGTTCACGGGTGCGCCGCGCATCCTCTTCGGTCGCGACATGCGGCCGTCCGGCGTCGAACTGACCGCTGCCTTCGCCGACGGCGCCACGTCTCAAGGCGCCGACGTCGTCGACCTCGGCCTCATCTCGACCGACCTGGCCTACTACGCGGCCGGCTCTATGGATGCGCCGGCGGCCATGTTCACCGCCTCCCACAACCCGGCCAAGTACAACGGGATCAAGCTGTGCCTGGCCGGCGCCAAGCCCGTCGGCCAGGACACCGGGCTGGCCGACATCAAGACGATGGTCGCCTCAGGCGACCTGCCGCCGGCGGACGCCAAGGGCACGGTCACCGAGATGAACCTGCTCGAGAAGTTCGCCGCCCACGTCCGGTCGTTCGTCGACGTGGAGTCGCTGCGCCCGCTCAAGGTGGTGGCCGACACCGCCAACGGCATGGGCGGCCTGGTCGCCCCCGTGGTGTTCGAGGGCCTGCCCTACGAGCTCGAAGTCATGTTCGGCGAGCTGGACGGCACCTTCCCGAACCATCCGCCCGACCCCATCAACCCCGAGAACCTCAAGGCCCTCCAGGCCCGTGTCCTTGAGGCGGGTGCCGACGTCGGCCTGGCCTTCGACGGCGACGCCGACCGGGTGTTCCTGATCGACGAGAAGGCCCGGCCCATGTCCGGCTCGACCACCACCGCCTTCGTGGCCAAGTCGATCCTGCGGAAGAACAGTGGCGAGGCGGTCATCTACAACCTGATCTGTTCCAAGGCGGTGCCCGAGATCATCACCGAGAACGGCGGCAAGCCCATCCGGACCCGGGTCGGTCACTCGTTCATCAAGTCGGTGATGGCCGACACCGGCGCCATCTTCGGTGGCGAGCACTCCGGCCATTACTACTTCCGCGAGAACTACCGCGCCGACTCGGGACTCATCGCCGCCATGGTCGTGCTCGAGGAGCTGTCGCGGGTGTCCGAGCCGCTCTCGGAGCTGCGCAAGCCCCTGGAGCGCTACTCGGCCTCCGGCGAGATCAACGTGGAGGTCGCCGATCCTTCCGGAACGGTCGAGCGGGTGTCGGAGGCGTACGCTGGGGCCGACCAGGAGCGGGTCGACGGGCTCACCGTCGACCTCGGCGACTGGTGGTTCAACCTTCGGCCGTCGAACACCGAGCCTCTGTTGCGGCTCAACCTCGAAGCTCCCGACGATGGGTCGTGCAAGGAGCATGTGGCTGAGGTGCTGGCACTTATGAAAGAGGAGAGCTAGGTGGCGTTGGACCCGATGCTGCTGGAGATACTGGCCTGTCCCGAGGACAAGGGGCCGCTGGTCTACTTCGCCGACGAGGACGCGCTCTACAACCCCCGCCTGCGCCGGCGCTACGCCATCCGCGACGGCATCCCGGTGATGCTGATTGACGAGGCGGAGACCGTCTCCGACGACGAGCACGCCCGGCTGACCGCCAAGGCCACCGCCGAGGGCCTCCGTCCGACGTTCGAGGTCGGATGAGCAAGGTGGAAGTCGACGGCGGCGTGCTGGACAGCATGCACATGCTCGACGCCGCCTTCGGGCTGCCCGAGCAGGTCGCCGCCGCGTCCGACGCGGCGCGGGGACTCGACGGCCTTCCCGACCGCGAGGAGATCGAGCAGGTCGTCGTCCTCGGCATGGGGGGCAGCGCCATCGCCGGCGACGTCATCATGGCCTCGGCCGGCCCCTACCTGCCTCTGCCGGTACTGGTGTTCCGGAGCTACCACGTGCCGGCGTTCGTGGACGAGGGCACCCTGGTGTTCGCCATCTCGTTCTCCGGCGACACCGAGGAGACCATCGAGGCGGTGACCGCCGCCGCCCTCCAAGGCGCACGAGTGGTGGCCGTGACCCGCGGCGGCGAGCTGGGCCACCTGGCCGAGTCGTGGGGCGTCCCCGTCGTGGGCGTGCCCGACGACATCCCCCAGCCCCGGGCCGGGCTCGGCGCGCTCGCCATCCCGCCGCTGGTCGTGCTGGAGGAGATCGGCCTGTTCCCCGGCGCCACCTACTGGATCGACGCCGCCGTCGAGCAGCTCAAGACCCGACGCGACCAGCTGGCCCGGCCCGACAACGTGGCCGAGGCGCTGGCCCGCCGCATCGGGCGGACCATGCCGATGATCCACGGGGGCGGCGGCCTCGGCGGGGTCGCCGCCCAGCGGTGGAAGACCGACGTCAACGAGAACGCCAAGTGCCCGGCGTTCTGGAACGCCCAGTCGGAGCTGTGCCACAACGAGGTCTCGGGCTGGGGCCAGCACGGCGACCTGACCCGGCAGATGTTCACCCTGGTGAACCTCCGGCACGACTTCGAGCACCCGCAGGTCATGCACCGCTTCCACCTCACCGCCGAGCTGCTCGACGAGGTGGTCTCGTCGGTGGAGGAGGTCCGGGCCGAGGGCGAGGGGGAGCTGGCCCAGCTCCTCGACCTCATCCTGGTTGGCAACGTGACGTCGTTGCACATGGCGTTCAACGAGGGCATCGACCCGGGGCCCATCCCCGCGCAGGAACAGATCAAGGACGCCCTGCTGACCGCAGCGGGCGAAGACGAAGGAGCTTCTGAGTGAGCGACAACCACGACACTTCCGATGCCGGCATCGGACATGACATAGCCGACGCCGGCCTCGCCGGGCTCGGCCGCCAGCGCATCGCCTGGGCCGACAGCCACATGCCGGTGCTGGCCAGCATCCGCGCGCGCTTCGCCAAGGAGCGCCCGCTGGAGGGCATCACCATCGGCGCCTGCCTCCACATCACCACGGAGACCGCCAACCTCCTGCGCACGCTCAAGGCCGGCGGCGCCACCGTGGTGGCCTGCGCGTCGAACCCGCTCTCGACCCAGGACGACGTGGCCGCCTCGCTGGCCCTCGACGAGGGCATCGCCACCTACGCCATCAAGGGCGAGGACACCGACACCTACTTCCGACACATCGACGCCGTGCTCGACGCCCGGCCCCAGATGACCATGGACGATGGCTGCGACCTCGTCTCCCGCCTCCACCGCGAGCGCCCTGAGCAGGTCGCCGACGTCCTCGCCGGCACGGAGGAGACCACCACGGGTGTCATCCGCCTACGGGCCATGGAGAAGGACGCGGCCCTCAAGTTCCCGATCGTCGCCGTGAACGACGCCGACACGAAGCACATGTTCGACAACCGCTACGGCACCGGCCAGTCGACCCTCGACGGGATCATCCGGGCCACCAACGTCCTCCTCGCCGGCAAGGTCATGGTCGTCGCCGGCTACGGCTACTGCGGCAAGGGCCTTTCCGAGCGGGCTCGGGGCATGGGCGCCAACGTCGTCGTCTGCGAGGTCGACCCGCTGCGGGGCCTCGAGGCGGTCATGGACGGCTTCCGGGTCATGCCCATGGCCGAGGCGGCCCGGATCGGCGACATCTTCGTGACCGTCACGGGCGACCGCGACGTCCTGCGGGCCGAGCACTTCGAGGTCATGAAGGACGGCGCCATCCTGGCCAACTCCGGCCACTTCGACATCGAGATCGACCTCGAGGCCCTCGCCAAGATGGCCGCCGAGCGGGGCGGCCGGCGCATGGCGCGGGCCATGGCCGAGGAGTTCTCGATCGACGGCCGGCGCATCCTGGTCATCGCCGAGGGCCGGCTGGTGAACCTGGGCGCGGCCGAGGGTCACCCCGCCGCCGTGATGGACATGAGCTTCGCCAACCAGGCCCTGTGCGCCGAGTGGGTGCTGGCCCAGAAGGGCGCACTGGAGCCGAAGGTCTACGACGTCCCCCGCGACATCGACAAGGAGATCGCCCGGCTCAAGCTGGAGACCATGGGGATCGACATCGACGTCCTCACGCCGGCGCAGGTCGAGTACCTGAGCAGCTGGACGGTCGGTACCTAGTCCCACCGATCGAACTGGCTGCACTGACGTGCCTATAGGCACGTCAGTGCAGCCAGAACGATGGGGTGTCGCACCCCCTGCGTACTCTCCGGGCGTGCTCCTGCCCACGACCTGCCCCGTGTGCGCCGCCCCGGGGCCGGCGCCGTGCGCCGGCTGCGCCGGCGACATGCGGCCGGCGCCGGCCCTGCCGCCGCCGGCCGGCGTGGAGAGCTGCGCCGCCCTGCTGGCCTATGCCGGCGCCGGCCGTGAGCTGGTCGCCCGGCTGAAGTACCGCAACGCCCGGGCGTCGGTCCGGTTCCTGGCCCGGGGGATGGCCGACGTGGTCACCGAGGAGGTCGACGTGGTCACGTGGGCGCCGACCACGCCGGCCCGGCTGCGGGCCCGGGGGTTCGACCAGGCAGGGCTGCGCGGAAGTCGGAGCGGCGAGGCTGTGACCTGCGGGTTTGTACCCGGACTGGCGCGGGGTTGGGGTGGGGTGGTAGCGCTGTGTAGGTGAGGGAGCGCTTCGAGAGCCG
>JAHFUP010000141.1 GCA_023265025.1 Acidimicrobiia bacterium | reverse complement strand
CGGAGGCCTCAACGCGTCCGCCAGACCAAGCAATAGCGGCCCATCCCGCCGGGCGGACCGTCCAACACCGGGCCGCAGGGCGCCGGCGGTGGTCGCCCGGCCGTATGCGCTTGTTTTAGGATTAGACGCCCGAGGGGCCAGCCTGCTGCTCGGATCGGCCAATCCGCCCGCCCGATCGTCGCTCCGGCAAGGTGCTCCGCACAGGACTCCTCCCCACGCGCCGACGATTGGTCGCCTCTCGCAGTCTCAACGTCGTTCGTCCCCGCTCCGATGCCGGCCCTCCAGTTGACCCCGCCTTCGTTGGCGACCTGTCTGGCTCGCATGAGGTAGTCCCGAGTGCCTGCCTTCCGCAACAACCTAACCGGCACCGCTGTGGACCTCGACGCCTTCCGCCAACACGCAGTCGTCGAGCTCGCCATCCGCGACCTGACGGAGGGGGCGGGCAGGGAGCACGTGCCCTCGGGCCACTTCAGCGCCAACAGCGCCTGGCTGCAGTGCGCCGTGCTGGCCCACAACCTCCTACGCTGGACGGCGACGCTCGGCGTCGTCGGGCCGGTCGAGCATGCCGTGGCCCGCACGGTTCGCACGCGCCACATCGCCGTACCCGGTCGCCTGGTCAACCTTGCCGGGGCCATGACGCTTCGAAGCCGGCGTATTGAAAGCAACGTCCTCCACACGTTCGACGAGACGGGTCACCCGGTCGGCGTCATCGGAAGACCATGCGGCCGGCGTGGCGAGCCCCCAAGCATCAGGCGTACGGCCGAGGGAAGACCGTCATCGATACCTGCTGGCACCGGGATTGGTAGTGGTTTGGAAAGGGGCGCCGCTCCGGGCTACGGGCTCGTGGGACTGAGCTGCCGGCGACGCGACTCGATGAGCTTGAACTTGGCGCCGTGGCCTTGCTCACGCGCAATCCGTTCGACGATCTCCACGACGATCCCAGGCGCAGCAGCCCCGGCGTCGGCCAGGGCGGCGACGAGGCCCGCGCGAACCTTTCGCATTGTCGCCTCGACGGGCGCGTCGTGCGCCAGCACGACGAGCACGCGAACGCCCGCCTCTTCGAGAATAATCTTGTACTGACGGACCATGGGCAGGCCGAGGAACGGACGGCGCATGACCATGGGATGGACCGCAACTTGGGCGCCAGTCGGTCCCGAGAGCATCAGGACGTCGTCGCTGCGGCCGTCGATGGCGGTTACGCGCCGACTGGTTCGCCCGCAGGGGCACGGTCGGGAGTCGAGGGCGACCATGTCGGACAGCTCGTAGCGGATGAGCGGTTGGGTCGAGTTGAAGAGATTTGTGATCAGCAGCTTGTGCCCCACCTCGCCCGCTGCCACCGGCTCGCCGTCCGCATCGACGTTCTCGACGATGAAGAGGTCCTCGAACAGGTGCATGCCCTGGCGGTGTTGGCACTCGCTCGCGAGGACACCACCCTCGGTGATGCCGTACCAGTCGAAAGGGTCGACGCCCCAGGCAGTGCGAATGGCATCCGTCATCTCCGGGGTGCGCACCTCGGAGACGGTTGCCACCTTGGCCGGACTCAGATGCAACGCCCCCGCTTGCTGCTCGTGCGCGAGCAGGGCGAGTACCGACGGATAGCCCACGACAAACTCGGGTTTGAATGCGTCCAGGGCGGCGGCGAGCTCGCCAACGGGGCGCCGGGCATCGAGGCGCAGCACCCGGTTGATACCGACTCCGGCGGAAAGGCTCGTCCGGGCAGAGATGTGGACGGGGCTCGTGGCCCCGACGACCCCCACCCGGAGCCGGGGGTGAAGGCGAGGATGGACGCCGACGTAGCGCTCATTGAGCCGAGCGAAGTTGGCGAGGTTGCGCCGCCACTCAGCTCGGCCGTACACGAAGACGCCCCTTTGGCCGGTGCTGCCCGACGTGGCCGTGACTCGGTACCGGCCGAGGTAGAGCTCGTCCTGATGGAGGCTCTCGAGATGGCGTTCCAGGTTGACGAGCATGAGGCGGTCATCCGTCACCCAATCGTCGAATCGGGCCATGAGTTGCCCTTTCGTCACGGGTGGCAACGCGCCCAGGCTCGGATGGTGAAGGTCGACTCCCCGGTAGTGGTCCCGGTAGATCGGGCAATGGCGTTTTGCGTGGCACACCAACCTCTCCAACCTCTGCTGCTGGAGGTGCGATAGCGCGGCTGGGTCCAGCCGGTCCGCCCGGGCCAGTTCGGTGCGGCTGATCATGAGAGCCCGACTGAAGTCGGACAGCCGCCGGAGGGAATCGACCAGGCTCACGGTCGCTGCTCCCCGCGGCCCGAGGGGAGGAATGAAGCTCTAGAAGTGGAACCCGTGTGGGCGGGGTCGAACTGCAGTCGAGGCATGACGCTCTCCTTTTGGTTGTCGTTGCCTGCTCGGCGCGGCGCTCTTCAAGGCTGCGCTGGTGGGCGGGTCCACGTGCAGCCCACCGGGTCGACGTCCGTCTTGCGCCAGGCCATGCAGGCCAAGAGCGACTGGGTCTTCACGAGGTTCGGCGGCGTGAAGGCAGGAGGGGCCGAACAGTTGGGCAGCACTCCGGGGTCGGTGGTGACCGTTCCGAACGCCGAGGTGTTGTCCTGCCAGCAGTTCCCAGCACCCTCCTCGTCCCACCACGCGTCCGTGCCGTTCGCGGCCAGTGTCCCGTCCGGCGACGACCCGAAGCGGTTCCCGATATAGCGGTTGTGGTGGGACGTGTCGAGCTGCAGGGCCGGGTCCTGCTCCCCGCGCAAGGCGGCAGGCACCCAGAACTGCATGACACCGAAGCGCCGGTTGTCCCAGATCCAATTGTCCTTGAACTCGTTGGCGTTCCCGCCCGCCAGGACAATCCCGGTGCCGACGGGCCCGACACCGGACGGGCAGACGACGCCGGTTTCGTAGCCGCGCTCGGCGCTCGGCTTGGAACAGGTCCCGTTCCGGTAGAAACGGTAGAAGTCCTGGTTGTTGGAGTAGATGCGGTTGCCGGTGAATCGGGAGAATCCCTGGGGCATGCCCGGATGGTTCGGGAAGAGGCTGTCGAGGCCGATGCCGACGGTGTTGTCGGAGAAGTCGTTGTCGTGCACCCACAGCGAGTCGCCGGCCGTCCCGGCCAAGCCGGCGAAGTTGTGGTGCGACCGGCACCGGGTGATCTCGATCGCGTGGCGCGTCCCGTACTGCGGTGACGCGGCGCCCGGGTAGAGGCCAGAGTCGCCGTTCCCGTACGCCTCACAGTCGACGTACCGGCCGTGGTCGTCGGCAAAGGTCAGGAAGGCGTAGGCGTCGTTCCAACGGCCGAGCATTCGGTCGATGACGAACCCGTCCGTCTCGATGACGTAGACGCCGTCGTCCGGCGCGTGCTGCACGGTGAAATTGCGGAAGTAGATGCCGTCCGCACGGTCGGCCCGAATCACGACGTGACGCTGGAACCGGCCGTCGAAAACAACGTCCTCCGGTCGCGCCCCGGTCCCCTCGATTTGGAGGCGGCACAGGCGACCGTCACATCTGCTGTCGTGATCGGGGCCGTCGCCGAGGATGGCGACGAGGTTCTGGGCGTGGGGGCAGGCCACGTGCTCCTCGTAGGAGAGCGTGGGCTTCTCCGCGAGGGCTGCGCACTCCGCCAACGGCGGAGCGAGGCTCGGTTCTTCGGTATAGGTCCCGGGTTGGACGAGGATGCGGGTGCCTGGCACCTGGACCGCATCCACTGCGGCCTGCAGGTGGCGGAACCCCCGGCGCCGGCACTCGGCGTAGAGCCGCTGGTTCGCCTTCCGGAGCCCCGTGGGCAGGGCGGCGACCAGCGCCGGGGTGCCGTTGTTGCACACGACGACGTACGGACCGTCGGTGCGGTGCGCCGGCACGGTGCCCGCCTCGTCCGGGAAGGTAACCGGTCGCTCACGGTGCGCCCACGCCACTCCGGGTGAGGCGACCAACAGGGCGGCAACAACTCCCCAAACGGCTAGGATCCTGCTTCTACGACTCGTCATCATGTCCCCCCAAAGGGTTGTTAGTGGCTGTTCGCACACGCGCACGAGGTACCTGGCCCCGGCCGGTCTCACTGATCACGATGGCGTTGGCGGGTGCCGTCGTCGACGTGGCGGAGGCGGCCCGCGACCGGGTCGTGGCCGAGGGTGTATGCCGCCGGCGAGGCGGTACGGGCCTGCACCGCAGCCAACCCGCAGCGCCTAGTCATTCGGGGCGGGACTGGCCGTGCTGTCCTGGCCGGCGGGACGGAGGTAGCGAACAAGGACGCGCACCGGTGCAGGGGTCCCGCTCGACGTCGTGTAGGGAAACCATCCGGCCAAGTAGCTTTCGCCAGCTCGGTAGTCCCGATGATGACCGTACCCGTCGTCAACGGAAAGCGTCCCGGCCAGGACCGTGACCTCGTGGGGGCCGGCGGTCGTGTCCCAGTCGCGCAAACTCTCGGGCCGGAGGGTCATTGCCTGCTCACTGACGAGCTCATATCCGACGAGGGGGGACAGGTCCGAACCCGATGACTGAACCTGTGGTTTGGCGTCGGAGCGACGCCATCCCCCATCCGTGGTGTACCGCGCGCCAAACACGACGGTGGCGGCGGCGAGGATCGCGGCGATGGCCAGAGGGCGGTACGAGCGAGGGCCTGTCGGTCCCGACTTCGACCGGACGTTGCCCAATTGCGGCGATGCCGGACGGGTGGTGCCCCGCTCGTGGCCCCGGAGAATGTCGGCGCCCACGCAAGGTTCAGGATGAGTGGCGTTCTCCACGTCCTCGTCCTTTCGGCTTCGATCGTGGGTGGTGTCCGGCCTCGCTAGGGCCGGAAGCGAGGGGTCGTTGCCGGACCCGAACCAGCAGAGAACGTGCGTGGATCCACGGTCGTCGACCTTCGCCAGTCGAGCCGAGTTTTCCGGTGCCGCACTCTCGAGGCGCTGGTTCACGAACGCCCGACGTGCCTCGTCCTCATCGGTGAAGGTGGCGACGGGCTGGCCACCGGTCCCCTGGGAGCGCGGTCCGACGAAGAGCAGATAGCGATCTTGAGCGTCGCTGTCGGTGGCGACGTCGTGGCGTCCCGGCGTGCGAGTGGTTCCAGCACGGTTCCCCTTCACGCCGCCTCGCAGCCCATCGGTGGGGAGACGACGCTCCCGGGGGTGTCCGCCGACGGGTCGGCGACGTAGGTCACGGCGAGGCCCACCGTCTCGGTGCCGGTGTTGCGGGCCAGGTGCGGCTCGCGCCCGCCGAGGTAGGCCTGTCCGGGTCCGTAGTCGTGGCGCCCGCAGGCCTCGTCGTAGACCGTCAGCGTGCCCGAGAGCACCACGACGGAGTGGACCCCGGGATGCACGTGCCAGCCGCTGGAATGGCCCGGCTCATAGACGAGGTCGGCCGTCGACACCGCGGCCACGCGGCTGGCGGCTC
Organism: Acidimicrobiia bacterium; assembly: GCA_023265025.1. GTDB lineage: Bacteria > Actinomycetota > Acidimicrobiia > Acidimicrobiales > AC-14 > CADCTB01. The sequence goes on along the minus strand of JAHFUP010000141.1, from coordinate 2,416 downwards.
CGAGCATGACGGTGTTCGCTCCCCCAACATCGTCGGAATGAAGGGCGAGCGTCAGGGCCGTGGCCGAAAGCGCCGTCGCGGTGAGACCGACGAGGGCGACCGCCAGCGCCCACCGCCGCCGGGGCCGGGCCTTGGCAGTCGCCGGTGTTCGCCGCACCCACCGCGGAGGACGACGCGCCCCGGCGGCGACGCGGGCCAGCCGGTGTCGTCTGGCCTCCTCCAGCAGTTGGTTCTGGCGGTCCTGGACTAGGTCGATCGTCATGGTCAACACCGCTGCCTCCTCGTCGTGGCCTTGCTAGGACGGAGGCTGCGCCCGGACGCTGGCAGGCTGCAGGCAAAGCGCTGACAACCCCTGGCACCCGCCCTAGGCTGGGAGCGGCGGAGACGGCGCAGGACTTGGAGCAGCGGTTGGAAATCCGGATTCTCGGGCCCCTCGAGGTGACCGACGGCACCCGGGTCATCGAGCCGGGAGGGTTCCGCCAGCGCGCCCTTCTCGCCCGGTTGGCGGTGGCAGCCAACCGGGTGGTTGCCGTCGACGCCCTGGTCGAGGAACTGTGGGGCCCGGAGGCGCCGCCGGGGGCCAAACAGGCCCTCCAGTCCCAAGCCTCTCGTATCCGGCGGGCGCTGGGAGACGGGAGCCGGCTGGTGGCCCGTGGTTCCGGCTATCTCCTGCGCCTCCAGCCCGAAGAGCTCGACGTCGCCCGCTTCGAGGCCCTCCTCGACCGGGCCCGGGCCGCGGCGGGCGAGGCAGACCCGGACGCGGCCAGCGGGCTGTGGAGCGAGGCCGAGGCGCTCTGGCGGGGACCGGCGCTGGAGGAGTTCGGTGACTACTCCTTCGCCCAGGCCGAGGCGGCCCGACTCGCCGAGCTCCGACTGTGGGCCATCGAGGCTCGCATCGGGACCGAGCTCGACCTCGGGCGCCATGGCCCGCTGGTGGCCGAGCTGGAGGCGCTGGTCGGTTCATACCCCTACCGGGAGCGCCTGTGGGGGCATCTCATGGTTGCCCTCTACCGCTCAGGCCGCCAAGCCGACGCCCTGAGCGCCTACCGGCGGGTACGAACGATCCTCGGTGAGGAGCTCGGCATCACCCCCGGTCCTGCCCTTGCCCGCCTCGAAGAGGCAATCCTGCTCCAAAAGCCGGAGCTGACATGGGTTCCACGCCCCAGCCATGTCGATCAAGACGCCTCGCCGAGCCCCGATCCTCGAGCTGAAACTCGGCACAACCTGCCTCTCCCTCGCTCGAGCTTCGTGGGGCGCGAGCGGGAGCTCGACGAACTCGACAAGCTTCTGGCCGAGCCCGGGCTGGTGACCATCGTTGGTCCTGGCGGCGTGGGCAAGACCCGCTTGGCGGTGGAGGTTGCCCGACGCCAGGTGAGGAACCCGTCCACCTACGTATGGCTTGTCGAGCTGGCCGGCCTCGCTGATGGCTCATTGGTGCCTCACGCGCTGGCTGCGGCCATGGGAATCAGAGAGGAAGCTGGCCGGCCTCTGCTGGACACGCTGAACGCTTTCCTTGCGGAGCGCCGCGCCGTCGTCGTCCTTGACAACTGCGAACATCTCGTGGAGGCCACAGCTGTCCTGACCGATGCATGTCTCGCTAGGACGGGTGTCACGGTCCTCGCGACGAGCCGAGAGCCTCTGCGAATAGAAGGCGAGGTCGTGTGGCGGACACCCTCTCTCCCCATTCCCCCCGAGGACGTCACTGATCGCGATGCGGCACTGACGTTCGGTGCCGTGCGGTTGTTCTGGGAACGGGCACGAACCCACCGACGGTTCGACCTCCATGATGGGGAGCACACCGCCGCAGTTGCGGAGTTGTGCCGGCGCCTCGACGGGATCCCCTTGGCGCTTGAGCTCGCCGCGGCCCGCACCCCTGCGCTCAGCGTGGAGGAGATCCTGGCCCGCCTCGACGATCGCTTCGGATTGCTGAGCCATGGACAGCGGACCGCGCCACTGCGCCACCAGACCCTGTACGCCGCCATCGATTGGAGTCACGACCTGCTGAGCGCAGCCGAGGCGACTCTGTTCCGACGCCTTTCCGTGTTCGCCGCCGGCTTCACGGTCGAGGCGGCGGACGAGATTTGTCATGGGCACGGACTTCGGCGAGACGGGATAGTCGCTCTCCTCAGCTCCCTCGTCGACAAGTCGTTTCTCCTTGCCAACACCGACGTCCAGCCGACGCGTTTTCGGCTTCTGGAGAGCCTTCGGGAGTACGGGCGGAATCGTCTCGCACTGACCGGCGAACTTGAGTGGCTCCAAGAACGTCTCCTGCATCGGGAGCTCGAATTGGCCGGCGCGGCCGAAGCCCATCTCGCAGGTCCAGAGCAGAAACGTTGGATGTCGGTGATCGCGGAGGAGATCGACGACATCCGGTCCGTTCTCGAATGGGCGATCACAACGGGCCACACGACTCCGG
>JAHFUP010000140.1 GCA_023265025.1 Acidimicrobiia bacterium | reverse complement strand
GATCGTGTCGGGGTGGAAAATGGGCACGGCTGGCTCCTTCCGTATGTTGGCTCTGCCCGCTCAGCGTGGCGGATGATCCACGCAGATGCGGAACGGAGCCGGCCGTTCCATGTTGACTAGCTCAGGAGCGGAGGGCCCGCAGGCGGCCGACGACGGCGGGGAACGCGGCACCGAACGCGTCCACGTCGTCGCCGGTCGTCGACCATCCAACCGAGAGACGCAGCGACCGTTCCGCCTCCACACCCATCGCGGCCAGGACGGGCGACGGTTCGAGGGACTCCGATGAGCAGGCGCTGCCCGAGTGGGCGGCTATCCCCGCCTGGTCGAGGCCGAGCAGGACGGCCTCGGCCTCCACGCCGGCTACGCCGAGGCACACGATGTGGGGGAGCCGGCGGTCGGTGTCGCCGTAGGCGACGACCCCTTCGACCGCCGTGGCCGCGGCCAGCATCGCCTCCGTCTGGACTCGCTCTCGGTTCTCGTCGGCCGGCATCAATGCGGCCATGCCGAACCCGACGATGCCGGCGACATTCTCCATGCCTGCCCGGCGCGACCGCTCCTGCTCCCCACCGACGAGCAACGGTCGCAGGCGGAGGCCCCGCCGGATGAGGAGGGCGCCCACGCCCTGCGGGCCGCCGAGCTTGTGGGCGCTGACCGACATGAGATCGGCTCCGAGCGCCCCGAAGTCGATGGGAACGTGGCCGGCGGTGCACGCGGCGTCGACGTGAACCAGCGCACCTCGAGCCCGGCAGCCGGCGACGATGCGGACCACAGGCTGGAGCGTGCCGACCTCGTGGTTGGCCCACTGGATGTGTACGAGCGCGGTTTCGCCCGGGCGCACTGCGTCGAGCACCTCATCCACATCGACGCGGCCGAGGCGGTCCACGCCAACGTGGGTGACCTCGCCGAAGGCTGCCGACGAGTCGCGGACCGCCGAGTGCTCCACCGCCGGCACGACGATGTGCCGCCGGCGCTCGGTGGCGCCCCAGACCGCGGCCACGATCGCCTCGGTGGCGCCACTGGTGAACACGACCTCACGGGGCCGGGCACCCAACCGCTGGGCGACCTGCTCGCGGGCGCCCTCGACCGCGCCACGGGACAGCCGCCCGTCGGTGTGCACCCGCCCGGGGTCGGCGGCGAAGGACAGCCACGGAAGCATGGCGTCGACCACCTCGGGCCGGGCCGGCGACGTGGACGCGTGGTCGAGGTAGTGCCGGGTCAGACCAGCGTCACACAGGTGTCGTCGCCCCGCGGACGGGACGCCGATGTCTCGGGCACCGTCTCGCCGTAGAGCGTCTCCAGCATGCCCTTCACGATGCCCCGGTCGACCGCGCAGATCACCGGGTGCTGGACGGCGGCGCCGCCGAAGGGGCACTGCTCGGAGATGATGGCCAGGCCGCTGCCCCGGGGCTCGGTGTGGGAGGCGAAGCCGTGGGCGGTGAGGGCGTCGGCGACCGCGTGGAGGGCGGCCTGGAGCGACCGGTGACCCTCGCCCGGGGCCATGGACGCGGCCATTGAACGCCCGTACTCCTCGCCGACCGACTCGGCCATGGCCTCGGCCTGCTCGATGGGCACGAGGGCGAGCATGCGGCCCAAAAGGGCGATCAGCAGGTCGTCGCGCCGGACGGGGAACTCGAGGGCGAGGGCCTTCTCGGTGACCTGGTAGCGCTTCGACGGGCGGCCGGCGCCGGGTTTGGCCGGCGCTGCTGCGGCACCTGGTCGTGCCGGGCGGCCGACCTCCACCTTGAGGTAGCCGCCGGCGGCCAGCTTGTCGAGGTGGTGGCGGGCGACATTGGGGTGCAGCCCGAAGCGCTGGGCCACCTCGGCGGTCGTCACCCCGTCGGTCGCGGCGTGGGCGAAGAGGTAGATGTCGCGCCGGGTGGCGTCGCCGAAGGCGGACGTGGCCGCGGTGACCCCGGCGGTGAAGGCCTCCGCCGAGAGGGGCACCTGCTCCATACCGGTATTCTACCTACGTCCATAGGAGAAATTGCATGCCCACCACCGAAGAAGTGCTCGCCGCCCTGCGCCCGGTGCAGGATCCCGAGTTGCACCGCAGCATCGTCGAGCTCGACATGGTGCGCGACGTCCGCCTCGACGCCGGCGGACGGGTGGGCGTCACCGTCGCCCTGACCGTGGCCGGCTGCCCGCTGCGGGCCGAGATCACCGACCGGGTCACCCGGGCGGTCGGTGCGCTGGCCGGCGTGACCGGCGTGCATGTCGACCTCACGGTGATGACGGACGACGAGCGGGCCGCGCTCAAGACGCGACTGCAGGGCTCCGTTGCCGGCGGGGCGACCGCGGCCGGCCACGAGGGTCACGCCCACGCCGTGAACGACGGTCCGCAGGTCATCCCCTTCGCCGACCCGTCGAGCCGAACCCGCGTGCTCGGGCTGTCGTCGGGCAAGGGCGGCGTCGGCAAGTCGTCGGTGACGGTGAACCTGGCCGTCGCCCTGGCCCGGCTCGGCCACGAGGTCGCCATCCTCGACGCCGACGTCTACGGCTTCTCCATCCCCAAGATGCTCGGGCTCGACCAGCAGCCGGTGGTGATCGACGGGATGATCGTGCCGCCCGTCGCCCACGGCCTCAGCGTGATGTCGACCGGCTTCCTGGTGGCCGACGACCAGCCGGTGATCTGGCGGGGGCCCATGCTGCACAAGGCGCTGAACCAGTTCCTCACCGACGTCCACTGGGGCGAGCCCGATTTCCTGCTCGTCGACATGCCGCCGGGCACGGGCGACGTCGCCCTGTCGCTGGCCCAGTTCATGCCCCGCACAGAGGTGTACGTGGTGACCACCCCGCAGCCGGCGGCCCAGCGGGTGGCCCAGCGCTCGGCGCTCATGGCCCGCAAGGTGAACCTGGCCGTGCGGGGCGTCATCGAGAACATGAGCTGGTTCACCGGCGACGACGGGAAGCGCTACGAGATCTTCGGCGCCGGCGGGGGCCAGCTGCTGGCCGACGACCTGCAGGTGCCGATGCTCGGCCAGGTGCCGCTGGTCGCCGCCCTGCGCGAAGGCGGCGACATCGGGATGCCGGTGACGCTCGCCGACCCGGCCGGCGAGGCGTCGCAGGCGTTCGACGCCCTGGCCAAGCGGGTCGACACCCTCGGGCGGGGCCGCATCTCTCACCCCGAGCTGACGATCCGCTAGGTCTTCGCCGGCTCCCAGGGCTTCAGCCACTCGGTCGCCGGCCAGCCCTCCACCGCGGCCATCAGCGGGTACATCGTCGCCCCGTCGATCGCCTCCCGGATGATGTCGGCGTGGCCGGCGTGGCGGGCCGTCTCCTCGACGAGGTGGAGGAGCACCCAGCGCACCGACCAGGCGTCGACGTCGGCCGGGAACCACGGCACGCCCTTGGGCACGGGCACCGGCGTGCCCATGTCCACGCCGGCCATCGCCGCCTCGGTCTCGGCGGCCACCTCCTCGTAGGCGGCGAGCGCGCCGGCGAGCGTCTCGTCCTCGCGCAGGCGGAAGCCGTCGAAGTAGCCCTGCTCCTGGTCTTCCCGGGGCGCCGGCCGCTGGCGCTGGAGGGCGAGGTCGATCCAGTGCCGCTCGGTGGCGGCGACGTGCTTCACCAGGCCGCCGATGCTGAGGCTGCCGGCGGTCGGGGTGAGCCGAGCCTGGTCGTCGGTGAGCCCGAAGGCGGTGTTGCGCAGCCCGTCGCGCTGCTGGGCGATGTAGGCGAGGAGCAGCTCAGCTTCGTCGGTGAGGGGCGGTGCGTTGCCGGGCATGGGTTGTCTCCGATCGTCGGCGAATGGTGTCAGTATGCAGACGCAAACCGGTCATCGGGTGACCGGATTACTCGAGTTCCGCGGCCACGCGAAGGGCGAGGGTTGAGACCACCCGGTCGAGCCATGGTTCGAGCGGCTGGCCGGCCTCGAGCCGCAGTCCGGCTTCGACGGCGCTGAGCAGGACCGGCCCGTCCCGGTGGGCGTCGAGGGTGATGACCTCCTCCACCCCGGGCGGCACCCGCACGACGACCTTCTCACCCGGCATGACCACCGCCGTCGAGAGGTCGGCCCGGCCGCCGGCATACCGGTTGAGCGCGGCGCTGATGGCCGGAACCAGCCCGCGCCGCAATCCGTCCGCGGCCTCCTCGTCGCGCACCCAGCGGTCGAGGGCCGGCCCCTCGGGCGAGCCGGAGGTGAGGATGTCGATCAGGGTCAGCGCGGCGCCCTGCACCAGCTCGACGGCCTCCGCCGGCGAGGCCGGCGGAGGCCGTCGAGCGGCCAACGGCACGAACGGGACCGATGCGGCGCGCAGGAGCCGGGCGCCGGCAAGGGCCCGGGCCACCCGACCGTTCCCATCGGCGAACGGCTGGACGTGGAGGACCGCCTGGTGCAGCCAGGCGGCCTGGACCGCCGGGTGCAGCCCGCCGAATGCCGGCGTCGCCGTCCGCTCCACCAGCGCGGCCATCTCCGTCTCCACCTCGGCGACGGGCGCCGTCGGGTGCCAGTGGCCGTGGGCGTCGATCAGGTGGTTGGAGTGGTGCTTGTAGTCGCCGGCCGCCAGCACGTGGTCCTGCACCCGATCGTCGACCAGGACGTGGTGGTGGATCTGGGGACGGCACGCCACCTCGTGGATGCGCCGGATCGAGTCCTGGCTGACGTCGACGTCGCCCGCCAGGGCCAGCGCATCGGCGTTGGCTCGGACGTGGGGCCGGGCGGCATCGTCGACCGATCCGAGGGCAACCTCGCCCCGCAGTAGCGCCCGGACGACCTCGCCGTCGACGGGATAGAGGCCGTCGAGTGCGCCGGACTGGTGGGCGGCGGCCAGCCGCATGCCGCGGTCCACCATGGCGGCCCAGGCCGGGTTGTCGCTCCGGGCCCCGTCGAAGCGGTCGACGGCGTCCGCCCACGCCGGCTCGTCGACGGTCGCCGCGGCCCATTCGTCGAGCTCGCCCAGCGGCTCGTAGAGCGGGTCCGCCTCGTCGGAGATCGCCGCCTCGGGCCGGTGCGAGTGGTTCACACGGCCATCATGTCGCAACCGACGCGTGCATTCCGCGTCGTGATCCGGGCCCGAATCGGCGGAATCACGACGCGGAATGCACGCAGGCGAGTCAGGGCGCGGCCATCCGGGCGGCGAGCGTGGTGGCCAGGCGGACCCGCTCGGCCTCGGGGAACCCCGCCGGCGACGAATGGGTGTCCAGCTCCGCGAGTCCCCGGCCCACGCGGATGAACGTGAAGTCGGAGTTGATGGTCACCGTCTGACCCTGGGCCCGGAACGTGGTGACGGTCCGGTACCCGATGGATTGCTCGCCGACCGTGAGTGCCGGCAGCTTGGTGGTCGCGGCCGTGACGTTGGTGACGCCCGGGAGCTTCCTGATCGTGGCGGCGTTCGCCTTGGAGAAGCACGAGCCGTAGGAGGTGCCGCTCACGTCGGCGATGGCCGTTCGGGTCTGGTCCTCCGTATCGCCAAAGGTCATGCTCGAGCCCACCTCGAGGGTCGCTCCCTTGCTGAACTGGGGTGAGGATGTCCCTCGCTGGTCGTCCGTGCTTCCCAGGCGGATCACCAACGGGTTGTTGTTCACGCACGCGTTGGCGGCGGCCTCGAGCTCGGCATCGTCGGGGTTGGTGTCCGGCGCTTTGGCAGTGAAGCCTGGGACGTCCGCCCCGGTCAGCACGACCCGTTGCGCCTTCTGCTTGTCGAGCTGGATCTGCGAGAGCGTCGTGCTCGTCGTGGGCGCGACCGTGGTGGTGGCCTGTGACGCCGAGTCGTTGTCGTCGTCACCGCAGGCCGTCATCAAGAGCACCGCCGCCACCCCGATCGCCAGCCGCGCCCCGTTTCGCGTTGCCCGCATGTGTCCTCCCGGTGTGCCCGCCTCGCCTCCGCTCAGTGTACGAGGGAAACGGCTGGCAGCGTCCCGCCGGCGGCGAACTGGGTGCGGTGGAGGTGCGCGTACCGTCCATGGCGGGCCAGGAGCTCGTCGTGGGTGCCCCGCTCGACGATCCGGCCGTCCTCGACGACCAGGATGAGGTCGGCGTCGCGGATGGTCGAGAGGCGGTGGGCGATCACCAGCGCGGTCCGCCCGGTGAGCGCCTCGGCCAGCGCCTCCTGCACGGCGGCCTCCGACGCCGAGTCGAGGTGGGCGGTGGCCTCGTCGAGGATGACGACCCGGGGCTGGGCGAGGAGCAGCCGGGCGATGGTGAGCCGCTGGCGCTCGCCGCCGGAGAGCCGGTAGCCGCGCTCGCCGACGACGGTGTCGAGGCCGTCCGACAATGAGCGGACGAGGTCCTCCAGGCGGGCCCGCCGCAGCGCGTCCCACAGCTCGACCTCGCCGGCGCCCGGGTGGGCGTAGAGCAGGTTGGCCCGAATGCTGTCGTGGAACAGGTGCCCGTCCTGCGTGACCATGCCCACCGCCCCGCGGAGGTCGTCGAAGGACAGGTCGCGCACGTCGACGCCGGAGAGTCGCACGGCGCCGGCGTCGACGTCGTACAGGCGGGGAACGAGCGACGCGAGCGTCGACTTGCCGGCGCCCGAGGACCCGACGATCGCCACCGTCTGCCCCGGCTCGACGACGAACGACACGTCGTGCAGCACCGCGTCGGACTCGCGGGCGTCGAGGACGGCGACCTCCTCGAGCGACGCGATCGACACCCTGTCGGCCGGCGGGTACGCGAACCCGACGCCGTCGAATTCCACGGAGACGGGACCGGCAGGGAGCGGACTCGGGTCGGCCGGCTCGGCGATCAGCGGCACCACGTCGAGCACCTCGAAGACCCGCTCGAAGCTGACCAGGGCGGTGGTCACATCGAGCCGGGCGGTGGCCAGCGCGGTCAGCGGCGAGTAGAGCCGGGTGAGCAGCAGGGCGAGCGTCACGACGGTGCCCGGCGCCAGGTCACCCCGCAGCGCGAGCCAGCCGCCCAACCCGTAGATCAGGGCCTGGGCCAGACCGGAGACGAGCATCAGCGCCCGCATGAAGATCTCCGTGGCCATGGCCGAGCGCACTCCGATGTCCCGCACCCGGGCGGCGCGCAGGCCGAACTCGGCCGACTCCTGCGCCGGCCGCCCGAACAGCTTGACCAGCACGGCGCCGGCGGCCGAGAAGCGCTCGGTCATCTGCGACGTCATGGCCGCGTTGTGGTCGGCGGCCTCACGCTCCATCCGGCCGACCCGGGCGCCGACCCGGCGGGCGGGGACGACGAAGATCGGTAGGAGGACAAGCGCCAGCAGGGTGATCTGCCAGGACAGCCTGGCCATGACGACGAGGGTCAGAGCCAGGGCGATCAGGTTCGTGAGGACGCCCGACAGGGCCGAGGTGAACGCCCGCTGGGCACCGATCACGTCGTTGTTCAGCCGGCTCACGAGGGCGCCGGTGCGGGTGCGGGTGAAGAAGGCGACCGGCATGGACTGGACGTGGTCGAACACGGCCCGGCGCAGGTCGAGGATCAGTCCCTCGCCGATGCGGCTCGACTGGGCCCGCTCCGCCAGCCCCAGCCCGGTGCCGACCACCGCCAGCACGGCGATGACAACCGCCAGGCCCGCGACCGTGCCCCGGTCGCCGCCGGCGACGATGGCGTCGACCGCTCGCCCGGCCAGCACCGGCGTGGCCACGCCGAGCACGGCGCCGGCGGTGCTGAGGAGGAGGAAGGCGAGCAGCGCCCCGCGGTGGGGTCGGGCGAAGGCCGCCACCCGACGCCGCGTGGCCCGGCTCACCGCCCGCCGCGGCCCCTCGTCCTGCATCGTGCTCGTGCGCCGTGAGGCGCCATGTATCCGGAGGCGGGTGAGAGACCCGCCTCTTCGGGCTGTCGCAGCAGCCCGGTGAAGCTGAGGGCAGCCTGACCCGGGAGTCGACGGGGAGGGCGGGAA
>JAHFUP010000139.1 GCA_023265025.1 Acidimicrobiia bacterium | reverse complement strand
GGGGCTATGCCCACAGCAATACGGGGCTATGCCCACAGCAATACGGGGCTATGCCCACAGCAACACGGGGCTATGCCCACAGCAACACGGGGCTATGCCACAGCAATACGGGCTCTGCCCACCGCGATTCAGCTCAGGGCGGTCGCCGACGGCTCGACTGGCACCCGGATATCGACCACCGTCCCGCCGGCGCTGCCCATAGCAATGGTGCCGTTGAGGTCGGTCGTGACCAGCGCCCGGACGATCGTGAGGCCCAGCGTGGGGCCGTCGAGGGTGAAGTTCGCCGGCAGGCCCACGCCGTTGTCCGACACCCTGACGACGAGCTGCGAGCCGTCGTTGGCCAGGCTGACCAGCACCCGCGCCGGGGCGTGGCGGTCGGCGAAGGAGTCGGCTGGGAAGGCGTGCTCGAGTGCGTTCTGGAGCAGCTCGGTGACGACGAGGGCCAGTGGCGTCGCCACCTCGGCCCGCACCTCGCCGGGGCTGCCCTCGACGATCAGGCGGACGGGCCGCTCGTCCGAGCCGATCCCCTCCCCCACCATCCGCACCAATTGGCGGACGATCTCGCCGAAGTCGACCTCCTGGCTGGCGCCCGCCGAGAGCGTCTCGTGGACCAGGGCGATGGAGCGGATGCGCCGCACCGACTCCTCCAGCGCCTCGCGCGCCTCAGAGGACTCGAGGCGCCGGCCGTGGAGGCGCAGGAGCGAGGAGATGGTCTGGAGGTTGTTCTTCACCCGGTGGTGGATCTCCCGGATAGTGGCGTCCTTGGACACCAGCAGCCGGTCCCGCCGGCGGAGGTCCGAGACGTCGCGCAGCAGCACGACCGCGCCGGTCACCCGGCCGTGCTCGAGGAACGGGATGCAGCGCAGAAGGACGATGACGTCGCGCCGCTCGATCTCCTGGGTGATCGGCAGCCCGATGGCGTAGGCCGCCCGCACCGGCGACTCGTCGAAGCCCAGCTCGCCGAGGCGGGCGCCCTGGGTGTTGCCGTGGAGGCCCATGCGGTGCAGGGCGGACACGAAGTTGGGCGACACGAAGTCGACCCGGGCCGAGGCATCGAGCCGGGCGACCCCGTCGCCCACCCGCGGTGCCTCGTCCACCTCGGTCTCCTCGGCACCGAATGGGAAGTCGCCCACGGTGATCATGCGGGCGAAGTTGTCGAACAGCTCGACGTAGACCCGCTCCAGCTCACCCGGCCGGCGCCCGACGGATGGGGCGGCGGCCCGGGCCAGGACGGCGAGCATCGAGTCCTTCCACCGGATCGGGATGCACTGGATGCTGGCGATCTCGCCCCGGGCCTGCACGGTGGCCTCGCCGTTGACGATCACGCCGAGCTGCCAGGCGCTGGCGACCAGCGGGACGTCCGCCGCCCGGACCTCCCGGCCCACCTCGTCGTCGAGGTAGAGCGTCTGGCTGGTGGTGGGCCGTACCTGGCCGAGGATCGTGAACGTCGAGAGGTCGCCCGGGACCGACGGGACGTAGAGGAGCAGGTCGGAGAAGCAGAGGTCCGACAGGAGCCCCCACGACGTGATCAGCCGTTGGAGGTGGCCGATGGCCGGCGTCTCGAGGCCGATGGAGCGGGCGAGCTCCGCCAGGGCGGCCATGCCGGCGACTCTAGGGCGTCAGAACCCGGTCGACGACGCCGGCCCGGTGGCGGTGGCGAAGAGCCCGTCGGCCCGGACGATGGCGCCGGCGGTGTGCTCGACGACCAGGCCGGCGCGGGCGAGGGTGGCGAACCGGGTGCCGCCGAGCCAGGCCGAGGCGAGGTCGGCGACGTCGATCGTCAGGTCGGGCGCTTCGTCGGTACGCCGGCAGTCGCCGCCGGCGAGGCGGTACCGGCCGGCGACGGCGTGGTCGAAGCCGTCGACGACCTCCACGGTCAGGCGGTCGTCGCCGGCGTAGGCCCGGGCCGCCAGCGCAGTCTCGACGTCGAGCAGGCGCACCCACAGGAAGTCGTTGACCGCGATCGTTCGCAGCCGCCGGGGTTCGGTGAGCATCCACCGGAGCGGGTCGTCGAGGGCGAGGTAGCCCGCCCGGACCACGGCGACCAGGTCGACGCCGAAGCAGTACTGCCACAGCGCGGCACGAACCTCGGGGCCGAGGGCGATCAGGTTCTCCACCGCCAACGCGTGGCCCGGAAGGCCGCCCTCCCAGCTGGGGTGGATGCGATAGCTGACGTATCCCTCGGCACAGCCGGCCCCGTCCTCCCAGACGGCGGCGAAGCGCTTGCTGCCCCCACCCCGCCACGTCTCGTGATCCCGGAGGTGCCGCGCCCACCACCCGGGGGTGCGGGACACCTCGCCCGGTTGGCCGCGGCGGTAGCGGTCGAAGAAGGGCGGCAGCGCGGCCGCCATCTCCTCGTCGTCGAGCATGCGGGTGCGCCCGGTGAGCGCCGGCGGCCGGCGCAGAACCGCACGCGTCCGCTCGATCTCCACCATCGTATTCCAGACCCCCACGCCATACCCGAACCGCCGGTAGATGGTGCTCTCCGAGGCCAGTAGGGCCGCGACTGGTTCGCCCCGCCGACGGGCGTCGTCGGCGAGCCGGGTCATCAGGGCGCTGAGGATGCCCTGGCGCCGGTGCGTCGGCAGGACGCCGACCTGGGTGACGCCGGCCGCCGGCACTGTCGCCGGGCCGGGCACGGTGAGCTCGAGGCTGACGTTGGCGCCGCCGGCGACGATCCGGCCGTCGTCCTCAACGACCAGGGCGCGGTCGGCTTCCACGAAGCCCGTGGCCGTCTCGATCAGGGCGTCGTCGGGTCGGTTGCCGAAGGCGCCCCACACGGCGCGCAAGAGCGCGGGGACGTCGTCCGCCGTTGCCGCCCGGATCGTCCAGCCCATGGCCACGGTCTACCCGTCGCCGGCGCCGGGCCCTGCTGAATTACGGGGCGGTCCAGAGGATGCGGCCCAGGCGCAGCAGGCCGGCGAGGTCGTAGATGTCGGTCTCGAAGAACGGGACGGCGACCACGACGTCGGGTCGCGTGCCCAGCTCGGCCCGCTGCTCGGCCTCGCGCTTGGCCACCACGCCGAAGTTCAGGAAGCTCTCCCCGACCTCGCGCAGGACCCGGGTGACCGCGGTGGCATCGCCGGCGTTGGGGCCGAGCTCGGCGGCCAGGCGGGCGCCGTCCGACCGCAGCTTCTCCGCCGCCTTGGTGGCGCCGGCGTCGAGCAGGTACTCGGGAAGGACCTTGTTGAGGATGAGCGCGCCAGGGTGGATGCCCATGGTGGCCAGGGCGTCCATGAAGAACTCGGCCTCCCGCAGCGGCGTGGCCTCCAGGGCGGTGACCACGATGAACGTCGTCCGCCGGCCGTGGACGAGCCGCTTGACCGACTCCGACCGTTCGACGAAGCCCTCGTACATGGTCTGGAACAGCAGGAAGAACTCGGCGATGTCCTGGAGGAACTGCGAGCCGAGCAGGCGGTCGGCCACCTGGTAGAAGGGCCGGCTGGCAATAGTGAGAACCCGCGACCGGCTCGGCGCGGTCAGCCAGCGCAGCAGGCGGCTGGAGAAGAACTCCGCCATGCGGTCCGGCGCCTCGAGGAAGTCGAGGGCGTGGCGGGTGGGCGGCGTGTCCACCACGATCAGGTCGTAGGTGCCGGTGCGGTGGATCTCGTACAGCCGCTCCATGGCGATGTACTCGTTGCCCTGGGCGAAGCGCCCGGAGATGTTCTGGTAGAGCGGGTTCTCCAGGATGCGGTTGACGGTGCCGTTGTCGGGGGCGTGGCGACGGACCAGCTCGTCCCACGACTGCTTGGCGTCGAGCATGGCCGCCCACAGCTCGCCCCGTGGCTCCACGCCGGCCGCCTTCATGACCGAGTCGGGGACCCGGACCTCGGCGTTGCCCAACTCCTCCATACCGAGGGCGTCGGCCAGCCGGCGGGCCGGGTCGACGGTGAGGACGAGCACCTTGCCGCCCAGCGACACCGCGGCCATGGCTGCGGCGGCGGCCGCGGTGGTCGTCTTGCCCACGCCGCCGGCGCCGCAGCAGATGGCGATCTCCTTGGCCGCCAGCAGCTGCTCGAGCGACTGGGTCATGCCCACCCCCCGAATTGGCTGCAGTGGGCCGCGCCTACGCGGCCCACTGCAGCCAGAACGGTGGTGGGGGGCATCGTCAGTAGCCCAGCTCGGCGCTCAGGGCGTCGGCCACCTGCCCGGTGGTGCGCAGGCCGTGGCCGCGGGCGAAGAGGTAGGGGACGTAGAGCAGGGGGACCGACGGGTCGAGCGGCTCGCGCAGGTGGTCGAGGTGGCCGGCCCGGGTCCGGCGCAGGGTCACGGCTAGTCGGGCCGCCTCCAGGACCGGGCCGACCGGGCCGCGGACGGCATCCGCCAACTGGTCGGACATGGCGGGCTCGGTCAGGCGCTCGAAGATCTTTTCATCTGCGCCGCTGAACAGCTCGGGCAGCACCCGGTTGACCACGATGGCGGCCACGTCGATACGGGTCTCGGCACCCACCTTCTGCACCAGCTCGATCGTCTCCTTGACGGGCATCTCCTCCGGCGTGGTCACGACGACCAGCCCGGTAGTCACCGGGTCGGCCAGCAGGTCGGCCAGCCAGCCCGTCTGCTCCCGGATCTGGCCGACGTGCACCAGGTCGTTGATGGCCTGTGGTGCGGTGAGCTGGCCGACGATGTGGCCGGTGGAGGTGGCGTCGACCACCACGAGGTCGTAATGGCGCTCGCGCACCTCCCAGCCCAGCTTGCCGACGGTCAGGATCTCCCGCACGCCGGGGGCCGCCGTCGACACGAAGTCGAAGATGCGGGCCAGGGGGCCGAGGCGGGCGACGGACGGCAGCCGCAGCTGCAGGTGGAGGTACTCCCGCAGCGACGCCTCGGTGTCCATGGCCATGAGCCACAGGTTGGAGCTGACCTTGTGCGGCTCGAAGCCGGGCGGCGACGTCTCGAAGAAGTCGGCCAGGTCGCCCTTGGCGTCGACCTCGCAGGCCAGGGTGCGCCGGCCCCGCACCGCGCTGAGGAGGGCCAAGGCGGCGGCGGTCGTGCTCTTGCCGACGCCCCCCTTGCCGGTGACGAAGAGGAGCCGGCGGTCGAGGAGGTCGGTGACCTGCCCGGCGGTCACGTCATGGAGAGGTCGTGCTCACAGCCGGGCTGAACCCGACCCGCCGGTCGCCGCTGCGAGGCGCACCGATCTCGACGTAGGACAGCTTGGCGGTGGGGACGCCCACCCGCCGGCCCTTCTTGTCGGTGAGCCACAGCATCGAGCCCTCCGCGCCGACCGATGCGCTGATCTCCTCGATCAACTTCTCACCCGTCTCGTCGTCGGCGAGCTCGATCTCGATCTCCTTGGGCGAATAGGTGATCCCGATGCGGATCTCCACTGCAGTCTCCTCTGGTCGTCCGGCGATCACGGCTCCGGGCCGTGATCCTCGTCAATCACCGTAGACGCAGGCGCAGGCGAGGAGTCCCAGCGCCCCCAGCGCGGTGTCCGCTTGCGGACGGCCAGCACGTACAGGCACAGGCTGACCGTCGTCAGCGCCGTCCACTGGCTGGCGGTGAGGCCGAGCCGGCGGGTGTCCTCGCGAAGGAAGTCCTCGATGACCCGGTTGAGGCCGTAGCCGAGCCCGAACACCAGGATCAGGAACCCGTCGAAGTGGACCTTCCGGCGCAAGCGGATGAGCACGATCAGCAGGACCAGTGCCAGCAGCTGGTCGTAGAGGGCGGTCTGGTGGACGATCGCCCCGGGTGAGCGGCTGACCAGGTCGGTGGGCGCGCACGGCGAGCCGGTCTCGACGCCCAGCGGCGGGCACCGGTAGCCGAGGAAGAAGTTGGTCACCTTGCCCAGATGGTCGGCGATGATGAGGTCGCCCGTGCGGCCCAC
Organism: Acidimicrobiia bacterium; assembly: GCA_023265025.1. Classification (GTDB taxonomy): domain Bacteria; phylum Actinomycetota; class Acidimicrobiia; order Acidimicrobiales; family AC-14; genus CADCTB01. Next base: position 2,016 of record JAHFUP010000139.1, on the reverse strand, counting down.
CACCACACCGAGGGCCATGCCCGGGGCGGCCGCGTCCATCACCTTCCAGAACGACAGCTTCTCGCGTCGCATCCGAGGGATGGCGAAGGCGATGGCGCCGAAAAACCCGCCGAGCAGGGAGATGCCCCCTTCCCACACGAGCAGGATGTCGAGGGGCGACGAGGCGTAGTCGGCGATGTGGTTGATGACGTAGGCGACGCGGGCGCCCACCAGTGACCCGATTGCCGCCAGCGTGAACAGGGGGTAGACGACGTCGTCCGGCATGCCCCGCTTGCGGGACTGCGGCAGCATGAACCAGGCGCCGACCATGAAGCCGATGGCGATGAAGATGCCGTGCGGCGAGATCGACAGTGGACCGATGTGGATCCGGACGATCGGGTCGTAGGAGATGACGCCCAGCACGGCTTCTGTCTAGCCGTTTGCGAGCGGTGGGCCACCTCGCCCCGGCTCCGACGCCCGGCCGGTCATTTGCTCGTACCACTTGGGACGGTGCCGGCGAGCCCAGATGGTGGGGACCCAACCCTGGATCATGCCCCGCCGGGCGTCGCCGTCGGACAGGGCCATCTTGATGTGGCCGATCACGACGACGGCAATGGCCAGCGCCAGCCAGTCGTGGACGAAGGTCGACCCGGTGCGCCAGTCGACCGGGAAGAACCGGAACCAGTGCATCACCGAGCCGGTGGCGAGCATCACGATGATGGCGCCGAGCGTGAAGGCGGCGTTCAGCTTCTGGCCGGGGTGGAACTTGCCCATCCGCACGTCCTTCTTGTTCCTCCTGCGCCGCACGACCGACCGCAGCCAGAGGCGGTCGTCGTCGTCGAAACGGGCGAGGGCCCGGATGTCGGCGACGAACGCGTGCCGCCACGGGCCGAGCCGGGCGGCGAGGAGCGGGAAGGGAAGAGCCAGGCCGCAGACCACGTGGACGTAGCGGACGAGCTCCCGCCGGCCGACCATGGCGCTGAGCGGCCCGATGTAGAGGATGGCGGCGGTGGCCATGAGGACGGCGAACAGGCCGGCGTTGACCCAGTGCAGGGCCAGCTCGGCTCCGTCGAACCGCTCCAGCCTGGCCCGCGCGGGAACCTCAGACCGGGCGGTCGTCACGGCCGTTGGACTTGCCGATCCAGGCGTCGGTGTCGTAGCCCCGGACCTCCCAGTAGCCGGCGCGGGGCTCCGTCGTCACCACCTCGATGGTCTCCAACCACTTGATCGACTTGTAGCCGTACATCGGGGCGACGTAGAGCCGCACCGGTCCGCCGTGGGCCGACGACACCGGCTTGCCCTCCATCTCGTAGGCGACGATCACGTCGTCGCGGCGAGCCTGGCCGAGGGTGAGCGTCTCGGTGTAGGACCCGTCGAAGGAGAAGAGCCGCACGCCCCACGACCCGTCCTTGACGCCGGCCTTGTCCAGCACATCGGCCAGCCGGACGCCGGTCCATTTGACGTCGTGCACCCGCCAGCCGGTGACGCACTGGAAGTCTTTGGTCATGCGGGTGGGAGGCATGGCCCGGATGTCGTCGAGGGTGAACGTGACCGGCGTGTTGACCGCGCCGTTGACGGCCAGGCGGTACTCGGCGTCGGAGCGGCTGTGGAGCCGCCCGGTGACCGTGTAGATCCGGAAACGCCCGACGGGGAACAGCGACAGGAACCCGGTGCCGTCGCGCGAGGCGATAGGTGCCACGACCCGCTCCATCAGGTCGGCCGCCTTCGAGCCGAAGAGGATCCCGGCCACGCCGGTGCCCATCATGCCCAGCACCACCCGCCGGCCGATCGGCTTTCCGTCCACCGCGCCAAGGCTACGGCGGTTCCCGGGCTATCGCGCCTCGGGGACTTGACCTCAACGTAACTTGAGGTCGTACGGTCGCCGGCATGGACGTGAGCATGTGGATGGCGTTGCACTAGGGTCGGACCGGGGCGCGGTGTCGGCCTTTCCGCCGATCCGTTTCCCCGGCCCGCCCTCCGAACCGGACGTGCGACTTCCACCGCATCCGGCTCTCCACAAGCCCGAGCCGTTGTGGC
>JAHFUP010000004.1 GCA_023265025.1 Acidimicrobiia bacterium | reverse complement strand
TCGGAGGGACTCGGCGGGGAGTCGGGTCGATCGGCCGACAGAGGACGTTCGCATCGAGCACCGCCGCCGGCCGGGTCAGCACTTTGCGCGCCGAACCGGGTGCCCGGGGTGGGATTCGAACCCACATGGTCGCAAGGACCAGAGGGGTTTAAGCCCTCCGCGTCTAACCGATTCCGCCACCCGGGCGGGTTCCCGACCCTACCCGTCGATGTCGAGGTCGAGTACGTAGGCCAGCAGGAGGAGGTCGCCGCCGATCATCTCGTCTCGGCCGGGGTCGCGGCGGAAGCCGGCGCGCTGGTAGAGGCGGTGGGCCGCGGTCATCGGCGCTGTCGTGTGCAGCAGGAGGCGCGCCTTCCCCGCCGCACAGGCGCGGGCCACGCAGTCGGCGACGAGGTGGGCACCGACGCCCCGGCCCTGAGCCGTCGGGGCGACCGCGAGCATGCGCACGCCGGCCTCGTCCGCCCCGTCGAACCACGCCATCGGGCCCGGCCCGGGGATGTAGGTGACCCCTCCCTCGATGCGACCCTCGCCGTCGACGGCGACCAGCACGTCGGCCAGCGCGGCACGGCCGGCGACGTCGGCCAGTTCGGCGGTGTAGCCGGCGTCCATCTCGGGGCCGAGAAGAGCGCGGTAGGCGGCGACAGTGAGTGCGGCCAGGGCGTCGTGCTCCTCAGGGCGCACGTGGCGGACGGTCATCGCCCTCCAGGATGCCAAGGGTGTGTGACAGCGGTCCGTACAGCGGTCAGGCTAGGGGGATGAACGATCCCGAGGACCGCCCGACCCCCAGCGACCGGCCGGCGCCGTACGGCGGCCCGCCGCAGCCCGTCGGTGGGCAGCCTCTGGGTGAAGAGCCTCTGGGTGAGGTGCCTCTGGGTCAGGAGCCTCTGGGTGATCCGGCGCCGGCGCCGGCAGGCGGTCCTCCCGCCGAGTCGGTGGAGTCCTTCGCCGAACCCGTCCCCAGCCCGGCCCCCGTCCCACCGGTCACACCGCCGTCGCCGGCCGCCGAGCCCCAGGCCAGGTGGGAGGACGTCGTCGACCCCGATCCCGTGCCCGTCGTCGTGCCGGCACCGGCGGCGCCCCCGCCGGCCGCCGGCGAGTGGCCCGCACCGGCCCAGTCCCGCCCAACCCCGGCGCCCACCGTCAGCACCCGGCCGGCGCCGGCCTTCGACGCCGCCGCCGACGACCTCGATGACGACCTCGATGACGACCTCGACGACGACGGGTACGCCGGCTACGACGAGCGGACCTCGCGCTGGGTCTCGCTGCTGGCCACGCTCGGCACCTCCCTGATCGGGATCGTCACGGTCCAGGTGCTGACCTCGATCGTCGAGGGACTGACGCTCAAGAACGGCCAGCGCGTCGGCATCCCCGACGACCTGCTCCATCGGCTCGGCTACCCGTTCGGCGGGCTGGGCGCCACGGCTCTCGTCTTCCTTGTCCTCGGCGTCGTCCTCGTCTCCATGCCCTCCGTGCTCGACGAGCTGCTGTCGGAGTCCCAGGACCGGGTGGTCGGCATCGCCCTGATCGTTTCGATCGTCATGGGTGTGATCATCGCCATCGGGAGCCTGCTCGCCGTGCGGGCCAACCTCCACGAGTACGCGGCCAAGAACGTCCCGGTGCCGTCCCACGTGCGGGTGCAGTTCACCAACTTCCTGCTCGGCAGCCTGGGTGCCGCCGCGCTGGCGCTGTTCGGCTCGGTCGCAGCCATGAACGAGCGCAGCCGGGAGCGTCTCTGAGTCAGGCGCTCTTCGGGTAGTCGATGATGCCTTCGCGGACGGCGGTGGACACCGCTTCCAGCTTTGAGTGGGCATCGAGCTTGGCCAGCACGGACTGCACGTGGTTGCGGATCGTGTTGACGCTCAGGAAGAGCTCGGAGGCGATGACCTTGTTGGTCCACCCGCGGGCGAGGAGCTCGAGGATCTCCCGCTCCCGGTCGCTGAGGTCGTCGCCGATGGCACGCTGGGTGCGCGCCAGCTTGGGCAGGAGGCGGGACAGCACCGCCGGCGAGATGAGTGCCTCGCCCGCCGCCGCCGCCCTGACGGCCTCGGCCACCTCGGCGGCGGCCCGGTCCTTGGTCAGGAACCCGGAGCAGCCGGCGTCGATGGCGGCGAGGAGGATCGCGTCGTCGGACGACCCGGTGAGCATCACGACCATGACCTCCGGGTTGCGATCCCGGATGACGGCCGCCGCCGCCACTCCGTCCCGGTCCGGCAGGTGATAGTCCATAAGGACGACGCGGGGTCGTAGGCCGCCGGCCATGTCGATGGCTTCCATGGCACTCCCGGCAATGCCGAGCACCTCGATGCCGTCGTCGTCCGACAAAAGCCGGGCCAGGCTCTCGGCGAACATGCGGTGATCGTCGACGATCAACAAGCCCACGGGCGAGACGCCCCGGTCACCCATCCAGGACCTCCCGAATCGTCCGCAGGAGCTCGTCCTCGGTCACCGGCTTGGCCAGCAGGCGCCCCGTGAGGGGGGCGTCGCCGGAGTCGTAGCCGGTCATCATGATGACCTGCATGCCCCGCCGGCGTTCGGTGACCAGCCGCGCCAGCTGGTCACCCCTCATCCGGGGCATGATGATGTCGGTCACCACCAGGTCGATGTCCGGCTCGCGGTCGAAGATGTCGAGGGCCTCCACCCCGTCCGAGGCGACCAGGACGTCGTAGCCGTGCCCGGCCAGGATCCGGGCGGTCGCCACCCGCAGCGACGCCTCGTCCTCGACGAGGAGGATGCGTTCCTGCCCCCCCTGTGAGTCGTCCGCCGCGCCGTCGCCGGCGGGACCGGTTTCCTCGGCGCCACGGAGGAGCATGGTGATGGTCGTGCCGAAGCCGACCTCGGAGTCGATCGACACCTCGCCGTCGTTCTGACGGATGATGCCGTACACCGTTGCCAGGCCCAGGCCGGTCCCCTGCCCGGGAGGCTTGGTCGTGAAGAACGGCTCGAAGGCCCGCTTCGCGACCTCGGGGGCCATGCCCTCGCCGGTGTCGACCACCCGGAGGACCACGTCCGATGCGGGGATGCCACCCCGGTTGCGCGGCCGGATGGCCGCACCTGTCCTGTCGGTGGTGATGGTGAGCATGCCGCCGGCGGGCATCGCGTCGCGGGCGTTGATGGCCAGGTTCAGCACGATCTGCTCCAGCTGCTGGCGGTCGACGATGGCCAGGACCGATCCCGCGGCCAGATCGAGACGCAGGTCGACGTGCTCGCCGAGCGTGCGCTGGAGCATGGCGGCGACGCCCCGCACGACGTCGTTCACGTCGACGGCCTGGGGGTTGGCCACGTCGCGCCGGGCGAAGGCCAGCAGTTGGCGGGTCAGCGCCGCCCCGCGCTCGGCCGCGGCCCGCACCTCGCCGAGGTCGGCGGCGGCCCCGGCGTCAGTGATCCGGCGCGACAGGAGCGCGGTGTAGTTGAGTATCACCCCCAGCAGGTTGTTGAAGTCGTGGGCGACCCCGCCGGCCAGCTGGCCGAGGCTCTCGAGCCGGTGCGACTGCTCCCGCTGAGCTTCGAGCGCCCGTCGCTGACGCTCGGCCGCCAGCACGATCCTCTCGGTGACGTCGCGGATCGAAGCGAGCACGAGCAGCGAGCCCGGCTCTTCACGGACGGCGCTCAGGCTGATCTCGGCCGGGAACGTGGTCCCGTCCTTGCGACGGGCGGACAGTTGGAGCTCGGCGCCCATGGGCCGAGAGAGGGGATCGGCGACATAGCGCGCCCGGTGCTCCTCGTGGCGGGCCAGTGCGGCCTCGGGCACCAGCGTCTCGATCTGTTGCCCGAGGAGCTCCAGGGCCGACCAGCCGAACAGCCGCTCCGCTTGGGCGTTGAGCAGCTGGATCCGGCCGGACGCGTCGACTCCCACGGTGGCGTCGGGTGCGGACGCCAGCACGGCACGGAACCGGTGCTCGGTGCGGCGGGCATCAGTCACGTCGCGGATGGCCGCGGCGACGAGCGACCCCTCCGGTGTCGTGAACCCGCTCAGGCTGATCTCGGCGGGGAACTCCGAGCCGTCACGCCGGCGGGCCCAGAGCTCGATGCCGGCACCCATGGGTCGGGTGGTCGGATGGGCGACGTAGCCGGCTCGCAACGCCGGGTGGTGCCCGGCGAACCGCTCCGGCACAAGACGTTCCACCGGCTGGCCCACCAGGTCCCCCCGAGTCCATCCGAAGAGCCGTTCCGCCTGATCGTTCACGAAGACGATGGTGCCGCCGGCGTCCACCGCGAGGAGCGCGTCCGGCGCCGCGGCCAGGAGTCCTCGGAGCACGTCTTCCGATGGGTCCAAGTGCACACCCTCCCCCGCTCGTGGAGAATACCGTGAGAAGGCGCGAACGTCATGGCGTTGCGCTCCCGGTGGCGACATTCCCGAAGGGGTGGCCGCGCACCGAGCGCATTGATATTGATATGGTCGGCCTTGTGGATCTGGGCGGGGATGATCGCGCCAGGGCGCGCGAGATCATCCACGACCTGCGAAACGCGCTCGGTCTGGTCATCAACTACTCGGTCCTCGTCACGAACGAGCTCGCTGATCGGACGGATCTCGTGGAGGACCTTACGGAGATCGGCACCGCCGGCCGGCGGGCGGCCGAACTTGTCGGACAGCTCGCCGCGCTTCTCGGGCCGGGGGAAGGGTAGGAGGGCGGGTTCCTCGCGGCTCGCCATGCCGAGGGCGCTGCGGTACGCTCTGAGAAGGGGCGGGCCTTCACGATGCAGGGGCCGACCCATGCGGCGACGAAGCGAGATATGAGGATGGGGCCGAACCGACCGGGACGCCGACGGGCGTCGCCCAGAGCATCGGTAGCGGCCTCAGTTTTCATCATTCTGGCCGGAGCATCCGTCACCGCGTTCGGGGTGACACACAACGTGGTGGCGCAGAACGACCGCCGCTTGCTGCAGGAGCGGGCCGGCGAGGTCACCGCCCTGCTCCAGAACGCCCTCGAGTCGTCGTACTCCCGGCTCGAGCTCCTGGCGCTGCTGGCGACCCTTCCCGACCAGACGGGCTTCCTGCAGGGTGCAGGCGTCCTTGCCCGGGTGCCGGGGACGTCGGTCGCCGCGCTCAGTGAGGGGGACACCGGGTTCGTCGTGACGTCCGCAGTCGGCGGATCCCTTGTCCGGGGCCAGCCGGCGGGCGACAGGGCGCAGGTTGCCATGCGGTCCCTCCAGGCCCGCCTGCCCGCCGCGGACATTGTCAAGGAGGGCGACCGGACGAAGCTGATCTTCGCGGTGGCGGCGCCGGCACCGACGCGCATCGTGGCGATGCTGGAGTCCGAGATCGATCCCGGTCGACCACTGCCCCGCACGCCCGGGTCGCCGTTCAGCGAAATGAGCGGCGCGCTGTACGCGTCGTCGGGTGTCGACCCCGACCGCCTGGTGTTCACCAGCGAACGCGAGCTCCCCCTTGCCGGTGGCGACGTCCTTGAGGTGCCGTTCACCCTTGGTGCCGAACGGTGGACGCTCGTCGTCCGGGCCCGTTCCTCGCTGGCGGGCTCGTTCCCGGCGAAGGCGCCGTGGATCATCCTGGGCGCCGGCCTCGTCGCCGCACTCCTCACCGCCGCGGTGGTGCAGACTCTCGCCCGCCGGCAGGACTTCGCCAGCGCATTGGTGGACGCCCGCACCGAGGAGTTGGGAACGACCTTCCGGTTCCTCGAGCGCCTGCTCATGTCAGGTCCCGCGGTCGTCATCCGGGCCGACCTCTCCGGCTCCGAGCCGCGCATCTCGTACGTGAGCCCCAACGTGGAGCGGATCCTGGCCCTGCAGCGTGAGGAGATCATGCAGGTTGGCAGCCTGCTCCCGTACCTGCATCCGGAGGACGCAAAAGTCGGCGAGCTCGTCAGCGAGAGGCTGCGCGAACGCGACGCCGGCGCGGTGCTGACCGAGTTCCGCATCCGGCGCCCGGACGGCTCGGACCAATGGGTCTCGGGGCTCTCGGTGCCCGACGTCGACGAGGACGGCCGCGACGCGGGCGTGTTCGTATACATCACCGACATCTCGACGCGGCGGGCCGCCGAGGAAGCGCTCCGTGGCGCCCAGCAGGCCGCGGAGGCCGCCAACCGGTCGAAGAGCGAGTTCCTGTCCCGGATGAGCCACGAGCTGCGGACTCCGCTCAACGCAGTGCTCGGCTTCAGCCAGCTGCTGAAGATGCAAGCCCTGCCCGGCGACGACATCGAGCCCGTCGACCAGATCCTCAAGGGTGGTCGCCACCTCCTCGACCTCATCGACGAGGTCCTCGACATCACGCGCATCGAGACCGGGCGCCTCCTCCTCTCTCCCGAGCCGGTCCTCGTGTCGGAACTGGTGCACGAGTCACTCGACCTCGTCCGGTCACTCGCCGAACAGCGGCAGATCACGATGATCGCCGCCGAGACCGGCATGTCCGAGTACATCTTCGCCGACCGGCAGCGGTCCAAGCAGGTGCTGCTCAACCTGCTCTCGAACGGGGTGAAGTACAACCACGCCCGAGGCTCCGTGGCCATCTCGTGCCAGGTGCTCGGGGCGACGGGAATCCGTATAAGCGTTGCCGATACGGGTCCCGGGATCAGGCCCGAGCAGATGAACCGGCTGTTCTCGCCGTTCGACCGGCTGGACGCCGCCTCCACCGACATCGAAGGCACTGGCATCGGGCTCGCGCTGTCCAAGAACCTCGCCGAGGCGATGGGCGGCGCGCTGGTCGTCGAGAGCGTTGTCGGCCGCGGGAGCACGTTCTCCGTCGACCTTCCCCGGGTCGAGGGCCCAGTCGAGCGCTACGAGCGGCTCCGGCCCGAGGCGCCGGCGGTCGCCGCACCGCTCAACGGCCAGGAGCACACCGGCCGGACCCACAAGCTGCTCCATATCGAGGACAACCCCTCGAACCTCCGGCTCATCGAGCGGATCCTCAACCGCCGGGACGACGTCGTGGTCGTCTCCGCGATGCAGGGCCGGTTCGGGATCGAGCTCGCCCGCCAGCACCAGCCGGCGCTGATCCTGCTCGACCTCCACCTGCCCGACATCAGCGGCGAGGAGATCCTCCACCGCCTCCGGGAGGACCCTATGACGTCGTCCATCCCCGTCGTGATGGTGACCGCCGACGCCACCGCCGGCCAGGTGCAGCGCCTTCTCTCGGCCGGTGCGGCCGCCTACCTCACCAAACCGCTCGATGTTGCGGTGCTCCTCGAAGTCATCGACGGGATCCTCGCGGGACTGTGACGGCCACGGAAACTTTCGCCGGCCCGGCGCCCGGCCTCCTAGCCCAGAGCAGGGTGATGGTCGTCGACGACAGTGCCGCCAACGTGAGGATGCTGTCCCGCCTGCTGGGCAGCGCCGGCGTGGCGACGGTCGAGGGCTTCACCGACCCGGCGCCGGCGCTGGAGAGGTGCGTCGTCGAGGTGCCCGACATCCTCCTGTTGGACCTGCACATGCCGGGTATGGACGGGTTCGCGGTGATGGAGGCGCTGCACGCCGTCCTGCCTGCCGGCGCCTTCCTGCCCGTAGTGGTGCTCACGGCCGACGGCGACGCCGCCACCAGGCAACAGGCGCTCGCCGCCGGCGCCAAGGACTTCCTGACCAAGCCGTTCGACGCCATCGAGGTCGTCCTGCGCGTGCGGAACCTGCTCGAGACCAAGGACCTCTACACCCGGCTCCAACGCCACAACGCGGACCTCCAGGCCGAGCTCGACACCCAGCACGAGCGCGAGCGGGAGGCGGCCGAGGCGTTCGCACAGAGCACCGCCCGCATCGAGCGGGTGCTCGAACAGAACCTCCTCTTCATGGTGTTCCAACCCATCGTCAGCCTCGTCGACGGTCGCCTCGTCGGCACCGAGGCACTGGCCCGGTTCGACGCCGAGCCCCATCGGCCGCCGAACGAGTGGTTCGCCGAGGCGCAGGTCGTCGGCCGCGGCGTCGAGATGGAGATCCACGCGGTCGCATCGGCGCTCGCCGTCCTCGACGAGCTGCCGGTCGACACCTACATGTCGGTCAACGCGTCGCCCGAGACGGCGGTGGGCCCCGAGCTCGCCGCCCTCTTCCGGGCGTCAAGCGGACATCGCATCGTGCTCGAGCTCACCGAGCACACCCGCGTTGGCGACTACGAGGCGCTGCTTCGCGCCCTCGACCGCTCGCGACGCGACGGCGTGCGCATCGCCGCCGACGACACCGGCGCCGGCTACTCCGGGCTGCACCACCTCCTCCGGTTGCGCCCGAACGTCGTCAAGCTCGACATCGCCCTTACCCGCAGCATCGACGCCGACCCTGCCCGCCGGGCCCTCGCCTCGGCGCTGGTGGGGTTCGCGGCGGAGATCAATGCCGTGCTCGTCGCCGAGGGCGTCGAGTCCGTCGAGGAGCTCAGGTCGCTCCGGGCCCTCGGCATCCCGGCTGCGCAGGGCTACCGGCTGGCCCGACCGGGCCCCATCTCCGCCTTACGAAGCAACTACGGCGACACCTTCGGCGACGTCGACTGAGGCGGACAGCGGGATCGTGACGACGACGGTCGTGCCGCGCCCCTCCATCGACGTCACCCGGATCGTGCCTCCGTGCTCCTCCACGATGCTCTTGGTGATCACCAGGCCGAGCCGCTTCCCTGGACCGCCAGGTCTGTGGCCAGCGACGAGCGGAAGAACCGCTTGAACAGCTGGTCCTGCTCGTCCAGAGGTATCCCGATCCCGTTGTCCGACACCGTGAACACAACCGAGTCGCCCACCGGGCGGACGCCGAGCTCCACCCTGCCCTCGGGCGGGGTGAACTTGACGGCGTTCGTCAGGAGGTTCACGAGCGCCCGCTCCATCTGCAGGGCGTCGATGTCGGCCCGTCCGACCGTCGGCTCCACGTGGATGTGCAGCGCCACCGAACGGGCCTCGGCCGGCGGGGCACATGATGCCCGCAGGCCTTCGACGAACGGGACGATGTCGGTCGCGGTCCGACGCAGCTGGAGGCGGGCCGACTCGATGCGCGCGACCGTGAGGAGGTCCTCGATCAGGACGAGCAGCCGGTGGCTGTTGCGGTCCATGGCGGCGACCGCCTTCACCTGGTCACCCACCAGGTCGCCGTAGTCGCCGTCGCCGAGGAGCTCGAGCTGCCCGAGGATACTGGTGAGCGGGGTACGCAGCTCGTGGGAGATCATGGCCACGAAGTCGTTCTTGACCCTGTGCAGCTCCTGGAGCTCTGCGACCTGGCTGGCGAGGCGTTCCTCACCCGCCTTCAGCGACTCGGCGAGTTGCACGCGCTCGGTCACGTCGCGCACGTTGACGATGATGCCCTCGACTGCTGGGTCGTCGAGGAGGCTCATGCCGATGGCCTCCAGGTAGCGCCAGGAGAGGTCCCGGTGGCGGTACCTGCATTGGAACGGCCCGTGGGTCCGGGGCGTGCTCAACGCCGTCATCAGGGCGGCGGTGACCGCGCCCGCGTCCTACGGGTGGACCAGCCCGGTGACGTGCCGGCCGAGCAGTTCATCCACCTCCCAGCCCAACGCGCGGGTCACGGAGGGAGTGAGGAACCGCACCGTTCCATCCGGCCGGAGGACGAGGACGATGTCGGAGGAGTTGCGGACCATGGCGCGGAAGCGCTGCTCGCTTCGCTCGTCGAGGAGACGCTCGGCCAGCTCGGCTGACTCCAGGGCCAGCAACACTGCCGACGCCACGGCCTCGCATGCCGCCGCCAACCGGCCCGGCTGGTCGTCGGCCTCGATGGGGACGACGACCAGGGCGCCGCGCAACCTGCCTCCGGCGAACACTGGTGCGACGAAGAGCGGGCGGTCGATGAAGACGGCCGGCAGCAGCGCCCGCAGCTCGCTCTCCTCGTCGGGCAGGGCAACGACGGCCCGCCCTTCGAGGAGCCGGAGCTCGACGTCGTCGGGTAGCCCGCGATCGAGGACGAGCCCGGATCGGGGCAGGCACCGACGGTCGGACGCCGTGGCGACCAGCTCGCTCCCGTCACCGGCGAAGAGCAGCAGAGCGTCAGCGCGGTCGCCGGCCAGCAGGCGGGCATGGTCGACGGCGGCGGCGAAGATGGCGCGCCGGTCCTGGGTGCTGACGAGCGCTGTCCCGAGGCTGCGCAGGATGCGCTCGCGGCGGAGCGCGTCCTCCTCGCGGTGCAGCGTGGCGGCCAGGGTGGCGTTGAGCACGCCGGTGCGGAACGTCAGCAGGAAGAAGGCAGCCGCCGACGCGGCGGCGAGGATCAGGGCGTTGCGCTCGTGGCCGTCGGACACCTGGAAGCCGGCAAGGAGGGGCAGCACCAGCGAGATGCCCGCGAGAAGCCAGAGCCGGGACCGGTTCTTCTCGGAGTACCCAGGTTCGGGGTCGGCGAGCATGTGCATCGTCGGGTGGGCGGCGGCCATGGCGAAGCACAGATATGACCCGTGGTACACGGCGTCGAGCCACGAGCCGACGGCGTAGGCGTCGTTGAGCGCCAGCCTGGCGTACACGACGTCGGCGACGAGCAGCAAGGAGATGCCGAGCGCCAGGAGGCGCTCGGACGGTGGCTGCGATCCCGGGGCGATCATGAGGCGGTAGAGAAACGCCAGCAGGACCACGTCCGCCACCGGGTAGGCGGCGGAGACAAGGCTGTCGAGCAGTGGCACGCCGACGTAGTCGCCGGGGGCGACGAGAAACACCCAGGTGATGGCAGCCGAGGCCACCGTCACGAGCATGGCGTCGACGATCGCAGTGCGGTCGCCGTGGTGACGGCGGAGATGGAGCACGGAGATGACGCCCCAGGAGAGCACCACGTAGCTGGCGAGGTAGGCCACGTCGGCCACCGAGGGGAACGGCTCCGCCCCGGCCAGTGCCAGCATGTTGTAGGTGATGTCGCCGAGGACGAGCAGCGCCAACCCGGTGGTGAGCAGGCGCCACGGCCTGGCCGGTTGCGGCCGTTGCCGGCGGACGGCCCAGACCATGGCCAGCAAGATGTAGGCCTCGATCCCGGCATAGGACAGCTCGTGCCAGCGGGCCGGGAGCAACTGGTGGACGGCGATCGCCCCACTGCCGACGGCGAGGATTCTCAGGTGCGGCGGCGGGCGCCGGCGCGGCCTTGAGCCGGGTGGGCCGTCCTGCGCCGTGACGGCGGCCGGTACGAGCCGGGTCGTGAGACGGTCATCGGACGGAGGTGGGCCGGAGTCGAAGAGCGCGACGTCTGTGAAGGCCGCGGAGGAGGTTGCGCCATCGCCCGTGCGTCGGCCTGCGGTCTCGGGGTCCTCATGACGCGTGTGCATGGTTTCCTCGGTCTCCGTGTGGCCGCCGGCGGATGGTGGGAGAGGTCGTCACGCGTCGGTCGTCGGCCAGCGCGAGACGGGCGGCGCGCCGTCACTCCTGACATCGCCGGCGGGGAGCAGCCGGCTCAGCACGAGCTGGAGGTCGCCCCCCTTGATCGGCTTGGCGAGGTAGTCGTCCATGCCGGCGTCGAGGCACCGGTCGCGGTCTTCGATCAGCGCGCTGGCCGTCATGGCGACGATCGGAACGCTCCTCGTCGCCGCCGGCCCGCGCCGGATCTCGGCCGTCGCCTCGAACCCGTCCATCTCGGGCATCTGGCAGTCCATCAGGACGGCGTCGTACTGCCGGCGCTCGAGGGCTTGGAGCGCCTCGATGCCGTTGCCGGCCACGTCGCAGTCGTACCCGAGCCGAGCCACCATGCCCTTGGCCACGGCCTGGTTGATGGCGTTGTCCTCGACGATCAGGAGGCGCCGGCGGACGGTACCGGCCGCGACGATCGACCTGCTGGTCGCCGGCGCGTCCTGCTTGGGTGCCGGCGCCATGGCCCGCACGATGGCGTCGTGGAGCTGGGTCAGCCTCGCCGGCTTGACGAGCCGGACGGAGAACCCGGCGCTCAACGCGTCCTCGGCGCTGACGGTCATGGAGCTGAGGAGCAGCATTCGGATCGACCGCAGCGCAGGTTCGGCCCGCACCACCCGGGCCAGGCCCAGCCCGTCCATGCCGGGCATGGCCATGTCGATGAGCGCGAGGTCGTAGGGGCGACCCTCGGTGGCGGCATGGCGGAGGTGGTGCAGGGCCACGAAGGCGTCAGGGGCGAGGTCGGCCGAGATGTCCCACGCCAAGAGTTGTGACCCGAGGACGAGCCGGTTGGTCTGGTTGTCGTCGACGACGAGGACGCGCAGCCCCCGCAGGAGATCGGGCGATGCGCCCCGCCCGACCGCCGGCGCGCTCGCCCGCTCGAGCGGCAGCTCGAGCCAGAAGGTGCTGCCGTGGCCGAGCCGGCTGTCGACCCCGATGCTGCCGCCCATCGCCTCCACCAGGCGCCGGCAGATGGCCAGGCCCAGACCGGTGCCGCCGTAGCGGCGGGTCGTCGATGCGTCGGCCTGGGAGAACGGCTCGAAGAGCCGCTCGACCGCGGTCGGCGCGATGCCGATGCCGGTGTCCAGCACCTCCAGCCGCACAGAGACCGCGCCCGTCTCCTCGTCCCCGAGGGGTGTCCCCAGGCTGGCCCTGATCACGACCTCACCGTGCTCGGTGAACTTGACCGCATTCGACGCCAGGTTCAGGAGGATCTGGCGAAGCCGTCCCACGTCGCCGCGGACCATGGTCGGGACCTCGGGCCGGCAGTCGGCCACCAGTTCCAGGCCCTTGGCGCCGGCCGACTGGGCGACGAGCGCGGCCACGTCGTCGATCGCCTCGGCCAGGTCGAAGTCGACAGCCTCGAGCTCCAGCTTCCCCGCCTCGATCTTGGAGAAGTCCAGGATGTCATTGATGATCCCGAGGAGCGCCTCGCCCGAGGCGCGGACCCCGTCGGCATACTGGTGCTGGGTCTCGGTGAGCCCGCTGTCGAGCAGCAGACCCGTGAGCCCGATCACGCCGTTCATCGGCGTACGGATCTCGTGGCTCATGGTGGCGAGGAACTCGGACTTCAGCTTCGAGGACTCCAGGGCCTTGTCCCGTGCCTCGGCCAGCTCGGATTCCAGCCGGCGCCGGACCGTGACATCCCGGAAGCTCCACACCCGGCCGACCACGGCGCCGCCGACGCGTCTGGGCTCGGACGAGCGCTCGATGATCCGACCGTCCCTGAGATAGAGCGTTTCGATGCTCGACGCCTCGGGGTGGGCGGCGATCCGGCTGATCTCGGCGACGAAGATGTCGGGCTCGCACAGCTGGTCGAGCACGACGGATATGGCGTGGCCGTCGCTCCCCTGGAGGCCGGCCTCGGGCAGGCCCCACATCTCGGCGTACTTCCGGTTGAAGCTCGAGATCCGGAGCTCGGGGCCGGTGACGAGGATGCCGTCGGCGGTCGACTCCAGCGTGGCGGCCAGGAGCGAAAGGGTGTGCTGGAGGTTTTGTTCGCCGAGCTTGCGCTCGGTGATGTCGCGGATGAAGGCGCTGAAGTGCCGGCCGGTGCCGGTGCCGGCATGGGAGATCGCCACCTCGATGGGGAACTCGTGGCCATCGCGGTGTAGGGCGACCACCTCCATGCGGCCCTCGAGCCGACCGTCTTCGTCGGCGGCCAGGTAACGCTCCAGGTCGTTGCCCCACGCTCCCCGGAGCGCCGGCGGCACGAGGGTCTCGGCGAGCGGCCGGCCGATGGCCTCGGCCCGCGTCCATCCGAACGCCAGCTCGGCGCTCTCGTTCCAGTCGGCGATGATCCCGGCGCCGTCGATGCCCACGAAGGCGTCCCGGGCGGTGTCGACGATGCGCCGGGTCCGCTCCTCGCTGGCCCGCAGGGCCTGCTCGGCCTGGCGGCGGTCGGTGATGTCGCGTGCGATGGTGGCGCCGCCGACGACGTTCCCGTCGACGTCCCGGACCGCGGAGACGGTCACCGAGACTTCGATGACGGTCCCGTCCTTGTGCACCAGCGTCGTGTCGAACGGTTCGACGCGAAGCGCTTGCTGGATTTCGCCCAGGCGGGCCGTCGCGTCGACGGCCAGATCGGCGGGGACGAGCACGAGGAAGGGCCGGCCGACGATCTCCGCGCGCGTGTACCCGAAGAGCGCTTCCGCACCACGGTTCCAGCTGTTGACGACGCCGTCGACCGTCCAGCCGTAAATGGCGTCGTCCGAGGACGCCACGATGGCGGCCAGGCTGGCCAGCTGAGCCTGGGACCGTTCGTTCAGCCTCCAGTTCGCGGCGCCGACGATGGTCATGGCGACGATGGCCGAGGCATGAACCCCGGCCCATGCCCAGGGGTGCTCCCATGCGCCCTTGTGGTTGTAGACGTCCTGCGGTGTGAGCACGCCGACCACGCCGTGGTGCAGCAGGACGAAGCCGATGGAGATCAGGAAGGGCCACCAGTCCTGGTAGAGCATGACGACGCCCACCATCACCATGAAGTGGAAGTGGGCCTCGATCACACCTCCGGAGAGGTGGACCAGCACAGCGGAGGACGTCATGAGCCCGATGGCGGCGAACACGGTGCTCTCCCTGCGCCGGCTCAAGCTGAGTTGGGCGGCTACCGCCGGGCTGGCGACGATGCAGGCGTCGAGGAGGCCATGGAGCAGGGGCTTGCCGCGCGCCAGGCTGAACACGAAGAGGGCGGGCACGTGGATCCAGAGGACGGCGAGGATGCCCCGGTGCCGGCTGCGCCAGACGTCGTCCGGCAGCGTGCCGCCGCGGGGCATGTACGACCGGGCCCGGGACGGAACCGGGGTCTTCGCCGGTGTGGGGGTGGATCCGCCGATGGAGGGCATGGAACCTCGGGTCGGCCCCGGCGTCGCGCCGCTTTATGGCGCGATCGCGCGTTCCCCGACCGCCCGGTGGAGTGCCGACGGCCACGACTGAGCCGCGCGGCTCTGCGTGGGGGTGCATCTGCGCCATCGGCACACCGGGCCGGCACCGGCGGGTTGATAGTTCGGCCCATGGACGGTTCCAACGCCCCGGAGGCCCCGGACGGCCAGGGGGACGATCTGCCCGAGACCATACGCGAGCTCCAGCGGGCCGACGCCCGCCTTGCGGCCATGGAAGCGCGGCTGCGGGCGATCATCGAGGACCCTTGGGCGCGCCCGACCTCGGGCGGGGCCGGCGACGGCGGGGAGCCGCCGGCGGGGTGGTCGCTGAAGTCGGAGCTGCTTGCGAGCATCGGTCATGAGCTGCGCACGCCGATGCAAGCCGTCCTCGGCATGACGTCGTCGGTCCTCTCGGGGGATGTCGACGCCGAGCGGGAACTGTGCGCCCGGGCGATCCGGGACTCCGGCGACGCCCTCCTTCGCGTGCTCGATGGGGTCACCCACCGCGACGGCGACGCGACCCGGCCCACCCTCGACCCGGTGGTGATCGAGGACCTCCGCATGCTCGCTGAGAGCGAGACGACGCCCGGTTTCCTCGACGAGCTCGTGTGGCTGTTTACCAACGAGGTCGGCTCGAAGGTGGCCGACTTGGAGACCGCGTTCGCCTCCGGCGACCGTCGGGCCGCGCAGCTCGTCGCCCACGAGGTGAACGGTTGCGCGGGGCAGGTCGGGGCGGCGGCGGTGGCCGCCACCTGCCAGCGAATCGAGGTGGGCTGTGCTGCCGGGGCCCTTGCCGGCTGCGGGCCCGACGTCGCTGCGCTACGGGGCGAGTTCGACCGGGCGCGCGCCGCTCTCAGATCCGAGCTGTCGTCGGCGGGCTCGCCCGGGCGCGCCGCCTGATCCCGAAGGCTGCGGCCAGTTCGGGGCGCACGCCGCCTCAGGGGTAGCGGATCACGCCCCGGCGGATGGCGATCGAGACCGCCTCCAGCTTCGAGTGGGCGCCGAGCTTGCCCAGGATGGCGTGCACATGGTTGCGCACGGTGTGGGTGCTCAGGAAGAGCCGCTCGCTGATCACTGCATTGGACAGGCCGTCGGCGAGCAGGCGCAACACCTCCAACTCGCGTTCGGAGAGCTTGGGGCCTGTCTCCTGCGGCTGGCGCCGGACCATCGGCAGGAGCCGGCCGAGCATGGCCGGCGTCATGATCACTTCGCCGGCGTGGGCGGCGAGGATGGCGGCTTGGACCTCCTCGACCGAGCTGGTCTTGGTGACATAGCCGGCGCACCCGGCCTCGACGGCGGCGAGGAGCACGACCTCGTCGTCGTCCGCGGTGAGCATGATGACCTTGGCGTCGGGCAGCTCGGTCCGGATCTGGGCGGCGACGTCGGTGCCCCGACCGTCGGGGAGCCGGTTGTCCATCAGCACCACGTCGGGCCGGTGGCGGCGGACGGCTTCCATGGCGCCGGCGGCGTCGCCGGCCAGGGCGACCACCGAGAGGCCGGGCTGCCCACCCAAGAGCCTGGCCATGCTTTGGCCGAACATCTTGTGGTCATCGACGAGCACGACCGTGACCGCCCGGCCTGCGTCGCCGGTCGTTCCCGTGCTCACCACCGATCCTCCGTCCGCCGCAGGAAACTCCGACCGTCAAAGTCTGACAGATCGTTCAGCGGGGGGAGGGGCCAAAGCCCCCTCCCCCCGGTCCCCCTCCCGTTTGTGGAGCCGCCTCCGGCGGCGCTCAGCTCCTCGGCGGCAAAGCCGCCTGCGGGCAGAAGGACACGGATGGTCTTCAGGCGTCCCATACGTCGACGATGTTCAGGCCCCGCTCGGCGGCCGTCGCCTCGGCGGCCTGGAACCGGTCGCGGAAGCGGGCGGCCGTGGCCCGCAGCGCCGCTTCCGGGTCGACGTGGGCCTGCCGGCACCGATCGACGAGGGCGAACAGCTCGGCGCCCGGCCCGGCCTCGTCGGTGGTGACGTCGAGCCCTACCGACGCCGCCTTGCGCTGCACCTTGTGGGCGTAGAGAAGGGAGGGCAGCCCCTCACCGATGCCGTCCATGAGGCTGGCGCGGCCCTTCTCGGCCCGCTTGATCTGCTCCCAGTTGCTGACCACCTGGTCGGGCGTGTCGGCCTGCACCCCGGCGAAGACGTGCGGATGGCGGTGCACGAGCTTGTCGTGGATGCCCCGGGCGACGTCGGCCAGGGTGAAGTACCCCTCCTCGGCGGCGAGCGTGGCGTGGAACACCACTTGGAACAGGAGGTCGCCGAGCTCCTCCTCGAGGTGCGCGAACCCCTCGCCGGCCTCTGCTGCCTCATAGGGATGCTCAGGGAGGGCCTCGATCGCTTCGAGCACCTCGTAGGTCTCCTCCAGCAGGTGCCTGGTGAGCGTGGCATGGGTCTGCTCGCGGTCCCACGGGCACTTCTCGCGGAGCGTGTGGACGAGCTCGTCGAAGCGGGCCACCTCTCGGGCGACCGGCGGCGCGCCACCCGGCAGCCAGAGCGACGTGAGGTGGTCCGGCTCCACCTCCTTGTCGAGGTCGGCCCACGCCACCGTGGTGACCGACTCGTCGGGCAGGCCGAGGCGCTGCAGGACCGTCACCGGGCCGGCGTCGTCCGTTGTGAGCTTGATGTCGGACAGCACCTGGCGGGTGTCGCACTGCGCGACCAGGAGCGGGCCCCGCTCGCCGGCGGCCTCGACCGCGAACCGCCGGCCGTCGACCATGCGCACCCCCTCGGCGAGCGGGTCGACGCCGAGGGCAGCCCAGGCGAGATCCACGAACGAGAGGGCGGGCACCAGGCGCACCGCCACCCGGTCGTCGGCCCGCAGCAGCTCGACGGTCCGCTCGGCCACCAGCGGCGACCCGGGGACGGCGTAGAGGACGCTGCCATGCTCGGCGGCCGCCTCCACCAGAGCGTCGACGATGCCGGCGTACACCTCGTCGAGCGTCGCTGCCGCGTCGTAGATGGCGTCGAAGGATGCCGCGCCGGCGACCGCGACCGCGGCCGGGTGCCGCGTCGTGCGCAGGTACCGGTTGGGGACCGATGCCAGCGCCTGGACGGTGGCCGTGGTCAGGAGCTCGGGCCCGGCTGGGCCCAGACCGACGACGACCACTGTGGCGGGCACCGAGCTCGGTTAGGGAGGTGTGGCGCCGGCCGCAGGACCGGGGATGAGAGGAACGGTCGTGGAGGTGGCGTCGGCCGGCCGGGCCGGCGGGACCACGCCGGGCGAGGCGCCTTCCTTGTTGAAGGTGCCGTACCGCGGGTTGATCTCGATCTTGGCCTTGGAGATCGTCTCCTGGAGCCAGGTCAGGAGCTTCTCCTGCCCGCCTTCGGTCAGCTTCTGGCGGGCGAGCGTCTTCACGTCGGCGAACGGGGGGATGTCCCGCTTGGTGACCTTGATGATGTGGAAGCCGAACTGGGTCTGCACCGGTGTGCCAACTGCGCCGACCGGCTGGTTGAGGACGGCCAGAAGGAACTCGGCGACGAATCCGGTGTCGGCGTTGATGTCGCAGCCCAGCTCGCCGCCCTTCTGCGCGCTCTGGGTGTCGGTCGAGACGGCCTTGGCCACGGCGGCGAAGTCCTCGCCCCGGTCGACGCGGGCTTTGGCGTCGTCGGCCTGCTCCCGGGAGGCGACGAGAATGTGGCTCACGCAAGAGTTGGCGAACTGGTCCTTGTGCGCCTCGTAGTACGTCTTCGCCGCCTCGTCGGCCGAACCCGTTTCGCCGCTGAGCGCCAGGGTCAGCAGGTCGAGCTGGGCCTGCCGGCGGATCAGCTCGTCCTGGTAGGCCTTGGGGAAGTCCTTGAAGACGTCCTCGCCCTGGATCTGCTCGACCACGGTGGCGCGGGCCGCCGCCAGGTCCGACGGCCCGACGGCCAGCTTGCGGGTGGCCAGCTCGGTGCCGATGAGCTGGTAGTAGATCTGGCGGGTCAGGGCCAGGGCGGTGAACGCGGCGTCGAAGGTGCCGGCGCCGGTGCCCTTGACCTGCTGGCGGGACTCGACCAGGGCCAGGTACGGGCCGTTGGCCGCGATGGATCGCAGCTCGGTCTCGAGGTCGTGCTGGCTGATCGACTTGTTGTCGACCTTCGCCGCATAGGGCGACACCGACCCGCAAGCGGTGGCGAGGAGGGCCAGCGCGACCACGGGCGCGGCGAAGAGGATGGAAAGACGTCTCACGGTAGAGCGATGGTACCCGGTGCTCCTTCCGTCACCGCAGCCGGCTCGGGTGGAAAGAGCTGGCCGAGGAGGGCCAGCACCGCCGTCGCCGGCTCGGCGCCGCGCATCACCGGCACCACGAGCTGGCCGAGATCCTCCTTGTAGACGGCGTCGCGCGACAGGCGCTGCAGGCGGATCTGGGCGCTCACTTTGAGCACGACCGGCGACATCCGGATGACGTTGCGGGCGACGGTGATCTCCTTGATGCCCGTCCGCACGCACTCCGCCCGCAGGCGGGCGACGGAGATGAGGGCCTCGGCCGGCGCCGGCAGCGGGCCGTACCGGTCGAGCCACTCGGCGGCGACGTCGTCGACCTCTGTCTGGGTCTGGACGGCGGCCAGCCGGCGGTAGGCCTCCAGCCGCTGCTCGCCGCCGGGCACGTAGTCAGGCGGCAGGTGGGCGTCGACGGGGATGTCGAGCTTGATCTCCGCCGGGACCTTGACCGGCTCGCCCTTCAGCTCGGCCACCGCCTCGCTCACCATCTGGACGTAAAGGTCGTAGCCCACCGCGGCGATGTGGCCCGACTGGTTGGCGCCGAGCAGGTTGCCGGCGCCGCGGATCTCCAGGTCGCGCATGGCGATCTTGAAACCGGAGCCCAGCTCGGTGTGCTCGCCGATGGTCTTGAGCCGCTCGTAGGCCTGCTCGGTCAGCTCCCGCTCGGGGGGGAAGAACAGGTAGGCGTAGGCCCGCTGGCCGGCCCGGCCCACGCGGCCACGGAGCTGGTGGAGCTGGCCCAGGCCCATGAGGTCGGCGCGGTCGACGACCAGGGTGTTCACCGTCGGCATGTCGATGCCCGACTCGATGATGGTGGTGCAGACCAGCACGTCGTACCGGCCCTCCCAGAAGTCGAGGACGACCCGTTCCAGCTGGCCCTCGTCCATCTGGCCGTGAGCGATGGCGATGCGGGCCTCGGGCACCATGTCACGCAGGTCGGCGGCCACCCGCTCGATCGACTGCACCCGGTTGTGGACGAAGAAGACCTGGCCTTCCCGCAAGAGCTCCCGCCGGATCGACTCGGCGACCGCCCGGTCGTCGTAGGGGCCGACGTAGGTGAGAATCGGCTGGCGCTCGGCCGGCGGCGTGTTCAGGATCGTCAGGTCGCGGATGCCGGTGAGGCTCATCTCCAGCGTGCGCGGGATCGGTGTGGCCGTGAGGGTCAGCACGTCGACGTCGGCCCGCAGCTTCTTGATCGACTCCTTGTGGGTCACGCCGAAGCGCTGCTCCTCGTCGACCACCAGCAGGCCGAGGTTCTTGAACTTCACGTCGGCCGAAAGCAGCCGGTGGGTGCCGATCACCACGTCGACCGAGCCGTCGGTCACGCCGTCGGCCACCTTCTTGGCCTGGCCCGGGGTCAGGAAGCGGGAGAGCACCTCGACCCGCACCGGGTAGCCGGCGAAGCGCTCGGAGAACGTGCCGAAGTGCTGTTGGGCCAGCAGCGTCGTCGGCACGAGGACGGCGGCCTGCATCCCGTCCTGCACCGCTTTGAACGCGGCCCGGATCGCCACCTCGGTCTTGCCGAAGCCCACGTCGCCGCAGACGAGGCGGTCCATGGGGACGGGCGCCTCCATGTCGGCCTTGACGTCGTTGATGGCCTTGGCCTGGTCGGGCGTCTCGATGTACGGGAACGCCTCCTCCAGCTCGTGCTGCCAGGGCGTGTCGGGCGGGAAGGCGTGGCCGGGGCTGGCCACCCGCTTGCGGTACAGGGCGACGAGCTCCTCGGCGATCTCCCGGACCGCGGCCCGCACCTTGGACCGCGTTCGTTGCCAGTCGCCGCCGCCCATGCGCGACAGCGTGGGGGACTCGCCGCCCGTGTAATGGCGAACGGTGTCGATCTGCTCGGTGGGGACGTAGATCTTGTCGGTGCCGCGGAACTCGAGGAGCAGGTAGTCCCGCTCGGCGCCCCCGATGGCCCGCTTGACCATGCCGGCGTAGCGCGCCACCCCGTGCTGGTAGTGGACGACGTAGTCCCCGGGGTTGAGGTCGTCGAAGAAGCCGGCGGCGTCGGTGCGGCGGGGCCGGGGCCGGCGGTGGACCCGGCGCCGGCCGGTGATGTCGCCCTCGACGAGGACGGCCAGCTTGATGTCGGGGAGGATGAACCCCCGCTCCAGGGACTCGACGGTGATCCCCGACCGTGAGCCATCGGTGCCGATCGGCAGGTCGACGCCGTTCTCGCGGAACGTCTCGGCCAGCCGGCCGGCCGAGCCCGGCCCGTCGGCGGCGACGATCACGCGGTAGCCGTCTGCCAGCAGGTCGCGCATGTGGCCGGTCAGCCGGCTGCCGTCGCCGAATGCGGGGTCCCAGCCCCGGGCTTCGATCGCGGTGGTGTCGGGCCCCTCGGCCACGGGGATCACCGACCACGCCGGCGCCGAGGTGTGGGCCAGGAGGCGGTCGAAAGGCAGGTGGAGGCGGGGCCATTCCCGTTCGGCGCCGGCGCCCCAGGTCTGGGCCAGGCTGGCGGCCAACGACGCCTCCTCGTCGAGGAGGTCCTTGGCCCGGTCGCGCATGCGCCGGGGCTCGACGAGGAGCAGCAGGGCGGAGTCACTCACCAGGTCGAAGAGGACGTGCTCGGCGCTGGTCAGCCACGGCAGCCACGACTCCATGCCCTCGAAGGTCGCCCCCTCCGACAGCCGCTCCCACTGCTCGCGCCCCCACGGCTCGGCCCGGATGAGGCTGGCCGCCCGCCGGCGCACGTCGTCGGTGGGGATCAGCTCGCGGCACCCGAAGATCTCGACGCGCTCGATGTCGCCCGTCGAGCGCTGGTCGCTGACGGAGAACGTGGTGAGGCGGTCGACCTCGTCGCCCCACAGGTCGATGCGCACCGGGACGTCGGCGGTCGAAGGGAACACGTCGACGATCGACCCCCGGCGGGCCACCTCGCCCCGGTGCTCGACCTGGGGCTCCCGCCGGTAGCCGGCGACGACCAGGCGCTCCACCAGGTCGATGGGGTCGACCTGATCGCCCCGGCTGACGACGACGGGCTCGACCTCCTCGACGTGGGGGCCGAGGCGCTGGACGAGGGAGCGCACCGGCGCGACCAGGACCCGTGGCATGCGCGAGCCAGGCTGCGTGCCTGAACGCAACGGACGTTGCAGGCGCCACATGGTGCGCAGGCGCCGGCCCATGGCCTCGACCCCCGGGCTGACCCGCTCGAACGGCAGCGTCTCCCACGCCGGGAACAGGTCGACGTCGTCGGACCCGAGAAAGGCCCGCAGATCCGACGCCAGCCGCTCGGCGTCGGTGCTGGTCGGCATGGCCACCACGATGGGATGGCGGTCGCTCAGGTGGGCCAGGCCGGCGATGGTGAAGGCGCGCGCCGCGTCGGGCACGGCCAGCACGGCCGTGGACGCGCCGGCCAGGCCGGCGAGGGCCGGGTGGTGGCGCAGGAGGGGAGGGAGGGACCGCAGGGCGCTGGCGCCGGCGGCCCCCTCGGCGGAAGGCACTTCCGCCGAGGGTACCGGCGGGACCCGGCCGCGCCGGCGGTGGGCTACCCGCGCAGCTCGGTCAGGCGCTTGTCGACTCTCTGGCGCAATGTCAGCAGGTCGGCGATCTCCTCGTCGCGGCTCTTGGGCCTGGCTTCGCCGCAGCCGCCCTCGCCGCAGCCGCAGGCGGCCGTGCCGGCGAGCACGTCGGTGTTGGTCGAGCAGCCGCAGCTGCAGGAATGGGTGTCGATCATGGTCATGGCTCGACCGTACGAGGTGGCCCCAGGGGCCAGGTCAAGCGGTGTTCACGCGATTCATCGCCGTGGCCAGACCCTCCTTGAAGATGAGCTCCACCGCCTCGGCCGCCTCCACGACGGCCACGTCGAACTCGGCCCGCTCGGACTTGCGGGTGGGCTTGAGGACGTAGTCGGCGCCCTGCTGGCGGCCCGGCGGCTTGCCGATGCCGATGCGCACCCGGATGAACGCGCCGGAATGGAGGTGGGCCCGGATGGACTCCAGGCCGTTGTGGCCGGCCGTCCCCCCGCCCTCCTTGATCTTCACCCGTCCGGGCGGCAGGTCGAGCTCGTCGTGCACGACCACGACCCTGCTCATGTCGCCCTCCACCCCGTAGCGGCGGACGAGCCGGGCGGCCGACTCACCGGACAGGTTGACGA
The DNA here is from genome assembly GCA_023265025.1 of Acidimicrobiia bacterium. GTDB lineage: Bacteria > Actinomycetota > Acidimicrobiia > Acidimicrobiales > AC-14 > CADCTB01. Next base: position 103,932 of record JAHFUP010000004.1, on the reverse strand, counting down.
ACGTCTGGGGGAAGGCGAGGGCCATGAGCTTGCCGTCGACGCGGGCCTCGCCCACCAGGGCCCGTTCCTTGCCGCGCTTGAGCGGAGCGTTGTGGCGGCTGGCGAGAACGCCGACGACGTCGGCCCCGAGGTTGTGACGGGTGTGGTCGTACTCCTCGCCCGGGTTGCCGAGCCCGATGACCAGGAGGTGGGCGGCCTCGCCCGTGCGTTCGCGCTGCAGGGTCTAGCCTTCGTCGCCCCCGCCGGCCTCGGCGCCGGCCTCGGCGGCGGCGGCCGCAGCCTCCTCCTCGGCCTCGGTCTCAACGGCCATGCGGGTCGCGGCACCGGCAACGACGATCTCCTCGGGGTCGAGATCGGTGGTCACGCCGGACGGCAGCTTGAGGTCCTCCACACGAATCGCCTCGCCGATGGACAGGTCGGAGATGTCGACCTCGATGGAGTTGGGGATGTCGGCCGGCTTGGCGTGCACCTCCAGGGTGTGGAGGCTCTGCTCCACCATGCCGTCGGCGCGCTCGACTTCCAGGGCCTCGCCGACGAGGTGGATCGGGACCTCGGCCGAGATGATCTCGTCGCGACGGACGACCACGAAGTCGACGTGGTCGATCGACCGGCGGACGGGGTGGCGCTGGAGCTGGCGGGCCATGGCCAGGTGCTTCGTGCCGTCGACGTCGAGTGAGATGAGGGCGTTGAGCCCGGAATCGGAGGTGAGGGCGGCCCGCAGCTCACGGCTGCCGACGCTCAGGTCGATCGGGTCGATCCCGTGGCCGTACAGCACGCCGGGCACCCTTCCGGCGGACCGGAGCCGGCGTGACTCCGAACTGCCCTTGACCCGCCCGACGTCCGCGACCAGAGAAACCTCATCCATGGCGGACGAGTCTACGTCAGGTCTGGTTGGCGCCCCCGAAGATCTCCGAGACCGAGCGGTCCTCGAACACCGCTCGCAGGGCGTCGGCGATGATACTGGCGACTGACAGCACCTCGATCTTGTCGATGCGGCGGTCGTCGGCGAGGGGCAGGGTGTCGGTGATCACGACCTTGGTGATGACCGAGTTCTTGAGCCGGTCGAGCGCGGGATCCGACAGCACGCCGTGGGTGGCCATGGCGTAGACCTCGCTGGCGCCGTGGCCCACCAGCTGGTCGGCGGCCGCGCAGATGGTGCCGGCGGTGTCGATCATGTCGTCGACCAGCACGCAGATGCGACCCTCGACCTCGCCCATGACGTCGAGCGCCTCGACCTGGTTGGCCACACCCCGGAGCCGGCGCTTCGCCACGGAGCCGACGTCGGCCTCCAGCATCTGGGCGAACCGCTCGGCCACCTTGAAGCGGCCGGCGTCAGGGGAGACGACCACGATGTCGCTCCCCAGATTGGCGGCCACCCAGTCGGCCAGCACGGGCATGGCCGTGAGGTGGTCGACGGGGACGTCGAAGAACCCCTGGATCTGGCCGGAGTGCAGGTCCACGCTCACCATCCGGTCGGCGCCGGCCGCAGTGAGGATGTCGGCCAGGAGCTTGGCGGTGATCGGCTCCCGCTCCGACGCCTTGCGGTCCTGGCGGGCGTACCCGTAGTAAGGGCAGACGGCGGTGATCCGCTTGGCCGAGGCCCGCTTGGCCGCGTCGATCATGATCAGCTGCTCCATGATCGCCTCGTTCACCGGGCTGCTGTGGCTCTGCACGATGAAGACGTCGGCGCCGCGGATTGACTCGCCGAACCGGCAGTACATCTCGCCGTTGGCGAACTGGCTGAGGTTGGTCTCGCCGAGCTGGACCCCGAGAGCGGTGGCGATGTCGGCGGCCAGCTCGGGGTTGGACCGCCCGGTGAAGAGCTCGAGTCGCTTCTTGGTGACCAGCTCCATCGTCGGCTGCTACACGCTCTCTTCGTCGCCCGTCGACGCAGTGTAGAACGAGCCGGTCGTGGTGCCGGCCGAGATATGGCTGCCGGGCTGGAGGACGGCGAACGGGCCGACGATCGCCGAGGGCCCGACGACCGCGTCGTAGCCCACGGACTGCTCGACGTTGGCGCCCTCGCCGATGGCGCAGTCGACCAGACGGACGTGGGGGCCGATCTTCGCTCCGTGGCCGATCACGGTGCGGCCCTGGAGGATCGTGCCCGGGAAGAGGGTCACGTCGGAGGCCAGCCTCACGCCGGCGTCGACGTAGGTGCGCTCCGGGTCGACCATGGTGACGCCGACCTGCATCCACCGGTGGTTGATCCGCCGGCGGAGCTCGGCCTCGGCCGCGGCCAGCTGGGCCCGGTCGTTGACGCCCACCGCCTCGAAGGGGTCGTCGCATTCGACCGCCACCACCTTGTGGCCGGCGTCATGGAGCACGCCGACCACGTCGGTCAGGTAGTACTCGCCCTGGGCGTTCTCGGGTGAGAGCCGGCGGAGGGCCGGAGCGAGCAGGCTGCGACGGAAGCAGTAGATCGAGGTGCCGACCTCGTCGATCTCCAGCTCCGCCTCGGTGGCGTCGAGCTCCTCGACGATACGGCTGACCCGCCCGTCCTTGGCCCGCACGACGCGGCCCATGCCGGTGGTGTCCGGCATACGGGCGGTCAGCAGGGTGGCGGCGGCGTTGGCCTCGCGGTGGGCGTGGACGAGCGTGCCGAGGGTGGAGGGGCGGACGAGGGGCGTGTCGCCGGGAAGGACCACGATGTCCTCGTCGTCGCTGTCGTCGTCGTTCGGGAAGGCGGTCAGGGCCACCGAGGCGGCGTCTCCCGTGCCCCGCTGGACGTGCTGGTCGACGAAATCGATGATGAGGTCGGGTGGCCCGTACTCCTGCAGCGTCTTGGTCACCCGCTCGGCCCCGTGGCCGACCACGACGACTGCCCGGTCGACCAGCAGCTCGCTGAGGGCGTCAAGCACGTGCAGGAGCATCGGCCGCCCGCACAGGGGGTGCAGGGGCTTGGGGAGCGCGGAGCGCATCCGCGTCCCCTCCCCGGCGGCCATGACCACAGCCGAGAGAGGACGAAGCCGCATACCTCTGTTTTACCCCCTGAATCCCTCGCGCCGGTGGAGGGTTGGCTCGGGAGGGAGGGCTCGAACCCCCATTCTCTGGACCAAAACCAGATGTCCTACCGTTGGACGACTCCCGAAGGCTCCCTTGAACGCTACCTGGCAGCCAGTCCTTGAGTCGCAGCGGCGAGCCCCTCGAACCAGCCTTCGATCTGCAGGTTGAGGGTCGCGCTGTTACGGACGTACACCAGCAGGCACCCGTGATAGTCGAGCCCGACGTTCTTTCGGACGGTCAGCGGCTTGTGTGTCTTGATCGTGGGTCTGCTGAACTGGCTCTCAGGCGCCTCGACGACTTCCGACCAGAATCGGACCGCAGCGGAAACCTCCGCTGTCTCGTGGATGTGGATCCGGAAGATGAGCCGGTCGCGGGACACGCCGACGAGCTGCAGCCAGGACAAAAAGAGTCGGATCATTGTCGGATCCGAGTTCATGAACTTCACCGACTGTTCGTGCCGCCACGGCTTGTTTTTCGCACCCTCAGCCCAGTAGGCGACCACACCGGCAACAAACAACTCGCTCTCGCTGAGCGCCTCGATCTGTCCTCTGGCTTGGGCGCGCACGTCGGCTCGCCGTCGGGCGGCTACAGCGCGGTTCTCGGCGTGGCGGGCACTGGTCGCTTCCGGCCCTCGCACGGTCAGTGCCCGCCGTTGGTCCTCCGCGAGGCCGATGTCCCGGAGCCACAGCGACAACGTGCCCTTCGAAACGCCCACGACCTCGCGGATCTCCCTATAGGACCGGCCTTCGGCGCGCATCGCCTCGGCGATCTTGCGGAGGTCGTCCTTCGCTCGGGGGCGGCGGGTCCACGCCGGCGCCGGCACGCCTTGCAACCACCGGCCGAGTGGCTCGCCGCCGCTCCCCAGTCCCAGGGCATCGGCGATTTGGGATCGGGACATGCCGGCGAGGCGCATCTGCACCGCTGCTCTTTCCTGGACTGGACTGGCATGATCGAACACTAGTTCGATCAAGAGTACATGTCAAGGATCGAGAACGCGCCAAAGACCCGCCCATGTGACGCCGGCCGGAACACCCGCTAGCCTGACGCCGCTCATGGGATCGCTGATCAAGAAGCGCCGCAAGCGGATGCGCAAAAAGAAGCACAAGAAGATGCTGAAGGCCACCCGCTGGCAGCGTCGCGCCGGGCGCTAGTGCCTCGACCTCATTCGTTCGCTTCGCTCACTCCATTCGGTCGAAGTGATCGTGCTCCGGCGGGCGAGCGGAGCTCGCGCCGCCTCCGCCCTGTCCCTCCCTCGTGTCCGCTGCCGGAGGGGCCGCCTTCGGCGGCGACGGCGGCCACGGACGGGAAACCCCACGAACGCGGCGAACGTTTGTGGTCAGGGCGCTAGCCCGGCCCCAGCGCACCCACCGTCCGGGCGACGATCCGGCCCTCGCCGGGGAAGTCGCCCTCCACGAACCAGGTCCCGCCGCTGCCGGCGAGTTGCGGTCTGCGCCCCGTCGCCTCCGCCAGCCGGTCGCGCCATGACGCCAGCGCCGGCGCCACCGCCAGCGCCGGCGCCTCCAGGTCGTTGACCGACCCGTTGGCGGCAGCCGGGCCGCCCAGGTCGTCCCATGCCCGGAACACCAAGGGCGTGGACACGGGCACGGGCGGGACCAGCAGCGTGAACGTCCGGGCGACGAACGGCAGCGTCTCGACCACCTCGCCCACGCCCCGGACCCGGGCCCGGCCGCCGACGAGGCAGAACGCGACGTCGGCCCCGAGCGACGTGGCAACCTCCAGATCAGTGCAGCCGGCCCACCGCAGCACCGCGGCGGCGTCGGCCGACCCTCCGCCCAGGCCGGCGCCCGCCGGCACCTGCTTGTCCAGCCGGACAAAGGCGGTCCGGCCGACCGCGGCCAGCGCCCGTCGCACCAGGTTGGACCCGTCGACCGGCACGCCGGCCGAAAACGGCCCGACGACCTCCAAGCCGTCGCCCTCACTGATCCGAAGCACGTCCCCGTAGTCGAGCGCCACCATCTCGGCGTCGATCAGGTGGTAGCCGTCGTCCCGCCCGCCGGTCACCCGCAGCGAGACGGTCAGCTTGGCGGGCGCCCGCTCGACGTGCACGCCGCCAGTCTCCCCCAGTCGTCCACGGCCAGCTCCTCGGCCCGGGCCTCGGGCCGGATGCCGGCGGCCTCGAACGCGGATGAGTCGACGAGCGACGCCAGCGAGCGCCGCAACATCTTCCGCCGCTGGCCGAAGCCAGCCCGGACGAGCGTGAACAGCCACGCCGGGTCGACGCCGGCCCCGACCGCCGGCGCCGGCCGCCGGTCGATCCGCACCAACGCCGACTCGACCTTGGGCACCGGGTGGAACACGGTCGGCGGCACCCGGCCGACGACCTTGGCCGTGGCCCAGTAGGCCACCTTGACCGACACCGCCCCGTACGCCTCGTCGCCTGGCCCGGCGGCCAGCCGCTCGCCGACCTCCCGCTGCACCATGACCAGCATCCGCGAGATGGCCGGCACCCCGTCCAGCAGGTCGGCCACCAGCGGCGTGGCCACGTTGTAGGGCAGGTTGGCCACCAGCACCCAGGGTCCGTCACCCAGCAATGCCGCCCAGTCCAGGCGCAGTGCGTCGCCCTCGACGACGGTGACGCCGGCGGGCTCCACCACCGAGCGCAGCGCCGGCACCAGCCGCCCGTCGATCTCGATGGCGGTCACCGAGGCGCCGGTCTCGGCCAGGGCCAGGCTGAGCGATCCGAGGCCGGCGCCGATCTCGACCACTCTGTCGCCGGCGCCGACCCCGGCCAGGCGGGCGATGCGGCGCACGGTGTTGGGGTCGACCACGAAGTTCTGGCCCCGGGCCCGGCTGGGCGCGAGGCCGTGCTGGTTCAGGAGCCGGCGGACGTCGGCGCCGCTGAGGGTCACCCCATGGACGCTACGGCTACCACTCGATTCGCACGTCGATGAGCCCCGCGTCCCGCGAAGCCAGCTTCTCGAACGTGTCCAGCGAGAGGTCGATCAGGCGACCCGTCGCCACAGTCGGGCCGCGGTCGTCGACCTTGCAGCTCGCGGAGGCGCCGGTCTCGTTCCGGGTGACCTTGATCATCGTGCCCATGGGCAGGGTGCGGTGGGCACAGGTGCCCGCCGGCGCCTTGAACCACGACGCCACGCCGCTGTCGGTACGTGTCACTGCGCCCGACACCGCGACCGCCGGCGGCACCAGCGCGGCGAGCAGCGTGGTCACGGGGGCGAGGGGCGCGATGGTGGCGGTCGCCGGCGCCGGTGCGACCGAGGCCGGCGCCGCCTTCGTGGTCGTGGTCGACCGGGGCACGGCCGTTGTCGTGACCGGCTTCTTGACGGTGGTCGTCGTGGTCCGGGGCCTGGTCGTCGACGTGGTCGTCCGGGCCCGGATCTGGGCGACCAGCTCCGGCAGCGAGATGGCGCCGGCGCCCGTGGCCGGGTTGCCGCCCGCCGGCGTCTGGGGAGCTTCGTCGCCGGCTATGGCTGGCGACGAACCCCCCACGGAGCTCACCCGGATCGCCGTCGAGGTGCCCTCGGACGGTCTCAGGCCAAGGAACCCGGCGACCAGAGCCACCAGGCACAACAGAGCAATGTACGACGACCGTGTGGTTCCCGGATGAACCGTCAGTGGCTTCCCCGCTTGTCGGCCGCCGGGTCGGTGTTGTCCCGCTGGTGGAGACCCGACGACTCTAGGGAAACAGCACTGACCAAATCAAGGATACGTTTCCACCGGCAGACCGAACAGGGCCGCGGTGTTGGCCCACGTCGCCGCCTCGACGTCCTCGACGGGCAACCCCTTGGTCGCGGCGACCGCGGCCCCGACGAGGGTCACGAACGCCGGCCCGTTGGGTGCGCCCCGGTACGGGACAGGCGTCAGGTACGGGGCGTCGGTCTCGACCAGCACCCGGTCGAGCGGGGCCAGTGCGGCCGCGTCCCGCACGTCGCCGGCGGTCTTGAAGGTGACGATCCCGCTGAACGAGAGGCTGGCGCCCAGGTCGAAGCACAGCCGGGCCTCCGTGGGGCCGCCGGTGAAGCAATGGAACACCGTCCGCTCCGGCACGCCCTCGGCCCGCAGGATGGCGAAGGTGTCGTCCCACGCCTCACGGGTGTGGATCACGAGCGCCAACCCGCGCTCGTTGGCCAAGCCGATCTGGGACGCGAACACCTCCCGCTGGATCTCCCGGGGCGAGTGGTCGTAGTGGTAGTCGAGGCCGCACTCGCCGATGCCGACGATCTCCGGCGCCCCCAGGAGGGCGACGATGCCCTCCACGCCGTTCTTGGCGTCGTGGGGGTGCAGGCCCACCGTCGCCCAGACGGTGCCGGGGTGGTCACGGGCGACCTCGATCGCCTTCGTGGACTGTGGGGCGTCGGTCCCGACGCAGATGATCCGACCGACGCCGGCCTCGGCGGCGCGAGCCAACGCGTCGGCGGTGATGCCCTCGTACTGGAGGTGGCAATGGCTGTCGGCCCACATAAGGGGTCAACCGTAGGCGCCCGCCGGGCGGGTTGGTCAATGCAGGGTCAGCGGCGGGGGAAGAGCGGCGTGCCCTTCTCGACCGGCCGCCCCCCCGGGTAGCCGCCCCACGCCGCCGCCGCCGGCAGCCGCTGCTCCTCGGGCGTCCCGGGTAGGCCGAGCCGGCGCCAGACCTCGCCGGCGGCGGCGGGGATGGCGGGCGATGCCAGGATGGCCACGATCCGCAGCGCCTCGATGGCGGTGCCGAGCACCGCGTCGACCTCGGGGCCGGGTTCCATCTTCCAGGGCTCGTGGGCCTCCAGGTGGGCGTTGGCCTCCCGGATCAGCTGCCATGTGGTTTCCAGCGCCTCCGACGGCGCCAGCCGGTCCCACGCCGCGGCCGCGGTCGAGTAGACCCGCTCGGCCACCGCGGCCAGCGGGCTGCCGGTCGGCGCCGCCGGACCGATGCCGCCGCATTTGCTGCCGACGAGCGTGGCCACGCGCGACAGCAGGTTGCCGAGGTTGTTGGCCAGGTCCGAGTTGTACCGGGCCGTCATGCCCTCGTAGGAGAAGTCGCCGTCGGGCCCGAAGGGGATGTCGCGGAGGAAGTGCCAGCGCACCGCGTCGACGCCGAAGTCGGCCACCAGCTCGCGTGGGCCGATCTGGTTCAGCTTCGTCTTCGACATCTTCTCGCCGCTCACCAGCAGCCAACCGTGGGCGGCCACGCAGCGGGGTGGCTCGAGGCCGGCGGCCATCAGCATCGCCGGCCAGTAGACGGCGTGGAACCGGATGATGTCCTTGCCGATCAGGTGGCAGTCGACCGGCCACCAGTATTGGAACGCCTCGTCGTCTTCGCCGTAGCCCACGGCGGTGACGTAGTTGGGCAGGGCGTCGAACCACACCCACGCCACCTGGCTGGTGTCCCAGGGGAGCTGGACGCCCCAGGTGAACCCCCGGCTGATCGAGATGTCACGGAGCCCGGAGCGGATGAACGCGAGCACCTCGTTGCGCCGGGTGGTGGGGACGACGGCGCCGGGGTTGGCCTCGTGCCAGTCGAGCAGGCGCTGCTGGTAGTTCGAGAGCTTGAAGAACCAATTGTCCTCCTGGACCCATTCCACCGGGCGGCCGTGCACCGGGCAGTTCCCGTCGACCAGCTCCTCGGGCGTGTAATAGGCCTCGCACGACACGCAGTAGGGGCCTTCGTAGGTCGACTTCTCGATGTCGCCGTTGTCGTACACGGCCTGCAGGAGCTTCTGGACCGCCTTGGTGTGGCGGGGCTCGGTCGTGCGGATGAAGTCGTCGTAGGCCACGCCGAGCTCGTCCCAGGCGTCGCGGAACCGGGCGCTGTTGCGGTCGGCCAGCTCCTGGGGCGTGGTGCCCTGGGCCTCGGCGGCCTGGGCGTTCTTGAGCCCGTACTCGTCGGTGCCGGTGACGTACTTCACGTCCTCACCCAGCAGGCGGTGCCAGCGGGTGATGCCGTCGCCCAGCAGGACCTCGTAGGCGTGGCCGATGTGCGGCGCGTCGTTCACATAGGCGATGGCCGTGGTGGCGTAGAAGCGGGGCACGGCCGCCACAGTACCGACCGGCTGCCGCCTCCCTGGGGGAAATCCCCGGATCAGCCCACGACCTGTTCCGCCAGTGTGCGGCCCTGGGCGTCGATCGGGCTGACGGCCACCACGTCGGCGTCGCCGGCCACCAGGCCCCAGCCGTCGGCGCCGATCGACGCGGGGACCATGCGGCCGTCGACGAGCCGGGCGGTGAACCGGGCCACGCCGGCGCCGGACCGGAAGATCGTCACCGTCGACGGCGACGTATCGGGCCCGCGCATGACGCGCACCGGCTGGCCGACGGCGCGGATCGTCGTGCCGGCCGGACGGGCGCCGCAGGCCCCAGCCAGCGGTTGGTAGCCGGGAAGGGACGTCTGGGCATCGACCCAGCGCAGGTAGGCGCAGTCCTGACCGGCGACGAGGACGAGCGTCGAGCCGCTGGCCGAGGTCCGGGCCACCTCGGGCAGCCCGGCCTCGGCCACGGGCAGCGGGCCGGTGGGCAGTCCCGGGCGGCTTCCCTCGGGTGGCGGCGGCGGGCGGACCGAGGGGTCGCCGGTGCGGACGAGGCGGATGCCGCCGGCGATCGTGTCCGCCTCGGCCAGGCGGGCCGCCGGCGCCGATGGGCCGGCGTAGGACGCGATCTTCACGATCGACTGCGGCACGTCGCCCCGCCGGACACGGATGCCGCCGGCGAGCACCCGCTCCGGGCCCAGGGCGTACGCCGGCCCGGGCGCGATAGTGGCTTCGCCCGGCCCGCCGAGGTACTTGGCCTCGACGGGGTCGCCGCCCACCACCACGACGACGGCGTCGGGCGGGAAGGCGGTACTGAACGCGCTGTCGTTGCGGGCCAGCAGCGCCAGCGTGCGGTCGGCCTCGGAGAGTGGACGGGTCGCCACGACCATCCGCTCGCCCTGGGCGAAGAGGGTCGTCCACCCCGGTGGCACCGTGAAGTCGAGCCGGGTGCCGAGGGGCTGGCCGGCGACGAACTCGATGGCCAGCGTCGTGGCCGTGGTCGACGCCGGCGTGGTGGCGGCAGGGTCGGCGCCGGCGACGACGCTCGTCGGCCTGTCGCCGCGGTCGATGAGGGCCACGACCGCCCTGGCTCCGAGTGCCGCGACGACCAGCAACCCGAGGATCTGTGGGCGCCTGGCCCGGTACCAACTATCCACCGTGTCGACCTCCGCCGTCGTTCCTACTTGGATTCTCGCGCCCAGAGCCGGAGCGCGATGTCGTACACGGTCCGCTTGGGTACGCCCAGGGCGGCGGTCACCTCGGCGACGGCCGACCGCTTGTCGGCGCCGGCGTCGAGCCGGGCCCGCAGGGCGGTCTCCACGTCGATCTCGTCCGCCGGCTCGGGCGGTGGCGCACCGTCCAGGACGATGACGTACTCGCCGCGCGGCTCCTTCGTCGACAGATGCTCGACGGCGCCGGCCAACGTCCCCCGCCAGATCTCCTCGTGCAGCTTGGTGAGCTCCCGCACGACCGCGACCCGCCGGAGCCCGCCGGCGGCGCCGGCCAGGTCGGCCACCGTCGCCCGGATCCGGTGCGGCGCCTCGAAGATCACCGTCGTCCGGCGATCGGCGGCCACTTCCCGCAGCCGCTCGGCGCGGGCCGAGCCCTTGCGAGGAAGGAAGCCCTCGAAGCAGAACCGGCTCGTCGACAGGCCGCTGACCACGAGGGCGGCGACCATGGCCGAGGGGCCGGGGACAACGTCGACCGCATGGCCGGCGGCTGCGGCGGCGGCTACGAGCCGCTCGCCGGGGTCGGAGATGCCCGGCATGCCGGCGTCGGTCACGACGACCACCCGCTCGCCCTTGTCCAGGCGGGCGAGGACGTTCGTGACCTCCACCGCCTCGTTGTGGTCGTGGACGGCGAGCAGCCGCCGGCCGGCGGGGAGGCCGAGGTGGGACAGGAGGGCGCGGGTGCGGCGGGTGTCCTCGCATGCGATGGTGTCGGCGGTGGCCAGGGCGTCGACGGCGCGGGGCGACAGGTCGCCCAGGTTCCCGATGGGCGTCCCGACCAGGATGAGGCTCACTCCCGGATCTCGAGACGGTCCCCCGGTCGTAGCTTCCAACGGTCAAAGGCGCCGCGTTCCGCCTCGATGACCACCCCGCCCCGCAGGCACGGACGGGTCATGCGCCCGGGGCGCAGGCAGATCGTCCGCAGCACGACCAGGTCCTTGGTGCAGAACGCCACGTCGATGGTGAACATCATGCCCACTGAGTGCACGGAGCGGGCCGGGCGCAGGAGGATGGCGCCGTCGATACCCTGGCGGCCGAGCAGCCCGGTCACCCGCTCCTCCCGCGTCTCCGCCACTTCGAGGGCCGCCAGCACCTCGCCGTCGCGCAGCAGCCAGGAATCAATCACTACACGTTGAAGCGGATCTCGAGGACGTCGCCATCGGCGACCTCGTATTCCTTTCCCTCGACCCGCAGCTTCCCGACGTCCTTGGCCTTGGCCCACGAGCCGAGCTCCAGCAACTCGTCCCAGCGGATGACCTCGGCCCGGATGAACCCGCGCTGGAGATCGGAGTGGATGACGCCGGCGCACTCGGGCGCCTTGGCGCCGGCCCGGAACGTCCACGCCCTCGACTCCTTGTCGCCGGTGGTCAGGAAGGTCCGCCGGCCGAGCAGCTGGTAGGCGGCCCGAATGACCCGGGGGAGGGCACCCTCGCCCAGACCCAGCCCTACGAGCAGCTCGGCCCGGTCGGCCTCGTCGAGCGACGCCGCCTCCGCTTCCAGCTGCACGCTCACGCCGAGCACCTCGGCCGCGTCGCCCAACTCGGCGGCGACCGGCTTGGTCAACCCGTCGGCCTCCGCCACCTGGTCTTCACCGAGGTTGACGACGGCCAGCACCGGCTTGTTCGTAAGCAGGAACGTCGAGCGCAGGTCCTTCCGCCGCTCGGCGTCGAGGGTCGACCGGTAGATCGGGATGCCGGCGTTCAACGACTCGAGGGCCGCCTCCATGGCGTCGACCTCGTTCTTGAGCGACGGGTCGTGGCGGGCCATCTTCCGGCGCTTGGTGATCTGGGTCTCGACGGAGTCGGCGTCGGCCAGCACCAGCTCGAGCTCGAGGGTGTGGAGGTCGTCGAGCGGGTCGTTGTCGCCGACCACGTTGTCGTCGGCGAACGCCCGGAGGACCATGACGATGGCGTCGACCTCGCGGATGCCGCCGAGGAACCTGTTGCCCATGCCCTCACCGGTCGACGATCCCGCCACCAGGCCGGCGATGTCGACGAACTCCAGGGTGGCACCCACCACCTTCTTCGACTTGCTCATCTCCGCCAGTGCCCGCAGCCGGGGGTCGGGCACCTGGGCGATGCCGACGTGGCTCTCCGTGGTGGAGAACGGGTGGGCGGCGACGGGAACCGAAGCCCCGGTCATGGCATTGAAGAGCGACGACTTGCCGGCGTTGGGGAGGCCGACCAGGCCCAGGCGTTCCATTGCGGCCAGGGTAACCGGGACTCCTCAGGAGGCCGGGCGCCGGCCGATCGCGAAGAAGAGGGCCACGAACATGGTGGGCCGGACCTCCATGGCGTCGTACTCCTCGAACGCCGCGGCCCAGTGGTCGATGTCCTCCGGGGTCGCCAGGCCGTCGGCCGCCAGTGCGTCGAGGGCCGCCCACGCCGGCGTGCGAAAGCCCGGCCGTGAGGGGAAGATCTGGTAGCGGCCGTGGTGGGCGACGTCCTCCAGGCCGGCGCCGGTCAGGAGCTCCCCCAACCGCAGCCCGACCGAGAGGTCGTTGCCGCGACGGGAGTGCCACTCGTTGTAGCGGTCATCGAGGTCGACGAGCCGTGCGTCCTTCGGGCGCAACCGGAACGCGGACATGTCGATGTCCGCGAGGTACACCCGACCACCGGGCCGGACCAGCGTGGCCGCGTGGTCGACGATCGCCTGCTCCCGGCCGCCGTTGTGGGCGAGGACGTGGCGGATCATGACCGTGTCGACGCTGGCGGGCTCCAGGCCCGTGTCGTCGGCCGCGCCCTCCGACACGGTGAGATTGGCGGCGCCGGCGGCGCGGGCCGCGGCGACGGCGTTCGGGTCGCGGTCGACCGCCACCACCCGACCGGTCGGCCCGACGAGCCGGGCCAGCACGGCGGACACCGCGCCGGGCCCGCAGCCGACATCGGCGACGGCGGCACCGTCGACCACGCCGGCGGCGGTCCACAGGTCGGCTTCGGAGGCCGCGGCTGTCTCGGCCATGAACTGGTATCGCGCCAACTCGACGTCGCTCAGCTGCAGTGGGTACTCCGACACTGTGACCCCCTCCCCGGGAGGGCCCCCGAGGCCCACCGGCTAACCTGCCTGCACCATGTCGAAGAAAACGAACAAGCGCAAGATCAAGGCCCGGCGCAAGAAGGCCAACCACGGCAAGAAGCCCAACGCCGGCCGTTAGGGTTCCGCCGGCGCCGGCCACCAACGTGGCCGACGTGGTCGAGGTGCTCCACGGCACCGAGGTGCACGACCCGTACCGCTGGCTGGAGGACGGGGAGTCCGAGGACACCAAGGCGTGGTCGGAGGCGCAGAACGCCCGGACCAGGGCCGTCCTCGACGCCCTGCCTCAGCGCGCGCCGCTGCACGAGCGACTCTTGTCCCTGCTCCAGGTGGGGATGGTCGGCGCGCCGGCGGTGGCCGGCGACCGGGTCTTCACCCTTCAGCGCGAGGGCCACCAGGACCAGTTCGTCCTGGCCGTGCGCTCGGCCGTCGACGGCGTGGCGCCGGCCCGAACCGTCATCGACCCCCACGGGATGGCGGCGGACCACGCCGCGTCGATCGACTGGTTCGCCCCCTCGCCGGATGGACGGCTGGTGGCCTATGGCGTCTCCGAGGGCGGCAGCGAGCACGGGACGCTGCGGATCGTCGACGTCGACACCGGCGAGCACCTGACCGACGAGATTCCCCACATCCGTCACGCCTCGGTGGCCTGGCTCCCGGACGGCTCTGCCTTCGCCTATGACCGCCTGCCCGATCCCGCCACGGTCCCCGCCGGCGAGGAGGGCTATTGGGGGACCGTGTGGTGGCACGTGGTCGGCAACGACGTGGCCAAGGACGAGCTGTTACTGGGCGGCCTCGAGAAGACCGCGCTGCCGGCGGCGGCCATCTCCGACGACGGGCGGTGGCTCCTCCTCCACGTCAGCTACATGCCGACCCGGACCGACGTGATCCTGGTTGACCGGGAGACCGGGGTCCGCACCGTGCTGGTCGAGCACGAGGAGGCGACGACGTGGTGCCAGATCGCGCGCGGCCGGCTCTACGCCGTCACCAACTTGCACGCGCCCCGGGGGCGGGTCGTCGTCGCCGACCTCGCCCAGCCACAGGCCGAGCACTGGACGACGATCGTCGAGGAGAGCTCGGCGGTCATCGACGGTGCGGTCGTCGCCGGCGGGCGGCTGGTGGTTGCGTCGGCTGAGCACGCCGTATCGCGCCTGCATCACTACGCCCTCGACGGGACCGACGGCCAGCCGGTCGTGCTGCCCGAGCTCGGCTCGATCGGCGGGTTCGACGCCGACCCGGCGGCCGAGAGGGCCTTCTTCACTTTCACGTCGTTCGCCCGCCCGTCGGGCCTGTGGCGGTGGACGCCCGGCGCCGGCGCCGTCGAAGCATGGACGCACTTCGACTCGCCGGTCGACGCCGACGCCTTCGCCGTCGAGCAGGTCTTCTACCCGTCGACGGATGGGACCGACGTGCCCATGTTCCTCGTGCGGGGGGCGTCCACAGAGGTCACCGCCGACACGCCGACGCTGTTGACTGCCTACGGCGGCTTCGCCATCACCCATGCACCGGGGTACTCCGGGGCCACGGTGGCCTTCTGCGAGGCCGGCGGCGTGTGGGCGGTCGCCGGCATCCGGGGCGGCGGCGAATACGGGGAGGACTGGCACCGGGCCGGGATGCTGGCCAACAAGCAGCAGTGCTTCGACGACTTCTACGCCGGCACCGACTGGTTGGTCGCCGAGGGCCGTACCAGCCGCGACCGGTTGGCCATCCGGGGCGGGTCCAACGGCGGCCTGCTGGTCGGTGCCGCCCTCACCCAGCGCCCCGACCTCTGCCG
This sequence comes from Acidimicrobiia bacterium, assembly GCA_023265025.1. Classification (GTDB taxonomy): domain Bacteria; phylum Actinomycetota; class Acidimicrobiia; order Acidimicrobiales; family AC-14; genus CADCTB01. The sequence goes on along the minus strand of JAHFUP010000004.1, from coordinate 88,912 downwards.
GGCCGTCATCTGCTCCGTCCCCCTGCTCGACATGCTGCGCTACCACCTGTTCCTGATCGGAGCGCTGTGGATACCGGAGTACGGCGACCCCGACGACGCCGATCAGTTCGCGGTGATCGACGCGTACTCGCCCTACCAGCACGTGGTGGACGGGACCCCGTACCCGGCGACACTGATCACCACCGCCGAGTCCGACTCCCGGGTCGACCCGCTCCACGCCCGCAAGTTCGCGGCCCGGATGCAGGCGGCCACGTCGTCGCCCGACGAGCGGCCGGTGCTGGTGCGGATCGAGTCGCGCGCCGGCCACGGCGTCGGGAAGCCGGCGTGGAAGCAGGCCGACGAGGGCGCCGACGTCTCGGCGTTCCTCTTCTGGCAGCTCGGGATGGAGCCTGCGCCCGCCGGGTAGAAGTCACCGATCGGTCTTAGGAGGCCAGCACAGTGCGCATCGCCGAGATCGCCCCGCCGTGGGTGAGCGTCCCCCCGCCCAGCTACGGCGGCATCGAACTGGTCGTCAGCCTGATCGCCGACGGCCTGGTGGACCGCGGCCACGACGTGACCCTCTTCGCCAGCGGTGGCTCCCGGACGAAGGGCACGCTGGTATCGCCTCTCGAAGCGACGCCGAAGCTGGCCGAGATGGGCCTGAGCGTGACCGACGACACGATCCACACCCTTTCGGCATACCTGCACGCCGGCGAGTTCGACGTCATCCACGACCACTCCGGTTGGGGGCCGGCGTTCGGGGCCATCCTGAACGGCAAGCCGCCGGTCGTGCGCACGCTGCACGGGCCGTGGAGTGACGAGGCCCGCCGCTTCCACCACGCCCTGCAGGGCCGGGTCCACCTGGTCGCCATCAGCGAGTCGCAGGCAAGCATCAACCGCGACCTGGACTATGCCGGCGTCGTCTACAACGGCCTGGACATTGACGTCTACCCCTTCCGGGATGACAAGGAGGACTTCGTCCTGTTCCTCGGCCGGTGCAACCCGGAGAAGGGACCGGACGTCGCTGTCGAGGTGGCCAAGCGGGCGGGGAAGCACCTGAAGATGGTGGTCAAGCGGGCCGAGCCGGCGGAGATCCGGTACTGGGAGCACATGGTCGAGCCCCGCCTGACCGGCGACGAGGAGATCTTCTTCGACGTGCCGCACGAGGAGAAGGTGGACCTGCTGTCCCGGGCGCAGGGGACGCTGTGCACCATCCAGTGGGCCGAGCCGTTCGGGCTGGTCATGACCGAGTCCATGGCGTGCGGCACGCCGGTGATCGTCCCGCCCATGGGTGCCGCGCCCGAGCTCGTCGTCGACGGCGAGACCGGTTACCTTCGCACCGGCCTCGACGAGATGGTCGAGTGTGTCGGCCGGCTGGGGGAGATCTCGCCAGCGGCCTGCCGGGCCCGCGTGGCCGACAACTTCACCGCCGAAATCATGGTCTCGGGGTACGAGAAGATCTTCGAGCAGGTCGCCGGCGGCTAGGGCCCGACCAGCTCCAGCAGCGCCGGCCGGTCGGGGCCGGGCGGGTCCCATGTGCGGCCGCCGGCGTGGGCCTGGACCTTCTCCATGAAGCCGGGGCGGGCAAACACCTCCTCCGGCAGGGCGAGGCACGCCCCGATCTCGAGCATCCCGCGGAACACGTCGGGATCGCGCAGCAACGCCGCGGCCATCGCCTTTGTATTGGGGTCGGGCGCCGGCGGCGCAACGCCGGCGCGGAGGGCGTCCATCTCCGCCATTCGGGCCCGGTCAGCCTTGATCTGGTTCCAGTAGAACGGCGAGACGTCGCGCTCGGTGACCTCGTCCCAGGCACGGGCGAAGCCCGCCGGGTCGTCGACGTGGGCGCGGACGGTGTCGCGCATGCACTGCGCGTGTACCAGCCCGACGGTGATCCCGCGGCCGGCGGAGGGGTTCGTGCACGCCCAGGAGTCCCCGACCGCGGCGACACCGGTCGCCACGGGACTGCCGTCGACCATGAACCGGCGGTAGCGGTCTAGCACGCCGGCGGTGGTGAGGACCTCGCTCACCGGCTCGCCGTCGAGCCAGGACGCCTGCATGGGGCAGGCACGGACCACCGCGTCGAAGCGGTCGGCGTCCCGGAGGTTGCGCAGCGCGGTGTCCGACGATGCCGCCCACACGGTGACCGACCAGGTGCCGTTGTCCGCCGGGATGGTGAGGACGGAGATCGTGCCGAGCTCGACGATGGGCGGGCCGACGAATGGCGGCACCTTAGGGCCACGGAAGTAGCGGCTGTAGTACACGAACCCGCAGTCCTCGGACTCCGTCACGGGCGCCGAGCCGCCGGCGGCCTCGATCCATTCGGCGAGCTTGGTGCGACGGCCCATGGCGTCCACGACCAGATCGGCGTGGAGTTCGTCGCCCACCGTGGTCCGTACGCCGGTCACATGGGGCACGCCGTCGAGGACGCTTCGCCCGGTCACCAATCCGGCGACGGAGGTGCCCCGGCGGATGTCGATGCCCTGTTCCATGGCCGCGACGGCCAGCACCGCCTCGACGGTCGGCCGGCGACCGGTGACGACGCGGAACCGTTCGTCGCCCTCCCGGGGCGAACGGTCACGGACGAGGGGCGGCATCAGCGCCAGATAGTCGATCCAGACACAGCCGGCATCTGTCAGCCGGTCCACCACGCCGGGGAGTTCCTCGTCGAGGATCAGGCGGGCCCGCGGGTGCAGGGTGTGCGGCTGGTGGAACTGGGCCACACCGGGGCGAAGCCACTGCGTGAACGCGTCGGGCGCCGCCGGCGGCGGTGACGTGTCGCGCTCGAGCACGGTGACCCGGTGCCCGTCGCCGGCGAGCAGCATGGCCGTGCACAGGCCGACCGGCCCACCCCCGCAGACCACGATCGTTGCCATCGCCCCACCCTGTCACGGCGGGGACAGGCGGTCAGGCGCTCTTGCGGGCCGGCGCCTTGGTCGCCGGCTTCCTCTTTGTGGAGGACTTCTTCCCGGCCGGCGCCTTCTTGGCGGCATCGTCGTCCGCCTCGGCGGCGAGCTGGTCGGCGACCTTGGCCACCTCCGATGCCAGCTTGCGGCCGCCACCCTTGCGGGCCGCAGCCAGGCTGGCCTCCAGTGCCTGCATCAGGTCGACGACAGTGGCCTCCGCCGGCGCTTCCCCCTCCACCACGATCGTCTTGCCCTTGGCCTTGGCCTCGATGAGGCTCTTGAGCTCCTCGGTGTAGGTGTCGTGGTAGCGCTTGGGGTCCCAGTCCGTGGCCAGCGAGCCGATGATCTGCGAGGCGAGCTTCAGCTCATTGGGCTCCGGCTTGGCGCCCTTCTTGGGGAGGGCGTCGACGTCGGACTGCGGCACCACTTCGTCGGCGAAGCGCATGGTCGACATGGCCAGCGCCCCGTCGAGCGGGCGGATGGCCCCGAGGTACTGCTTCTTCCGCATCACGACCGTGCCGATGCCGGCCTTGCCCTCCGCCTCCATGGCCGCCACGAGGAGCCGGTACGGGCGGACGGCGGCCTCGCCGTCCGGCCCCAGCCAGTAAGTGCGCTCGTAGTAGATCGGGTCGATCTCCGACAGCTCGACGAAGTCGGCGATGTCGATGGTCCGCGACGTGCGGGGCCGCAGCTCCTCGAGCTCCTTGTCGTCCACCACCACGTACTTGCCGGAGGAGACCTCGTAGCCCGACTCGATGTCGCCGCCACTGACCTCCTTGCCCGTCTTGTCGGACACCTTCTGGTAGTTGATCCGGGCCCCCGTCCCCTTCTCCAACTGGTTGAAGTGGACGCTGTGGTCGCGCACCGCGGAGTACGCCTTCACCGGCACGCTGACCAGCCCGAAGCTGATCGAACCGCTCCAAATCGCTCTGGCCATAAGGGAGTGCTACCCACCGGCGATGCCGATCAGACCCCGAACAACCCCTGGACGTCGACGACCACGTGGGTGTTGCCGGCGGGGTTGTAGATGTTGATGCGCCCGTCGGCACCGACCTTGGCGACAACCCCGTTGGAGATGGTTTCGCCGGGGGCGAAGTTGATGCTCGACGCCAGCGGCCGGGCCTCGCCAGAGGGGTAGACGGTGAGGTAGCCGTACGTCGTCGGCTGGGTCACGGCGACGTTCAGGACGACGGCGGTCACCCCGGTGGCGGGGACGCCGCCGGCGCCGGTCAGCACCAGCGACAGCGTGCCGTCGGGACCGATGGCGGCCGTGGTCCGGGTGTCGAGGACCCGCGCCGGGCTGAGGGGGTGATACGGCACGCCGGGAGCGGAGCCGGGGAAGCCGAACCAGCCCTCCACGTCGACGACCACGTGGGTGTCGCCCAACGCGTTGAAGATGTCGACGCCCCAGTCGTTCTGGAGCCCGACGACCACCTTGTTGGAGACGGTCTGACCGGGGCCGAAGTTGATGCTGGAGGCGATGGGCCGGGAGTCGCCGGACGGGTACACCGTCAGGTACCCGCCGGTACTGGGCTGGGTCACGGCCACGTTGAGCACCACGGCGATGGCCTGCTCGGCCGGCACGCCGCCGTGGCCGGCGACGGGGAGCGACAGCGTCGCCCCGCTGGCCGAGGGGCCGGCGGTCAAGCGGGTGTCGAGGATGCGGGATGGCACCACCGGGGTGTAGTGGGATCCGGGCTCCGTGCCCTCGATCCCGAACCAGCCCTCGACGTCGACCACCACGTGCGTGGCGCCCGCGGGATTGTAAATGTCGATGGCGCCGTTGGATCCGAGCTTGGCCACCACGTTGTTCGACAGCGTCTGGCCGGGCGCGAAGTTGATGCTGGAGGCCAGCGGACGGGCGGTGCCGGAGGGATAGACCGTCAGCCAGCCGCCGGCGGACGGCTCGGTCACCGCCACGTTGAGCACCACCGACGACATGCCGCTCGCCGGCAGCGCGCCGCGGCCGGCGAGCGTCAGCGACCGGGTCTCGCCGGGCGCCAGCGGCCCACCCTCCGCCCGGGTGTCGAAGGTGCGGAATGGACCGACGGCGTGGAATGCGCCGACGGGCGAGACCGGGAGACCGAACGCCTTGAGTCCGAATCCGTCGGTGCCAACGTAGAGGTAGTCGCCGGCCACCGCCGGCGACGAGCGGACAGAGCCGGTGGTGTCACCGTTCCAAGTGGCGTACACACCTTCGGTGTACCGCCGCAGTTCGTGACTCCCGTCGCGTCGAAGGCCCGGACGAAGTGATCCCCGTATCCGGTGCCCGCGAACACCAGCCCGTTGGTGACCACCGGCGATGAGATGCTGATGGCGTCCACCGCCGACGAGATGACGGCGGTCCAGAGCGGCCCGCATACCTTGGGCATGCCCGAGCATCCGGATGTGCCCGTGGCGTCGAAGGCGTAGAGCTTCCGGTCGAAGGCGGAGACGTAGACAACACCGCCGTCGACCGCGGGCGAGGCGAAGAACGGGCCGGTCGCCGCACTCCACAGCGGGGCGCACACCTTCGGGCTGCCGGTGCAGTTGATCGCTCCGCCCGCGTCGTAGGCCTTCAGCCCGCCGTTCGAACCCATGTAGACCACGCCGTTGGTGACGGCGGGTGACGCCGACGCAAACGCCCCCGTCGGCGCCGACCACAACGGCGCACAGGTGGTCGGGGTGCCGGCGCAGCCCGTCACGCCGGCGGCGTCGAACGCGGAGAGGTTGCCGTCGTCGGATCCGACGTACACGACGCCTCCGGAGACCGCCGGGGTCGAATAGACCAGGTCTCCCGTCAGTGCCGTCCACAGGGCCGCGCAGGTCTTGGGCACGCCGCCGCAGTTGGTGACGCCGGCGGCGTCGAAGGCGTACAGCTTGTGGTCGTCGGAGCCGACGTAGACGCGGCCGCCGGCGACGACTGGCGAGGAGTTCACTCCATTGCCCGTCTCAGCGGTCCAGAGCGGCGTGCAGAGCTTCGGCGTTCCGGAACAACCTTGGGTCCCCGCCGCGTCGAACGCGTAGAGCTTGTGATCGAGGGAGCCCACGTAGGCGATCCCGCCGGCGACGGCAAGCGACGAGGGGATGCCCCCGGCGGTGGGTCCAGTCCATAGGGGCTCGCAGCTCGGCTCTATCGAGCAGATCGTCGGGAACGCGTAGAGGCTTTGATTGGCGCCGACGTAGACCACGCCGCCCACGACCGCCGGCGACGAGATCACGGATCCAATGTCCGCGTGCCAGGCCGTCGACAGTGTCGGCAGCGTGGACACGTTGGCCGGGGTGATAGTTGACGGCTGGTCCGATCCCTGGCGGGTCGGACCGCCGCGGAACTGGGACCATTCGGCCGGCGTCGCCATCGCCGAAGGCGGTGACACCCCCGCTACGCCGAGGCTGAGCGTGGCGACCGCCACGAATCCCAGCCGTGCCACACCATTCCACCGTCCACCGCCGATCTTCCGCACCCTTCTTCTTCGGCGCGGAAGCCCCCGACCTGAGCTACTCCTCGCCGCCGAGAGATGCCTCCAGGCGCCGGCCCAGCCTCTCGATCCCTTGCGCCCATTCGGCGGCGTCAGGCGAGTCCCGCCACAGCTCCGCCAGCTCCGAGTCCTCGCTGATCACCCGGACCAGGGCGTCGAGGGCGAGCCGGGCGTCGCCCGTCGTTGAGGTCCCGGGTTGGCCGTCGACCCACTCGCCGACCCGTTCCGGCAGGCCCCGCAGGTCCCCGTCGAAGGTGGCGGCCAGGACCGCGGCGGCGGCGACGGCACACGCCCCTTCGGGTCGTTCGAGGTAGCCGTCGCCGTCCGTGGCGGCGGCCAGCGCCTCCCGGACGGGCGTCAGGTCGACGGCCTCGTCGAGCTCGTAGGCCCAGTCGGCGGCGTCGTCGTTGTCGAACATGCCGGTGCCCCACGCGCCCATGGGCCCATCATCGCTCGTCGTCGTCCCAGTCGATCCGGGCGAAGGTGGCAAGAAGGCGCTCGCCCCGCGCCGGGTTCAGGTGGTCGACCCATGCGATCCGCCCCCGCAGGTGCTCGCGGAACGCCGGATGGCCGGCCCGGTTCTGTCCCGCCGGCCCGTGGCGCACCGCGTTGTGAAGGGTCGCCTTGAGGAGGTCGTACTCCCGGCGCTCGACGTTCGGTCGCTCGTTCACGATCACGCCGGCCAGCCACTGGCGCCGGCCGGCCCGCTGCACCGACGTCTTCCACGGATTGACCCGGAAACCCCCCTCGCCGGCGATGGCGGTGACGTTGTCGACCAGCCGGTTGGTGGCCGGCGTCGCCAGGGCTGCCGAGGACGAGAACGCCAGGTCGTCGGCGTAGCGCGAGTACGTCAGCCCTGCGGCCGTGGCCAGGCCGGCGAGCCGGCGGTCGAGCCCGAACGCGGCCAGGTTGGCCAGCGCCGGCGACGTCGGCGCCCCCTGCGGCAGGTGGGGGTGGGCCAGGTGGACCCCCAGCCGGCGGAAGGCGGGGCGTCGCTCGGCCGACTCGGGCGGGACCGCGGCGGCCCGGACCGTGGCCGGCACCGAGTTGGTCACGAGGGCGGTGAGCATGTGGGCCACCGGCTCCGGGTAGCCGCAGCGGCGGAAGATCCCATAGACCCGCCCGGCCGCGACGGAGGCGAAGTAGTCCTCCAGGTCGAGGCGGATCACGACCCTCTTCTGGACGTGGCCGCCGGCGTGGGTCAGGGCCGACCGGCCCCGGCGGAAGCCGTGGGCGGCCGGGTGCACGGGCACCCGTTCGACGATCTCCCGCAGGAGGACGCGCTGGACGTGCTTGAGCACCGGCTTCGGCTGCTCGATGAGGCGGGCGCCCCCGTTGCGCTTCGGGATCCACCGGTACCGGTAGTGGCGCAGTCGCTCGTCGGCCACCGATCGCTCCAGCCGCTTGGTGTCGGCGAACCAGGCCAGGGTGGCCGTCGACATGCCGAGGAGGTCCTGGAGGTCGGCGACGGTGTGCAGGGGGGCGACCGGCCACGGCGCCGGCCCCATCGCCGTCTCGGCGACGAACCACCGCTGCACAGCCGGCGGACCCTCGCCGGCCCGGACCGCGGCGGCGAAGGCGCCTGTCAGGGGCGGGCAGGCGGCCAGGAACGAGGTCAGCTCACGGGGACGGTCGCGGGGCGCCTCGGGGTACTCGTGGCGGGCGGCCAGGGCGAGGTCGCGAAGCCACACCCGGCGCCGGCCGACCGCCGCCTGGCCCCGGACCGTCATGGCCGGGGGGTCCCACTCGCCGGCGAGAAAGGCGTGGGCCAGCCCCCTGGCGACGACGACCTCCGGTCGCTCATAGGTCACGGTGTCGTGCAGCTGCGGGCCGCGACTGGTCCCCGTGGTGTGTGCGCGGTGGCCCGCCATGAGGCGGGCTCAGGCGCATGCGACGAGATGCCCGGGTAGGGCGATGTCCCCGGGGTAGCCCCGGAGCGTGCCGGCGCCGCCCGAAGGCGGTCCGGACAGGTCTCGCGTCGCCGCAGCTGCACCGACAGGGAACCCTACCGGCCGCCTTCACGGAGGCCGCCCGAGGGTAGGATCCACCCATGGATGAGCACGAGGGCGAAAGCCTCATCGACCGCCTCCGGGGCACCGGGGTCGGCGTCGAGGATCCCAACATCGTGGGCGACGTGGGGCCGACCGACATCCCGCCGGGCCGCGACGGTGAGGGCGGCGGCCTGCTGGCCGACCCGCCGGAGGGCTGGGAGGAAGCGGACGTCATCGAGCCCGTCGACTCGATCGAGCCGCCCGACCTGCTGGAGGACTAGCCGGGCAGCACGGCCCGGCGTACGGCCCGCACGACCGTGCGCTCCTCGACCCGCCGCACGGTGAGGTCGTCGGTCAGCGCCCGCACCACGTAGACGCCCCGCCCGGTCTCGGATTCCAGGTCCGGGTCCTCCATGCGCTGGGTCAGCTCCATGCCGGCGCCGTCGTCCTCCACTTCGATGACGAGGGCGTCGCCGTCGGCCCACGCCCGCATGGCGAGCGCCCCCGGCTTGCCGCTGGCGTGGCGGACTGCGTTGGAGCACAGCTCGGAGGCAACCAGCAGGAGGTCCTCGCGCTCGCCATCGGCGAGGGCCAGGTGCTCGAGCCAGTCGCCCAGGAGGTGACGGGCCAGCGGGACGGTCGCCAGGCTCGGGGAGAACCGGTACTCGAAGGCGCCGAGGGGTGGGCTCGACTCGAAGCCGGGCGGGACCCGCCGGCGCAGCACGAGGGCCAGCGAGTCGTCGCGGCGCATGGCGCCGGAAAGCGATCGCTCGACGAGGGCACGGGCCAGGTGGGGGGCGGGGTACTGCGCCGTCTCGCTCGCGGCGCGGGTGATCCGCTCGAGGCCGACCAGGATGTCCTTGGTCGCCTCGATGAGCCCGTCGGTGTAGAGGATGAGCGTGTCGGCCCGGCCGAGCGTCAGCTCGACCACCCGGGTGGTGCCCGCCCCGGGATAGCCGATCGGGATGCCGGGAGCGTAGACCTGGCGGGCCTCCCCGTCGCCGGACACCACGAGCGCCGGCGGGTGGCCGCCGCCGGCCAGGCGGACGTGGCCGTCGGCCGGCCGGTAGCGGGCGACGAGCACAGTGGCCACGAGGTCGGGGCTCTGGGCGGTGGTCAGTGCGTCGGCCCGGGTAACGAGGTCCTCCATCGGGCAGCCGTCGAGGGTCAGCAGGCGCAGGGCGTGGCAGACGCTCACCGCCTCCTTGGTGGCCCCGACGCCCTTGCCCATCACGTCGACGACGGCCAGGTGGAGGTCGCCGTCGGGCAGGACCAGCCAGTCGTAGAGATCGCCCCCGGTCGGGGAGCTCGGGTCGGCCGAGACGTAGTGCACGCCCAGCTCGGCGGCTTCGGCCACCACCGCCGGCGGCTGCACCGCCTCCTGGAGCTGGTGGACGATCTCGCGCTGGACGGCCTGGAGCTCGGCGAGGCGCTCCATGGCCTGGAGGTTGTCGAGGGCGACGCCGAGGTGGTCGGCCAGGGCGCCGGCCGACGCCTCGTCGTCGGCGTCGAAGACGTCGGGCTTGGGGTGGACGAGCAGGAGGGCGCCGTGGGGGTTGCCGTGGCCGCCCATGACGGGCACGGCCAGGCAGCTGGCGTCGACCGGCAGCTCCAGGCGTTGGAGGAACCGGCGGTGGCGCCGGTCGAGGGACAGATCCTCGGAGCGCAGCACGACGCCGGTGCCGGCGTCGGCGCGGATCAGCCGGGCCAGCGCCGGTCGGGCGAAGCGGTCGATCTCGCCCACCGGTACGCCGGCGGCGGCGACCATGTCGACCCGGTCGCCGAGCCCCACGAACGCCGCGAACGAGGCCGACGTGAGGGCGCGGGCCTCCTCGGTGACCCAGGCCAGCTTGTCGGCGATCTCACCCGTGCCGTGGATGGCCCGAGCCGCTCGAGCCAGCACCTCCACGTGGGAGCGCATCAGCAGGAGGGTAGCGGGTCGGTAGCGTGCTACCAATGCGCTGGACAGCCGAGGGCGACGTCGCCGGCGACGTGCGCGAGCGCGGCTTCGAGGTCGACGTCGCCGGACGCACCGTGCCGGGCGTCCTCTGGGTGCCCGAGTCCGGGACAGGGCCGCGGCCGCTGGTCCTGCTCGGCCACGGGGCGACGCGCCACAAGCGGGTCGACTACCTCGTCGCCCTGGGCCGGCGCCTGGCCTCCGACCACGGGTTCGCGGTGGCCGCCATCGACGGCCCCGGCCACGGCGACCGGCGGGCGCCCGGCCACGACGACGACATCGCCCTGTTCAGCGCCTTCCTGGCCGAATGGTCGAGGGAGGGGACCGTCGACGACATGGTGGCCGACTGGCAGGCCACGATCGACGCCCTCCGGGCCCTCGACGACGTGGGCGACGGCCCGATCGGTTACTGGGGCCTCTCGATGGGGACGATCTATGGCGTACCGCTGGTGGCGGCCGAGCCGCGCATCCAGGTGGCGGTGTTCGGACTGATGGGTCTCCTCGGGCCGACCCGGGACCGGATGGCGGCCGACGCGGCGTCGATCTCCTGCCCGGTCATGTTCCTGCAGCAGTGGGACGACTCGCTCATTCCGCGGCCGGAGGCGTTCGGTCTGTTCGACGCCTTCAGCTCGGTCGACAAGCGCCTGCACGCCCACCCCGGAGACCACTCGGCCGTGCCGGTCGAGGAGATCCTGTTCTCAGCACGGTTTCTCGCCCGCCACCTGGCCCCTCACGCGGTGGACGCGATGTGATCCGGGTGGCGGGGGCAGCGCGCCACCACCCTTGACGGGTAGACCTGCACGGCCAGCCGGCGCCCGCACTCGGCGCAGAAACGGGGCGGGTCGAGGTCGGAGGCGCAGCGGCCGGCGCAGTCGCCCGACGGGCGCCCGCACCCGCGGCAATGCCTGATCACAGGACCCTCGAAAGGGCGCCGACCGGCATGCCCAGGTCGGCGAGCAGGTCGAGGTCGTCCTGGGGGGCGCGGCCCAGCGTCGTCAGGTAGTTGCCGACGATCAGGGCGTTGATCCCCGACGTGAGGCCCATGGCCTGGAGCTGGCGCAGGGTCACCTCGCGGCCGCCGGCGTAGCGCAGGATCACGCCGGGAAGGGCCAGGCGGAAGAGGGCGATCCAGCGGATGGCGTCGAGGGGCTCGACCAGGGGGCGGTCGGCCATGGGCGTCCCCGGCCGCGGGTTCAGGAAGTTGACCGGCACCTCGGCGGGGTCGACGTCGCGCAACTGGCCGAGGAGCTCCAGGCGCTGCTCGTCGGTCTCGCCCATGCCGAGCAGGACCCCGCAGCACAGCTCCATGCCCGCCTCCCGGACCAGGCGGCAGGTGTCGACCCGCTCTTCCCACGTGTGGGTGGTGACGACGGAAGGGAAGTACGACCGGGCCGTCTCCAGGTTGTGGTTGTAGCGGTGGAGCCCGGCGCCGGCCAGGCGGCGGGCCTGCTCCGCGGTGAGGATGCCGAGGCTGGCCGCCACCTCGAGCCCGGTGCGCTCGCGGATGAGAGGCACGGCCTCGATGACGCGGGCCAGCGTCCGCTCGTCGGGGCCGCGCAGGGCGACGACGATGCAGAACTCCGACGCGCCGAGCGCCGCGGTCTCCTCGGCCGCGGCCAGCAGCTCGTCGAGGTCGAGGAGCGGCGCGGCCCGCACGAGCGAGGAGAACCTGGCCGACTGGCTGCAGAAGCCGCAGTCCTCCGGGCAGCCCCCGGTCTTGGCCGAGACGATCCCCTCGATCTCCACCATCGGCCCGCACCAGGCCAGGCGCACTTCGTGGGCCAGGGCGGCGAGCGCCGGCAGCGACGCCGGCGGGAGGGCGGCGAGGGCGCCGAGCTCGGTGGCGGTGAGGAGCCGGCGCTCCTCCAGGAGGGCGCCGGCGGCTGCGTCGAGGGCCGGGGTCGTCACGCGGGCAAGGGTACTGACTACGGTCCCGTGGTCGGTCGACGTCAGGAGCAGGCATGCCGTTCATCCAGGTGATCGAGTACAAGACGTCGCGCTGGGACGAGATGCAGGCCCTCGTCACCCAGTACCGGAAGGACACCGCCGGCACCTCGACGGCAGGCCGGACGACCGTCTGCGTCGACCGGGCTGCCCCCGGGCGCTACGTCGCCATCGTCGAGTTCGAGTCCTACGAGGCGGCCATGGAGAACTCCAACCTCCCCGAGACCGAGGAGCTGGCCGAGGCCGTCATCGCGCTGTGCGACGAGCCGCCGGTGTTCCACAACCTCGACGTGAGCATGATCCTGGACGCCGGCACCGACTGATCCCTCAAGCTCATGGGCGGGTAGGCCGAATGGCCTAGGGATGACTCTGACCTTCCCGCGTGTTCTGCAGCAGCTCGCACCTGCCGGCGGGCCCTTCGCCGGCCGGGAGAAGGAGCTGGACACGCTTCGCCGGGCCTGGTCCGACGCAGTGGCCGGCGAGGGCGGGGTGGTCCTGCTGGCCGGGCAGGCCGGGGTGGGGAAGACCCGCCTCGCCGCGGTCCTGGCCGGCGAGGTCGACGAGGCGGGGGGGTGCGTGCTCGTCGGCGCCTGCCCCGCGCACGGTGCGGCGCCGTACCAGCCGCTGGTCGATGCCCTCGGCCCCTTGCCGGCGGGTGAGCGCGACCGCAGCTCGATGTTGGAGACGATGGCCGCCGGCGTGGCCGCCCGAGCCCACCGGGCACCGGTCCTCCTGGTGCTGGACGACCTTCACCGCGCCGACCGGTCGACGCTGCTGGCGGTGCGGAGGATCGTCGAGGTGGCGGAGGAGGCACCGGTGCTGGTGGTGGCGACCTATCGGGACGGGTCGCTCGACCGGTCGCACCCCCTCACCGAGCTACTCGCCTTCCTGGTGACCCGACCGACGGTCGAGCGCATCCAGATGGAGGGGCTGCCGGCCGGCGCCGTGGCGGAGATGGTCGGCGAGCCCGACCTCGGGCGGCGGCTCTGGCGCCAGTCGGGAGGAAACCCGGTCTGGGTGGCGGAGCTGCTGCGGCCGGGGGCCCTGGAAGGCACGGTGCCCGCCGGCTTCGACGACCTGGTGGCCCGTCGCGTCGCCCGCCTCAGCTCGACGGCGCGGGCGTTCCTGCAGGCCGCGGCGGTCGCGGGGTCCGAGTTCGTCGTGGAGGTGGCGGCGACCGCCGCGCAGATTTCCGGCGGCCGCGCCGGCGAGGCGCTGAAGCAGGTCGTGGCCGCCGGCTTCGTCGTGGAGGAGCCGGCGGGCCCCGGTGGCGGCCGGCGCTTCGTGCACGAGATGGTCAGGGACGCGGTCGAGGACGGGCTCCCGCCCCAGGGCCGGGTCGATCTCCACCGCCGGGTGGGTCGGGCCCTGGAGCATCAGACCCGTGGCGCCGGTGCCCTAGTGCCAGCCGCCCTCCTGGCCTGGCACTTCCGGGCCGCCTCGCCCGTCGGGCTGTCGGGGAAGGTCCTGCACCACGCAGCCGCGGCTGGCGACCTGGCCATGGAGCTGCTGGCGTGGGACGAGGCCGCCCTCCACTACGGCAACGCGCTCGCGGCGGCGACGGCTGCCTCCCGGGCGGTCCGGGCCGATCTCCTGCTCTCGCTGGGGGAGGCGCAGCGCCTCGCCGGCGAAGGGGCGAGGGCCCGCCAGGCGTTCTTCGAGGCGGCGGCCCTCGCCCGGGACCGGGCCGACGGCGCTCGGATGGCCCGTGCCGCTCTGGCTCTGGGCCAGCTCGACGCCGTCTGGGGTGCCGACCCCGAGCTGGAGGCCGTCGCCCGCGAGGCCAAGGCCCTGCTGGGCCAGGCCAGCCTGCCGGCGGCGTCGCTGCCGACCGCGGCCGACTTCGCCTCCGAGACCCTCTACGACATGCTGGACGGCCCGCTGCCCGGCGAGGGGGCCGACGCTCTGGTCGCCTCGTCTGGCGGCGTCCCGCCGGCCCGGGACCGCAGCGAGGCCGCCGCGCTCCTGCGGGCCCGTCACGTCGCGCTCGCCGGCCCCGAGCACACGGTCGAGCGGTTGGAGGCGGCCGAGCACATGGTGGCGCTGGGCGAGGAGACCGGCGACGGAGATCTGGTAGCAATCGGGCAGGGCTGGCGGCTCGTCGACGCGCTGCAACTCGGTCGCCACCACGACGCCGCCGCCGCCCTCGACGCCCACGCCGCCGCGGCCCGCAAGCTGGCGTCGCCCGCCCGGATCGCCGAGGCTGCGACCTGGTCCGCCATGCGGGCCATGGTCGAGGGTCGGGCCGACGACGCCCGCTCGGCCGCCGCCGACGCGTTCGACCTGGCCACGGAAGCCGGCGATCCCGAGGCCGACGACTCGTACCTGGTCCAGCGCTGGTGGCTGGCGCTGGAGTGGGACGGGGCCGGCGACCTCGACGAGGTGGTCGAGGAGTGCCGGCTGGCGGCGTCCGGCTCGACGCCTGCCGGCGGTCGGGCGTGGCGGGCGGCGCTCGCCCTTGCCCTGGCGCGGGACGGTCGCCTGGACCTGGCCGCCGAGGAGCTGCGCCGGGTCAGCGACCACGGGCTGGGCGAGCTGCTGCGCGAGCCGGGCCGGCTCCATCCCCTGACCTGCCTGGTTGAGGTGGCCTGGAGGGTCGGCGACTCGTACCGCGCCGCCAGGCTCGCCGAGCTGCTCGAGCCGTTCGCCGGCCATGTCGTGGTCGCCGGGCGGGCGCTCGCCTGCCGGGGCTCCGTCGCCCGGGCGTGCGGGATGGCCGCCGCCTCGGCCCGGCGCTGGGACGATGCCGAGCGCCACTTCCGGACCGCGCTCGCCGTCCACCGGGACATGGGCGCGCCGGCCCTGCTGGCCCGGACCCGGTTCGAGTGGTCCACGGTGCTGCTGGAGCGCAACCGCATCGCCGACCGCCGGCGGGCGGCGGAGTACCGCCGGCGGGCGACCGAGCTGGCCACCGCCGCGGGGATGACCCGGCTGCTGGAGGAGATCGGCCGGCGGGCTACGTAGCATCGGCGGACCGTGGCGATCGACGTGGTGATCCCGGCCCGCAACGAGGCGACGACCATCGCCGGCGTGGTCGCGGCCGCCCGGGGTTGCCGGTTCGCCCGTGAGGTGATCGTCGCCGACGACGGCTCGACGGACGGCACCGGCGACGTCGCCCTCGCCGCCGGCGCCAAGGTCGTCCGCCGGGAGACCGCCTGCGGCTCCAAGGCCGGCGCCATGGACCTGGGCGTGGCCGCCACCGACGCCGAGGCCATCCTCTTCTGCGACGCCGATCTCGTCGGCCTCACTGCCACCCACCTCGACGACATCTGCCGGCCGTACCTGGAAGGGCGGGCCACCATGTCCGTCGGCTGGTTCGACTACGGGATGCTGAACCCGCTCGTCCGCCGGCTGCCGCCCACCAGCGGCGAGCGGGTCGTCCCCCGCTGGGTGTGGGACTCGGTCCACGTCCGGCCGTCCGGCTACTCGATTGAGATCATGATCAACGAGGTCATCGCCGAGGGCCGGCTGCCGACGAGCGTGCGGATCATGGCCGGCGTCACCCATCGCACCAAGCGGCACAAGCTCGGCCGCCGCAAGGGGTATCGGGAGACGTGGCGGATGTTCTGGCACCTCATCGGGCTGCCGACCCGGGGCGTGGTCCGGTGGCGGACGCAGTGGTTCTACCTGCGGGGCCTGACCGTGGAGGGCTGACCCCCAACCACCGAGCTGGCTGCAGCTGGCCGCGTATGCGCGGCGAACTGCAGCCAGTTCGGAAGAGCTCAGGCCGGGCGGCGGGCCACCACGGTCACCAGCGGCGGGAGGACGACGGGGTCGTCGCCGGGATTGACGCCGGTGAGGTGGGCCACGTAGTCGGCCACCGGCCCGGGGCCGGCGCCGGCCGGCGCCTCGGCCCAGGCGTCGATCACCTCGAGGCCGGCCCGGAGGGCGAGCGCCGGCAGGAGGGCGCCGACGTCGGGGTGGCGGGCGTCGGGCATGGAGAAGGGCCGGCCGTCGATGCGGCCGGCGGTCGTGACCGGCTCCTGGGCGACCACCCAGCCGCGGGGCCGGACCGCGGCGCCCATGCGGGTCAGGACCTGGAGCGGGTCGTGCACATGCATGAGCACGAAGCGGCAGAACGCCAGGTCGACCGGCTCGGGCAGCAGCAGGTCCTCGCCGGCCTGGGTGATGGCCACCACCTGGGCTGACGCGGACGCGGCCTCCGCCACCCGGTCGCGGGCGGTGGGGTCGCTGTCCACCGCGTAGACCCGGCCGTCCCTCCCGACGATTTCGGCCAGGGCCACGCTCACGTCGCCCCCGCCGGCGCCCACGTCGACGCACCGCCAGCCTTCCCGCAGGCCGAGCCGGTCGAGCGCGGTCATGAGGGGCCGCCGGTAGACGTCGTTGCGCAGGCCCAGCTCGATCATGGTGCGACGTTACGCTGCGTCTGCGTGAGCGCACTCCAGCACTCGCTCTCGGCGTGGGCCGAGGGCGCCCGCCGGGACCTACCGTGGCGGCGGACCCGCGACCCATGGGCCGTCCTGGTCAGCGAGCTCATGCTCCAGCAGACGCAGGTGCCCCGGGTGCTCCCGCGCTTCGAGGCCTTCCTGCGACAGTTCCCGACGCCGGCCGCCACCGCGTCGGCGCCGGTGGCCGAGGTCGTGCGGGCGTGGGCCGGGCTCGGCTACAACCGCCGGGCGGTGAACCTGCACCGGGCCGCCGGCGCGGTCGTCGAACGTCACGGCGGCTCCATGCCGGTGACGCTCGCCGAGCTGGTCGCCCTGCCGGGCGTCGGGCCGTACACGGCCCGGGCCGTGCTGGCGTTCGCCTTCGAGGCCGACGTGGGGGTGGTCGAGGTCAACAGCGCCCGGGTGCTGGCCCGCGCCGTGGCCGGCCACCCGCTGGCGCCGGCGGAAGCGCAGGCCCTGGCGGACGGCCTGGTGCCGGCAGGCGAAGGGTGGGCGTGGAACCAGGCCATGCTCGACCTCGGCGCCACCGTGTGCGTGAAGACGGCCCCCCGCTGCGGCTCGTGCCCGCTCCGGTCGTGCTGCGCCTGGGCCGGCGCCGGCCCCGACCCCGCGGTGGGCTCCGCCGGCGCCGGCGGCCGGCAATCGACGTTCGCCGGCTCCGACCGTCAGGGCCGGGGCCGCCTGGTCGACGCCCTGCGCCTCGGTCCCGTCCCGCTGCCGGTGCTGGCCGTGGCCGCCGGCTGGCCCGACGACCCCGAGCGGGCCCGGCGCGTCGCCGACACCCTCGTCGACGACGGCCTGGCCGTTCTCGCCGGCGACGTGCTGTCGTTGCCGTAGCCATCGAACCTGCTGCAGTTGGCCGCGTATGCGCGGCCAACTGCAGCCAGTTCGATGCGGCGGACATAGCCTGACCGCCATCGACCCACCGGGCGCAGCCACCCCCATCGACGAGGCCCGGTACCGCCAGGTGTTGGGCCACTTCGCCACCGGCGTCACCGTGGTGACCGGCATGGACGCCGGCCACCCCGTCGGCCTGGCCGTGAACTCCTTCACGTCGGTGTCGCTCCTGCCGGCGCTGGTGGCGTTCTGCGTGTCGACTAGGTCGACGACGTGGCCCCGGCTTCGGCCCGCCGGCGCGTTCTGCGTCAACATCCTGGCCGACGACCAGGAGCACGTCGCCCGGGCCTTCGCCGCCCGCGGGCTGGACCGGTTCCAGGGGATCGGCTGGCAGCCCTCGCCGGCGGGCGCGCCGATCCTGGCGGGGGCGCTGGCCTGGCTCGACTGCACGGTGGAGGACGAGCACCCCGCTGGCGACCACGACATCGTCGTCGGAAGGGTGCGGGCCATGAGCGTCGAGCACGAGGGACGGCCGCTGGTGTTCTACCGGGGCGGCTACGGTCGCTTCGAACTATGAGCTTCGCAACCGTCACCGAATCCGACGTCATCAAGGGCGTCTACGTCGTCGAGCCCACCGCCTTCGGGGACTCCCGGGGCCGCTTCGTGGAGAGCTACCGCCGGTCGTGGTTCCCCCATGGCCGGGAGATGGTGCAGGGCAACCGCTCCGACAAGACCGCCAACACCGTCGTCGGCCTCCACTACCACCTGCACCAGGCCGACTACTGGTACTTCACCAAGGGCGACGCCCTCGTCGTCCTCCACGACCTCCGCGAGGGCTCGCCCACCGACGGCGCCACCCTCCACCTGGAGATCGGCGAGGAGGACGGTAGGGGCGTGTTCATCCCCCCCGGCGTGGCCCACGGCTTCGCGGCCCTGACCGACCTGACGATCACCTACATGGTCGACCAGTACTACAACCCCGAGGACGAGCTCGGCGTGGCCTGGGACGACCCGGCCGTCAACGCCGACTGGCGCCTGAGCGACCCGATCCTCTCCGACCGGGACCGCAAGAACCCCCTGCGGGCCGACATCCCCGCCGGCCGCCAGCCCTACTGGGGGCTGCGCACGTAGGTTTTGGCTGCAGCTACGGGCGTATGCGACCGTCAGTGCAGCCAGAACGATGCGGCGGGGCTACGGGTACCGGGCGGCGACGTAGCTGTCGACCGCCTCGGCGCCGACCAGCCGGGCGGTCACGTTGCCGGCGCCGTCGGCCAGCAGGACGGTGGGGGCGGAGCGGATCGAGAAGGCGGCGGCCAGGTGCGGCTCGCGGGTGGCGTCGACCTTCACCACCCGGGCGTCGGGGTCCGAGGCCCGCAGCCGGTCCTCGACCGGGCCGCAGGTGGCGCAGTACGGGGAGGTGAAGACCACCCAGGTCCGCGCCGCGCCGGCGAGCAGCGACGCAGGCACAAGCGGGTGCGCCGGCCGATCGTCACGGACGCCGGCCCGCCACGACCGGTAGAGGCGGCCGGCGAGGGCCACGGCGAAGAGGATGGCGAGGACGACGACGCCCCGGACCAGGAACATCTACGACGTCACGGGGCGCCGGCGGGCCAGGGCCAGGTAGATCTCGCAGCCGACGCAGATGCCGGTGGTGGCGGACAGGGCGGCGAGCGCAGCGACCATGAGCGCCAGGGCCCACCCGAGCCCGGGGGCACCGACGGCGAAGGCCAGCGTGCCGGCGCCGAGGAACGCCACGCCCATCGCCGAGGAGAAGCGGGGCGGTCGGGGGTCCTCCAGCTCGCGGGGCGGGGCGAGGCGGGGGCGGATCACCCTGGCGTACAGGGCCAGGAACGGCCCGTACTTCGGGCCGAAGGCGGCGCCGGCCAGCAGGACGAGGGCGAAGGCCGGCACCACCGGGCGCCAGTCGGCGAGAAAGCCGGCCAGCAGGGCGGTCGCCAGCACGCCCTGGTTGAAGCGAGGCCCCCGGGGGTCGATGGGAGTGGGAGCGGCCATGGCGTCAGTCTAAACCCGACCAACCTGGTCGGCATTCCCCGGGTCAAGATGCACGGGTGAAGGTCGTTGTCGTCCCAGTTGACTGGGCGGGTTCCGAGGGCCTGGCCACCCGGCTGGCCGCCGGCGGGGTGACTGTCGTCCTCGTCGGCCCCGACGCCGGCGCCCTCGGCCGTTTGGCCGGCACCATCGAGGCGGCCGGCGCCGGCCGCCCGGCCGTGTTCGTGACCGACGCCTCGCCCGGCAGCCTCGACGCCCTGGCCGCCTTCGTCTCGGAGCTCTTCAGGTCGCCCTAGATTTGAAGAGGTGAAGCCGATCATCGGGATCTCCGCCCATCCCCGCATCGTGCCGATCGCCACCGGCCCCGTCCTGCTCCACACCGCCAGTCGGTTCTACGTCGACAGCGTCGAGCGGGCCGGCGGCCTGCCGGTGATCCTGCCGGTGCTCGACCCCGACGCGGTGGACCACTACCTCCAGGCCGTGCACGGCATCCTGCTGACCGGCGGCGGCGACGTGGCCCCGTCGCGCTACGGCGCCCATCCCATCGCCGAGACCCATGGTGTCGACCCCCTCCGGGACGCCTTCGAGATCCGTCTCATCCAGGCGGCCATCGAGCTCGACATGCCCCTCCTGGCCACCTGCCGGGGGATGCAGATCCTCAACGTGGCCATGGGCGGGTCCCTGGTCCAGCACGTCCCCCACGCCACCGGCCAGGACCACGACCGGATCGACCGTTGGCACGATGCCGTCCACCGGGTGAAGATCGAACCCGACAGCCACCTGGCCGACGCCCTGGGCGCCACCGAGGTCGACGTCAACTCCATCCACCACCAGGCCGTCGACCAGGCCGCCCCCGGCACCCGCGCCGTGGCCTGGGCCGAGGACGACACGGTGGAGGCCATCGAGGTGCCCGGTAGCCCTCACATCGTCGCCGTCCAGTGGCACCCCGAGCTCCTCGAGGACTGGCCCGAGCACCAGGGCCTGTTCCGCCAGCTCGTCGAGCACGCCACCGCCCGCGCCCGCGGAGGCCTCTAACTCCAACTGGTGACGGTTCGACCGGTCAGGCCGTGTTCGATCGTCACCAGTTCGAGAAGGGAAACCCGGGGATGATGTCCGGGAGGGGGTTTGTTACTATCTACGTAGGAGAAATTGTCTCTTCTCGGAAGCTGGTGCGCTGATGGCTACGACCGAACTCGATCTCGGCAGGTACAAGCTCGGCTGGCACGACGTCGAGGATTACGTCTTCAAGCCCAAGAAGGGCCTGAACGAAGACATCGTCAACGAGATGTCGTGGATGAAGGGCGAGCCCGAGTGGATGCGCCAGTTCCGCCTCCGCGCCCTACGCACGTTCGAGCGCAAGCCGATGGCGCCCTGGTTCGCGGTCAACATGCCCGACCTGGACTTTCAGGACATCTTCTATTACATCAAGCCCACCGACCAGCAGGTCAGCTCGTGGGACCAGCTGCCCGACTCGGTGAAGGAGACCTACGAGAAGCTGGGCATCCCCGAGGCCGAGCGCAAGTACCTCGCCGGCGTCACCGCCCAGTACGAGTCCGAGGTCGTCTACCACAAGAACCGTGAGGACCTCGAGGCCAAGGGCGTCCTGTTCATGGACATGGACACCGCCCTGCGCGAGCACCCCGAGATCCTCCGGGAGTACTTCGGCACCGTCATCCCCCCGGGCGACAACAAGTTCGCGGCCCTGAACTCCGCGGTGTGGTCGGGCGGCAGCTTCATCTACGTGCCGCCGGGCGTCGACGTGGAGATGCCCCTGCAGGCCTACTTCCGGATCAACGCCGAGAACATGGGCCAGTTCGAGCGCACGCTGATCATCGCCGACGAGGGCTCCACGGTGCACTACATCGAGGGCTGCTCGGCGCCGGTCTACAGCACCGACTCCCTGCACTCGGCCGTGGTCGAGCTCATCGCCAAGCCCAGCGCCCACATCACCTACACCACCATCCAGAACTGGTCGACCAACGTCTACAACCTGGTGACCAAGCGGGCCCGCGCCGAGACCGAGGCCCGGGTGGAGTGGATCGACGGCAACATCGGCAGCCGCCTGACCATGAAGTACCCATCGGTGTACCTCATGGGCCCCAAGGCCCAGGGCGAGGTCCTGTCGGTGGCCTACGCCGGCGCCGGCATGCACCAGGACGCCGGGGCCCAGATGGTCCACGCCGCCCCGGAGACCACCTCCACGATCATCTCCAAGTCGATCTGCAAGGACGGCGGCCGCACGTCGTACCGCGGCAAGGTCCGGGTTGAGCCGGGCGCCTACGGGGCCAAGAGCCACGTGCGCTGCGACGCCCTGATCCTCGACGAGGCCAGCCGCTCCGACACCTACCCCTATATGGAGATCAACGAGCGCGACGCCCGCATCGGGCACGAGGCCACGGTCTCCAAGGTCGGCGAGGACCAGCTCTTCTACCTGATGAGCCGGGGCCTCACCGACACCCAGGCCATGAGCATGATCGTGAACGGCTTCATCGAGCCGGTCACCCGTACGCTGCCCATGGAGTACGCGGTCGAATGGTCGCGGTTGATCGAGCTCAACATGGAAGGGTCGGTGGGGTAGATGGGGCTTCTGGACAAGGCGAAGGCGCTCCTGGGCCGGCACGAGGAGAAGGTCGAGGGGGCCATCGGCAAGGTGGCTGACGTGGTCGACGACAAGACCGGCGGCAAGTACGCCGACAAGATCGACAAGGGCGTCGAGGCGGCCAAGGACTTCGTCGACGGTGACGGCGAGGATGTCACGGTCGGCGACGACGCGGGCGACCCCGCACCTCCCGCACCTCCCGCCACGCCGTAGGTAGCGTCGGGCGGGTGACCGCCCGCCTGTTGCCTCTCAGGTGGAGGCTGCTGTTGGTTGCGCCGGCCCTTCCGTGGGTCGGCGTGCCCGCGGCCGGGGCGATACCGAACACCTGCCCGACCAACGGCCCCGACGCCGGCGCGGTCACCATCACCGAACCGACGACGGGGGAGACCTTCGCCGGTCAGGTGACCGTCCGCGGCCGGGCGTCGGCCGCCGCGGGGCTCACCCGGGTCGAGCTCTTCGTCGGTGAGGCGCTGAAGGACTTCCAGGTGGTCGACCCGCCGAAAGCCGAGGTCGAGTTCTTCCTGCGCTTCGACGTGGCCGGCGTCGCGGCCAACCGTCCGAGGCTGACGGTCGTCGCCTGCGGCGGCGGGCCGGGCTCCGCCATGCGGGGCATCGCCTCCGTCGACGTCAACGTCGACCGGCCGGCGGTCTCCACCGTCGTCCCGCCGGCGCCGGTGCCCGTCGAGCACAGCGACGATGCCGCGCCCGTGGGCACGGGGCCGGCGTGGGTCGGGGCCGTGATCGGCCTGGCCGGCCTGGCGGGGGTCGTCGCCGCCACGCGCGTCAGGACGGCTCCGGGGGCCACCGCACCGTCGGCATCCGGCGGGTCGGATGCTCCGGGTCCGGATCCTCGTCTTCCGCCGGCGACCTATGGGACTGCACCACCTCGTCCCAGTCCGGCTCGTCTCCCGCCCCAGGCTGCGGTACCGGGCGGGATGGTCGAGGCCCTGCGGGGTCGACGGACGGCCGCACCCGCGCCTCCAGCAGCGGCGGGCTCGCAGGCGCCGGCGCGGGCGCCGAAGGCACCCGCCCGGGCGCGGCGGGGGCGGCGACCGGCCGCCGGCGCCGGCGACGGATGGCCTGGCCGGCGACGATGAGTAGGGTCACCCCGGTGATCAGCCGGCCGGCGGTCGCCGCCGCCGGCCGGTGGTAGACGAGGGTGACGACATGGTCGCCGGCGTCGACCGGCACGCCGAGCAGGCCGCCGTCGGCCGGCACGACCGGCGCCCGCCGCCCGTCGACCCGGGCCTCCCAGCCGGGGAACCAGGCCTCGGCCACGACGACCAGCGCCGGCGCCGCGCCGTTGGCCCGGATGCGCCAGCGCCCCGGTGCGACCCGCGTGGGCTCGAGGGTGGTCGCGTTGGGCGGGTCGGCGGCCACGGGCTCGTAGATTGGGACGAACGCCGCGGCCCGGTCCCGCCGGAGGGTGCCCCCGAACAGCAGGTCGCCTGTCCGGTCGTCGGCGTGCCC
This sequence comes from Acidimicrobiia bacterium, assembly GCA_023265025.1. GTDB lineage: Bacteria > Actinomycetota > Acidimicrobiia > Acidimicrobiales > AC-14 > CADCTB01. The sequence goes on along the minus strand of JAHFUP010000004.1, from coordinate 65,355 downwards.
GACGACCAATCGGGGGACGTTGTCGGCCGGGCAGCCCGGGCAGCTGAGCACGAAGGCGTAGTCCTTCCCGGCCGACCCGGTGATCGGGTCGAAGGTGAAGGCGACCAACCCGTACTCGTCGATCCCCACCGCCTTGCCCCGGGTCAGCGCCGGCCCGAGGGCGCCGCCGGCCAGGACGTCGTGCAGGGCCAGCTCGGCCCGGTCGGGCACCCGGTCGAGGAAGGCGGCGATCCCCTGCAGCCGATCGGTGGTGGCGCGGAACGTCCCGCCCACGCCCTCGGCGATGTTGAGGACGTCGACGCCGGCGGACAGCGTGCCGATCCAGCGGTGGAGCCCGCACGCCACGCCGAGCTGGCTGGCCAGGCCCGGGTCGATCCGGGCGCCCGAGTCGTCGTCGCAGGGTGCCTTCGAGCGGACGTCGACGACGGTGGTCGCGGCCAGTGCCGGCGAGGCGTTCGGCGCGCCGGTGAAGACGCCGACGTTGCGGTGGGCCAGGCCGGCGGCGAGCTCGGGCGTGACGTCGTCGCCGGCCATCGCCACCGTGTGGGTGTAGGCCCGCACCATCGGCAGGGCACGGGGGTTGGTGACCAGGTCGATGGCCGGGACCGACTCGGCCGCGGTCCCGATGTCCGCCGGGCGCTCGGCCACATGGAAGCCGGTGGCTAGTAGCCCGGTGGCCCGGTCGCGGTAGGCGATCGGGCCGTCTTGGGGCTCCTCCGCCAGCCGCCACACCTGCCGGCCGGCGACGGCATCCGGCGATCCGACCGTGACGAGACGGCCGGCGTCGAGGAGCGCCCCGGTCGCCGTCGGGTCGATCCGGGTGGGGGCGACCCGGAGCCGGCCCGGCGCCCGAGCCAGGGCGGCGGCGACCTCACCGTACGCGGCCGACGTGGCCGGCGGCCGGACGCGGTAGTACGAGCGGGCCGGCCAGGCGTCGACGAGGAAGACGCCGAGCACGGCCATGGCCACCGCGCCCGAGAGGGCGATGGGCAGGCCTGGCGGTCCTCGGTGCTCCTGGGCCCACCCCTGGGCCAGGACAACGGGGTAGGCCGCGCCCATGGCAAGGGCCAGCGGCACGACCGCGTAGAACTGGGTGGCGCGGAGGTCGCCGAGGAGGGGGACGATCCGCTGCAGGCTCTCGAACGGGGTGACGTACGGCGCGGCCACGAGCACGGCGACGGCGACGAGCGGCCCCCACCGCCCCATGCGTAACGGGCCGACGAGGGCGCCGATCAACACCCCGGCGGCGAGGCCGGCGACGACGAAGGGCACGAACTGTCCGCGTCCCGCGCCGGTCGACATCGAGAGGCCGAGCGTCGCCGACAGCAGGATGGCGGCGATGGTCCCGTCGCGCTCCCGGCGGGCGATGACGACGACGCTGAGCAGGCTCAGGGCCAGGCACGTCCAACCCATGTGGAAGAGGTGCCCGAGCAGGCCGTCCCGGTCGACGCTCACCGCGCCGTGGAGCGTGCGGGCCCGCCCGAGGAACATCCCCAGATCCCCCCGGACGAGCCCCGGCGTCGGGCGCACGAACGACGATCGGAGGCTGGCGAACGGCAGCAGCCAGTACGCGCTGGAGCCGAGGGCCACGGCGACGACCGCCCCCACCCGGACCGGCAGCCGGCGGATGGCCGCGCCGTCGCCCTCCGTGCGGGCCCGACCCACCTCGGCGACGACCAGGCAGCCGGCGAGGAGCGCCAGCCCGAGGGCGTACCCCGGGTGCATCAGGACGGCGAAGCCGGCGAGGAGCCCGGCCAGCGCCAGCCACCCGGCGCCGTCGCCCCGCAGGCCCCTTCGCAGCGCCACCACCAGCCAGGGGGCGGCGCTCATCACCGCGAGGGTGGGCAGGGATCCGGCCAGGACGCCGTGGGAGACGACGAGGGGCTGCAGCGCGAACAGGATGCCGGCCAGGACGGCGGCCGGGTAGCTCCTCCACAACGAGCGGGACAGCGTGTAGGTACCGCACGCCCCGAGGACCTGGAGGGCAAGCACCCCGACCTTCACGGCCACATCCGGACCGAGCGCAGTGGCCATCGGCACGAGCAGGAACACCGGCAGCGACGGCGTGCGGGCCCAGACGGGTGACCCGCCCCAGAGGTCCGGCATCCAGTACGGGACCGTCCGTTTGGCCCCGAGGTGGTCGAGCGCCAGCCGCACGTAGAGCGACGTGCCGCGGCCGTTCAGGACGAGGGCGCCGCCGGCCCAGGCGCCCGAGAAGGCCAGTACGGCGAAGACGAAGGCACCGAACGTCAGTATCCGCCGGTTGCGCTCGGCCCAGTGCAGGACGGGCAGGCGCCGGCGGACGGCGACCGGGAGCTCGATCTGGGGCAGTCGCCCACCGTCGCTCCTCGGGCGAGCGGGCAGGGCGAGGACCATCGGCGGTCAGTCTTCCAGGGCGCCCCCCGGAGGAGCGGTATCAGCCGGCGGGCGCCGCGCCGGCGGCCTCGTTCACCACGTCGAGCACGGTCTGGCGGACCTGAGCCAGGTTGAGCCCCAACCGCTGGACGAGGATTTGTGCCGCCACGCCCTCGCCCTCGCGCACCAGCGCCAGCAGCAGGTGCTCGGAGCCCACCCGCTCGGCGTGCAGCCGGATCGACTCCCGCACGGCCAGCTCCAGGACCTTCTTCGCCCGTGGTGTGAAGTGCGGGTGCCCGGATGCGCCGGCGGCGCGGGGGCCGACGACGTCGACGACGTGCCCCCGGAGCGCCGCCTGGTCGACGCCCAGGCGGCGGAGGGCGACGGCGGCGAGGCCGGGGCCCTCGCCCGCGGTGAGGAGCAGATGCTCGGTGCCGACGTGGTCGTGGCCGAGCCCTTTCGCTTCCTCGAAGGCGCCCTTGATGGCAGCCCGGGCGGTCGGCCCCATGCGCCCGGCGAACATGCCGTCGGGGCGCCGGCCGAACCGGCCCCGGCGCCGCGGTGGGGCCACGAACGCCTGCTGGGCCGCCTGCTTCGACACGCCGAGCTGGGCGCCGATCTGGGACCACGAGCAGCCCGCACCCCGGGCCGCCTCGACGAAGTGATTCACCACCTCGTCCCCCAGGGCGCCGAGGTCGTCGGCCATCTCGACCGCGGCCCGGACCCGGTCGAGATCGGCGTCCTCGGCGGCGGCGACCGAGGAGACGAGTTGTTGCACGGTGGGAAGCGGAGAGGACATACGTCAACCCTACATTGACGACGGGGCAACGATGAGTTGACGCGATTTCGGGCCGATCGGCCCTACAGGCGCCGGCAGGCGGGCCGCAGAGTTGAAGGGAGAAGGAGGAGCAGCGATGAAAGCGGTGGTGGTCTTCGAGTCGATGTTCGGCAACACCCGCCGGCTGGCGGAGGCCGTCGGGAAGGGTCTGGCCGAGACGGCGGAGGTGCGGGTCGTGCCCGTGTCCCGGGCGAACAGCCGGCTGGTCGACGACGCCGACCTGGTGGTCGTCGGCGGCCCGACCCATATCCACGGGATGAGCCGGCCCAGCACCCGGAAGGCGGCGGTCGACCAGGCGGCCAAGCAGCCCGCCACCGTGCTCGATCCCGACGCCCGCGCCGCCGGCCTGGACGACTGGTTCGCCGCTCTCGGGCACCTCGAAGCGAGGGCGGCGGCGTTCGACACCCGGGCCAAGGCGCCGGCCATCCTGACCGGCCGGGCGTCGAAGGGGATCGACCGCCAGCTGCGCCGGCACGGCCTGCGGCCCGTCGTCGACCCCGAGAGCTTCCTGGTCGACAAGGCGAACCACCTGCAACCAGGCGAGGAGGACCGGGCACGGGAATGGGGCCAGCGCCTGGGGCGATCCACCGAAGCAAGCTGAGGCTGGTAGCACTGGATCCATGCCCGTTGCCTCCACCGTCGAGCCCGATGCCCTGCTGGCGGAGCTGGTCGCCACGCCCGAGGGCCGGGCCGACCCGTACCCCCGCTACGCCGCCCTGCGGGCGGTGGCGCCGGTCCACCGCAGTGCCTTCGGCTTCTGGGCCCTGAGCCGCTACGACGACTGCCAGCAGCTCCTGCGCCACCCCGGCGTCGGTAAGGACTTCTCCGGGGCCATGAACTCCATGGGGCTCAGCGACGCCCAGCGGACGGTGCAGGACCGGTTCCGCAACGACCGCTCCAACATGCTTGTCACCGACCCGCCCGACCACACCCGCCTGCGCGGCCTGGTCAGCCGGGCCTTCACGCCCCGCACCGTGGAGAGTCTGCGGCCGCGCATCGTGGCCATCGTCGACGATCTGCTCGACGGATTCGGCGCCGGTGAGGTCGACGTCGTCGACGCGCTGGCCTTCCCGCTGCCGATCACGGTCATCGGCGACATGCTGGGCGTGCCGGCGGAGGACCGCCGCGCCCTGCGGCCGCTGGTGCGGGCCGTGACCGCGGTGCTGGAACTGGCCATCACCCCGGATGCCCTGGCCGCGGCCGATGTCGCCGACGCCCAGCTGGGCGCCTACTTCTCCGAGTTGGCGGCCGAACGCCGGGCCCGCCCCCAGGACGACATGCTGACCAGGCTGATCGAGGCCGAGGACAAGGGCGACCAGCTCACCGAGGGCGAGCTCATCTCGACGGTCATCCTGCTGTTCGCCGCCGGCTTCGAGACGACGACCCACCTGATCGGCAACGGGGTGCTGGCCCTGCTACGCAACCCCGACCAGCTGGCCCGCCTCCGCGCCGACCGCAGCCTGGTCCGGCCGGCGGTCGAGGAGCTGCTGCGCTACGACAGCCCGGTCCAGCTGGCTGTCCGCACCGCCTACGAGGACATTTCGATCGGGGAGACGTCCATACCCGCCGGCAGCGTCGTCCTCGCCCTTTTGGGCGCGGCCAACCACGACCCCGCCCGCTTCCACGACCCCGGACGGCTCGACGTCGGGCGGGACGAGGGCCCGCCTATGAGCTTCGGCGGGGGCATCCACTTCTGCCTGGGCGCCGCCCTGGCCCGGCTGGAGGGCCAAATCGTGCTTGACCGCCTGCTCGACCGCTTCGCCACCATGGAGCTGGCCGGCGGCCCGGCCACCTACCGGGACAGCCTCACGCTCCGGGGCCTGACGTCGCTTCCGGTCCGCTTCGCGGCCTGAGCGGCTCGTCGCCCTTTCCCAGGACGCGGCGGAGGAGCCGGGGCTCGGCCGGCCACGCCTCGAACAGCAGCTCCTCCGGCACCCGGCGGGCGGCGTAGCGAAGGGCGAGAGCGACGACAACCACGTCGTCAAGCGGCCCGATCACCGGGAGGAACTCGGGGATGAGGTCGATCGGCGACAGCACCCAGAGGGCGGCGAAGCCGACCGCCACCTTGGCTCGCATCGGCACCCGCGGGTCGGACCGGAGCCGGCGGGCGACGGTGACGCACGCCGGCAGGAAGGCGGCGAGGTCCTTCAGGATCCCCGGCGGCAGCCGGCGGGCCAGCACGACGAGCAGCACCCACGACGCGACGATCAGGCCGGCGCCGGCCAGCAGGACCCGCGTCATGTCGGCTCTGGCGAGTACCGACGCTGGCGGCATGCCTCGGTGCATTTCTGGTCGTGAAATTCGGACAATTCGGCCCGGATCACGACCAGAAACGCACCGGCGGGCGTCGGTAGCAGCACAGGTGTCGCTTCAGGGGAGACGGCTCAGTCGCCCTGGACCAAGCCATCTCGGATGGCGGCGCTGATCTCGCCGAGCTGGCGCACCTGCTCGGGGGTCAGGACGTCGAACACGTGCCGGCGGACGCCCTCCACGTGGCCCGGGGCGGCGGACTCGATGGCGGCGAAGCCCTTGTCGGTCATGACGGCCAGCGCCCCCCGCTTGTCGGTGGGGCAGGCCTCGCGGCGCACCCACCCGGCCTCCTCGAGCCGGCTGACGGCGTGGGACAGGCGGCTGCGGGAGGACTGGCAGATGTCGGCCAGGTGGTTCATCCGGAGGGTGCGGCAGGGGGCCTCGGAGAGGGCGACGAGGATCTCGTAGTAGGTGTGTGGCATGTCGGCGTCGCGCTGGAGCTCGCGGTCGAGCTCGTCCATGAGGAGGCGCATGGCGGTCAGGAACGCACGCCAGGTCCGCTGCTCCTCCTCGCTCAGCCACCTCGTCTCGGCCACGGACCTAGTCTACCGAGACCGTTGAGACCTCAACCGGCCATCGTGGAGGATCCGGCCGACCCCCGGGTGGCCGACTTCTTCCGGCTCAACGACCCCGAGCTCCGGCGCCGGCGGGAGCGCGAGGACGGCGCCGGCGAGGGGTTCTTCGTCGCCGAGGGCGCGCTCGTCATCCGCCAGCTCCTGCAGTCGCCCTACAGAGTCCGGACCATCCTGGTCACGGACCAGGGGCTCGCGGCCCTGGACGACCTGCTGGCCGGCGTCGATGCTCCGGTTTACCGGGTGAGCCAGGCGGTCATGACGTCAGTCACCGGGTTCCACTTCCACCGGGGCGCTCTGGCCTCGGCCGAGCGGCGCCCACACCCGGACCTGGCGACGGTGGTCGCCGGCGCCGATCTCGTCCTGATGGCCGAGGGCGTGACCGACAACGAGAACCTCGGCGCCCTGTTCCGCAACGGCGCCGCGTTCGGGGTCGACGCGGTCGTACTCGACGCCACGTCGGCCGACCCCCTCTACCGGCGGTCGGTCCGGGTGTCGATGGGGCAGGTCCTCCGCCTGCCCCATACCCGGGTGCCCGACGCGCCGGCGGCGGTCCGGCGGCTGCAGGAGCTGGGCTTCGAGGTGCTGGCCCTGACGCCGGCGGCCGGCGCCGAGGACGTGCGGTCCGTCGTACCCGGGCCCCGGCAGGTGCTCCTGGTGGGCGCCGAAGGGCCGGGGCTGACCGACGAGGCCCTACGCGCCGCCGACCGGCGGGTTCGCATCGCCATCGACGCCGGGGTCGACTCGCTCAACGTCGCCACCGCCGCCGCCGTCGTCCTCCACCGGCTCGCTCGTCTCGGGTGACCCGGCCCAGGAGGCGATGACCCCGACGAGCACCTCCAGGCCCCGCTCGAACTCCTCGTCGCCGTCCCAGGCCGCCAGGTGGGGCCCGACCTCCGCCACGCGGGGGAGCAAGTCCATGTCGATGGGAGCCACGTCCTCGCCGGCGGTGACGTCGACGGGCTTGAAGAAGCCCCCACACTCGAGCGATACGAAGCCGATGGCCCAGGACGCCGAAAGGCGGTAGGCCCTCGCCGTGGCGGACGGGCTCAGGCCGGCCCGGCGCAGCGCGTCCAGGGAGGCCTCCAGGGTGAGCAGTCCCTCTGCGCCGGTCGGAGGCTGGCGGACCGTGATGGGCACCAGGTTCGGGTGCAGGAGCGCGACCCGCCGGAACTCACGGATGACGCCCCTGAAGGCGTCCCACGGGGCCGTGGTCGGGTCGGGGAGCCGGAACTCGCTGACGACCAGGTTCACCACCCCCAGGAGGAGGTGCTCCTTGGTCGGGACGTGGCCGTAGAGCGACATGGGGGCGACACCCAGCACCGACGCCAGCCGGCGCATCGTCAGCGCGTCGAGACCATCTGCGTCCACGAGGCGCAGCGCAGCGCGGAAGATGCCCTCGGCGTTCAATCCCACTTTTTCTCAGAATCCCAGTTTCTCGACTCGACAAACCGTACATCGTACGTATACTGGTCGATGGCGCCCTTCCTCACCCCGTCCGCCGTGGGGTCGAGAGGGGCGCCACTTTCTCTTGTCCCATCCGGCCGGGTCGCAATCACGGCCCAGTGGACAACGCCGCCGAATGTCCGGGTGGAGATCTCCAGGTCGGCGAAGCCGGCGGCGCGCATGGTGCCGGACGTCGCCTGGAGCCACGGCGGGATGCCCGGCCCCGCGGGGTCGTCACGGCGGGCCATCAGGACGACGGCCACCCGCCCGCCGGCGTCCAGCACCCGGAAGAGCTCGCGCAGGCCGTCCGCCGGCGCCGGCCAGAACTGCAGCGAGTTCAGTGAGCAGGCCCGGGTGAAATGGGCGTCGGGGTAGGGCAGCCGGGCGGCGTCGGCCCGCCGGATCTCTACCCGTCCCTGGCGGCCCGCGGCCTGGTTGCGGCGCCGGGCCATCCTGACCATTGTCTCCGAGGCGTCGACGCCCACCACGCCGCCGGCGCTGACCTCGGCGGCCCGGGCGACGGCCAGGCCGGGCCCGCAACCGACGTCGAGGACGCGGTCGTGCGGGCCGACGTCGAGACACTCGACCATCCACCGGTTGGCGTCGCCCGTCAGGCGGGCCACGACGTGCGCCGCGACCCGGCCGCGCAGGCCCCTGGGTGCTCCAAACTGTGAGACCGGCATCAGGTGGGGCGGTCAGCTCACCCTTGTCCGCAGTAGGCAGAACTCGTTGCCTTCGGGGTCGGCGAGCACGACCCAGGTCTGCTCGCCCTGGCCGATGTCGACCTCGACCGCGCCGATAGCGAGGAGCCGGGCCAGCTCCTCGGCCTGGTCGCAGCCCGTGGGGTTGACGTCGAGGTGCAGGCGGTTCTTCCCCGCCTTCGGGTCGTCGACCGGCACGAAGAGCAACGCCGGCTTGGCGCCGCCGGGGGCGGCGATCTCGACGCCCTCCTCGTCCTCCTCGACGACGTCCCAGCCGAGGACCTCGGCCCAGAAGCGGGCCAGACGCGGCGGATCGGCGGCGTCGACGATCACCTCGGTCAACACGGCGGCCACGGCACCCATTGTGACCGATGCCGATCGGGGTACATTGCCGCGCCCGTGACCTCGCGTTCCCGCATCGTGCCGGTGGTGCTCGTGGTGCTCATCGCCGGCCTCATGGCGGCCGGCGTCTCGACCGCGCTCGGCCGGCGCCGGGATGCCCCCCGGGCGCTGGACCCCTCCATGGCCGCGGTGGTCGCCGAGCTGGAGGCGTTCGTCGAGTCCACCCGCGGGTTGCGGTTCCGGGAGCCGGTCAAGGTGTCCGTCCTGGGCGACGCCGCCTTCCGCCGTGCGCTGTCCGGCGGTGAGCCGCTGAAGGCGTTGGACGCCGACGTCGAGGCCGGGGTGCTCCGGGCGCTCGGGCTGGTCGACCCCACCGATGATCTGGACGCGGCCGGCGCCCTCGACGGCGACTCCGTCGCCGGCTTCTACGACACCGACACCAAGGAGCTGGTGGTGCGGGGCGGCCGGCTGACGCCGTTCGTCCGCCAGGTCGTCGTCCATGAGCTGACCCATGCGCTCGACGACCAACACTTCGACCTCGACCCTGACCTGGCTGACGACGACGCCGCCCTGGCCTTCGACGCCCTGGTGGAGGGCGACGCCGTCACCGTCGAGCGGCGGTACGTGGAGTCGCTGTCCGCCGCCGAGCGTCGGGAAGCCGAGGCTGAGGAGGACGCCACCTTCGCCGGCGCCGACGTCGGCGACGTACCGGGCATCTACCTCGACCTCGGCGACTTTCCGTACGTCGACGGCCCCGACCTCGTCGCCGCCCTCCTCGCCGCCGGCGGTCTGGCTCGGCTCGATGCCGCGTTCCGCTCCCCGCCGACCACGTCGGCGGAGGTGCTGCACCCCGCCCGCTACCTCGCCGGCCGCGGCCGGGCCCGTGTCCCCGAGGTTCGGGCCGGCGGCCGGGTGGTCGACGAGGGGGTGGTGGGGGAGTACGTCCTGCGGCTCATGCTGGGCGAGTCCTGGCCTGACGACCAGGCCGGGCGGGCCGCCGAGGGCTGGGCCGGCGACAGCTACGTCGCCTGGCGGACCGGCAAGCGGATGTGCGTGCGGGCGACCGTCGTCATGGACTCCGACGTCGAAGCCGCCGAGCTTGTCACCGGCCTGCGCAAGTGGGCCGCCGACCATCCCGGCGCCAATGTGGAGCCGGCGCCGGCGGCGGTGACGTTCCTCCGCTGCGCCTGACCCCGTCTCCGGTCGCCCGACCTACGCGCCGGCGCCCGTCCGGGTACGGACCCAGACGCCCTGCTCCGAGGTGCGGGCCGCGCAGACGCCCGGCGTCTGGTCGGCGGCTGTCAACTTGGCCATCGTCGTCGTCCCGCCGACGAAGCCGATAGCCGGGTAGTACATGAGATCGGCGAGCGGGTATTTCCCGCACAAGGGCCCGGTGGCTCCGGCCCAGGACGACACGGTCACGGTGGTCGGCGACAGCCCGCCCCACGCCGGCGGGACGTCGAACGTTCCGATCGGCACGGGCGTACCGACCGCACCGTCGTACACCCACGCTCCCCAGCGCCCGGGGCTCACCTGGTACACGAAGAGGAAGTAGGAGCCGCCCTCCCGCCACTCGAAGGGCACGGCGGCGATGCGCGAAGGGCGGCCGGGCTCGGAGATGGTGAAGACGGCGAACTTCCCGGCCGGTTGCTTCATCAGCGCGACCGCGCCCGTCGCGCCGCTCCTGGCGAAGCTGAAGTAGTGGCCGAAGAGGTACGAGGGTCCCATGAGCCCGGCAAGCGTCTGGGGCTCGCCGACGATGGAGATCCATGTGCCGGTCCCGTCAAGGGGGGTGGCGCCGGGCTGGGTCCAGACCGCGTACGGCGTACGCGGGGACGCCGGCCCGATGGGAACGAGCGAGACGCCACCGAAGGTGAGGACGGCGAGGCTCTGCTCGTCGGCGCTCAGGGCGATGGCCCCGCGCGCCGTCTGCACGGGATCGGGCAGCGGCAACGTCCTGTCGACCGTCTGGGTCGCCATGTCGATGACCTCGACCGCTCGGTCCTGTACGCGGTACCCGGTGGTACCGGACCTGTTCAGGGCGACGCCCTTGCCCTCTCCGGGCACGTCCCCGACCAGCCGCAGCTGCCCGTCCACCACCATGCCGTTTTCGAAGAGTGCCCGGTCGCCCGAGCCGTCAAGAGCGGCGAAGGACAGGTAGTCGTCAAGGGAGACCTCCGGGCCGAAGCTGTCGGAGTCGGACTGGTACATGTGGACTGACCCTCCGGAGTGGCTGGCGACGGCCAGCACCCGTGAGCGGTCGCCGCTGGCCTCAATCACTGTGCGGTTGTCGATGGTGCCAAAGAACGCGTCGAAGTCCCGGCGTAGAGAGGGGGTCTCGGTTGCGAGGTCGATCTGATGGATGTGGCCGCCAAAGCCGGAGCCCGAGGAGCTCGTCACCAGCAGGGCGATGCCGCTGCTCGCCACCGCGATCGACGTGGGCCGGTCGTTGGAGAGCACTGACGGGACGGTGATACGGCGCAGCTCCCGCCGCTCGGCCACGTCGACAACCGATACCTCCTCCGCCCCCCCCAAGGCGACGTAGAGCAGGCTCCCGTCGGCGGTGAGGTCAAGGGCCTGCGGGCGGGAGCCGACGAGGATCGGTGCCTCGAGCCTGCCGTCGGCCAACGAGATCACCTCGATCCGGTTGTGATCGGCGTTCGTGGCGTAGACCTTCCCGCCGGCGGAGACCGCGTCGGTGAGCTGCCCGCAGACCGAGGTCAGACCGGATACCGGCGGTCGGGGCTCGCACACCCCTAGCGGGGTCCCACCGGCGGTCGAGACGAAGCTGACGCCCGAAGGGCTCAGGACGACGAGCACGGACTCGTCGGGGGTGAGCGCCACCGCCGCGGGCTTCTCGGACAGGCGCTCGGGCAGCTGAACCGAACGAACGTCGACGGCCCGGTCGACGTCGGAGACGAACGCGGTCAGGGCATCGACGCTGAATAGGCGGGTGCCGCCGGCGTTGACCGTCATGCCCAGTCGCGGGTAGGCGTCGATCGTTCCTCGCCGGACGAGGTCGCGGTCGAGTCGGTAGATGCCTGGTTCCCAGCCGGGTGTGCCCGGACCGACGAGCATCTCCGAGCCGTCGCCGTCCAGCGCGACCTGGGAGAGGGACCCGCTCACGTCCTTGCCTCGGGTGAACGTGTCGCTGGCGGCGCTATAGGCGAAGACCGAGCCAATGGACGTCCCGGGGACAAAGCCGATCCGACTGTGGTCGGCGCTCGAGCGGGCGTACTCGGTGACGGTGGGCGCATCGGTGCGGCCGGTCACGGCGAATGTGGCCAGGTCGATCTGGAGCACGCGCAGTCCGAACTCACTGGTGAACGACCGCGTGGTGAGCAGGGCCTTGCCGTTGCTCGCCACCGCCAGGGACAACAACCGCTCGGGGCCGTCGCCCCACTCCCTGACGGGCACGGTGATGCGCTGGACCTCCCGCCGATGCACGACGTCGACGACGGACACCTCCTCGGCCCCGGAGTTGACGACGTAGAGCGTGTTGCCGTCGGGGCTCAGGTCCAGGCTCGTCGGCTGGGACCCGACCGGAATGGATGCCTCGACCCGCCGGCCCGTGAGGGAGACGACCTCGATCTGGTTGCGGTCGGAGTTGCTGACGTAGGCGCGGCCGCGGTTGTCAGCGACGATGTCGGCCAGGGCGCCGCAGACCGCGACTACTCCCACTGGCGCCGCCGGCGGCGGGCACGGCTTGGCGGTGCCGGCGGACACCGGTGCGACGCTGACGCCGGTCGCGGTCAGGGCGACCAGGGTCTTGCCGTCCGGAGTGAGGGCCAAGCGTCCGTTCACATCGTCCGCCGGTTCAGGAAGGACAATGGTCGCCGTCACGAGCGCCCGGGACAGGTCGACGACTTCGATCGCTCCGCCCCGAAGGCGGTAGGCCGTCGCTCCGGAGGCTCCTACCGCCACGTCCGACACCCTGGTGCCGGGCGCCGCGCCCATCCCCGGAATCGTGGCCCGTAACACCAGCTCGCGGTCGAGGACGAACGTATCCGGCCCGACCAGCACTTTGGAACCGGTGCCGTCCATAGCCACGAGCCCGGTATTGCCTACGAACTTACGGCGGGTGAAGGTGTCGGATGCCGCCGAATAGAGGCTCACTGTCCCTATCGGCCCGAACTGTTCGATGATGCCGATGTAGGAGCGGTCCCCGCTCGCCCGCAGCCGGATCGTTGAGGCGGAATCCGGGTTGAACCAGTCCGTCCGCTCCTGCATGGCGCCGGTGGCCAGGTCGATCGACAGCAGGCGAGGCTGGGCGACGCTGCGATAGTCGCGGACTCTGCTCAACAGGGCCGTGCCGTTGCTCGCGACCGCGATGGACATGGGGGCGCCGGTGCGCGGCATGGCCGGAACCGGGAGTCGCCGCACCTCTCGTCGGAGGGCCACATCGACCACCGATACGTCGTTGCTCTCCGAGTTGGCGACATAGAGCAGGGTGCCGTCCCTGCTCAGGTCCAGACCCACCGGCCTGGTGCCGACTGGAACGGACGCCTCCAACGCCCCGGTGGCCAGGGAGAGGACCTGCACGACGTTGTCGTACCGGGCGGTGGCGAAGGCGTGGGTGTCGTTACTGACGACTTCGGTGAGAGCCCGCACAGGCGTCACGTGCGGGGTTGCCGGGGCCGCGCTCGCCGGCGCTAGATGCGCCGGCCCCATCCCGAGGATCGGAGCGAAGACGGCGATCGCCACCACGACCCGAATCTTTCGCCAGGTAGTGTCCATTGCCCTGCTCCATCCGGCCCGCGTTTGGTCAAATCGGCTCCGGTGACGTTGTCGGCATTGCCCGGGTCGGACTTGAGCCTGTGGCCAGCGTCAGCGGGTGTTGACCAGGAACTCGGCCACGTCGACGAGGTAGGTCCGGATCCGGGCCACCGCCTCCACGGGCGCGGCGCGGGTGGCGGCCACCGCGTCCAGGGACCCGAGCATGTGCCGCAGCCAGGCGTCGCGCTCCGCGTCGCCGATCGCGAAGGGCGCGTGACGCATGCGCAGGCGCGGGTGCCCGCGCTCGTCGCTGTAGGTGGTAGGCCCGCCCCAGTACTGGGTGAGGAACCCGGCCAGGTGGCGTCGGGAGTCGGCGAGGTCGTCCGGGTACAGGGGTCGCAGGAGCGGGTCGGTGCTCACCCCCGCGTAGAAGCCGTCGACCAGGTCGACGAAGAACGGGTGGCCACCAACCGCGTCGTAGACGCTCAACTGGCGCAGCACGCCAGCGCGATGGCTTCGACGTGGCGGACGTCGGTGCCGCAGCACCCGCCGAGCACGTGAATGCCGGGGTGTCGGTCGATCAGCTCGGCGTACTGGCTGGCGAGCTCGGCGGGGTCGCCGTCGTCGAGGGTGTCGGCCTCGTCGAGCTCGGCATGGCTGGCCCGCGACGCGTTGGCGCGGAGGAGGCCGATGCGGCCGATCACCGCCGGGTCGGCGTCGAGACTGCCCCTCAGGTGGTCGGGGTGGGCGCAGTTGACGCCGAAGTGGAGGACCGCCCCGCCGGTGGCCGCGTCGACCTCGGCGATCGCGTCGGCGAGGGCCTGCCCGGTCGGGAGCCGTCCGTCGGTCTCGACGGTGAACGACAGCACGACGGGGAGGCCGGCGCTCGCCGCGGCGCGGGCGACGCCGATCGGTTCGCCGGTGTGGGTCGCGGTCAGCATCGTGACCCGGTCGGCGCCGGCCGCGGCGAAGGACTCGATCTGGGGGCGGTGATATGCCTCGGCCGCCTCCGGGGAGAGTTGCTCGCCCGGCCGGTAGCCGTCGCCACGAGGTCCGAGGTTGCCGCTCACAACGACATCGAGACCCGGAAACTCGGTCGCAATGCCGCGGGTGAACGCCACGGCCTCACGATTCACCCGGTCGAGCGAGGCGGCGTCGTACCCCATTTGGACAGCCCAGTCCGGGTTGGCCCGCCAGGTGGGCGTCTCCAGCACGATTCCGGTATTGGCCCGCTCGGCAACGGTGAGGTGGTCGCGGAAGTACTCGGCGAGAAGCGCGCGGCCGGCGTCGCCGTCGAGCAGGGGAAAGGCGGCGAAGTGCGGAAGGTCGACGCCACGGTGGAAGACGAGCCACGTCTCCAAACCGCTGTCCGTGAGGAGCCTCGGAGTCACCGCACGTTGAGCAGGTCGACGACGAAGATCAACGTCTCGCCGCCCTTGATGGCGCCGCGGGCGCCGGCGTCGCCATAGCCGAGGTGGGGCGGGATGGTGATCCGCCGCCGTCCGCCGACCTTCATGCCGGCCACGCCCTGGTCCCAGCCGGAGATGACCCGGCCGGCGCCCAGGGGGAACGAGAAGCTGCCCGGGCGGTCCCAGGAGGCGTCGAACTGCTTGTTCGTGCTCCAAGCCACGCCCACGTAGTGCACGTCGACCGTCGTGCCGGCGACGGCCTCTTCGCCGGTGCCCTCCGTGAGGTCCTCGAGCACCAGCTCCGTGGGAGGGGCCTCGCCGGCGGGAACCTGTACCTGGGGCTTCTGGGCGTCGGTCATGCGGTCCACCCTGTCACAGCTGGGGGTCGTGGCAGGGCCGCGGGGTGGCACTGCCGGTCGACGGTGGGTCGATCCGGGGGTACGGCTCGACAAAACCCGACCCCGGGTCGGTGGTGGTGAGGTAGCGGACGATGCCCCGGGCCACGGCCTCGCCCTCAACCTTCTGGACCTCCGGACGGGCCAGCAGCAGCGACTCCGGCTGGTTGGTGATGAAGGCCAGCTCGGCCAGGACGCTGACCACCTTCCCCGGCTGGCGGAGCATGGCGTAGTAGTCGCCGTTCGTGCCCGGGCGGTACTTGGCGCCGGCGTCGCGGTCGGCCACCCACGCCACCTTGTACTGGGACATGGCCTTGACGACCTCCTCGTACACCAGACCGGCCAGCCGCTTCGAGTCGGTCGAACCGATCTGGTAGTAGGTCTCGGTGCCCGGGCCGTCCCTCGGCCCGTCGGGCTCGGCGTTGTGGTGGATCGACACGAACGCCTTCGGGTTCACCGCCCGGGCGATCTCGGACCGGGTGGGCAGGGCGACGTCGTAGTCGCCGGACCGCGTGATCAGGGTGGTGACGCCGGCGGCCTCGAGGGCCGTCTTGGTCTCCCGGGCGACGGCCAGGTTGATGTCCTTCTCGATCAGGCCCCCGGGCGACACGGCCCCCGGCTCGGCGCCGCCATGGCCCGGGTCGAGGACGATCACGGGGGAGCCGGCGGACTTGGCCTTGGCCCGGGTGAGGGTGGCGGTGGCGTTGCACGGGGTGCGCACGACCCACCCGTCGCCGGCCCGGGAGATCACGGGCGCGACGATGCCCGCCGGCGTGACCACCGCGGTGGCCGTGGCCGGATCGGGCTCGGTGGTCGTGGTGACGATCGTCGTCGGGGCCTGGGTGGTGGTCGGCGCGGTGTCGGGAGCGCGGCCCACGGCGGCGCCGTCGCCGGCGCCGGAGCCGCAGGCGGAAGCGACCAGGAGGGCGGCCAGAGCCAGGGTGACGGGGCGGAATCGCACGCCATAGAACGGTAGCGGCCACGCGGCGGTGTGCATTCCGCGTCGTGATTCGGGCTGCAATCGCCGAAATCACGACGCGTAATGCACACGAAGGTCCTGGGTACAGTCAAGACATGCGGCTGCGGTCGGCCCATGTCCTGTGGGTCACCGTTGCTGCGGTGGTCTTGGTGTCCGCGGTCGTCGTCTCACGCGGGGACGGGCCGCCGCCGCCGGCCGTACCGAAGGTCGACGCCCCGCCGGCGGAGACGCCGGCCCCTGGGCCGGTCGCCGAGCCGCCGCCGCCGGCGCTGGCGCCCGGTGGCCCCGCCCTCGTCACCGTCGCCGTGGCGACGGTCTGGAGCACCCCCGGCCCCACCCGGCCGGTCGACGCCCCCTCCACGACCAACCCGGTGGACGTCCCGCGCTGGCTGGGGGCCATGTCGCTCAACGACAAGCTGTGGCTCGTCGACCACCTCGTCACCCAGGCGCTGTACGGCGAGCGGGTGGTGATCCGGGAGGTCGCCGGCGACTGGGCTCGGGTGGTGGTCACCGGCCAGCCGACGTCGCTGGACCCGAACGGATATCCCGGCTGGATCCCGACCGTCCAGCTCCGGGCCGGCGAGTCGATCCAGACCCCCACCTCTGCCGTCGTCGTCAGCCCGAGCGCGCCGTTGCGGGACCCCGCGGATCCCGCTCGTTGGACGGTCGACCTCAGCTACAACACCAGGCTGCCGGTGCTCGACGCCGGCGCCCGCTACGTGAGCGTCGCCCTCCCCGCCGGCGGGCGTGGGCTCCTGGCCACCGCCGACGTCGAGGTCGTCGGCCCGGGCCCCCGCTCGACCACGGGCGCCGACCTCGTCGCCGGCGCCCGGCTCTTCTCCGGCACGCCGTATCTGTGGGCGGGCACCTCGTCGGCCGGCTACGACTGCTCGGGCTTCACCGCCGCGCTGTACGGCGTGCGCGGCATCGTGCTGCCCCGCGACGCCGACGACCAGGCCGGCGTGGGCGTTCCGGTCGACCGGTCGAGCATCCAGCCCGGCGACCTGCTCTTGTACTCCTCGAACGGCGAGCAGCGCGGCATCCATCACGTGTCGATGTACGTGGGCAACGGGATGATGATCCAATCGCCGGCCACGGGGAGGACAGTGGAGACCGTCCCGATGGACGCGCCGGCCTACGCCCGGGAGTTCTGGGGCGCCCGCAGGTACCTCCCGCCGCCGTAGTGGTCAGCCGAGGTCGATGGTGCGGGTGATCTCCATCGCTTCGAGGAGGCGCCGGTCGTGGGTCACGAGGAGCAGCGTGCCCTCGTAGTCGTCGAGGGCCTGCTCCAACTGCTCGATGGCAGGCAGGTCGAGGTGGTTGGTCGGCTCGTCGAGCACGAGGCAGTTGGCGCCGACGGCCATCAGCAGGGCAAGTGTCGCCCGGGTCCGCTCGCCGGGCGACAGGCTCGACGCCGGCCGCCCGACGTGCTCGGCGCCCAGGCCGAACTTGGCCAGCAGCGACCGGCTCGGCTGCACCAGCAGCCCGGAGGCCTTGGTGAACCCGTCGATGAGCGGCTCACCGGACAGGAAGCGCCGGCGGCCCTGGTCGAGCTCGCCGATTACGACGCCCGGTCCCATCCAGCGCTCCCCGGCGGCCATGGGCAGCTCGCCGAGCAGCGCCCGGAGGAGCGTGGTCTTGCCGGAGCCGTTCGGGCCGACGATCGCCAGCCGCTCGGCCCATGCCACTTCCAGCGACAGGGGCCCCAGCCGGAACGACCCGCGCTCCACGACAGCGTCGACCAGCCTCGCCACCACGTCGCCGCTGCGCGTCGACGGGGCCAGGTCCAGGTGGAGGTCCCAGCCCTCCCACGGCTTTTCCGCCACCTCCAGCCGCTCCATGGCCTTCTCGGTGATGCGCACCTTGGCCGCCTGCTTCTCGGTCCGGTTGACGCGGAAGCCCTTCTGGGCCTTGTCGTTGTCCGGTTGGTTCTTCTTGGCGGTGCGGACGCCGCTGACCGCCCACTGGCGCTGCGTCCGCGCCCGCTCGACCAGGTCGGATCGCTGCGACCGGTACTCGTCGTAGTCCTCCTCGGCGTGGCGGCGCGCCGTGCGCTTGGCCTCCAGGTAGCCCAGCCATCCACCGCCGTACTCGGTGGACGTGCGGCTGTGCTCATCGAGCTCCAGCACACGCTCGATCGTCGTCTCCAGGAACGCCCGGTCGTGGGAGACGACGACCAGGGCGCCGTCGAGGTCGGCGAGGAACCGCTCCAGCTGGTGCAGCCCGGCGAAGTCGAGGTCGTTGGTGGGCTCGTCGAGGAGCAGGACGTCGAAGCGCGACAGGAGGATGGCGGCCAGCGCGGCGCGGGCCATCTGGCCGCCCGACAGGGCGACCAGCTCGACGTCGAGCCGGTCGGCCGGCAGGCCGAGGTCCTCGCAGACCTCGGCGGCCCGCGAGCCCAGGTCGGGCCCGCCGAGTTGCAGGTAGCGCTCCAGGGCCACCGAGTAGCGGTCCTCGGTCCCGGGCTCGCCGAGCAGGCCGGCCGCCTCCTCCAGCTCGGCTTCGGCCGAGGCCACGCCGGTGCGCCGGCCCAGGTAGGCCCGGAGCGTCTCGCCGTCCCGCGGCACCAGCTCCTGGGGGAGGTAGCCGACGTTCAACGCCGGAGGCGCCATTGTCAGCCGGCCGGAGTCCGGCGTCTCCAGGCCGGCGAGGATGCGCAGGAGGGTCGTCTTGCCGACGCCATTGGGGCCGACGACGCCGATGCGCGAGCGCGGCCCCACCGTCAGACTGACGCCGTCCAGCACGACGAAGGCGCCGTGGGACCGGGTGATGTCGGTGGCCACGAGCGTGGCGCCCGGAGACGGCATGACGCTCGAAACTAGGGCATGGTGGGGGCCCGATGGCCGGCGACGACGGCAGGACGCAGCGCCAGCGGATGCTGGACGGCGACCTGTACATCGCCGACGACCCCGAGCTGGCCGCCGATTCGCGGCGGGCGAGGCAGCTGCAGGACCGGTTCAACCGCACGCCGGCCGAAGCGGCGGACGAGCGGCGCCGTATTCTCGGGGAGCTCCTGGGTGCGTTCGGTCGGGACAGCGAGATCCGGTCGCCCTTCTACTGCGACTACGGCTACCAGATACGCGTCGGCGCGGGGGTCTTCGCCAACTTCGGCCTGGTGGCGCTCGACGTGGCGCCCATCACGATCGGCGACGACGTGCAGATCGGTCCCAACGTCCAACTGCTGACGCCGACGCACCCGAGTGACGCCGGCCTGCGCCGGGCGAAGTGGGAGGCGGCCCGGCCGATCACCATCGCCGACAACGTGTGGCTCGGCGGGGGCGTCATCGTGCTGCCCGGCGTCTCGATCGGTGAGAACACCGTCGTCGGCGCAGGCGCGGTCGTCACCCGGGACCTGCCCGCCGACGTCGTGGCGATGGGCAGCCCGGCGCGGGTCACCCGGTCGCTGTAGCGCGAGCCGCCCGGGTCAGGTGGGGCGCTTCTTCACGGCCGGCCGCTTGGCCGGCGCCGGCGCCGGCGCGGCGGCGGCGCGCGTCGTGCGCTTGGCCGGCGCCGCGTCGGGACCGGTGATGACCGCCCGGGTCGTTCGCTTGACGGGAGCCGCCGCGGGACCGGAGGCCGGAGGCCGGGTGGCCCGCTTGACGGGAGCCGGGGCGGGGGCCGCGGCCCGCGCCACCCGCTTGGCGGGGGCCGGTGCCGCGGCGGCCGCCGGGCGAGGCACCCGCCTGGCCGGCGCCGGCGCCGGCGCCGGCGGTTCCGGTTCGGGTGCCGGCGGCCGGGGCCGCAGGATCTGGTTGACGGCCCGGGGCGGCGCGCCGGGTGCCGTCGCCCGCCGAGGCGGGGGCGGCGACGGGATCTCCATGGGCGGCCGCGCCGCCAGCGCCTGGTTGATGTCGCCCATCCGGGACCCGAGGGCCCTGAACTCCTCTTCCGAGGGCCGACCCCTGCTCACCGCCGCGTCGATCGCCTGCTTCGCCTGCGCCTGCGCCTCCGCCTCCGAGTAGATCGGCTGCTTCCCGAAGTACTTGCCCATGAGGACCAGTCTCGCGCGTGACTCCCGACGGCTGGAAGGAATCCGATCGGGGGCGCCGGCGCCTATCGGTGACCGGGGCGATAGCGTCCGCGTATGGACGTCAACATCCGTCACAGCCCCTCGTTCGCCGCCGGCCGCATCACCCTCGACCCGAACGAGCAGTTCCGGGCCGAATCGGGGGCGATGATGGCCACGTCGTCGGGCGTGGCCATCACCTCCAGCACGCAGGGCGGGGTGATGAAGGGGCTGAAGCGGTCCGTCCTGGGCGGCGAGAGCCTGTTCGTCACCACGTTCACTGCGCCGGCGACGGGCGGCTGGGTCGACGTCGCCCACCACCTCGCAGGCGACATCATCACCGCCTCTGTCTCGCCCGAGGCGCCGCTGTCGATCACCAAGGGCTGCTGGCTGGCGTCGGCGGCCGGGGTGGAGCTCGACACCAAGTGGGGCGGCTTCAAGAACCTGTTCGGCGGCGAGGGCGGGTTCCTCGTCCGGGCGTCGGGAGCGGGCACCGTCCTCCTGGCCTGCTACGGCGCCATCGACACCGTTGAGCTGGCCGCCGGCGAGTCGGTCACCATCGACACCGGCCACGTCGTCGCCTTCGAGCCCTCCACCACCAGCCAGATCCGTAAGGTGGCCGGCGGCGTGATCCAGACCCTGAAGTCGGGCGAGGGCTTCGTGTTCGACTTCACCGGCCCCGGCTGGGTGATGACCCAGACCCGCAACCCCTCTGCCCTGCAGGCGTGGATCCGCTCGATCATGCCGGGCGAGACGGGCGGTGCGGGTGCCGCCGGCGTGCTCGGTGGCCTCCTCGGCCGCTAGGTCATCTCCCGGCCTGTGATCGACCCGCTCGACGGCGAGCTCCTCAACCGCGACATCAAGCTCCTCGTCGGCCTGCTGGGCGAGACCCTCTCGCGCCACCAGGGCCCCGAGCTGCTCGACCTTGTGGAGCGGGTGCGCACGTTGAGCAAGGCGACGCGTGACTCGTCCTCGGAGGCGACCGCGGAGCAGCTCGACGAGCTGCTCTCCGGCCTCGACCTGGCGACGGCCACGCTCCTCGTGCGGGCGTTCTCCGCCTACTTCCACCTGGCCAACATCGCCGAGCAGGTCCACCGGGCCGACGAGCGGACCCAGCTGGCGACCGAGGAGGGGCCTCTCGCCCAGGCCGTCGACGAAATCGCCGCTGCCGGCCTCCCCCTCCAGGAGGTGGAGGGGCTGCTCGACCGGCTGGAGCTGCGGCTGGTCCTCACCGCCCACCCCACCGAGGCCGTGCGCCAGTCGATCCTGGCTAAGCGCCGGCGGATCGCCGAGGTGCTCGAGCGGCGCTCGAACCCCCGCGCCACCGAGGACGACCGCCGGCGTGACGAGCGGGAGATCGCCGAGATCGTCGACCTGATCTGGCAGACCGACGAGCTCCGCCGCAAGAAGCCCACGCCGGCGGAGGAGGCCAGCTCGGTCGTCTTCTACCTGGACGACCTCTTCGGCGCCGTCCTCCCCGACCTGCTCGACGACCTCGCCGCCCACCTCGCCCGCCTCGGCATCGAGCTGGCACCCCGGGCCCGGCCGATCCGCTTCGGGACGTGGGTCGGTGGCGACCGCGACGGGAACCCCAACGTCACCCCCCAGGTGACCCTGCAGGTCCTCGACCTGCAGCGCCGGCTGGCCCTCCGCCGGCTCAGTGCCACCGTCGAGGACCTGGTGAGCACGCTGAGCACGTCGACCCGCGTCGCCCACATCTCCTCGCCGCTCAAGGCCAGCCTGGTCGCCGACCGGGCCGTGCTCCCCGACGTCTTCGCCCGCTTCGGCAGCCTCAACGCCGAGGAGCCCTACCGGCTGAAGTGCTCGTACGTGCTCCAGCGCCTGCGGAACACCCAACAGCGGCTGGCCGACGGTGCCCCACCCCGGCGGGGCCTGGAGTACGCATCCCCGAGCGAGCTGCTCGACGAGCTGGAGCTGATGCGGGCGTCGATGCTGGAGAACCGTGGCGACCTGGTGGCCCGCGGCAGCCTCGACCGCGTCATCCGTGTCGCGGCCGCCTTCGGCATGGCCCTCGCCACCATGGACATCCGTGAGCACGCCGACCGCCACCACATCGCCCTGGCCGCCCTGTTCGACCGCCTCGAAACCCCCTACACCGAGCTGTCGCGGGCCGAGCGCACGAAGCTCCTTTCGGCCGAGCTGCGGTCCGCCCGCCCCCTGAAGTCGCCGGCGACCCGCCTGACCGGCGACGCCGAGGACGTCCTCTGCCTCTTCGAGACGGTCCGCGAGGCCCTCGACACCTACGGCGAGGAGGCCATCGAGAGCTACGTCATCTCCATGACCCGTGGGGTCGACGACGTGCTGGCCGCCGCGGTGCTGGCCCGAGAGGTCGGGCTCGTCGACCTCACCGCCGGCGTGGCCCGCATCGGGTTCGTACCTCTGCTGGAGACGGTCACGGAGCTCCGCAACGCCGGCCCCCTGCTCGACGAGCTCCTGTCCGACCCCGGCTACCGGCAGGTGGTCGAGCGCCGCGGCGGCATTCAGGAGGTCATGCTCGGCTACTCGGACTCCAACAAGGACGCGGGCATCACCACGTCGCTCTGGGAGATCCACCGGGCCCAGCGGGCGCTGCGGGACGTCGCCCACCGCCACCACGTGCTCCTGCGGCTCTTCCACGGGCGTGGGGGCACCGTCGGCCGCGGTGGCGGCCCGACGGGCGACGCCATCCTGGCCCAGCCCTACGGCACCCTGGACGGGGCGATCAAGATCACCGAGCAGGGCGAGGTCATCTCCGACAAGTACGGCCTGCCGACCCTCGCCCGCCGGAACCTGGAGTTCGCCAGCGCCGCCGTGCTCAAGGCCTCGCTGCTGCACCGGGAGTCCCGGGTCCCCCTGTCGGTGATCGAGGGGTGGGACGAGGTCATGGACGTCGTGTCTGCCGCGGCCCACGCCTCCTACCGCGCCCTGATCGACGACCCCCGGCTCATGGACTACTTCCGCTCGTCCACGCCGGTCGAGGAGCTGACCGAGCTGAACATCGGCTCGCGGCCCATCCGCCGGGGCGGCGGCCGCGCCCAGGGGCTGGAGTCGCTGCGGGCCATCCCGTGGGTCTTCGGCTGGACCCAGTCGCGTCAGATCGTCCCCGGCTGGTTCGGGGTCGGCGCCGGCGTGGAGCGGGCCCGTTCCGAGGGATTGTCGGACCGTCTCCGGGGGATGTACGAGGAATGGCACTTCTTCCGGGCGTTCATCTCGAACGTCGAGATGGTGCTCTTCAAGACCGACCTGGACATCGCCCGGCGCTACGTCGAGCGCCTGGCCGACCCGTCGCTGCACGAGATCTTCGAGCGGATCGCCGAGGAGCACCGGCGTACCGTCGACCAGGTGCTCTTCCTGACCGGCCGTGATCGGCTCCTCGATCACCACCCGTTGCTGCGGCGGACCCTGGAGATACGCGACGCCTACCTCGACCCGATCAGCTACCTCCAGGTGTCGCTCCTCGCCCGGCTCCGGGGCAGCGAGCGGCCGGACCCCGAGCTTCGGCGGGCGTTGTTGCTCACCGTGAACGGCATCGCCAACGGGTTGCGCAACACCGGCTGAGTAGTCTGTGCACGCGACTGGCGCACATCGGGACGGAGCACGTGACACCGTGAGCACCTACGACGAGCTCATCGCCGAAGCGAACCAGCTGTACGCGCACGGCGACTTCAAGCACGCCCACATCACCTACGGCGTGGCGGTGTCGGTCGGCTCCTCCCGGAACCACTACTGCCGGCAGATGCGCGGCATCTGCTCCCGGCTCGTCGCCGAGGAGCGGATGCAGCTGGCCCTCGACCGGCCGGAGGCCCGCCAGGATTTCCTCGACCAGGCGGCCCGGTGGTTGGCCAAGTCCGAGGCCAACCTCGACTCGGCGTTTGACGAGTCCCCGGAGCTCCAGCTCGGCCACATCCGGCTGGAGCAGGCCCTGACGGAGGACGCCATCGCCCGCTTCATGGAGCTGTCCGGCGGCAACCCGGCCCGCCGGCTGTCGGCGGCCCGGAGCTTCCGGGAGGAGGGCCTCGAGCGACTGGCCCACGCCTGAGGCCGCGCCCGCCCTCAGGCGCGGCTGCCGACCAGTTCGTCGACCGTCAGCGCCAGCGGCGCCTGGCACACCGGGCACCGCACCGGCACCGGCACTGCCACCGGCGGCCGCCTTTTTAGCCGGTGCCTCGCCCGCGTCCACCACTGGGGCCGACCCGACCGGGCCGCCTTCGACATGGCGTGCTCGGCCGCCTCCCGCCGCAGGTCTGCCAGCCTGGTGTGCGAGGCCTCCAAGATGTAGCTGCGATGTGCGTCCACGGCTTCCCTCCGCCGGTCTCGCTCCCCATCATGGGCAGCTCGACCGGCGGGCCGCGTCGAATTTCGCGAGCCGCCCGCCGGCGGAGAGGCGGATCAGTCCTGGGGAACCAGGTACAGGTCGTGCAGCGGGTAGACCTCGACATCGGGTGCCTGCTGGATGCCGATCTGCATGATCGCCGGCGTGAGCCGATCGTCGACGAAGGCCTGGAACGCCTCGGCCGAATCCCAGACGTCGGTGATGCGCAAACCGGTGCCGTCGTGCGCGGTGAGGTGCAGCTTCCCGCCGATGGGCCGGTCCTCCTCCCACCTGACGAGGCGCTTCGCCTCCTCGTACTGGTCGAGCGACACGCCCTCCCACTTCATGATCATCATGATCGCCATCGCACAACCTCCCGTGTCGTCGCCGTCTGAGCCGAACCTAGCCCCGATGGACAGCGGGTGCTCTGCCGTGAAGATCAGGTGCTGGTCGCCGCGATGACCAGCACTGCGAGGTCGTCGCTGACCACGCCGCCGGTGTGCTCGAGTACCGCCTGCTCGACCGCCTTGGCCAGGGCCGAGGCGCCGGCCGGTGCCGACCGGATGGCGTCCTTGGTGCCGTCGACACCGAACATCACGCCGCTCTGGCGCGCTTCGAGCACGCCGTCGGTGAAGAGCACGAGCGCGTCGCCCGGTCGGAGGCGCACCGACGCCGACCCGAACTCGACGCCGTCCAGCACGCCGAGGAGGGAACCGCCGACGGGCACCTCCTCGACCGCCCCGCCGGCCCGGCGCACCATCGGAGACGGGTGCCCGCCGCCGGCGAGGGTGACGGTGGACGTCGGCCCCGGCGTGACGACGCCGAACAGTGCGGTGCAGAAGCGCTCACCGTCGAACCCGCCGACCTCGGCGCCGCGCAGCGCGGCGTTGAGCTTGGCGATGACGGACACCGGTGATGCGTCCGTCGTGGCCAGCGCCCGCAGGCTGAACCGCACCATTGCCGTCAGGGCTGCCGCTTCTGGGCCCGTGCCCGCGGCGTCGGCGATCGTGATTCCCCAGTGGCCGTCGGGCATGGGCCACAGGTCGTAGATGTCGCCGCCCAGCTCCGTGCCGTCCCGGAGCGAGTGGTAGACGCCCGCAACGTCGAGGTGGGGCGGCGGGGTGAGCCGGCGGGGCAGCAGGCTGAGCTGCAGGCGCCGGCTGAACTCGAGCCGCTGCTCGTACAGCTGTGCGCGACCGAGCGCCTGGGCCGTCTGGGCCGCGAGCGCGATGACGAACCGGCGCTCGTCGTCGTCGAACAACCGCGGCTGCGGAAAGCTGAACCGGAGGGCGCCGAGGCGATGGTCGCCGACGATGAGGGGCACCGCGCACATCGACACCGTCCGGCGTTCGAGGTTGAGCAGCTCGGGAAACCTGCGGTCCCGCTCCTCGCGCGACTCGATCCACACCGGCTCGCCGGTCCGCAGCGCGACGGCCGCCGGCAGCTCGGCATTGGGCGACTCGTCGCGCAGGCGGTCGACGAGGTGCTCGTCGTAGCCGACCGTGCCGGGGACGTCGAGGCGGTCGGCGTCGGTCGAGAGCAGCACGCCACCACCCGACGCGCCGAGGGCGGCGACGCCCTGTCGCAGTACCGCGGACGCCACCGCCTCGTGGGTGGCGGCCCGGGAGAGGGCGGCGGAAAGCTCGTACAGCCGGGCCACCCGGGCGGCGGCGGCCCCGGCCCGGGCCGCAGTGTCGAACTCCCGGAGGAGGCGGTTCTCGAACGACTGCGTCGGCGGCGGCACGTCGCCGCGGTCGGCCGCCCGTAGCTGCGCGACCAGCTCGCCGACGTACCACTGGCGGAAGAGGCGGTGCTGCGGTGAGGACTCGATAGTGAGGAGCCGGGCCGCGTGGCAGTAGGAGTCGGCCTGGTCGAGCGCCTGCAGGTAGTCCTCGCCGGCGCCGGCCGCGGTCGCGGGCAGGTTGAGCTCCAGCCGCACGTGGGTGAGCCCCTGGTTGGCGGCGGCGACGGCCTGGCGCTTGATCGACTGGCGGGCCTCGGAGAAGCGGGTGACGACCGTCTCGATGAGGGCGGCGAGGTGCGGCGGCACGTCGGCACTCACGCCGGCCTCGGCGCCACGGGCGGCGAGGGTGAACTCCCGCACCAGGTTGTCGACGTGGGCCTTCGCCGACAGCAGCAAGGCGGTGGGCACGTCGCCGAGGGAGACCTTGTGCCGCACCACCGGCTTGTCGAGCGTGGGCCAGTCCGCATCGTCCCAGAAGTCCAGGACGTCGTCGGGGAGCGACGGTTTGTGGTCCTCGGACAGCGTCGCCCACACGACCTTCCCGTCCTCGGTCGGCTCGGCGCCCCATGCGGTGGAGACGGACGCCACGAGGCGCAGGCCGCGCCCGGTCATGGCCTCGGTGGAGTGGCGGGCCATCACCGGCGGGACGCGGGTCCGGTCGTGCACCGTGATGCGCACGGCGCCCTCGACCTCGGACACGCCGACCGCGGCGATCCCGCCGGCGTGGAGCATGGCGTTCGCCGCCAGCTCGCTGGATACCAGCACTGCGTCGTCGACCAGCGTCTCCCGGCGTAGCCGCCGGAGCTCGTCGGCGACGAAGGCGCGTACCTGGGGGACGAGGCGGCCGCCGTCGGGGATGGCCTCGAACTCGGCGACTGCCAACCTCACCTCCAGCCTCTGAATCGTCTATGACGATGGTGCCATACCGGCGGCGGTGCTCCTGCCGGCGGCAGACCGGGCGTTCTTTGTGAGCTGAGCTACCGCTGCGGTAGCTGTTCTCTCGCGGGAGATCGCTGAGAGTTGGCGGTGGCCTGGCCGGCGTGACGCCTGGGACCCCTACGACGCCGGCGCCGGCGTGACCCCGAACGTGCGGCACGCGTCGACGTAGTCGTCCCAGGTGTCGACGTCGGCCGGCACGGGGCGGGCGATCGGCACCCGCCGGACCCGCTCGGGCTCGGAGTCGAGGATTTTCCATACCGCCTTGTCCCCGTGGAGGTCCCGGAGCGTCGGGAACGCCGCAGAAGAGAACACGAACGGATGGCCGGGCGCGCCCTGGTAGTCGGTGACCGCGGCCCAGGGGCGGTGCGTCTCCCAGTCGGCGCGGACGGCGTCGATGACCGTGGCGTCGACGCCGGGCATGTCGCCGAGTAGCAGCATCAGCGCGTCGCAGTCGCCGGCGGCGTCCATCCCCGCGAGCAACGAGGACGCACACCCGGTGGCGTAGGCCGCGTTCGACACGACCTCCGCCCGGGTCAGGGTGAGGCCGGCGCGGGCCTCCTCCTCGGAGCCGCCGACCACGACGATCACCTGATCGAGGGACGACGCCTCCACGTCGGCGACCACCCGTCCGAGGAGGGTCGTGCCGCCGAAGGGCAGGGTCTGCTTGGGCCGGCCGAGGCGCCGGGACGAGCCGGCGCCGAGGATGATCCCGCAGACCCTCGGCACGGCCCCCTCAGCGCTTTTGCTGGTGCTGCTTGCCGGCCACCATGCCGGCCACCAGGGCCGAGCCCAGCACGGCGAGCCCCAACCGCTTGAGCCGGCCCTTGGGCAGCACCTGGAGCAGGAAGACGCCGACGATTGCCGCGGGCACCGCCCGCTCGGCGACGGAGCCGCCGGCGACGGCCAGCAGGTCGACTGGCTCGGCGGGCTTCGACTGCACCAACCGGGGCTGGGGCTTCGGTGGCGACACGGCCTCGACGAACCGGGCGGCCCGCTCGGGGTCGTCGACGGCGAGGTCGGCCACCTCGTCGGCGATGATCTCGGCCGTGGTCGCCTTCGTCCCGGGGCTGGCCGCCGGCGGGATGTTCGCGGTCAGCAGGTCGTTCTCCAGGCAGCGGGCGAAGTCGGACAGCAGCTTCGACGACACGTCGGCCATGACGCCCCGGCCGAACTGGGCGATCTTGCCGCTGATGGTGAGATCGGTCTCGATGGTCACCTCGGTCCGTCCCTCGCCGGCGGGGCGGAGCGTGGCCGTCACCGCCGCCGAGGCGTTGCCCTGCCCTCGCGTCTCCCGCCCTTCGGCCCGTAGGACGAGGCGCCGGCCGGCCTCGTCGACCTCGGCGAAACGGACGACGCCCTTGTATTGCGCGGTGATGGCGCCAAGCTTGACCTTGACGACGCCGCGGTATTCGTCGGCGGTGATCTCCTGCAGCTCGGCGCCGGGCATGCACGGCGCGATCCGCTCGACGTCGAGCAGCACCTTCCACGCGTCGTCGGCGGGCAGGGCCACGGTGAAGCTGTTGTCGATGCGCATGTGCGTTCCTTACCCCACAGTCTCCATGGCCGTCCGGGGGTGGATCGGCCCACTCCGGTCCCGGAGGAACCCGGCGCCGGCCCCGCGCCGCACGGCCAGGATCTCGGCGACGATCGCCCAGGCGATCTCCTCCGGCCCCTCGGCGCCGACGTCGAGCCCGGCGGGACCGTGGACGTTCGCCCGCGCTCTGGCCGGCGGCGTGAAGCCCTCGCCGGCGAGCGTGTCGAGCAGCCGCTCCAGCCGTGCCGCCGGGCCGAGCACGCCGACGTACGCCATTGGGCGGGCGAGGAATGATCGCAGGTAGGCGGCGTCGCGCACGAAGTTGTGGCTCATGACGACGACCGACGTGCTGGCGTCGGCACCGACGGAGTCGGCCGCCACCGCGGGCTGGGAGTGGACCAGGCGGGTGGCATGGGGGAACCGCTTGCCGTTGAGCATGCCTCGCCGGTCGTCGATCACGTCGACCCGCCAGCCGAGACGGGCGCCGAACTCCACGACCGGGATGGCGTCGTGGCCGGCGCCGCACACGACGGCGTGCAGCGACGGCTGGAGGACCTCGACGAACACCCGGACGCCGTCGGGCTGCAGCACGATGGTCCTGCTCCGCCCGCCGGCCAGGGCATCGAGGCCGGCGGCGCGGGCCGAGGTGCCCAGGTCACCTTCGACCTTCCCATCGGGGTGGACGATGAGACGGGCGCCGGTCGTCGGCCCGTCGACGATCGTCACCAGAGCCACGGGTCGGTGCTTGCGAGCCGCGGTGCGGAGCGCGGCCACGAAGGGGCGGGCGGCGGACGCCGGCTCGACGAGCACGTCGATGGCGCCGTTGCAGCCGAGCCCCCAGCCCCACACCGCCTCGTCGTCGGCGGTGAGGTCGAAGTGGAGCAGTTGCGGCTTGCCGCCGGCGAGCACCTCGCGGGCGGTGTCGATGACGTCGCCCTCCAGGCACCCGCCCGAGATGTTGCCGACGGTGGGGCCGTCGGCAGGGATGACGAGCCGCGCGCCCTCCCTCCGGTAGGTCGACCCCCGGACGGCGACGATCGTGGCGAGGGCGACGTCGTCACCGGTCGACGCTTCCAGGGCGGCGAGGACCTCGTCGAGCTCGCTCATGAGATGTACGCCGAAGGGTCGGACTCGAAGCGCCGGCGGCAGCCGCTGGCGCAGAACCAGTAGGTGGCGCCTTCGTGCTCGAAGCGGTCGGCGGCGGTGGCGGGGTCGACGGTCATGCCGCAGACGGGATCGACGGCGGTGGCCGGCGCCGGCGCCGCCGTGAGGAACACCTGCCTGGCCCGCGCCTTCTCGGCCACGATCTGGGCCAGGATGGCGACGCCGATCTCGACGTGCGGGAGGTCGCCGAGGTCCAGGCCGGCGGGCGCGTGCACCCGGGTGCGGTGCTCCTTCGCCACCGTGGCCAGGACCGCGGTGGCCCGCCGCTCGGAGGCGACCAGGGCGATGTACCGGGCGTCGGTGGCAAGGGCGGCTTTGATGGCGTCCTCGTCATAGCGGCCCATGGTCGCCACCACGACGAACGAGTCGGGGCCGGCGCCGGCCTTGGCGAGATCCACCTCGCCGCCCTCCCGCTCGTACACGGTCACGTCGAACCCGACCGCGCCGGCCATGGTCGACAACGCCTCCACCAGGGGTGAGCGCCCCACGGCGACCAGGTGCGGCGCCGGCAGCCGCGGGTCGACGAACACCTCCAGCGAGCCCTCGCTGGCGCAGGTGACCGGCGCGATCACCAGGCCCTCGCGCTCGGGTGGAGGCTCCCCGGCCGGCGCCAGGTGAACCAGCCGCGGCGTGCCCTCGGCCAGCGCCTTCATGGCCTGGGCGACGACCACCGGCTCGGCGCACGACCCGCCGACCCATCCCCGCAGCCGGCCGTCGACGGTCACCAGTGCGGCGTCGCCGGCGCGGGCCGACACGGGGCTCCGCGACCACACCACGGTGACCCGGGCGTAGGGCTCACGGCGACCGACGAGCAACGCCTCCTCGGCCGCGAGGTCTAGTCCCATGAGACCACGGTACGACCGGCCGGCGCCTTAGCCCGGCGCGGCGTGGATCGCCTCCCATACCCGGGACGAGAGGACGGGCATGTCGATGTTCCTGACGCCGAGGTGGGACACGGCGTCGACCACCGCGTTCACGAACGCGGCGGGCGACCCGACCGTGGCCGACTCGCCGACACCCTTGCAGCCGAGCGGGTGGTGAGGCGACGGCGTGCAGGTGTCGAACAGGTCGAAGTGCGGCGTCTCCATGGCGGTGGGGATGAGGTAGTCCATGAAGTTCGAGCCGATGCAGTTGCCGTCCTCGTCGAAGGCGATCTGCTGCATGGCGGCCATGGCGTAGCCCTCGGTCAGCCCGCCCATGATCTGGCCCTCGACGATCATCGGGTTGATCCGCACACCGCAGTCGTCGACGGCGACCACCTTGACCGGCGTCCACTCCCCGGTCGCCACGTCGACCTCGGCCACGACGATGTAGGTGGCGAACGGGAACGTCAGGTTGGGCGGGTCGTAGTACTTGACCCCCTCCAGGCCGGCGTCCATGCCCTGGGGGTGGTTCGTGTAGGCGGCGAAGGCGATCTCCTGGATGGTCTTGACCTTCTCGGGCGCCCCCTTCACCGAGAACCGGTCGGCCTCCCACTCGAGGTCCTCCTCGGCCACCTCAAGCAGGTAGGCGGCGATCTTGCGGGCCTTCTCCCGCAGGGTGCGGGCGACGAGGGCGGCGGCCGCGCCGGCGGTGGGCGTCGACCGGGACGCGTACGTGCCGAGGCCGTAGGGCGTGTTGTCGGTGTCGCCCTCCTGGACGACGATGTCCTGCGGCGGGATCCCCAGCTCGTGGGCGACGATCTGGGCGAAGGTCGTCTCGTGCCCCTGGCCCTGGTGGCGGACACCGAGCTTGAGGATGGCCTTGCCGGTGGGGTGGACCCGCAGCTCGGCCGAGTCGAACATTTTGATCCCGAGGATGTCGTAGTCGCGGCTGGGGCCGGCGCCGAGGGCCTCGGTCATCGACGCGATGCCGATGCCGAGCTGCTTGGTGGCGCCGGCGGCCCGGCGGGCCTGCTGCTCGGCCCGCACCTCGGCGTAGCCAACCTGCTCCAGCGCCAAGTCGAGCGCCGGCGCGTAGTCGCCGGAGTCGTAGACGAAGCCGGTGGCCGACCGGTACGGGAACTGGTCGGGCTGCACGAAGTTCATGCGCCGGAGCTCGGCGGGATCCATGCCGATCTCGACCGCGGCCACGTCGACCAGGCGCTCGATCAGGTACGACGCCTCGGTGATGCGGAACGAGCACCGGTAGGCCACGCCGCCGGGCGCCTTGTTGGTGTAGGCGCCGTCGGTGACGACGTGGGCCGCCGGCAGGTCGTAGGACCCCGTCACCATGTGGAACAGGCCGGCCCGGAACTTCGACGGCTGGGCGTCGGCGTAGGCGTAGCCCTGGTCGGAGAGCATCTTGACCCGCAGGCCCAGCATCTTGCCGGCGCCGTCGAGCGCCAGCTCGCCGGTCATGTGGAAGTCGCGGGCGAAGCCAGTGGAGATGAGGTTGCCCGTGCGGTCCTCGATCCACTTCACCGGCCGGCCGATGAGCAGCGACGCCGCAGTGGCGACGACGTAGCCGGGGTACACGGGCACCTTGTTGCCGAAGCCGCCGCCGATGTCGGGCGAGATGATCTGGATGTTCTGCTCGGGCAGGCCGGCGACCAGGGCGAACACGGTCCGGATGGCATGGGGCGCCTGGGACGTCATCCAGATGGTCGCCTTGCCGCTGGCCGGGTTGACGTCCGCCACGCACCCGCAGCATTCGAGCGGGGCAGGGTGCGAGCGTGGGTAGAAGGTGGTCAGGCTGACCACCCGGTCGGCGCCGGCGAAGGCGGCCTCGGTGGCGGCGGCGTCGCCGGCCTCCCAGTGGTAGACCCGGTTGTCGACCTGGCCGTCCTTGTCGTCGCGGATGAGCGGGGCGCCATCCTCCAGTGCCGCCTGCGGGGTGACCACCGCCGGCAGCGGCTCGTAGTCGACCACGATCAGCTCCAGGGCGTCGTGGGCCACGTAGCGGTCCTCGGCGACGACGCAGGCCACCTCCTGGCCCTGGAACCGCACCTTGTCGGTGGCCAGCACGGCCTGGGTGTCGCCCGACAACGTCGGCATCCACGCCAGCTTGTGCTCGGCCAGCAGCGCGCCCGTGACCACCGCGACGACACCGGGCAGGGCCATGGCCGCCGAGGAGTCGATCGACACAATGCGGGCGTGGGCGTACGGGCTGCGCAGGATGGCCATGTGCAGCATGTTCGGAAGGACGACGTCCTCCACGTAGTTGCCCCGGCCGGCGATGAAGCGGGCGTCCTCGATGCGGGGGACGCTCTTGCCCATCCATCCCGGGTGCTCCGCGGACGGCGCCGTCTCGACGGTGGTCACTTCGACACCTCACTCATGTTCCGGGCCGCGGCCTGTACGGCCTTCACGATGTTCTGGTAGCCCGTGCACCGACACAGGTTCCCGGAGATTGCCCAGCGGATCTCCTCCTCGGAGGGCGCCGGGTTCTCCTCCAGGAAGGCCTTGGCGACCAGCATCATCCCCGGCGTGCAGAACCCGCACTGCAATCCGTGCTCGGAGTGGAAGGCGGCCTGCACCGGGTGGAGCTGGCCGTTCGTCGCCATGCCCTCGACGGTCATGATGCTCCGGCCGTCGGCCTGCACCGCGAACATCGTGCACGACTTCACGGGCAGCCCGTCGAGGAGCACGGTGCACACACCGCAGCTGGTCGTGTCGCAGCCGACGTGGGCGCCCCGCAACCCGAGGACCTCTCGGATGTAGTGGACGAGGAGCATGCGGGGCTCGACCTCGGACGTGCGGGCCGAGCCGTTCACGGTGACGGTGATGTTCATGCGGCTCCCTTCAGGCCACCGGAGTGGCGGCGGCGGCGCGGAGGCCGCGGGCGACGTAGACGCGCACGACGTCTCGCTTGTAGTCCGCGCTGCCGCGGATGTCCGTGCGGGGATCGGCGGCCTCGGCCGCCAGGCGGGCCGCCTCCTCGATCAACGCGTCCGAGACGGTGCCGCCCACGAGCGCCTGCTCGGCGGCGGTCGCCTTGATGTTGGTGGCGCCGACGCCGGTGAGCCCGATGCCCGCCTTGGTCACCGTGCCCCCGCTGGTGGCCAGGAAGACGGCGACGCCCACGGTGGCGAAGTCGCCGACCTTTCGCTCCAACTTCAGGTACGTGCCGGCGAACTCCGAGCCCGGGTCGGGCACCCGGGCCTCGACCGCCAGCTCGTCGGCCCGCAGGGTCGACGTGAAGGGCCCGTCCAGGAACTCGCCGATCGGGATGACCCGCTCACCGGCCACGCTGCGGGCGACGACCGACCCGTCGAGGGCGAGCATGACCGAACCCCAGTCGCCCTGGGGGTCGGCATGGCAGAGCGAGCCGACGAACGTGCCCTGGTTGCGGACGACGGGGTCGGAGATCATCGGCGCCGCCGCGGCCATGGTCGGGTAGCGGGAGGTGATCACGTCCGAGCGCTCGATGGCCCGGTTGCGGACCAGGGCGCCCACCCGCAGCGAGCCGCCCTCCTCGGCGATCGTGTCGAGGCCCGGGATGCGGTTGATGTCGACGATGATCGGCGGCGCCGCGAAGCGCAGCTTCATCAGCGGGATGAGGCTTTGCCCGCCGGCGAGGACCTTGGCGTCGTCACCGTGCTCGGCCAGCAGGGCCAGGGCTTCGCCCAGGGTCGCAGGAGCGTGGTAGGTGAACTGTGACGGAAACATCGCCACCTCCTTGAACCAACCTTGGGTCAACATAAGCTTGATTCGACAAAGGGTCAATCGACCGTTCGCGTCATATGAGCTCGGGAAGCAGCGCGGCCAGCGCCTCCAGGCTGGCCAGATCATGGCCCGCCAGGAAGATGTCGACGAACGGCAGCGCCGCACTCATCCCCCCGGCGAGGGGGAGGTAGCGGGGGTCGCCCTTGAGCGGGTTGACCCACACAATGCGGTGGGCCAGGCGGGCGAGCTTGGCCATCTCGGCGGCCAGTGCCGCGGGTTCGCCGCGCTCCAGGCCGTCGGAGCAGACGACGACGACCGCGCCCCGGGCCATGCCCCGCCGGCCCCATTCCCGGACGAACGTCCTGATCGAATCACCGATCCGGGTGCCTCCCTCCCAGTCGACGACCGTCTCGGCCGCTCGGGCCAGGGCCTCGTCCGGCCGCCGGTGGCGGAGGGCGACGGTCACCCGGGTCAGGCGCGTCCCGAAGCAGAACACCTCGGTCGGGACGCGTCCGTGGCGGGCGGCCGTGTGGGCGAACTGCAGGAGGGCACGGGAGTAGCCGGCCATCGAGCCGGAGACGTCGAGGAGGAGGACGACGCGGCGGGGTCTCCTCAGGCGGGCCCGCCACGACTGGTCGAGCACCTCGCCCTGGCTCCGCATCGCCCGGCGGACGGTGCGCCGCAGGTCGGGGTAGCGGCCCTTGGACGACGGCGCGGTGCGGCGCACCCGGCGGTCGGGGACCCGTAGCCGGAGCCGGGCCATGAGCTCGGCCAGGGCGGCCAGCTCACCGGGGGTGCAGTCGACGAAGCGCTTGTGCCGGAGCACGTCGGCGCTGGAGGCGACCTGGCCCCGGTCGGCGTCGACCGCCGGCTCTAGCCGCCGGCGGACGGCGCCGGCGGGCTCCCGCGGCGCGGTCATCGGCAGCCTCGGCAGCTCGCCGGTGACCTTCATGGCGATCCCGCCGGCCCGGCCGGCCCACCGGCGAAATGCCCGCTCGAAGGCATCCAGGTCCTCGTGGCGGGAGACGAGTGAGGCCCGGGCCGCCCAGTACACGTCGTCGCTGTCGGACGGGTCGAGCAGGCCGACGGCCCGGGAGAAGGCGATCAGCTGGCCGGTGCCGACCGCCAGCCCGTCGACCCGCAACTCGTGGCCCAGCCCGACGAGCGCCGGGAGCAGATCCGCCGCGGCCGGCACGACATCAGGCGTTGCCGACCACCTCGGCCAGGTGCTCCATGACGAGGGCCATGTCGTCGTGGTCCTTGACGACGGCGCCGAGGGTGTCGGTTGCGGTGGTCTCGTCCAGCGCCGTGGCCCCCAGCGCGTTGAGGGCGTGGGCCCAGTCGATCGTCTCGGCCACGCCCGGGGGCTTGGCCATGTCGAGGCCGCGCAGCCGACCCACCGCGGCGGCGACCTTGGCCGCCAGCTGCCCGTCCACCTCCGGCGCCCGCAGGCGCACGATCTCGATCTCCCGCTCCGGCGTGGGGTAGTCGATCCAGTGGTAGAGACAGCGGCGCTTGAGGGCGTCGTGCAGCTCCCGGGTGCGGTTCGACGTGACGACCACCGCCGGCGGGACGTCGGCCTTGATGGTGCCGATCTCGGGGACGGTGACCTGGAAGTCGGAGAGCACCTCCAGCAGGAAGGCCTCGAACTCGTCGTCGGCCCGGTCGATCTCGTCGATCAGCAGGACGGCGTGGTCGCCGGCCCGCAGCGCCTTGAGCAGGGGGCGCTCGACGAGGAACTGCGGGCCGAACAGCTCCTCGACGGCGCGGTCGTCGGCCGCGGCCCGCTCGGACAGCGCCCGGATGTGGAGGAGCTGGCGGGCGTAGTCCCACTCGTACAGCGCCTGGCCGGCGTCGATGCCCTCGTAGCACTGCAGCCGGATCAGATCGACGCCGAAGGCGGCCGCCAACGCCTTGGCCGCCTCCGTCTTGCCCACGCCGGCCTCGCCCTCCAGCAGCAGCGGGCGCTGCAGCGAGAGGGCCAGGAACATGGCGGTGCTGAGGCCGCGGTCGGCCAAGTAGGCCTGCCCGCTCAGCGCCGCAGCCAGCTCGACGGGGGAGCTGGGGCGGCTCACCGGGCCATGGTAGGCCTGACTCAGCTGGGCTTCGGCGGGTTGGGGACGCAGCCGGCGTCCTTGCCCAGGTAGCGCAGGCCGGTGAGGTCGGACTTCGAGAACCCGGTGGGGCGGATGGTCTGCTGGGCCGCGTCGGGGTACATGAGCGAGCCCTCCTCCCGCGTGTGGCCCAGCCCCACCACGTGGGCCAGCTCGTGGAGGATGATCCGGCCCCACGTGATGTTGTTGCGGCCGATCGGGCCGGTGCCGCTGCCCGCGGGCGGGCCGAACCCGTCCTCGATGGGCGCCTTGGTGTCCTCGTTGTTGTAGGAGTCGACGTTGAAGCGCAGGCGGGCCGTCACGGTGATCTCCTGGACACGCGTCGGGACGGTGTTGCCGAGGATCTGTGACGCGCCCGAGGTCTGCGCGGCCGGGAACTGCTCCCACACGATGAGGATCGGCGCCCACCGGCCGGGGTAGCGCTCGGGCACGTACGGCCCCCGCCGGGTGTTCTCGTCGGTCAGGCCGTCGTCGATGAACTCGATGCCCGTGACCTGGCCCAGCCGCTTGAACGCCTCCCGCGTGTTCTCCACGACGAAGGCCGGCGCCGCGGCGCCGTTCTGGATGTAGTGGACGGGCTCGCACGGGTTGAAGCGGGCCGGCGTGCACTTGTCGGCGCCCACGTTCAGGAACGTGTAGGTCAGCGGCAGGTTGGCGATCTCGGTCGGCGTGAGGCCCCGTACGCCGAGGGTGTCGACGTGGCCCTCGGCCGGGCAGGCCGTGTCGAGCTTGGGGGCGGTGGTGTCGACGGCGAGGGGATCGACATCGCCGCGGCCCGAACCGCCCCCGCACGCAGTGAGCAGCAGCATGGCGGCGATGGCGGTGACGCCGGCCCGGCGCCGTGCAGGTCGCCTCGCGTTGGTGTCCATGGTGTCCGGAGACGATACCGCCGCGACCTCTACCGCAAGAGCTCGGCGAGCGCCGGCAAAGACGGGGCGACGTAGTAGGCGCCGGTGAGGGCCTCGGTGTGGCGGGTGAGGGCGTCACGGATCCCGTCGCCGGCGCCGGCCATCTTGCGCAGCATCAGGTCGAACGGCCGTTGCTCGCCACAGAAGGCGACGAACATGGTGCCGTGTTGCGTGGGGCCGCCGTAGGCGGTGTTGCGCCGGTAGATCTTCAGCTCCTTGCCGTCCTCCTCGACGACCGTGCGGGAGACGTGGGAGTCTGCCGGCATGGCGTCGCCCTCCAGCTCGATGCTGTCGGGCTTGGTGCGGCCGATCACCCGCTCCTGCTCGGTGTCGGTGAGCCGGGTGAACGTCGGAAGGTGCCGCCACTGCTGCACCAGGACGATGCTGGCGCCGGCGCCCGGCCCGTCGGGGACGGCGGCGACGCCCGGAGCCTCGATCATCGACGGGTTCTCGGTGCCGTCGATGAAGCCGGTCAGGTCCCGGTCGTGCTGGTACAGCCAGCCGTTCACCTCAGTGGCGACCTCGGCGATGCCCTCGAGCTGTCGGATGACCCGCAGCGCGCTGTCGAACACCGCGTCCCGGGAGCCGCCGGCGATCCAGAGGAAGGCGTCGTGTTGCGTCGCCGGCATCCGGAGGCCGGCGCCCTCGATGTCGTGATACGACGTGACGCCGGCGGGCGCGTGGTCCGGCGCGATTGACGCCCACAGCTCGGGGCGCAGGGCGACGACGACGCTGACGCCGGCGACGGTGGTCTCCGGCCCGCTCAAGGTCGCCAGGGCGACGGCCAGCTCGCGACCGGCGGCGGCCCGCACCAGGTCGAGCTCGACGTAGCAGTGCTCGACGGTGCCGAGGGCGAAGATGCCGGGCTGGGCGTGCATGCCCGAGCGTGTCACACCCCTCAGCGCCGGCGGGCGGGCGGCGCGGCGGCGAGGGGGTCGACCGGCCAGGGGTGCTTGGGGTAGCGGCCGGCCATGTCCTTGCGGACGTCGGCCCACGTGCCGGCCCAGAACCCGGGGAGGTCAGCGGTGACCTGCACCGGACGACCGGCCGGCGACAGGAGGTGGAGGACGACGGGCACCCGCCCGTCGGCCACGGTAGGGTGGGTCGCGGTGCCGAAGAGGTCTTGGACGCGGACGGCCATCACCGGCTGCGCGCCGCCGTAGTCGAGGGCGGCGTTGCGCCCGCCGGCGACGGGCAGGGCCGGCGGGGCGATCTGGTCCAGCCGGCGGGCCAGCTCGTGGCCGAGGCGGGAGCGGAGGGCGGCGGTCATGTCGACCGCCTCGATGTCGGCCCGACCGGTCGCACGGTGGAGCAGGGGGGCGAGCCACTCGTCCAGGGAGCCGAGCAGGGCGGCGTCGGACACATCGGGCCAGGGGTCGCCGAAGGTGCGGCGGGCGAACGCGGCGCGCTGCTGGAGGGCCCGGGCCTTGTCGGTCCACCGCAGCGCAGCCAACCTGGTGGCCCGGACACGGCCGACGAGGGCGCGGGTGGTCACCTCGCCCGGCGGGGCGGGCGCGTCCGTGGCCGACAGGACAATCGAGCCCAGCCGGCGCTCGACCTTGGCCCGGAGGTCGTCGCGGGCGGCGTCCCAGGTGACGGAGACCGATTCCTCGGCGTCGCCGGCCCGCGCGTCGATGTCGGCTGGGTCGAGGCCGGCGGCCAGGCGGACGCGGCCGTCGCCCTTGCCGGCGTCGATCTCGGCGATGGTGAGGAACGGCTCGCCGGCGAGCGGGTCGGTGCCGGGGACCCAGGCGCCGGCGCCGTTTCGGAGCCGGAAGCGGGCGCCGCCCCGCGCCTGGGCCAGGCGGTCGGGGTAGGCGAGGCCGAGGACGGCGCCGCACCGGCCGGTGTCGACACGCCCCTGCGTCACGCCGGCCCGCCGGGCCAGTTCGCCGGCCCGGCGGCGGGCGCCGTGCACGGCGCCGGCGTCGGCGAGGTGGTGGCGCCGCGACTCATCCGCGATGAGCGCCACCCGCTCGGCCACGTCGGTCGGGAGGTCGTCGGGCCGGCCCCGCAGGACGTCGCGGTCCTCGAGCATGGCGGCGAGCACGCAGGCCGTCCACCCCAAGCCACCGTCGACGGCGCCGACGACCATCCGGGCCAGGCGGGGATGGAGCGGCAGGCCCGCCATGCTGCGCCCGAGGGGCGTGGGCCGGCCGGCGGCGTCGACGGCGCCCAGCATGGCGAGCAGCGCCTGCGCCTCCTCGAGGGCCCGGGCCGGCGGCGGATCGAGGAAGCGCAGGGTCGCCGGTGCGGCGCCCCACACGGCCAGCTCGAGGGCGAATCCCGCCAGGTCGACACTGGCGATCTCGGGGTCCGGGTAGGGCCGGCGGGCGGCGTGCTCCAGCTTCGACCACAGGCGGTAGGCGACGCCGGGGCCGGTGCGCCCGGCGCGCCCGGCCCGTTGCTCGGCCGAGGCCCGGGAGATCGGGCCGGTGTGCAGCTTGGTGAGGCCGCTTCGGGCGTCGAAGCGGGGGGTGCGAGACTCGCCTGAGTCGACCACCACGCGGACGCCCTCCACCGTGAGGCTGGTCTCGGCGATGTCGGTGGCCAGCACGACCCGCCGGCGGCCCGGCGGCGACGGGGCCAGCGCCGCGTCCTGCTCGCCGGCGGAGAGGGCGCCGAAGAGCGGCCGCACGTCTACGTCGGGCGGCAGGGCGCCACCGCGCAGGTTGGCCTCGACCCGCCGGATGTCGGCCGCGCCCGCGAGGAAGACCAGCACGTCGCCGGCCTCTTCGGCGACGGCCCGGCGGACGGCCGCGGTGGTGGCCACGTCGAGCCACTCCTTCGGGCGGCGGGGCACCCAGCGCACGGTCACCTCGTGGGCCCGGCCCTCGCTCTCGATCACCGGCGCGTCGCCCAGCAGCGCGGCCACCCGGGCCGCTTCGAGGGTGGCCGACATGGCCAGCAGGCGCAGGTCGGGCCGCAGCGCCGGCCGGGCATCGAGGACGAGGGCCAGGGCCAGGTCGGCGTGGAGGTTGCGCTCATGGAGCTCGTCGAACACCACGAGGCCGACGCCCGGCAGGGACGGGTCGGTCTGCAGGCGTCGGGTGAGGACGCCCTCGGTCACCACCTCGATCCGGGTGGCCCGGCTGACCTTGCGCTCGTCGCGGGTCGTGTAGCCGACGGTCGCCCCGACCTCCTCCCCGAGCAGCGCCGACATCCGCCGGGCTGCGGCCCGGGTCGCCAGCCGGCGGGGCTCCAGGACCACGATCCGCCCGCCGGCCAGCCACGGCTCGTTAAGCAGCCGCAGGGGCACCACGGTGGTCTTGCCCGCGCCCGGCGGCGCCACCAGCACCGCGGCGCCGGCGCCGGCCAGCGCCTCGCGCAGCGCCGGCACGCACTCCTCTACCGGCAGGCCGGTCACGATGCCGCCCGACCGATCTGGCTGCAGTTGGCCGCGCATACGCGGCCAACTGCAGCCAGATCGATAGCGGTCAGCCCAGATCCTCCGCCGTGAACAGTGAAATGAGCGTAAGGCCGGCGCCGGCCAGCTCGTGGTTGCCGGCGCTGCGGTCGATCACGCAGAGGGCGGCGACCAGGTCGGCGCCGCGCTCCACCAGATCCGTGGCCGAGAGCACGACCTGACCGCCGGTGGTGACGATGTCCTCGACGATCAGGACCCGCCGGCCCTCGATGCCGGCGCCCTCGGCCAGCTTCGCCGTCCCGTACGTCTTGGCCTCCTTGCGGACGAACGCCACCGGCAGGCCCGTCTCCAGCGAGAGCGCGGTGGCCACCGGCACGCCGCCCAGCTCCAACCCGGCCAGCACCTCGGTCTCCGGTGGGATGAGACGAACAGCCGCCTTCGCCACCGCCCCCAGCAGCGACGGGTCGGCCTCGAACAGGTACTTGTCGAAGTAGGTGGTCGACACCTGGCCCGACCGCAGGGTGAAGGTGCCGGTCAGCCGGCAGGCCTGCCCGACCCGGCGGGCGAGGTCGGCCAAGTCGTCGTCCATCGGGACTTCCTAGCCGAATCCGACCCAGCCGTAGGTGCTGCACAGCCCGTAGGCGTTGATCAGGACAAAGGAGGCGACGATCACCAGCACGACCCGCCGGCGCCAGCCGGAGAGCAGCCGGCCGCCGCCCATGGGCACCGGCATGTACCAGTCGGGCAGCAGCTCGTCGCCGGGCGACGATGCGCCGGCGGCGAGCAGCTCGGCGAGCGGCACGGCGTCGTCGGCCAGCGGGGCGTCGGGATCCGCGGACAGCGCCAGCTCGGTGAGCTCGTCGTCGGTGAGCGCCTGGTGGTCGGCCATGCCCGACGGTAACCCCCGGAGGGGGCCTATGTGTAGGCGACCGCCGACGCGGCCAACGCCTCCGTCGGCGGCAGCTTGAAGACGCCGGCGATCTTCACCTGGTTGAAGTCGGCGAACTGCAGCATCTTCTGCAGGGCGCCACTGGTGAACTGCCAGAAGACGTTGTTCTCGCCGTGGCGGGCCTCGATGTCCGGGGGACCGAAGCCGAGGACGGCCCGTGACACGAGGTCGGGCTGGGCCTCCAGCTTGGCGTCGAGCGACGTCTCGACGACCGCCATGGACCGGGTGACCGAGCGGATGGCGAGAAGGGCCTTGAGCGGGTTCTGGAGGTGAAGCAGCAGCGAGCCACAGAACACGAGGTCGAAGGTGCCGACGTTGTAGGGCGACAGGTCGTAGATGTTGGCGTGGCGGTAGTCGACCGAGGATCCGCGCATGGCGTGAGCCAGCCGAAAGTGCTTCGGCCAGTCCTGGTTGTCGGCGGCCACGCCGATCTCCGAGCGCCGTTGTGGCAGCCAATCGCAGTCGCCGAGGCGGGCCAGGTCGACGGCGACGACGCGGTCGGCGCCACGGCGCTCCATCTCGAACGCGAAGAACCCGTCGCCGGTGCCGACGTCGAGGACGGTCATGCCCTCCAGCGATTCGGGGATCCCGTACAGGTCGATGACCGGGCGCAGGTCGTACACCGCTCGCGGGACCAGCCCGTTTCCGAGGTCGATGGTGTGGTACCAGCCCTGGAGCCGGGGGTCGTCGGGGTCGGTGGGCAGGCCGGGGGTCACCTGCCGGCGACCCGCCGCTTCAACCCGAGGGCGGCACGGACGGCCTTGTGTGCCACGGTCGCCGGTCGGGGGTGCTCCTTCGATACCCGCCCGAGCCGGCGGGCCACGCCGAGGCCGACCGGGCCGACGTCACGAAGCAGTTCCTCGTACGGCGCACGGGCGTCGGCCTGCTGGGCCAGGAGCTCCTCGTAGCCGGTTCGGATGTTGCCCAACGAACGGTCGAGGCGCTCGTACTCGGCTCGCAGCAGGGCCAGCTCGGCGGGGAGCGAGCCGAGGTCGGCCCGCAACGCGCTGTTGACGGCCCGGGCGGCGGCGAGGCTGCGCTGGGTGGCGTCGAGGGCCCAGTTCAGGTCCTGGAGGGGCTTGATGTACTCGTACGGCACGTAGTCGTCGGTGACGTTGACCGGTGTGGCCAGCGCCGGCGCCAGGTGGGCGTCCTCCTGGCGCAGGTAGTACCGGTTGAGGCCGTCGAAGGCGGCGAAGACGTAGTCGGCGTCGAGGAGCACGTCCTCCCACTGGTCGTGGGTGGGGATGGTGGTGGCCGGTTGGGTCGACTCGACGACCACGACCCGGGGCCGGAACCGCTTCCAGTCACCCCCGACCAGCACCTGGCGCTCGTGGCCCTCGACGTCGACCGACAGGAAGTCCACCGTCGCCTCGCCGACGTGCTCCTCGAGCACCCGTGTCAGGGTCGTGACCGTCACCGGCTGGCCGACCGACGCCAGGCCCGCGTCCCGGTGCCACTCGGCCTGTTCCTCCGAGAAGGTCGACACCGCCGAGATGTCCGGCGGGAACTCGTACAGCGTGAGCGTGCCCTCGTGGTCCGACAGGCCGACGTTGAGGTTCACGTCGCGCGGCCTGGCCTCGGCCAGCCGCTTGAACGGGTCGGAGGCCGGCTCGATGTTCACGCCCCGCCAGCCCTGGTCGTAGAAGTGCTTGGTGATCGAGTTCTTGATCGGGTCGTTGGCGCCGACGTCCACGTAGAAGCCGGTCAGCCCGCGCGGGAAGAGGCGGGCGAGGAGCACGTCCTCGTGGTTCTGAGCGTAGGAGGTCATCGGCATGGTCAGCCGCCGTTCGCGAGCAGGGGGGCGGGACGGTTCGTTGCGGGGTGCGACCACCAGGAGGCCGCCAGGCGCACCGGCTCCTCCGGGTCGACGAGCAGCAGGTCCAGGGTTTCGGCGACTGCGGTCTGCGACAGTACCTCGGCGTCCGCGCTCGCCAGGGCCCGGGCCACGTACGCCCGGTGGTCGGGGTTGGGGTGGCGCCCGTCGGCGACCACCCGTCCGACCCGCTCGTCGAAGGACAGCGCCGGCACCGCGGGACGACCGGGGACGGCGGGATCCCGCTTCACGGCCAGGCAGTCGACGATGGTCTGCGGCTGCAACTGCCCGGCCACGATGCGGACCAGCCGGTCGGGCTCCACGGCCAGGCTGGTGTAGCCCAGGGCGTCGAGCGCCGCGCTCAGCGCCGGCGGGTCGAACCCGAACAGGGCGAGGGTGTGACCGTTCGACTCGTACAGCACTGCCGGAGCGTCGGGCGCGCCGAGCAGCCCGGCCATGCCGCGGATGGCGGGGATCTCCGAGCCCTCGACGTCCATCTTGACGAAGGCCGGCAGGCCCAGGCCCAGCTCGGCCAGCAGCTCGTCGACGGTCACCGCCGGCACCGCGACGGTGGGCAGGTCGACGGCCTCGGTGGCCACATGGCCCCACGGCCCGCGCACGCAGAACTCCAGCGTGCCGGGGGCGTCGCTCACCGCGGCGTGCACCACGTGGAGGTCGGCGAACCCGTTCCGGGTCGCGCTGGCCCGCAGGAGCGCGACGTTCGCCGGCGACGCCTCGACCGC
Organism: Acidimicrobiia bacterium; assembly: GCA_023265025.1. Taxonomy (GTDB): domain Bacteria; phylum Actinomycetota; class Acidimicrobiia; order Acidimicrobiales; family AC-14; genus CADCTB01. The sequence goes on along the minus strand of JAHFUP010000004.1, from coordinate 21,110 downwards.
CACCACCCGGCAGCCGGCCGCCGCCGCGGCCAGCGAGAACGAGCCGACGTGGGCTCCGAGGTCGAGCACCAGGTCGCCGGGGTTGACGACGGCCAGCATGAGGCCGACGAGTGCCTCGTCGAGCACGCGCCCGCCGGCCAGTGCGGCGGTCACCGGGTCGGTCATGTCGGGGTCGAGCACCACGGTGAACTGCGGGCCATCGGCCACCGCGACCTGCGCCGTCGTGAACCGGCTGTCGTGCGCGACCGAGCTCAGAACCGGTGCTCCCGAGAGGTCGGCCCCCGCCGCGGCGAGGGCCTCCATGCGCGTCGGTGTGGTCAGCGCGTCGACGCGAGCCCGGCGGGCGGCCAGGTCGCCGAGCCGGGCCGCGACCTCGGCGCGGTGCCCGTCGACGTCGGCGATCCGCCGGCGCACCTCGGTGTCGCCGACCAGCTCGGCCACGCCGGGGTCGAGGCCCGACGCCGCGGGGCCGGCGGCCATGCCGGCCGCGGGGTCGGGGGGGTTGACGAGGCTGAGGTTGTAGGCCCGGATGGCGGCGAGCGTGGTCGCCGGCGGCCGGGCCCAGGAGTTGTCGACCAGCGGGTAGCGGTCGGTCTTGCGCAGCGCCAGGTGCACGGACGCGAACACGTATCCCTCGTGCTCGAGCACCACGTGGGGGAACTGCCAGCACGTGTAGTCGACCTCGCCGGGCCGGCTGAGCCGGGCGACGCGGGCCTGGTGATCGACGATGGCGCCGGCCAGGCTCTGCTTGGTGGCCATGGTGGCCGGGGAGACCTCGGTGCTGAGCTCGTCGAGCGGCTCCAGGCCGGTGGCTTCGACGATGTAGCGCTGGAGGTCGGCAGGGGAGAAGATCAGGGTGGCGTGGGGCCAGCCGATGCCGCCCGGCGGGCCGCTGATCTGCAGCTCCGTGGCGAGGGTCAGCACCCCGCCCGGCTTCAGGACGCGGCCCATCTCGAAGGCGGCGTTGGCCACGTCGATCAGCTCGCCGACGTGCTCGATGGAGCCCGAGGAGAACACGCCGTCGAAGGTGTCGTCGGGGTAGCGGAGGCTGCGGGCGTCCATGTGCTGGACGACCAGCCGGTTGACGTCGAAGTCGCACGGGGCGGCGGCCGACGGCTCCACGATCATCGACGCCGGCGCCACCGGCCCCCAATCGCCCGGGCCGACGTAGCGGTCGGTGGCGAAGACCTGGCGGACGTGGTTGGTCAGGTAGAAGAGGGTGTCCTCGGTGCCGGCGGCCACGCCCAGGACGGTGGCGTCGCGCCGCAGGGCGCCGCTGCGGCGCAGGGCCAGCACGGCCATGGCCACCTCCCAGTCCTTGCGGTGCTCGGCCGACGCCGGCAGGTCCGGCAGGCAGGCCAGCTTGTAGCCGCTGACCTCCCGGATGGCGGCGGCGAGCTCGGGGTCGGCGAAGTCCTCGATGCCACAGATCTTGTTGAGCCTCACCGCAGGCCGGCCTGGGTGAGGAGCCGGCGGCGCACGGCCGGCCCGAGGTCGTCGGGCCCGCCGCCGGTCCGGTCCGGCCGGCGTCCGGTGACGGCCTCGATCACATCGAGGTAGCGGTCGGTCATGTGGGCGACGGTGCCTTTCCTTTCGAAATGGGCGCGGGCTGCCGCCGCCATCGCGGCGCGGGCGTCTGCGTCGGCCGCGAGGTGGCGGAGGCCGCCGAGCACGGCCGCGGCCTCGTCGGGGCCGTCGCCGACCCGCACGCAGGCGACGTCGGGGTACCCGGCCCACCACGGATTGTCGGTGATCACCGCGGCCCGGCCGGCTGCCGCCGTCCGCTGGAGGATGGCCGAGACCTGGCGCAGCTCGGCGTCGCGGAGGTTCACAACCACGTCGGCGGCCACCATGTGGACGTCGAGCTGGCGGGTTGGAAGGTGGCCGGTGAAGCGGACGGCGTGGAGGGCGCCGGCGGCACGCGCCCGCTCGGCCAGCGCCCGTTCGTAGGCGGGGTCGAGCACCCGTCCCACGACGAGCAGCAGGCTGTCGGGATGTTCGGGGAGGAGCCGGGCGAAGGCGTCGATGCACGCCTCGATGCGCTTGGCCGGGTGCACGATGCCGAACACGCCGACCACGAAGGTGTCGGGGGCGAGCCCGAGCTGGGCGCGCGCCGAGGCGCGGTCGAGCTCGTCGTCACCCGCGAACGGGTCGGAGACACCCATGGGGACGGTATAGGCGCTGGTCTCGGGGTACCTCAACTCCAGCTCGGCGCGGGCCGCCTCGCAGTGGACGGCCAGGGCCAGGCTCGACGCGGCGACGCGGCCCAGCATCGGGTGCCGGTCCCAGAAGTGGTCGCCGGCGGGGTCGCCGCCGCCGCCCGTGAGCAGGTCGAGCTCGGTCACCGCGTCGTCGCCCTCCTGGGCGGCCAGCTCGGCCCGGAACTCGGACAGCCTCCCGGTGCGCACCGCCTCCGACCACAACACGTAGCTCCACCGCATGTCGTGCACCACGACGATCCCGGGGTCGCGCTGGAGGGCCTCGTACATGTAGAGGTGGTAGGAGGACGCGCCGAACTGGTAGATCGGGACGTGGAACGCGCCCTGCCGGCGCCGGCGGGCCCAGGCCCGGTGGGATGAGATGCGGTGGGCCCAGGCCAGGTCGACGGGCGGGACCACGCCGTCGTCGACGAACACCTCCACCGCGGCGGCGGGCCCGAGGCCGTCCAGCAGCTCGGCGCTGTACTCGGCGATGCCGCTCTGCTGGGGTGGAAGGGGCGTCCACAGTGCCAGCCGGGCCGGCGCCGGCGCGCGCTCGCCGTCCGTGGCGAGCGCCCGCAGGTAGCAGCCGAGGGTGGCGGCGGCGAGCTGGGCGGCATCGAACCGTGCCGCGTGGCGCAGCCCCCGCTCGGCCATGTCGTCGCGGAGGCCAGGGTCGTCGAAGACGGCCCGGATGGCCGATGTCATCCCGACGACATCGTCGGGGTCGACGAGCACGGCGGCGTCGCCCCCCACCTCGGGCAGCGACGACGACGTGGTGGTCACGACGGGCGTGCCGCACCGCATGGCCTCGACGACCGGCAGGCCGAAGCCCTCGTAGCGCGACGGGTGGACCACCATCGTCGCCGCGTTGTAGAGGCCGACCAGGGCGTCGTCGGACACCCGGCCGGTCAGCAGCAGGTCGTCGGCGAACCCCAGGGCCCGGGCCAGGCCCAGCAGTTCGGCCCGCGCCTTGGGAGGCAGGTGGCAGCACACGACCAGGGGCAGGCGGAGCCGGACCCCGGCGGGGAGGGCAGCGTAGGCGTGGAACAGGGTCTCGAGGTTCTTCGAGTAATGCGGGTAGGTGACGGTGAGGACGAACTGCTCGGGCACCCGCATGCGGGCGCGTACCGGCGCCAGGGCCTGGCGGACCTGCTCGGGCGGGAGGACGCGGAAGCAGTCGTCGGCGATGGGCCACGCCACGTCGATGCGGTCCGCCGGCGTGGCGAGGTAGGTCCGGGCGTCGGCCCCGCTGGCCTCGGAGATCGAGAGCAGCCGGGTGGCGTTGAGCACGAGGCCGAGGGCCCACAGGTAGCACTCGTAGCCGGCGCCGGCGCCGAGGTAGTGCTCGGGATAGAGCAGGGGGATGAGGTCGTAGAAGGTGGTGACCACGGGGCAGACGCTGAACCCCGACAGCACCGGCTCGACGAAGAGGAACGGCGTGGTCGCGTGGTAGACGTCGATCGCCAGCGCGCCGATCCAGTCCTCGTATTCGGCGGCCGAACGCAGCGCCAGCGGCTCGCCCGTCGTCCGTGGCCCCTTGCGCACCACGACGTTCGGCGCCCGGCGGATGGCGGGGTCGATCAGGGACAGGTCGGCGTCGTGCTCGCACAGCAGGACGTAGGTGTTCTCGCCGTCGACCTGAAGGACGGCGCGCAACTGCTGCTGGGTGTAGCGGCCCATTCCTCGCTGAATGAGCTCCTCGCCGACGGCGAGTATGCGGTAATCGATGCCGACACGCATGGGAAGCGGCCGTGACCGCACGGTTACGATAGCCCGCCTGGACACCTCGCTGCCCACCTCAGACGCCACGTCGGCCCTGGCCAACCTGCTCGACGAGCCCCTCGTGGTGGTCGACGTGGGGTGCCGCTGGGGCTTCGCCGCGGCGTGGGAGCGGCTCGGTGACCACTGCCAGGTCGTCGGGTTCGACCCGGACGAGGCCGAGTGCGAGCGCCTGCGCCAGCACTACCGCGCCGTCCCGCAGGTGCAAGTGGTGCCGTTGGCCCTCGGGGCGACCTCGGGGCCGGCCACGCTGCATGTCACCAAGGACCCGAGCGGGAACTCGCTCTACCCGACCGTCGTCGACGTGGTCGAGCGGTTCCCGGCCCTCGCCGGCGGTCACGTCGAGCACACCCTCGACATCACCCTGACCACCCTCGACGAGTGGTGCGCCACGGAGGGCCGTACCCGGGTCGACGTGATCAAGATCGACACCCAGGGCTCGGAGCTCGAGGTCCTGAAGGGCGCGGAGGCCACGCTGGCGACCGTGCGGGCTATTGAGGTCGAGGTCGAGTTCAACCCGCTGTACGAGGGGGTGGCGCTCTTCGGCGACATCGACCGGTTCCTGCGGGCCCACGGGTTCGTGCTGTGGCGGTTGCGCGACCTGGCCCACTACGCCCAGGTCGGCTCGGCGACGGAGCTGCGGGCCCCGGAGATCCAGCACTACGACGGCTACCAGGCCCGCTTCCTCGCCGGCGCCGGCCAGCTCTTCTGGGCCAACGCCTACTTCGTGAAGGCCGAGGTGGCCGCCCCCGACCGGACGGCGGGCTGGGCGCCGTTGGTGCGCGACGCGTGCATCACCAGCGCCATGGGGTTCCGCGACCTGGCCGGGGTGACGGTGGAACACGCCCGGGTCACCGCGCCGGCCGGCGTCGTCGCCGCGCTGGAGTTGGCGTCGTCGGACGAGCGGTTGGCCGCCCGCCGGGAGGTCGAGCTGGGCGAGGGCAGCCAGGCGCTCGAGGGGACGCTGACCATCGAGGTCGACGATCCCCGCTTCCAGGGGCCGGGCTGGCTGCCGGCCCAGCGCATCGGGCTCGGCCCCGTGAGGTGGACGGGGCCGGCGCGGGAGGCCTCGGTGGACCTGGCGGTGCTGCTGCGGCCGGGGACGCGCGTCGAGTTGCTGTCCTTCGGAGGCATGAGCCCGGCCATCATCGAGAGCCTGACGCTCGAGGTGAACAGAGTCCCGGTGGCGCTCGAGCGATCCATCGAGGGCACGTCGATCCTGTACACGGGCACGCTGCCCGCCGACTACGCCTCGGCTCGGCCGTTCACCCGGCTGCTGATGCGCACCAGCGAGACCATCCCGTGGAACGAGGCCAACCCCGACAGCACCGACGACACCGAGCTGGGCTTCGCACTGTCGTGGGTGAGGCTCACCGCCCCCTGAGCCTGACCGTCGCCGACACGGCGTCCAGCACGGACGTGGCGACGTCGTGCACCGTCCACGAGGAGGCGTAGCGGTCGGCGGCCGCCCGCAGGGCCTGGCGCCGGCCGGCGTCGTCGAGCACGGCGCCGATGGCGGCGGCTAACCGGTCGGGGCCGATGTCGGGGTCGACCTCGACTACCGTGCCCGCCGGCATGCCCCGGCTGGCCCAGACGCTGGTGACCACGGGCAGCCGGGCGGCCAGGGCGTCGGCCAGGGCGAACGAGCCGGAGACCAGCCCGTCGGCCCGGAGCTGGACGGCGCAGGCCGCCCGTTCCGCCCGCCCGAGGTACTCCTTGCGGGGCAGCCACCCGGTCAGCTCCACGGAGCCCCCGAGGCCGAGGTCGATCGCCTGGCGCCGCAGCGCCCGGGCCTGGTCCTCGCCGGCCCCGCCCACGAAGGCGAGCCGCACCGGGCGGGCCCGGTCGAGCACCGCCACCGCCTGGAGGAGGACGTCGGGGCGGGTCCAGGGCGCCACGTTGCCCAAGGCGACGATCAGCGGCGGGTCGTCCTCGACGGGGCCGTCGAAGCTGGCGGGTGGACGCTCGGGCACGGCCACGGGCACGATCCAGGAAGGTGGCGCCGGGCTGAACGGCCCCAGGTCGAGCTCGACGATTGACCGGGCTAGCTCGGAGCCGACGATGTAGCCGGCGGCCCGCCCCGCCAGCTCGGCGAGGAGGCGGATGCCGGCGGCCTCCCAGGCCGCGTAGTCCTCCCAGTCGTCGCCCTCGACCACCTGGAGGGCCGAGCGCTCCTTGTACAGGTGGACGGTGGTGGAACGGACGTAGTCCCGAGCCGCGGCGCGGTCCATGCGGTCGAGGGCGTAGGCCAGGTGCAGCCGGGCCAGGCTGACGTCGTGGAACCAGACGATGCCCGGGTGGCGGATGGCCAGCTCGTAGGACACGAGGTGCTGGCGGCTGTTGCCGATGCTGTAGATGACGGCGTCGTAGCCGGCGGGGCTCAGCACCGAGCCGAAGGTGCCGGCGTGGAAGTTGCGGTAGCCCCGTCCCGGCTCGCTCGGCTGCATGGAGCCGGGCTCGGCGAACACGTCGAGGTCGCACAGGCCGGCCAGGGCGCCGGCGACGGCGCGGTTGTGGTCGGCCGCCCCGGAGACGACCGGCGGTAGGGGCCCGACGAGGGCGACACGCAGCGGCGGCGCGGGCGCCGGCGCCCGCCGCCGGGCGGGCACGGCCAGCCGGCTGTAGGCGTCGATCGCCCGCTCGGCCACCCGCTCCCAGGTGTGGGTGGCGCTGGCCCAGCGGGCGGCGCCGGCCAACTGGTCGCCGAAGCCCGAGTCGGTGAGCGACCGCTCGATCAGTGCGCCGAGGGCGCTGGCGTCGGTCGGGTCGAAGGTCGCCGGACCGAAGTCGAGGATCTCCGGCATCGACGAGCTGTTCGACGTGATCGTCCGGCACCCGCACCGGGCCGCTTCCAGCGCCGGCAGGCCGAAGCCCTCGTAGAGCGACGGGTACACGAACAGACCGGCTCGCTGGTAGAGCGCCCGCAGCACGGCGTCGGGCACGAAGCCGGTGAGGACGAGCTCGTCGGAGCCGAGCCCCAGCCCCGTCGCCGCCGTCATCCATGCCGCCCGGTCCTCGTCGCTCAGCTTGCAGACCACCACCAGCTGGTGCTCCCGGCGGACGGCGGGCGGGAGCGCGGCGTAGGCGTCGAGGAGGATCTCGGTGTTCTTGCGGCGGTCGAGCCCGAACACGCCCGTGACGGCCAGCACGAACGGTCGGGTGATGCCGGGGAGGTGGGCGGCCAGCGCCTGGGCCGGCGACTCGCCCGGCTGCGGAGGCCGGAAGAACTCCGACGCGCCGGCGCCGACCATGGCCACCTTGGCCGGGTCGAGGTCGAGCAGCCGGAGGGCGTCGTTGCGCGTGCTCTCCGAGAGCGTCATGACGAGGTCCGCACGGCGGATGAGGTCGAGGCGGCCCCGGTACATGCGGTCGAGGTCGCCGCCCCGGGCGAAGACCTCGAAGAGGGCGGGGATCATGTCGTGGATGGTGAAGACCTGGGCCACGCCGGCGTCGAGGGCGAAGGGGGGCAGGACGGCCTGCACCGGGCGGGGCGCCTCGAACGGCGACATCACGTGATAGGCGACCGGCCCCTCGGCGGCGACGCGCCGCATCTCGCGGGCGGAGTTCCAGCGCAGCGTCGGCGAGGCAGCCAGATCGGGGTGGAGCAGCCGGGGGTAGGGCAAGTTCGGGTTCATGACCATGGCGGCGACGGGGGCGCCGGCCTTCAGCAGCGCCCGGCTGAGCTCGGAGGTGTAGCGCGGGATCCCGCGTTCGCCGAAGAACGGATTCTGGATGGTCTGGATGTCGAGGACCAGCCGGTGGTCGATCCGGCGCCCCGTCATGTCCGCGGCGTCACCCGCAGGAGCAGCCCCCGCTCGAACGGCCGCCGCAGGGCGACGTCCCAGTCGGTGAGCGGCAGGCCGGCGACGTCCACCGGCGCCTGGCCGAGCACGGCGAGGACGGCGAAGCCCCCGGGCCGCAGCCACTTGCGGAAGAGGTCGAGGCGGTCGCCGGCCGCGAGGTCGTCGACGGTGCCGGCGCAGAAGACGGCGTCCAGCGGGTCGTCGGGGCCGGCCCACACCTCCAGCTCGCCGGCGTCGAGCCTGGTGACGGCGACGCCGAGGAGCGTCAGCGTCGCCCCGAGAGTAGGGCCGGGCCAGCCGGTCTCCAGGGCGCGGGCACCGGCGGGAAGGTCGTGGCCGGCGGCGAGGGCGAAGGACAGCAGCGCCGCCGTCTCACTCGTCACCGGGAGGTCACGGAGCACCGTGACCAGCTCGCCGACCTGGCGGACCGAGGTGTCGACGAAGCGCTGCATGCCGAGCGTCAGCTCGGAGATCGTCTCCACCTCGGTGGCCACGCGGGCCTCGACCCGTTGGATGCGCTCGTCGATGTGGTCGTGGAGCTCCTGGAACCGCTTGTCGAAGTACTCCACGACCGGGCGGAGCGCGGCGGGAACGGCCGGGCGCTTCATGCCGTCCCCACAGGCGCCTCTACGACGTGCGACATGGCTCTCAACACTGTCATGCCCGGGCGACCTCGGGGGAATCGGGTCCCGCCGGCACGGCCATCAGTGCCTCGACCTCATTCGTTCGCTTCGCTCACTCCATTCGGTCGAAGTGATCGTGCTCCGGCGGGCGAGCGGAGCTCGCGCCGCCTCCGCCCTGTCCCTCCCTCGTGTCCGCGGCCGGAGGGGCCGCCTTCGGCGGCGACGGCGGCCACGGACGGGAAACCCCACGAACGCGGCGAACGTTTGTGGTCAGGGCGCTAGCGAGCGGCCGGGCGGGCCCGCAGGACCGCGTCGACCATCTCGAGCCAGCGGGCGACGACGCGGTCGAGGCGGCCCTCGCCGGCGCGGGCCCGTGATGCGTCCGCCACCCGCGAGTAGCAGGTCGGGCATGTCGCCAGGCGGACGACGGCCTCGGCGATCGCCGCCACCTCGCCGTCGCCCACCGGCACCCGGATGGCCGCCTTCTCCTGGGCGAACTGGGCGTGGTCGGTGGTGATCACCGGCTTGGCGAGGCTCATGGCCTGCATCATCGTGGCCGACGACTCGCCCATCGTGGGGTAGCGCAGGTTCAGCACCACGTCGGCGGCGGCCATGTGGTCGAAGAACCGGCCGTCGTCGACGGGCCCGGTGACCGTGGCTATGCCGGCCAGCCCGAGCGACGCGAGGAGCCCGGCCGGATCGAGGCCGACGGCGGCGCCGACGAGCAGCACGTGCAGCCGGCGCCCGGACGCCTCGATGCGCGGCCGGGCCACGGCCAGGGCCTGCAGGGACTCCAGCACCCGCTTGTGGCCGCCGAGGTAGCCGAACAGGCCGGCGACGAACGCGTCGCCCGGCAGGCCCAGCCGGGCTCGCAACGTGGCGGCGTCGCCGGCGATGGCCGGGACGGCGCCGGCGTGCTGGGGCACCACGTGGACAGCGACGCCCGGCGCCTCGGCCCCGACCATGAACCCGGCGTACCGGCTGTGCACGACGACCGCCTCGGCGCGCCGGAGGGGACGGGCGATGACGGGGAGGAGGAACTCCTCCAGGCCGACGACGCCGCGGTCCCAGCGGTCGAGCAGCTGGGCCGCCCCGGGGTGGCCGAGCTGGACGACGGCGTCGGCCCGCTCCTCCGCGGGGGCGAAGCCCCGGAGCATGTGGTGGAACCCCATGTCGTGGCACACCACCACGCCGCCCCAGCGCAGGGCGGTCACATAGGCGAAGAGGTGCTCGGGGTTGTTGCCGAGGAAGTGCAGGAGCACGTCACCGGCGGCGGGCTCGAAGGCCTCGACGGCGATGGTCGGGCCGTCCCAGGCGACGGCCACCGGCGACACGGCCACCGTCTCGACGTGCTCGGCGAGGGCGGGCAGCAGTGCCCCTGCGTAGATGGCGCCGCCGCTCGCTCGGGGGGGGCCGGGGGTGAACGCGACCAGGCGGGTGGGGATCAGCCCGGGTGCTCCTCGTGCCCGGCCAGGATGCGGTTGGCGTCGGCCGCGGCCGCCGGGCCCACCGCGTCGACACGCGCTTCGAGATCGAGGAGCCGGTTGGCCACGCTGGCCACGCGCCGGTCGTAGTTCGACAGAACGGCGTCGTTGCGGGCCACCAGGTCGTCGCGGTGGTGGGCCAGGAGCTCGACCATGTCGTCGTGCAGGCGGTCCATCTCCTGGCGCAGCTTGTGGAGCTCGGTGCCGGCGACGGCCCGGGCCAGGGTGCCCCGTGCGGTCTGGATACGAGCGAACACGGGCGGCGGGAGCCGGTGGCCGAGGGCCATGAGCCGCCTCATGCCAGCTCTCGCAGCCGGTCGCGCACCCGGGCCGTGGCGTGCTCGATCGTGTATTTGCCGGCGACCTCGGCCGCCGCCGCCGCGCCCCGCTCGCGCGCCTGGTCGGGCTGGTCGACGACCTCACGGAGCAGGAACCGGAGATGGTCGGCGTCGGGCTCGGCCCACTCGAACCCGTCGTACCAGAAGCACTTGGCCACTGCCTTCACCATCGACCTCACCTCCAGGGGATAGCCCACGCCGGCGTGCAAGAAGTCGGCCGGGCCGCTCCAGTTCGTCGCGATCACCGGGAGCCCACACGCCATAGCCTCCAGGACGGGCATCCCCCAGCCCTCGCCGCGCGTGGGCAGCACGAAGCAGTCGGCGGAGCGGTACAAGGCGCCCATCTGGTGGTCGGCGAACTCGGGGTTGAGCATCACCACGATGGGCGGCGACGCCGGCAGCCGGAGCTTCGCCACCTGCTCGTGCACGTTGACGTCGGGGTCGCGGTTGTAGACGGCGAGGAGTAGGAGCACGTCCTCGGACTCCTTGAACTCCTCGGCGAAGGCCCGGAGGAGGAGCTCGGCCCCCTTGCGCTCCCCCCACTCGAAGACCGACAGGAAGGTGAACCGACTGGTGGGGCGGAACCCGGTGATGCCGGGGTTGAAGTAATCGATATCGACGCCGAGCGGCATGACCCGGACCGGGACGGTGACCCCGCTGGACTGGAACGTCTCCACGTTGAACGACGCCGGCACCCAGATCTCGTCCATGGTGTTGCAGCTGTCGACCCATTCCTGGGGCAGGCCGCTGACCTCCAGCATGGTCCAACCCACCTTCCTGCGCCCCTGGATGCCGCCGAAGACGTTGGCCTGGCAGAACCCGACCTGGGCCACGTCGGTGCTGACCGGGCGCTTCAGGAGGTCGTGGATCAGGGCGGAGTCGGGTTCGCCGTCGTCCTCGCCGTAGGCGTTGCGGTAGGCCACCTTGGTGCCGGCGAAGTGCAGGGCGGTCATCAGTTTCTTCGACTGCAGCGCGTACCCGGGCGCCCGGTGCAGGATCGAGTGCCACACGAGGTCGCTGTCGTAGCGCTCGTCCTCCAGCCACGCCGCCCACCGCTTGCGGAAGGTGCGGGCCGAGCGGTTGTACATCGACCAGAAGTCGACGTTGTTCTCCCGCGTGCTCACGTTGCCCACGTGGGTGGAGCAGACGCCGCCGGCGTAGAGCACCTCGAAGCCGGCCTGGGCGGCCCGGAGGCAGTAGTCGGTGTCCTCGAAGTAGGAGAAATAGGTCTCGTCGAGCCCGCCCACCACGTCGAGGCAGGCTCGGGTCAGGTAGGCCTGGGCGAACACCACGGCCTCCACGGACCGGGTGCGGCGGGCCTGGTTGACGTCGAGCTCCAGGCCGCCCATCTGCTGGCCCCAGAGCGACCGCGGCGGCATGTAGCTGCCCAGATGGCTGACCAGGCCCTGCCCGTCGACCAACCGGGTGCCCACCACCCCGATGCCCGGTCGCTCGTATGCCGCGGCCTGGAGGTCACCGAGCCAGGACGGCGAGCCGACGACCAGGTCGTTGTTGAGCAGCACGACGTCCTCGTCGTGGTCCGTCGCGGCGATGCCGAGGTTGCAGCCCTTGGTGAAGCCGAGGTTCTTGTCGTTGGCGATCACCGTCACCCAGCCGAGGCCCCGGAGCCAATCGACGGTGCCGTCGGTGCTGCCGTTGTCCACGACGATCACCCGCCAGGCGGGATGGTCGGTGCCGGCCAGCGCGCCCAGGCACGCCTTGGTGTGGGCAAGGGCGTTCCATGTGAGGACGACGACTGCGACCTTGCCGCTCACTGGTGGTCGATGTCGGCTTGCAGGCGCTCGACCTCGGCGGACAGCGCCTCGTTCTGAAGGCGGAGCCTCTCCAGCAACTCGACGGTGGCGTGGTTGAAGCGGGTCTGCTGGGCCACGATAGGGCCCACGTACCAGCGCAGGCCCCGCCGGACGGCCCGCTTGGCCATGCGGATCGACGGGCCGATTACCGGCCGGGCCGAACCGGAGTGGAACTCGATCTGGATGTCGGCCAGGTGGCGCAGGCGGGCGGTGGCCAGGTCGCCGTCCCCGACGGGCGACACCACGTAGACCGCCGGCTCCCCGGGCGTGTGGGCGCGGGCCGCCCGCTGGAGGGTGGCCTGGACGCGGGTCATCATCCGGGGAACGTCGCTGCCCCGCAGCATCAGGCCGCCACCGGCGAGGGCGACACGGTCCACGACCCCTCGACGCGCACCATGCCGGCCTGGAGGGACAGCGTCGGGTTCTCGAAGACCAGGAACGAGTACCGGCGGTCGTGCATGTCGAAGACGCCAGGCTGTTTCACGCCCTCGAGGGCGACGGTGACGACGTAGCTGCCCTGCATCAGGGGGAGGCTCGGGAGGGTGAACTCGATCGCCCCCTCGCCGTCGAGGTCGAGGTCGAGGCCGGCGGCATTGCTGCTGTGGCCGAACAGGTAGGACAGGTTCTGCGCGCTGAGCACGGCGATCCCGCAGGCGATGTCGTCGGTACGCTCCTTGGCCCGGTACTGCACCCGCACGGTGAAGGGCTCGTTGGTGCGGAAGGCGCCCTGGGCGACGCCGTTGCGGTCGACGAAGGTCACTCCCGTGATCTCCACCCGCCCGGTGCCGTGACGGCTGCCCGAGGGGGCGAGGCCCGAGTGCTGGCTGGCGTCGCGGTGCACCTCGGCGAGGTAGCCGGCAGCCACCGCGTCGGACTCGCCAGCCAGCTGGACGGTGCCGTGCTCCAACCACACGGCGTGGCTGCACATGCTGCGGATCGTGTCGAGGTTGTGCGACACCATCACGATGGTGCGGCCCTCCATGCGCAGTTCGGCGATGCGCTGGTAGCACCGCATCTGGAAGCTCTCGTCGCCGACCGAGAGCACCTCGTCGACCAGGAGAATCTCGGGGTCGACGTTGATGGCCAGGGCGAAGGCCAGCCGGGCGTACATGCCGCTGGAGTAGTTCTTGACCGGGGCGTCGATGAACTCGCCGATGCCGGCGAAGTCGACGATGTCGTCGAAGCGGGCCTGGATGTGGGCCCGGTTCTGGCCCAACAGGGAGCCGCCGAGGAAGAGGTTCTCGCGTCCGGTCAGCTCGGGGTGGAAGCCGGTGCCCAGCTCCAACAGGGGCGAGACGGTGCCGTTCACGGTGAGCGAGCCCCGGTTCGGCGCGAGGATGCGGGCCAGGCTCTTCATCAAGGTCGACTTGCCGGACCCGTTGGCGCCGATGATGCCGAACGTCGTCCCCGCCTGCACTTCGAGGTCGACCCCTCGTAGCGCCCAGAAGTCGTCGTAGCGGCTGCGGCGGCTGAGGACCTTCTCCTTGAGCGTGTGCGAGCGCTGGTGGTAGATGCGGTAGCTCTTCCAGACGCCGTGGCACTCGATGGCGATCGACATCTACACGATCTCCGAGAACAGCCGCTGGGACCGGGAGAACACGTAGGCGCCGGCGGCGAACATGGCCACGGCGACCACCGCGTCGTAGGCCAGGAGCCGGAACGGCGGGGCGTGGTTGAGGACGACGACGTCACGGAACGAGACGACCACCCCGGTCATCGGGTTGAGCTTGAGCACCCGGGAGAAGCCCGATCGCTTGGCCACGAACTGGAGCGAGTAGATGATCGGTGTGGCCCAGAACCACAGCTGGAGGAAGACGCCGATGAAGTGGGCCACGTCCCGCAGGAACACGGTGAGCGTCGACAACAGCAGGGCCAGCCCGTAGGACAGGAGAGCGGCGACGGCGACGATCACCGGCAACCACAGCATGTGGGCGCTCGGGAGCCCGACGACGAGCAGCACGCTGACCATGAGCACGCACAGCTCGAAGCCGAAGGTGACAAGGCTGGACAGCACGACGCTCAGGGGGAGGATGGCGCGGGGGAAGTACACCTTGTTCAGCAGGTAGCCGGAGCCGACCACGCTGCTCGCGGCCAGGGCCACCGAGTTGCCGAAGAAGTTCCAGATGGTCAGGCCGCAGAAGAAGTAGACGGCGAAGGGGATGTCGTGGCCGTCGGGCCTGGGATAGTCGGAGACGGGTTGGGCGCCCAGGATCACCTTGAACACGAAGTAGTAGAGGCCCACCGTGAGCAGCGGCGTCGTGAGCGACCAGAGCATGCCGAGGAACGTCCCCCGGTGCTTGACCTTCAGGTCACGCCGGACGAGGTTCCCGATCAGCTCCCGGGACCGCCACAGCTCCCGGGCCTCGGCTCGCAGGGGGGGTCGCGGCGGCCGCTGACGGGCGGCCTCCCGCTTGCCCATCGCCGGAGGCGACTCGGTGACCACGGACAACCAAGCTATCAGCGCCCTGCGAGAGGCTCCTGTCCGCCGCCGGCGGCGGGCTCGTCACGGACCCCCGCCACCGCGGCCCACAGGTCGGTCGCCGAGGGGGGCCCAGTGAAGGAGGTGCGGACCACGCCCTCGCCGTCGGCCACGACGATGATCGGCACCGCGTCGATGTGGTAGCGGCGGTGGAGGTCGGGGCGGGCCTTGACCTCCACCTCCTCGACCGCCACCTCGCTCCCGGCCATGACCCTGGCCTGCTCGACCGCCTTGGCGCACGAGTTGCAGGTGGCCGATGTGAACACCGCAACCAGCCACGGGGCGTCGGGCCGGGTGAAGTCGGCCCGGTCGAGCTGGGCGGGGACGGCCCACGACCCCTGCGTGGGCGCCTCGGGACGCCGGCGCTCCATGACCACCGCCACCACGACCGCCACGACGACGACCACGCCGGCGAGGAGGAGCCTGTCCACGGCTCCAGTATCTCCCGTCGGCAACTAGATGAACTGTTCACCTATTGCCCCCGACCCGGAAAGTTGCAACGATCACGGGCGTTCCGGGCAGCGGATTGGGGAGGGCCGGCACTTCGGTGCCGGCCCTTCCGACAGTTCGGCTGGCACGCAGAGCTTGCCAGCCGAGGCAATCGTGCTTCGGGCGGCCGGCGGAGCCGGCCCGCCCTTCGCCGTTCCTTCTCGGCCGCCAGCCGACGTGGCCGCCTTCGGCGGCGGGGGCGGCCGGCGGCATTTGCCGCAGCCGCGACAGGTCGGTCCTGCGGGGCTAGCGCCCTGACCACAGACGTTCGCCGCGTTCGTAGGGTTTCCCGTCCGTGGCCGCCGTCGCCGCCGAAGGCGGCCCCTCCGGCCGCGGACACGAGGGAGGGACAGGGCGGAGGCGGCGCGAGCTCCGCTCGCCCGCCGGAGCACGATCACTTCGACCGAATGGAGTGAGCGAAGCGAACTAGCGGAGGGGGATGGCGGCCGACATGCCCAGGCCGGGGGCCTTGATCCGGTACAGGTCGCGCTCGACCACGACCGGCTCGGTCGACGTCACCAGGATCGGCGCCGCCGCCCGCCTCAGCGAGTCGTTCACGTGAAAGGCCTTGCGCTGGCCGGCGGGCACCTCGACGGAGGAGAAATTGCCGATGAGGACGGGTGCGCCGTCGGCGAGAAGGTTGAGGGTCACGCGGGCCGACCGGCCCCCCGGGTTCTGGACGACGACCCACTGGTCGATGGTCTCGTCGGCGGCGCCGGCGGCAGTGGCCCAGCGCTTGGCCGGCAGTCGGGAGCCGAGGGTGATCGACAGGCCGGTCCGGGGGCTCGGGGCGACCCCGTCGATGGTCCGCTCGACGACCACGTCGGGACCCGCCACGGACCGCACGGTGACCGCGTGGGGCACGCCCTTGGGGATCCGGCTCTCCTCGGCGGCGACCACCGTCAGCCGGGACTCCCGGGGGACGGTGAGCCGCAGGGGCTCGGCCTCACCGCTCTCGAGGGCGAGGGACAGCTCCACCTGGGCCTCGGTACGGGCCGGGTTGTACACGAGGAACCGCTCGCTCTGGCCCTCGGCGACGAGGCCCTCCGGGAGGTACCAGAGCGGCCCGGGGGCGGCAGCCCCGAGGCCGACGGACACGCCCTTGCGGCCGACGCTGCCGTCAAAGGCCTGGATGCGGCCGACGACGAGCCGACCGGTCCGGGCGACCAGGCTGACCGACACCGACTCGCGGCGCTGGACGAAGTCGGCCACGTTGATGGTGGTGAGCGCCTGGCCCCGGACGAGCAGGCCGGTGAGGGCCTGCGGGGTGACGACGCCCTCCTCGGTGCTGAATATGACGTCCACCACCGCGTCGTCCGGGAAGGGGTTCAGGGCCAGGAGCACCTCCGCCGCGTCACGGGTGGTGACCCCTTCGGCGAAGTACCACGACGACGACGCCGAGGAGGCGCAGGTCGACACGGAGTCACCCAGCGGCCCGGTCACCTGGACCTCGGCGACCGCTTCCCCGCCGTCCAGCTCGATCAGCGACGAGGCCCACGTCGAAGTGACGACGTCGGCGAGGCGCACGGCCGTCCGCCCCGACGGGCCGACGGCGATCGGGCGGGTGCGGGCCTCGCCCTTGTCCGGGAAGACGGTGATCGTCCCCACCAGCCGCCGGTCGCCGGCGTTGGCCACGACCAGAGAGCCCTCGCCGAGGCCGCCGGACACCGGCAGCCCCGGGCAGTACCAGGCCGAGGATCGCGCTGACGCCGGCGCGGCCACCGGCACCTGGGCGCTGACGGCGGTGGCACCCTGTGCGGTGCTCCGCTCGATCCGGGCGTCGGCGACCCCGCCTCCCGCCAGGAGGGCGGCGAGCACACCGAGGGCGGGGAGCCGGCGGGTCCGGGGCCCGGGAGCGGGCCGTTCGGGCCTGGTACGGGGGCTCACGGGGCGCCGGCGCCGGCGCCGGCCAGGATCGGGATCAGCTGCGTCATGTCCTCGGGCGGGGCGGGCCGGACGCGGGTCCGCCAGAGGAGGGAGGCGGCAAGCCCCCACAACACGAAGGGGACGAGGGCGAGCGGCCAGCGGTACAGGGGCGTGCGGTAGCGCAGTTTGGCCGAGCCGGGCTGCGCCACTGCGAAGGCGTTGGCCACGCCGAAGGCGTCGGCGCGCACCGCAGTGTCGCCGGAGACGCTGAGCTCCCACCGTCCCGACGGCGCCTCGGCCAGCAGCACCGTCCCAGGGTTGGCCAGGGAGCCCTTGAAGCGGACCGGGCCGCGTCCCGCCAGCACCGGCGCACTGCCGGTCAGGTCGACGCCGGCCCTGGGGTCAGCGCCCAGCGCGGACCGGGCCGCGTCGGTGAGCAGGCTGCGCATCGACCCCCACGACACGTTCTCGTAGACGTCGAGCGCCGGGTCGGACGGCAGGACGCGCAGGTCGAGCTGGGAGCCGAGGGCCCGGGTCAGGCCGGGAGGGATGGCCAGCGCCTCGGGCGAGTCGCCGCTGGTGGAGAGCTGCTTGGGCACCACGATGAAGCGGACGCCCATGGGCGCCAGCAGGCGGCCGAGCCGGGCCGTGCCGCCCCGGCGGGCCACCCGGAGTGCGTCCCCCAGGGCCCTCGTCGCGTCGGACGACGGCCCGGGCCAGAGGTCGCTGACGTCGGGAGGCCCGTTCCGGGAAGTGGCGTAGGCCACGCCCTGTTCGCCCTCAAGGGCCCAGCCGTCGAGGGGGAGGGCTTCCGGGTCGCCGACCCAGAGGACGCGGAACGCTCCCTGCTCCGCCAGCGGCCGCATCCACGCCACCGAGCGGGCCACGTCGTCGGAGCTCAGGTGCCAGGTGCCGCTGATCGAGGCGATCAGCACCGGCAGGACGGACGCGACGAGGGCGAGCCCACCGAAGAGCGGCGCGGCCTGGCGCCAGCTGAACCGGTAGCCCCGGAGGTCGACCTGCGATGCGGCCGCGCCCATCGCCACCGCCCCCGCCAGTGCGGCCGCCGCCGGCGCGAGGAGCAGGTCGGGGTCCTGGAGGCGCACCGGCAGCCACCCCCGTCCTCCGGCCCAGGCCAGGCCGATGGCGAGCAGGGCGACGGCCCAGAACCGCACGGCCCAGGCGAAGCGCCAGCCCCGGCCGACCAGCAGGGGCATGGCCGCCACCACCAGCAGGGCCCAGCCGAGGATGCCGGAGCCCACCGGGCCGACCTGGAAGCGCAGCAGGGCGCCGAAGCCGAAGCCCCGGCTGGGCAGGCGTCCCACGCCGGCGACGGTCGACCAGCCATCGGGCAGGGCGAGGGCGACGGACCAGGGCAGGAGCAGGACGAAGGCGACGACCACGGCGCCGATGGCCCCCCGCAGGGCGCGGGTGGCCGGGCCCATGCCGCCGACCAGGACCGAGCCGAGCACGAGGCCCAGGCCGGCCACGATCACGGCCACACCCATGCCGGGGACGAAGGCGCTGACCGCGGCGAGCGGGACGCCGAGCAGCAGGTACGGGCGCCACGCCGGCCCGGCGCCGGCCGCGTCGCGTCCGGCGCTGGCGGCATGGCCGCGGCGGCGGCCTCGGCGCCGGCGGCGCCGGGCCTGGCCGTTGCCGAAGGGCTCGATGCCGGTCATGCGGGCCAGAAGGAGCAGGAACCACGGCATTGCCGCGTAGGCGAGGAGGGCCGTCCAGCGCCCCCGGGCCAGGGCGTTGTACGGGAGGGGGACGGCCAGGCAGGCGATGACGGCGGCGATGCGGGCCATGGCGGAGTCGAGCGGCCTGGCCAGCCGCCAGGCGCCGAAGGCGGCCACCGGCCAGGCGCCCAAGACCAGCACCTTGGCCAGCGCCCCCATGTGGCCGAGGAAGGCGACCCCCAGCACACCAAGGATCCCGAACGCGGGTGGCGAGGGCGCCGCCGAGCCCATGCCCGTGGTGCGCCAGCCGTCGAAGAAGTGGGTGAGCAGCGTCGACGGCCGCGGGTACGGGGCGAACTGGCCGACGGCCGGCAGCCGGTCGGTCACCAGGTTGCGGCTTCCGATGAGCAGGCCGAGGGTCAGCAGGCACAGGAGGGCGGTGGCGGCGCGCGCCGGGCCCCGCCCGACGGACTCCACCAGCTCCTGCCCGGCCAGGACGAGCTGGCGGGCCCGTTCCTCGGCGTGGAGCCGGCGCTGGAGGTACACGCTGAGGCGGGAGCTGCCGCGCGCCTGGAGGCGCCGGACCTCGGAGTCGGGCACGGCCCGCGTGCGGCGCACGCCGGCCCGGAGCGGTCGCAGGTCGCCGAGGTGGCGGACGTTCCACGCCCAGGCGCCGACCACCTCGCGGGCCTCGTGGCCCCTGCGGGTGGCGAGGGCGACGAGCGCCTCCACGACGGTGGCGACCATGGCCTGGGGCAGGACCCGGAGCAGGTGAAGCCAGGTGTAGCTCTTGAGCATGGCCCGGAGGTGGTTGCGGGGCTCGAGCGTGGCCCGCTCGGGGTCGGCGCCCGGCTGCTCCTTCGCCGCCTCCCGGTGGCGGACGCGCGCCTCGGGCGCCACGACGACCCGTGCGCCCGCCACCTGGGCCCGCCAGCAGAGGTCGACGTCGGCGCCGTAGTCGGCCATGACCGCGTCGAACCCGCCGAGCTCGGCGAACAGGTCGGCCCGGACGAGCAGGCAGGCGGAGGAGGCGGCGAACACGTCGCGCACCGAGTCGTGCTGCTCCTGGTCGAGCTCCCCCCGGTCGACCAGCGAGGTGGTGGCGCCGGTCTTGTCCACCGAGAGGCCCACGCTGAGCAGGCGGTCCTCGTGGTCCCAGTCGACCAGCTTCGGGGCCACGATGCCGGCGTTGGACCGCAGGGACTCCTCCACCAGGAGGCGCAGGGCGTCGTGCTCCGGCGCCACGTCGTCGTGGCAGAAGACCAGGAAGGCCGCCCCCTGGACCGTGTCGAGCACGTCGTTGGCCGCCGCCGCGAACCCACCGGGGCCGGCCGTGCGCTGGGGCCGGCGAAGGAAGGCGTCGGGCAGGACCGCGGCCACGCGCGGCCCCAGGTCGTCCCGGCCGGCGCCGTCGATGACCAGCACGGACTGGTTCGGATAGTCCTGCGCCCCGATCGCCTGCAGGGCCTCCTCGAACCACTCACCGGGCTGGTCGGCGACGACGACCGCGACCAACGGAGGTGCGGAAGGCTGCGAATCCATTCTTGGCAGGAGGCTAGCCGGACCACTCCGAGTCCCCCTGGCACCCCGGTTCGTGGTTTCCTAGAGCGATGGACGACGCGGCCAGCCGGCTCCGGGACTCGCTGTACACCGCGGTGGGGTTCGGCGTGCTCGGGTTCCAGCAGGCCCAGCTCCGCCGGCGTGATCTCCAGCGCGACCTGGCCAAGCTGGCGGCGCAGGTGGACGAGACGGTCGACCCGCTGCTCGACGAGCTGGTCGCCCGCCTGCCCGAGGATCTCCGCCCGCTGGCCACCCAGGCGCGGGGCGCCGCGCTCGGCGCCCGGCGGGTCCGCCTGGGGCAGTCGGGGTCGTGAGCGACGAGGCCATGAAGGGGCGGCTGCTGGTCGCCACGCCGAACCTCGGCGACCCGAACTTCGAGCGCACCGTCGTCCTGCTGCTGGAGCATGGCCCGGAGGGGGCGCTGGGCGTCGTACTGAACCGGCCGAGCGAGCTGGACGTGGCCGAGCCGCTGCCCGAATGGGCCCGGGCCGCCGCCCATCCGCCCGTCGTGTTCATCGGTGGGCCGGTGGCGCCGAGCGCGGCGGTGTGCCTGGCTCGCGTCGGACGCCATGGCGGCGCCGACGGCTGGCAGCCCCTGACCGGGTTGGGCAGCGGGATCGGCACGCTCGACCTCGACAGCGATCCCGACGACGCCATCCCCCGGCTGGCGGAGATCAGGGTCTTCGCCGGCTACGCCGGCTGGGGCCCGGGCCAGTTGGAGAGCGAGATCGCCGACGGTGGCTGGTTCGTGGTCGACGCCGACGCGGCCGACCCGCTGTCGCCGGCACCCGAGGGGCTGTGGTCAGCAGTGCTGCGGCGCCAGCGGGGCACGCTCGCGCTGTTCGCCGCCTACCCGGCCGACCCGTCGATGAACTAGTGGTGCCGCGCGGAAGTTCGACGGTGTATTTCCTGGCTATTCGATGGTGTTGATGTAGAGGCCAGCGGCGCAGTCGAGGGCCTCTTCGGCGGTGCCGACGGGTGTGCCGGTGGGG
>JAHFUP010000056.1 GCA_023265025.1 Acidimicrobiia bacterium | reverse complement strand
GCGCCGCCTCCGCCCTGTCCCTCCCTCGTGTCCGCTGCCGGAGGGGCCGCCTTCGGCGGCGACGGCGGCCACGGACGGGAAACCCCACGAACGCGGCGAACGTTTGTGGTCAGGGCACTAGATGAGGGGGGCGATGTCCCCCACCGCTTGGATGGCGAGCAGCACGAGGATGCCCCCGCCGAGGACGGTGTAGGCCCACCGCAGTCGGTGGTCGGCCCGCCAGAACCGGCGCATCGAGAAGATGATCGCGGTGGCCGAGACCGAGCCGATCACGAGCCCGAGGACGGGGCCGACGCCGCCGCTCAGGTCGATCACCGGCTTCAGCAGGGGTAGCAGCACGTAGGTCAGCAGGCACCGGACGGTCGAGATGAGGAGCGACGTGCCGAACGCCTTCTCGGCGACGCGACCCGGGTCTCCGCCGGCAGGGAGGCGGAGGAGCCGGCGCATGAAGGCGTCGAGCGGGGAGTCGGCCTTCTGGGCGATGGCAGGGGAGCTCACGGCACCAAAGCTACGGGTCGCGGCGCCTCCTCGGCACGTCGGCGGGCCACGGGCCCATCTGCGAGGCTTCCAGGCATGACCGTGCCCCTCGTCCCCCGCCAGGTCCTGTTCGGCAACCCCGAGCGGATCAGCCCCCGCATCTCCCCGGACGGCACCCGCCTGGCATGGATCGCGCCCGACGAAGGCGTGCTCAACGTGTGGGTCGGGAACGTCGGGGCGGCGCTGGAGGTGGCAACCGCCGTCACCAAGGACCGTGACCGGGGCATCCGGTCGTACTTCTGGGCCCACGACAACCGCCACCTGCTGTACGTGCAGGACGTGGGCGGCGACGAGGACTGGCACCTCATCGACGTCGACCTCGACACCGGCGCCACCCGCGACCTCACGCCCTACGAGGGCGTCCAGGCCCGGGTGGAGGACAGTGACAAGCGCTTCCCGGACACCATCCTCGTCGGCCTCAACCGGGACAACCCCCAGCTGCACGACGTCTACCGTCTCGACCTTCCTTCGGGCGAGCTGGAGAAGATCGTCGAGAACCCCGGGTTCATCGGCTTCCTCGCCGACGTCGACTTCAACGTGCGGGCCGGCCTGGCGCCCCTGCCGGACGGCGGCATGGTCGTGATGGTGCGCGACACCGTCGACGACGAGTGGCGGGAGCTCCTGAAGTACGGCCAGGACGACTCCCTGACCACCGAGCCGGCCGCCTTCACCCAGGATGGCGCCGGCATCTGGATGGTGTCCTCGGTCGGCGCCAACGCCGGCCGGCTGGTGAAGTTCGACATCGCCACCGGCGAGACCACCGTCGTCGCCGAGGACCCGCAGTACGACGTGGCCGGCGTCCGGCTCCACCCCGACACCCGCGAGCCGCAGGCCGTCACCTACGTCAAGGAGCGGGCGACGTACGAGATCCTCGACCCGGAAATCCGCGACGACGTGGAACGGTTGCAGGCCCTCGACCCCGGCGACCTGACCCTGACCGGTCACGACGACACCGACCGCACGTGGCTGGCCGCCTTCATGAACGACGACGGGCCCGTCCGTTACTACGCCTACGACCGCGACGCCAAGCAGGCGACGTTCCTGTTCGAGCACCAGCCGGCGCTGTCGCAGTACGAGCTGGCCAAGATGGAGCCGTTCTCCTACACCGCCCGCGACGGGCTCACCATCCACGGCTACCTGACGTTCCCGCCGGGGGAGTCCCGCGAGAACCTGCCCACGGTGCTCAACGTCCACGGGGGCCCGTGGGCCCGCGACACATGGGGCTACAACTCCGAGGCCCAGTGGCTGGCCAACCGGGGCTACCTCTGCGTGCAGGTCAACTTCCGGGGCTCGACCGGCTACGGGAAGGACTTCGTCAACGCCGGCGACAAGGAGTGGGGCGCCAAGATGCACGACGACCTGCTCGACGGCGTCGACTGGGTCGTGGCGCAGGGCTACGCCGACCGGACCAAGGTCGCCATCTACGGCGGCTCCTACGGCGGGTACGCGGCGCTGGCCGGCGCCGCCTTCACGCCCGACGTGTTCGCCTGCGCGGTCGACATCGTCGGCCCGTCGAACCTCGAGACGCTCATCGAGTCGATCCCGCCGTACTGGGCGCCGCTGATCGCCCAGTTCCACACCCGGGTGGGCAACCCCGAGACCGAGCCGGACTTTCTGTGGGCGCGGTCGCCACTGTCCAAGGCCGGCGACATCCGCATCCCCCTGCTGATCGCCCAGGGCGCCAACGACCCCCGGGTCAAGCAGGCCGAGTCCGAGCAGATCGTGGCCGTCCTGACCGAGAAGGGCATCGACCACGAGTACATGCTCTTCCCTGACGAGGGCCACGGCTTCGCCAAGCCCGAGAACCGGCTGACGTTCTACGCCGGCGCCGAGCGCTTCCTGGCCAAGCACCTGGGCGGCCGGTTCGAGGCTTGATCCTGTGATCCCCCCGTCGGGAGCGCAGTACCCGATCACCTCGGGCGACCAGGAGGCGGTCGTCGTCGAGGTGGGCGGCGGCCTGCGGACGTTCACGGCCGCCGGCGAGCCCGTGATCCTCGGCTACGGGGTCGAGGACATGGCCGACGCCGGCCGGGGGCAGCTGCTCATCCCGTGGCCCAACCGGATCCGCGACGGCCGCTATTCCTTCGCCGGCGTCGACCACCAGCTGGCCGTCACCGAGCCGGCCCGCCACAACGCCAGCCACGGGCTGGTCCGCTGGGCCAACTGGACCGCCGCGGCCCACGAGACGGACCGGGTGGTGATGGAGCTGGTCGTCCACCCCCAACCGGGGTACCCCTTCACCCTCGGGGTCTCGGTCGAGTACCGCCTGGGCGCGGGCGGCTTGTCGGTGGCGACCACGGCCACCAACCTCGGCGACCAGCCCTGCCCGTACGGCGCCGGCGCCCATCCGTACCTGACCGTCGGCACCGACCTGGTCGACGAGGCCCTCCTCGAAGTGCCGGCCGGGACATGGCTGCGGAACGACGAGCAACAAATTCCCGTGGGCATGGAGCCCGTCGACCGCACGCCGTACAACTTCCGGCGGTCCCGGACCATCGGCGCGCTGGCCCTCGACACCGCCTTCACCGACCTGTTCGGCACCGAGGCCACCCTCGCCTCGCCCGACGGCCTGCGCCGGACCACGCTCTGGTGGGACGCCTCCTACCGCTGGCTCATGCTCTTCACCGGTGACGGCCTCGACCCGGCCCGCCGCCGGCGCAGCCTGGCCGTGGAGCCGATGACGTGCGCGCCGAACGCCTTCGTCACCGGGGAGGGGCTGCGGGTGCTCGATCCGGAGGAGTCGTGGACGACGACGTGGGGGATCGCAGCAGGCCCACGGCGCTGACGACCACCCACCCCTGCGCCACCGCCAGCCCCAGGCGCTGGAACAACCCGCTCCGTTCGACGAGCGCGCTGGCCACCAGGCACAGCGCGCAGACGGCGCCGGCCGCCACCGCGGCGCGGGCCTGCGCCGGCGGGAGCCGGCGGGCGCTGACCACCGGGATGGCGGCGAGGGTGATGTACCCCAGGGCGGCAGCCACGCCGTGGGCGGTGTCGACCCGTCCGCCGAGAGGCAGGCCGGCGACGGCGAGGGCGGTGAGCCCGTTGGCGACGGCGACCGCCCAGACCGGGTCCGGCCGGCGGGCCAGCCCGTAGAGGCCCATGCCGGCCGCCAGCGCGAGCAGGCCGGCGGTCATGGCCGGGCGGGTCGGCGCTCCGAGCTCGGCCAGCCGGCTGATGGCGTCGCGGGTGGGGTCGTACCCGCCGGCGCCGGCGCCGAGCACCGCCCAGGCCGTCGCGAAGGCGATCGGTCCGCAGGCCGCGCCCACGGCCGCCAGGCGGCGGGCCCTACCCAGTGACCAGGCTGGCGAGGGCCCAGATGGCGGCGACGAGCCCGATGCCGATCATTACTGCGCTGCGCCCGACGGGGGCCCGGGCCAGTTCGTCGTCCTTGGCGTCCTTGGGCGGCCGGACGAGCGCCATGCCGTTGCCGAACACCAGGGCGGCGCCGAGGGCGAGGACCAGGTAGGGAAGGAGGTCGTCCCCGAGAAACACGGGACGAAACTAGCCGTCGGACTCAAGTTGCCGGTGAGGGGCGACGACAGAAGGCGTAGCTCGACACCGACGACGGAGAGGCCGGACCTCCCAAAGGCAGTTCCCGCGCTTCTCGACCGGCGCAGAACCCCCAGCCTCCGTCGTCGGTGTCGGCAAACCCTCGGTCCGAGCTACTCGACCTTGCGGTTCCGGTAGTCGTCGAGGGCCCGCTTGTGGCCCTTGGCCCCCGAGCCGACCAGCCCGCCGTTGCGGACCTCCTTGACGGCATCCTCCAGGTCCTTGAGGAGGTCGTAGAGGTCGTCCTCGGGCCCGGCGGCGTCCACCCGGTCGAGGGCGGCGTGGACCTTGTCCAGGTGGCGCCTGACCTGCCCGTACTCGTCGTCGAGCTTGCGCCGCGCCTCCTCGAGACCTTCAGCCACCGTCGCCTCCTGGGATTCTTTTCGTCTCCACGGAAGCTACGCCTTCGCACCGAGCCGGGCCAGTGGCCCGCCGGCTCAGGCGGTCACCGCCGGCGCCGGCTCGTGGACCATGCGGCTGTTGACCACGAAGGCGCCGAACGGTAGCGCCGAGGCGATCAGCACGAGGAGCGTCTGGCCGAGGCTCCAGCCCTGCTCCTCGCGCACCGCGAGGGTCAGGCCGACGTAGGCGAGGAACAGGATGCCGTGGATCGGGCCCATGACCGGGACGAGGTCGGGCCCGTCGAGGCCGCGCTTGACCACGGAGCACGCGAGCAGGAGCAGGAACGAGACGGCTTCGATCAGGGCGACGGTTCGGAACTTGGAGGTCATCGGCGCCGAGTATGGCCGCTCGGCGCGGGCGAGGGCCACCTAGGAAAGGGCGGCGGCGACGGCGTGGAGGGCCAGGCCGGCGATAGCGCCCACCACCGTTCCGTTCATGCGCACGTACTGGAGGTCGGGGCCGAGGAGCAGCTCCAGGCGGGACGCGGTCTCCTCGGCGTCCCAGCGGGCGATGGTGCCGCTGATGAAGGCGGCGATGTCGCCGTCGAAGTGGTCGGCCAGATAGGCCACGCCCCGCTCGAGGGCGGTCTGGACGGTGGCGGCCAGGCCGGGGTCGTCCTGGAGGCGCCGGCCGGCGGCGGCGATGCCGCTGACGAGGTGCCGGCGCAGGTCGGACTCCGGGTCGCAGGCCTGGGCTCGAAGCTCGCCCTTGGCGTCGGCCCATATCGACGCCACCCAGTCCCGGACCTGGGGCTGGGCCATCAGGTCGTGCTTCAGCCGCTCGCCGCGCTCGAGGAGGTCGACCGACGTCTCCAGCTCGGCGGCCAGGAGCCGCAGCCGGGCGTCGAACTGCCGGCGGAGGTCGTGGTTGCGGTCGGCGGCCATCTCCCGGAGGACGCTGCGGGCGCCGTCGAGCAGCCGTTCGAAGATGCGGTCCTCCACCGCGCCCGGCAACCACCACGGCGAGCGGGCGCCGAGCTGGGCCCGCAGCTCCTGGCCGTGGGCCGCCAGGTAGCGGTCGAGGCCGCCGAAGGTGGCGTCGAGGAGCTCGTCGTGGCGGCCGTCCTGGGTGAAGAACCGCAGGGCCCGGCCGGCGAGCGGGGCCAGCGGGACGGACTCGACCCGTGACCGGACCAGCCCCTCGATCACCCGGTGCACGTCGTCGTCGCGGAGGAGGTCGGCGCCGGCGACCGCCGCGTCGGAGACCTCGGCCGCCACCCGGGCCGCGTTCTCCTCCTTGGCCAGCCAGCCGCCGAGGCGCCCGACGACGCCGGCGGCCCGCACCCGATCCACCAGCACCTCCGGTGTCAGGAAGCTCTCCCGCATGAAGTCGGCGAGGGTGGCGCCGAACTGGTCCTTGCGCTCGACGACGATGGCGGTGTGCGGGATCGGCAGCCCGAGCGGGCGCCGGAAGAGGGCGGTGACCGCGAACCAGTCGGCCAGGCCGCCCACCATCGACGCCGCCGCGGTGGCCTCCACGTAGCCGGCCCACGTCGAATCGCCGCCCCAGACCGTCGTGACCACGAACACGACGGTGACGGCGGCCAGCAGCCCGGTCGCTCGCCGCTTGGTCACGGCCAGCTGGCGCCGGCGGGACTGCTCCGATGCCGGCGCCGTGCTCATGCCGACATCCTGCCCGCCCGGCTGCTGACCCAGGCGGACAGCAGCCCCATCCCGCCGCTGGCGATCAGCACGACGCGGGCCGACGTGGTGTCGAGCAGGGGGCCGGCGGCGAGCAGGCCGACGCAGGCGCCGACGTTCACCGCCCCGTAGGCGTTGGCCACCACCCGTCCCAGCAGCTCGCCTGGGACCTCGCGCTGGAGGGTGGTCTGCAGGAACGTCTCGTAGACGGCGAGGCCGGCGCCCCGGACGATCTGGAAGGCCACGGCCAGGGCGACCGCCGGCGCCATACCGGTCAGAGCGTTGCCGGCGCCGGCCACCGCGGCGCCGAGGACCAGGCCGGCGCCGGCTTTCGTTGCAGTGCGCCGGCGGGCCAGGAGGACGTAGCCGGCGATGAGGCCGGCGCCGACCGCGGCGTACAGGGCGCCGATGGCCCGCTCGCCCGCCCCGAGGTCGCGGGCCAGGAACGGCAGGGCCACGTCGTCGCCGGCGCTCAGGCCGGCCAGGAAGAAGCCGGCGGCCAGCGCCCGGACCGCCGACGTGTGGAACGTGTACCGCAGGCCGGCCCGGGCGTCGGCCCATGCGCCGGTACAGGAAGCGGCGGCAGCCACACGACGGCGACGAGCAGCAGGATCCCCTGACCGAGCTCGCCGCCGGCCAACACCAGGCGCCGGTCGATCCGGTCGGCGACCGTCCCCGCCAGCGGGCTCAGCAGCCCGGGGAGCGAGGCCACGAGCAGCAGCATGGCCACCGCGGTGCCCGTGCCCCGCTCGGCCTGGGCATGGACGACGAGGGCCAGGCTCCCGATCCCGTCGCCGAGCAGCGACACCGCCCGGGCGCCGGCCAGGGCGGCGAAGGCCGGCGAGCGCGACACCACGCCGAGGGAGCAGGCGCCGCGCATGACGAACGGCGCGGACTTAGTTGATCGTCTCGGTGTAGCGGCGCCACCGCTCGCGCAGCGTCGCCGGCCGGGCTGGCTGGTTGGTCGTCGGCGGGGGCAGGTCGGCCAGGTCGAAGTCTTCGTCCGCCGGACGCCCGCCGCCCCGCGGCGCCCCCGTCAGGGCGGCCTCGGCGGCACGGAGGGCCCGTTCGGCGGTCTCGGCCCGGGCCAGACGCTCGGCGGCGACCGCCTCGGCCACCTCGGCTCGCCGGCGCCACTCCTCGAGCTCCGCCCGCAGGCGGTCGACGTCGTCCTCGGCGGCCATGGAAGCTCCATGGTCGCGCACCCTGGCACGATGGGCCGGTGAGCGCCGATCCCCGTGGGGAGCTGCTCGACGTGCCGCCCGAGTACGGCTCCCCGTCCCGTGTCGTCCTCTGGGCCGACGTCCGGGCCCGGCTGGAGGACGCCCCCCAGTACTGGCTGGCCACGACCCGCCCCGACGGCCGGCCCCACACGGTGCCGACCGACGGGCTGTGGCTGGACGACGCCTTCTGGTTCGGCGGCAGCCCCCGGACGGTCAAGCACCGGAACCTGACCGCCGACGGGCGGGCGTCGTTGCACCTGCCCGACGCCACCGCCTCGACCATCGTCGAGGGGGTGTGCGACGTCTACCGCCCCGACGCGGCCCACGCCGGCCGGCTGGTGCGGGCGTCGACCGCAAAGTACGGGTACGCGCCGCCGCCGAACGCCTACGTCGAAGGGGTGTGGCGCCTTCGGCCGGTAAAGGTCATGGCGTGGACCTCGCTGACGGAGGACGCCACCCGGTTCCGGTTCCTGCCACGCACCTGAACCGGGCCGGAGGTCGGCTCAAGTCCGGGAGTCCGGAGGTCGACAACCCGCCGAGCCCTCCTGTAAGGAACTGCCCGTGCGCCGCCTGCTCGCTCTCCTGCTCGTCCTCAGCCCCGCCCTCGGAGCCGGCCCCCTCGTCGCCGCCGCGCCGGCGGTGGCCCAGGCGCCGGCGGGTCAGGACCCCCGCGGCCTCGACTACCGGGGCCTGGCCCGGGGCGCCGCCTGCCCCGGCGGCTTCGAGCTCGCTTACCGCGACCGGGTGCCCGGCCGGGCCAGCCAGGTGCTCTGCACCCACGGCCCCGACCCGGCGCCCGAGGGTGTCGACGTCCGGCTGCCGCGGGGGCCGGTCACGGCCGCGGCGGATACCAGCGCCGGCGTGGCCGCCGCGCCTGCTCCAGTGCCCTGCTACGGGACGGGCAGCGACGGCTTCCGGGTGCAGCTCGTCTACGCCCGGGCGGCCGGCTCGGCCGACCGGTTCCCCACCTACGCGGCGTCCTTCGTCACGTGGGCAGCGCAGGTGGAAGACGTCGTGAATATGAGCGCGGCGGAGACCGGCGGCACCCGCCACGTCCGGTTCCTCACCGACGCCTCGTGCAACCCGGTCATCAGCCGGGTGACCCTGACCTCCAACGGCGCTGGGAACTTCAACACGATGGTGTCCGAGCTGCGGTCGCAGGGCTACAACCGCACCGACCGGAAGTACCTCGTGTGGGCCGACGCCAACGTCTACTGCGGGATCGCACAGGTGTACTACGACGACTCCCCCAGTGGGGCGCCCGGCAGCAACGCCAGCAACGGCGCTCCGTGGGTGCCCGGTGAGATCGCCCGGATCGACAACGGCTGCTGGGGCCTGACCTACTCCGTCGAGGCCCACGAGCTGATGCACAACCTCGGCGGTGTACAGCGGTCGGCCCCGCACGCCACGCCGGGCAGCCACTGCACCGACAACGCCGACCGCATGTGTTACGCCGACGGGTCGGTGGCCGCGTCAGCAATCCAGCAGATCTGCGCGGCCGACCACGAGGCCCTGTTCGACTGCAACCACGACGACTACTACAGCACCAGCCCGCCGGTGGGCAGCTACCTGGCCACCCACTGGAACTCGGCCAACAGCGCCTTCCTGACGTCAGCGGCGCCGGCCGGGGGGTCGACGACGACCACGACCGTGCCGCCCACCACCACCACGACCGTGGCGCCCACGACGACCACGACCAAGCCGCCGGCGACCACGACCACGACCGTCGCCCCGACCACGACAACCGTGGCCCCAACCACGACGACCACGACCGCCCTGCCGACGGGCACGCCCTCGGCGCCGGTGAACCTGTTCGCCACCCAGCCGGCCAGCGGCCCCGGCGTGGTGCTGGCGTGGGAGGCGCCGGCCACCGGCCCGGTGACGGGCTACAGGGTCTACCGCGGCACGTCGCCGTTCGCCATGACCCAGGTGGCGAGTGTGGGGACGGTGCTGACCTATGGCGACACCGCCACCGTGCCAGGCACGCTGTACTACTACGTGGTCCGGGCCGTGAACGCCGCCGGAGAAGGGCCGGCGTCGAACTACGGCCGCATGGTCGCCCGGTAGGCGTCAGTCGCCGGCTGGCGCGAAAGAATTCAGGACTCGGTGTCGATCCCGGCCATCGTCGTTCGTAGACATGGTGAGGGCCCGGCACGGCGCCGGCCCCGTACCCTGAAGGAGACCTTCGATGCCCCAGTACATGCTCTCTGTGTTCATGGTCGACGGCGACGAAATCCCCGCCGAGGACTACCCGCAGATCTTCAAGGACGTCGACGTGATCAACGAGGAGATCAAGGCCAAGGGCGCCTGGGTCTTCGCCGGCGGCCTGCACCCGGCCGACACCGCAACGGTCGTGAAGGCCAAGGACGGCGACGTCGTGACGACCGACGGCCCGTTCGCTGAGACCAAGGAGCAGCTCGGCGGGTTCTGGGTCATCAAAGCCGATGACCTTGACGCCGCCCTCGAGTGGGCCGGCCGGGCCTCCGCGGCCTGCCGCGGCCACGTCGAGGTCCGCCCCTTCCAGGACGAGCCCGAGGCCTAGGCCGGGGTGCCGACCGCCGGCGTCCCCGACGTCGAGGCGACATTCCGGCGGGAGTTCGGCCGTGCCGTCGCCACCCTGGTTCGCCTCCTCGGCAACATCGACCTCGCCGAGGAGGCGGTCCAGGACGCCTTCGTGGTCGCACTCCAGAAGTGGCCGGAGACCGGCCTGCCGCCCAACCCCGGCGGCTGGATCGTGACCACCGCCCGCAACCGGGCCATCGACCGCCTGCGGCGGGAGTCCACCCGCGACGACCGCCACACCCAGGCCGCCCTTCTCCATGACCGCGACGAGCCCCCGAGGGAGGTGGGACCCGTGCAGGACGACCGTCTCCGCCTGATCTTCACCTGCTGCCACCCGGCGCTGGCTCCCACCGCCCAGGTGGCGCTCACCCTGCGCCTGCTCGGCGGCCTCGAGACCGCCGAGATCGCGCGCGCCTTCCTGGTGCCCGAGACCACGATGGCCCAGCGGCTTGTCCGGGCCAAGCGCAAGATCAGCGCCGCCGGCATTCCCTACCGCGTGCCGGGCGACGCCGAGCTGCCCGACCGCCTCCGCCCGGTGCTGTCGGTGGTGTACCTGGTGTTCAACGAGGGCTACACCGCCAGCGCCGGCGACGACCTGGTACGCGCCGACCTGTGCGCCGAGGCCATCCGGCTGGCTCGCCTTCTGGCCGACCTCATGCCCGACGAGGCCGAGGTCGCCGGCCTTCTCGCCCTCCTGCTCCTGACCGAGTCCCGCCGGCACGCGCGCATGACCGCCGACGGGTCGCTCGTGCTTCTGCCCGACCAGGACCGCAGCCTCTGGGACCCAGCCCTCATCGCCGAGGGCCAGTCGCTGGTGAAGGCCTGCATCCGGCGCAACCAGCCCGGGGCCTACCAGATCCAGGCGGCGATCAACGCCGTCCACAGCGACGCCCCGACGGCAGCCGACACCGACTGGGGCCAGATCCTCACCCTCTACGATCAGCTCCTCGCCGTCTCGCCGACGCCCGTCGTGGCTCTGAACCGCGCGGTGGCGGTGGCCGAGGTCCACGGGCCCGAAGCGGCGCTGCTCGAGGTCGACACCCTCGACCTCGACGCCTACCACCTCTTCCACGCCACCCGCGCCGACCTCCTGCGCCGGCTCGGCCGCGCCGACGAGGCCGCCGACGCCTACGACGCCGCCCTCGCCCTCACCGCGAACGCGGCCGAGCGCCGCTTCCTCGAGGACCGCCGGCGCTCCCTGCCCGCCGCCTGACCGGCCCGCGCTCATGCCGCGCTCGCCGGCGCGTCGGCGTGGCGAGGGTGACGGGGATCATCCGGTGGCACGAAAGCCCGCTTGCCCCGCCCCTCGACGAGGCGCCAGCCATCGAGGCTCTTGAGGTCGTGGTGATGGGGACACAACCTGTCCAGTAGATCGAGCGCGGTGAAGTGCGTCGCCGCCCAGTCCACCCGATGGTCGGTCTCCAGCCACGTCGAAGCCGAGCAGCCCTCGACGGCGCACGTCGGGTACAGCCACTCCAGTGCCGTCTGCTGTCGTGCGGTGGCCCGCCGGCCGAGGTGGGCCACGCCCACCACCGCCTCGCCGTCGGTCACGACCGCAGCGAGGAACGGATCGCATGAGTCGAGCAGTTCCCGCACCGCAGAGACGGCCACCGGCCCGAAGCCGGCGATCTCGCACACCTCGCCCTCGATCACCCGGCCCCGCAGCAGCGCCGGCAGGTCGATGCGGACAATCGTCTTGGCCCCCGAGCGCGCGGGCCGCGACGCCGGCGCGCACACCGCCTCAGCCAGGGCATCGGCGGCATGGGCCTCGGAGGGCTCGGAGCGCCCTTCGGAGCGGGCCCTGCGGAACAGCCGGTCCCGAATGGGCAGCAGGGCGGCCATGATCGCGGCCCCGACTTCAGGGTTGTCGCGCATACGGAGATTCCAGCCCCCTTCGGCGTCACCCCAGGTGCGCAGGAACCGCTCGTCGTGGATCTTGGCCCGCCGGGCCTCGGGGTCGGGCAGCGCCGCCGCCTTGGTCCGGGCGCACTCCTCCCGCAGCTCGGCCAGCGACGACGTCCGTGCCTTCTCCAGCAGCCGATCGGCGGCCGAAGCATCGATCGCCGCCGCATCGGCCACCGCCGCCGCCTGCTGCGCCGACAAGGAACCAGCACGAGCCGCAGCGTCCACCGCCGGCAACTTCCCCAGCCGGCGGGCGGTGGCGATCGTCTCCGACGCCTGGCCGACCGACGTCCCCGTCGAGCGGGCCAGATGGTGGGCCGGCGATCGCTCGCCGGCCCGCTTCCACTCGCCGCCGTCGGCCGCCCGGGCCGCGGCCAGCCCCTTCACCGTCGCCGCCATGCGCTCGATGGCCGCCGCCTCGATGACGGCCACGCCGGCCTGCTCGCCACTCAACAACGACGCGTCGAACGCCGCGGCGTAGCGACCAATCGCATCCCGCAACTCCGCCAACCGCTCGCACATTGCGACCAACTCCATTGCATGGAGGGCCTGACCAGGGAAGGAGCTACCTCCTTCGAACGTATGTTCGCATGGTAGCGAGTCGATGCGATCAAAGCAAGCGACGGAGGAAGAAATCCGGTCCGGTACCCGGCGCACCCACGTGGGAGCAACCCCGAAGCCCGGCGCACGGCGGGAGCACCGAAGGTCCACGTCGGGGACACGATGATGTGCGAGAGGCGGGGCCGAGGCAACTGGTCCTCGACGTCGTAGGCGAGCGCCGGCCGTACCCCTTCGCCGATGGCGTACGGTGACTCAAGGAGGTGGAGCCCGACGTCGATCGAGCACAGGTGAGCGATCGCCGCGTCGCGGGCCGCGCCCGGATCGGTACGGACTTCGACTCTGTCCTTCAGGCCGCCCGATCCGGAGCCCCCTGGGCCCTCGAACGCCTCTACCAGGTCTTCTCCCCGACGGTCCTGGGCTACCTGCGGATCCAGGGCGCCGGCGACCCAGAGGACCTGACCAACGAGGTGTTCCTCGGCGTCCTCCGTGGGCTGGCCGCCTTCGCCGGCACGGAGGAGGCCTTCCGCTCCTGGATCTTCACCGTCGCCCACTCCCGGCTGATCGACGACCGCCGGCGGACCAGCCGCCGGCCCCAGATCGGCGGCGACGCCTTCGACCGCGACCTTGATCGCCCCGGTGGCGACGCCGAGGCCGACGCCCTGCAGCGGTTGGGCAGCCAGCGGGTACAGGCCCTGTGCGAGCAGTTGGTGGCCGACCAGCGCGACGTCCTGCTGCTGCGGCTCATGGCCGGCCTCACCATCGAGGCCATCGCCGAGGCGCTGGGCAAGTCCGAGGGTGCGGTCAAGGCCCTGCAGCGGCGCGGTCTGGCCAAACTGCGCAAGATTCTCGAACGGGACCCCGTACCCCTGTGAGCCCCTTCGACGGTGACACGGACGAGATGCCCACTCCCGTGCTCGACGATCGTGCCCTCGACGCCCTCCTGCGGGGAACTCCCTCCCCGCAGGCCGGCTTCGACTGGCTGCTTCCCTTCGTCGAGGATCTCGGGGTCGCCTCGTCCGAGCCGGCGCCGGTCGTCCATGCGGCGCTCGCTCGTCTCCTGGCCGACGGCTTCTCCACGAGCGGGGGCGACCAGCCAGTTGTACCGGCGGCCCCCGCTCCGACACCATCCCGTGCCCGGCTCGTCCGCCGGCTCGCCGGCCTGGGCCTGGTGGCCAAGGTCGCGCTGGGCGTTGGCGTGGCTGCGGCCAGCACCACCGCCGCCGGCGCGGCCGGCGTGCTGCCGGCGCCGGCCCAGCATGCGGTCGCAACCGTGGTCGACGCCACCACGCCCTTCACCTTCCCGGACCGTGCGAGCGACAAGGCCGTCACCGGCGCCACGGTCAGTCGCGACGCCACGGGAGCGTCCGACGGTGTCGCCGGCGTCGACGGCAAGGCCGTCTCCGACGAGGCGAGGAACAAGGGCCAGGACGCCGGCACTACCAGCGGCGACACGACCAACGCCGGCGCCGCCAGCAACGGCACCGGCAGCTCCGGCAGCGGCGCCACCGGCATCGACCGGGCCAACGAGACGCCCGCCGCCGGCAACACTCCGACCTCGGTTCCCGGCCGCGGCAACGGCGGAACGTCCGGTCCCGGATCCCAGGGCTCGAACGGCGGCGGGCCACCCGTCACCACGCCGGCGGCGGCGAGGTCCACCAACACGGTGCCGGCGGCCGCGAGCTCGAACAGCGGGCCCGGCCGCCCGTAGCGCGTCCTGGAAGGCGAGGCTTGGGTGAGGAGCCCGTGACCTGACGTTCCCCCGCGGGTAACCCGACCGAAACGAACCGTGGGTGTACTGAACCCATGGTTCCTATGGTCGCCTTTGCCGCCGGAGGTTGGTGGGTCGGGCTCTGCGTCGCGTCCGTCCTCATCGCCGTCCTCGCCGCCCTCGTCGTCACCGTCATCACCCTCGTCAACCGGATCGAAGGTCAGGCGGCTTCGATCCGGGACAGCCTCATCGCCGGCGGTGACAGCACCCGCCCGCTCCTCGACCTCGTCGAGTCGAATTTCCACCTCGACGCCATCCTCACCGGGGAGCGCTGATGGCGCACGAGACGCAGTTGCTCTGGATCGTGTTCCTGGGGATCGGCGCCGCCGTGCTGGGCGTGGTGATCCTGCTGCTCGGACTCCTCCGCGAGTCGGTGAAGGTGCTCGGCGGCGAGGTGGCCGGCGTCTGGTCGGCCGCGGTCGGCGTCTTCGTCCACACGGTCACCGCCGCGCCCCAGCTCGACCGCGCCGCCCAGCGCGTCCGGGAGCTCCGCTCATGACGGAATTGTTGGCTGCCCTCACGGTGGCGGCCGTCGTCGCCCTCCTCCTCGTCCTGGTCGGCTACCTCAACGCCATCGGCGGGATGGTGAGGGCGATCGAGGAAACCCTCGTCGACAAGGTCGCCCCGGGCGCCCGGGACGTCGCCGGCCACCTGATCGCCACGTCGAAGGCCGCGACCGCCCTGGAAACCGAGCTCGACGCCGCGCTGCGCCCCTGAGCAGAAGGAGACCGTCATGCGAAGCACCATCTACGACGAGATCGGCGGCGCACCGGCCGTGACGGTCGTGGTCGACGCGTTCTACGAGCGCCTGATCGCCGACCCCGACCTCATGGCCTACTTCGCCGGCCGCGACATGGCTCGGCTCAAGGCGCACCAGCGGGCCCTGGTCACCGTGGCGCTGGGTGGGACCTCGGAGGAGTACTCCGGCCGCATGATGCAACCGGCCCACCGCGGGCTGGCCATCACCGACATGGCCTTCGACAAGGTCCTCGACCACCTGCACGCCGTGCTGGTCAGTGCCGGCGTGCCGCCCGTGACCTGCGCCAAGATCCTGGCCATACTCCAGCCGTTGCGGACCGATGTCGTCCAGTCGTCGGTGGCGGTGGCCCGGTGATCCTTTGGTGGGCAGCGAACGCCGTCCTCGCCTTCGTCGCCCTCCCGATCGCCCTCGCCCTGGCGTTCCGCATCATCGGCGCGCTACGGGCTGTGAACGCAGCCGCCCGCGACATCGCCGGTTCGGTCGAGTCCGTATCGGCGTCCGTCCCGCCCGTCGTGACCACGCTGTCGACCGTCGCCGGCCAGTGCCGCCGGCTCGAGTCGGCCGTGTCCCAATGACCAGGAGATC
This sequence comes from Acidimicrobiia bacterium, assembly GCA_023265025.1. Lineage (GTDB taxonomy): Bacteria > Actinomycetota > Acidimicrobiia > Acidimicrobiales > AC-14 > CADCTB01. The sequence goes on along the minus strand of JAHFUP010000056.1, from coordinate 19,436 downwards.
CCTATGCCTCTCGCCGGCGTGACCACCATCGTCCTCGGCCTCGTGGCCGCCCTCGCCGTCGCCAGCTGTGTGGCCGTCATCGCCGTGCAGCTCTGGCGGATCAGCGCCGCCCTGGCCACCGTCGACGCCACCCTCGCGCAGCTCCCGGCGGCGCTCGCCGGCGTGGAGCCGGCCATGGACACGATCAACGACTCCCTGGCGCGTGCCGTCGCCGCGGTCAGCGCGCCGGTAGGCGCCTGACCCATCGCCGCTGCCACGGCGTCTCCGCCGCCCGGGGGTCGTACCGGGCCCGGACCCACGACACGGCCTCAGCCGGCGGCACGCCGGACAGCACCGCCATGGCCGCCAGCGCCGTCCCCGCCCGGCCCACACCGCTCCCGCACGCGAGCTCGACCCGCGTGCCGGCGCTGCGCGCATGGGCGTCGGCCAGGGCGGCGAGGGCGGCCGCGGTCGAGCGCGGTAGGCGGAAGTCCGGCCACTCGATCCAGCGGTGGTCCCAGTCGAAGGGGCCGGGGTCGCGGCCGAGGAGGTACACGCCGAACTCCGGCGCCGGCCCTTCAGGGAGCGGCTTGCGCAGCCCCCGGCCGCGGACACGCCGGCCGTCGGGGAGCTCGATCACCCCAGGGCCGTCGGCCCACGGCGTCACGCCGGCGGGTTCACCCGCTTGAACAGGATGTCGTCGCCGGCCTGCACCTCGTTGGCCGGCCGGGAGCCCGGGTCGAACCCGAAGCTCGTGTCGGTCCCCAGGCGCTCGGGACCGAGCCGCTGGTTGACCCAGACCGCCCAGTCGCCGCTCGTGCCCTCACCCGTCACGCCGTCCAAGCGGAGGTTGATGACCGACCCGTTGCGGCTGGAGCCGTACTCGACGGCGATCCCGGGCGCCGTAGCCGCCGCCGCCTCCAGCGCCTCGAGGATCGTCAGGTCCTTCGTCCACGGGATGGCCGTGAACGACTTCCGGCTTCCGTTGCTGTAGTCGATGGTCAACGAAACAGTGCTCATCGGGGCCTCCTGACCGCTCGTCGTCGCGACGGTAATCGGCGGGCGCCGTAGCATGGGCCGATGGCCGATGGCGGTGTTGAGATCAGTGCCGACACCGTCCTCGACGCCGACCTGACCTGTGCCCAGGGGCCGGCGCTCGTCATCGTGGCCGACGGCGTCGTCCTCGACCTCGGCGGCCACACCATTTCCGGCGCACCGGGGGGCGTGACCGAGGGGCCGGGCATCATGCTGCGCGACGTACGCGGCTGCACCGTCCGCAACGGCAGGGTCACGAAGTTCGACGCCGGCGTCGCCATTCAGGGCGGCGCCGGCAACCTGGTGGAGGGCGTGACGGTCGAGGACAACATCGGCACGCCCGACAGCGACTTCGGCGACGGGATCGTGGTCAACGAATCGCGAGACAACACCCTGCGGGGCAACGTCGTCCGCCGCAACGGCCCGTTCAGCGGCATCTCCCTCGGGCCACGGGCGACGGGCAACGAGATCGTCGACAACACCGTGGCCGACAACAACATGTCCCACGTGGGATTCCCCGAGGCGGGTCGCCAGACCATGGGCATCCGGGTGGAGGGGCCGGAGGCCAGCCACAACCGCATCGTCGGCAACACCGTCACCGGCAGCGGGTGCGATGGCATCGTCGTCCTGGCCACCTGTGACAACCCCGACGACGAGCCGCCGTGCGTCGGCACCCCACCCAACGAGCACAACGAGATAACCGGCAACACGTCGAGCAACAACGGCACGAGTGGAAGGGGCTGTGGCGTGCGACTCTTCAGCATGCCCCTACCCATGCCGCCGGCGCACAACGTCGTCCGTGACAACGTCGCCGACGGCAACACGTCCTACGGCATCGCGCTCGACGGCCTCCCGCTGCGGGCGGCGGGCAACCGGGCGGTGGGCAACCGGGCCCACGGCAACGGCGAGTTCGACGGCTCCGACGGCACGCTCATGCCGCCGTGCAGCCGGAACGTGTGGGAGGACAACGACTTCGGCACCGTGAACCAGCCCTGCGTCTCCCGGCGCAGCGGCGAGACCTGAGAAAGGAGCGCGCAGTTGGCGGAGAAGAAACAATGCACCGTGATCGTGTCCTACGAGGTGACGCACGAGGACGCCGAGCGCTTCCTCGACTCGTGGGAGAAGGCCAACGACTTCCTGCGGAAGCAGCCGGGGTTCGTCAGCACCGCCCTCCACCGGGCCGTGTCGGCCAACCCCGACTTCCGCTTCGTGAACGTGAGCTGCTGGGAGAGCGACGACGCCTTCCGCTCGGCCACCCAGAGCCAAAACTTCCGGGACGCATCAGGGCGGCTGGTGCCGTTCCCGATCCACGCCTCGGCCTACGAGATCGTGAGGACCTGACATGGCGAAGAAGACCGAGCCGACGACTGCCGCCGGCGCCACCCTCAAGATGCCGACCCTGAAGCAGGGCGCCAGCGGGCTCGTCGTCGCCCGCCTGCAGAACGTGCTGACAAACGGCGCCCCCGGTCAGTGGGAGACCACGCCCGGCCCGATTGACGAGCACTTCGGGCCGAAGACCACGAAGGCGGTGAAGGCCTTCCAGAAGTTCGCCGGCCTGAAGGCCGACGGGGTCGTGGACGACGACACGTGGGCGGCGGCGATTCCCGCGCTGAGCTCGACCTTGGCGGCGACGGTCGGCGTGGACGCACGCCGCCAGCTCAGCGCCGAGCCCTAAGCCGCCGGCGGTCGGTAGCGGACGCCGTCGTTGTCGGTACGGCCGCGTCCGTCCTCGCACCGGCCCACGTGGCGAGGGCTTCGCGGCGCGCGGGAGGTGGTTGCCTTGCGCCGTCCTCCCCACACTCCTCTCCACGTCCGACCGCCCGATTCTGTTGCATCGGGCGGCCGGCGTGCAGGAAAGACCTCTCAGACGGTGACCTTCTTCTCCTCGCCCGTCTCCTCCTCGAGGATGTGGGCCAGCTCGGCCTGCACCGAGCTCTCGCCTTCGATGTGCACCTCCGGCAGGATCCGGCCGAGCCACGCCGGCATCCACCAGTTCATGTCGCCGAGCAGCTCCATGGTCGCGGGCACGAGCACCATGCGGACGATGGTGGCGTCCACCAGCACAGCGGCGGTCAGGCCGAGGCCGATCTGCTTGATGAACACGTTGGGGTCGAAGATGAAGACGCCGAAGACGAAGATCATGATGGCCGCCGCCGCGGTGATCACCCGCGCGGTGGCCGCCAGCCCGTCGGCCACGGCCAGTCCGTTGTCCCGGGTGCGGAGGTACTCCTCCCGGATGCGGCTGAGCAGGAACACCTCATAGTCCATCGAGAGGCCGAAGAGGATGGCGAACATGATCATCGGCACGAACGCCGGGATCGGCGTCTCGGGGATGTTCAGGAGGTCGCCCAGCCACGAGCCCTGCACCGCGTACGACATGACGCCGTAGGCGGCGGCGATCGACAGCAGGTTCATGACGCCGGCCTTCAGGGCCACGAGTGGGGACCGGAACACCGTCGTCAGCAGGACGAACGACAGCAGCACGACCGAGCCGATGAAGATGGGGAGCCGGCGGGTGATGTACTCGCTCTGGTCGATGGAGATGGCGGTGAACCCCCCGACGAGCACCTTGGTGTTCGTCGAGCCAATCACGGGTGGGATCACCTTGCCGCGGAGACGGTTGACCAGCTTGTCCGTCGCCTCGTCCTGGGGCTTGTTCTGGGGGAAGACGGTGATGATCGCAGTGTCGCCGGCGGGGTTCATCGCCGCCGGGGCGACGAAGGCGACGCCCTCCGCCGCGCTGGCGGCCGTCGTGAGCTGTGTCACCACCCCGCTCGGGCTGGAGACGCCGCGCAGGTCGGCGACCAGCAGCAGCGGGCCGTTGAAGCCGGCGCCGAAGCCGGTGGTCAGGAGGTCGTAGGCCTTCCGCGAGGTCTCCTTCGACGGGTTGTTGCCCTCGTCGGGGAAGCCGAACCGCAGCGACAGGAGGGGCAGGGTGATGATCAGCAGCACGAGGGCGCCGCCGGCGAAGGCGGTCCACGGCCGGTGCTGGACCACCCGGCTCCAGCGGTACCAGAACGCCTTCTGGCCCTGGTGCGACGCCCGGCCTGTGAACGGCACCTTCAGCTTGTCGATGTTCCTGCCGGCGAACCCGAGGATGGCCGGCAGGAGGGTGAGCGAGGCGGCCAGCATGATCAGCACGGCCAGCACCGAGGACGCCGCCACACCGTGGAGGTAGCTCAGCCCCATCGTCAGCATGCCGAGCAGCGAGATGACCACCGTGCCGCCGGCGAACAGGACGGCGCGGCCCGCCGTCCCCATGGCGGTGATGTTGGCTTGGCGGGGAGTCAGGCCGTCGGCCAGCGACTGCCGGTACCGCGTGATGATGAACAGGGCGTAGTCGATGCCCACGCCCAGCCCGATCATGGTGGCGACGGTGGCCGCCCACTCCGGCGTTTCGATGAACCGCGACGTGATGCCGCCGAGGGTGGCGCCGATGCCCAGGCCGAACAGGGCGGTCACGATTGGCAGCCCCATGGCCAGCGCCGAGCCGAAGGCCAGCAACAGGATGAAGGCGGCGAAGATCAGGCCGATGGCCTCGGAGCCCAGCTGCGCTTCGGCGACGAAGGTGCTGACCTCCACCTGCAGCCCGTCACGCGGGCCGGGTTCGATGGCGTCGAGGAAGTGCTTCTGGACCTGGGCGTCGGCGTTGATCAGCTGGTCGAGTGGCCGGTCGAACTGGACCTCGGCGTAGGCCACCGAGCGGTCCCGTGCGACCTGGGTCGCGCCCTCCGGGGCGAATGGGCTGACCACGCCGGCCACGAACGGCTGCGCCTTGGCGGTGGCGACCACGGCGTCGATCGTCGTCCTCGACGCCGGCGCGTCGATGTTGCCGGCGAAGACGATCTTCACGGCGTCGCCCTGGCGGGCCGGGAACCGGTCGGCGAGGAGGTCGTAGGCCTTCGTCGACTCCGCGCCGGGGGTCTGGTAGTTGGCCCGGTGCTCGGCGGGCAGGGACCCGCCGGCGGCCATCACGGCCACGAACACCAGTACCCATGCGAGGAGCACGTACCGGCGCCGGCGGTAGCAGAAGTCAGCGAGTCGAACCACAGGATGCCTCCAGGTGGGCAGTTGGTCTTGTCGATCTATGCAAGTCCAGATAGTGGTACTTGTCAACCATAATTTCTGTCAACTATCATGCATTGATGGTCACGACAGGGAGCTCGTGGATGCTCCGGGCGAGCGACTCGAGCGACGCCGATGACGATCCGAGTTTGGAGGCCATCGTCGGCCTGCTCTTCTTGCTCACCGCCGATCTGCGCCAGCGCTTCACCGACCGCGCCGCCCTGTTCGACCTCTCCTTCGCCCAGGCCATGGCCCTCCGGGAGCTCGACGATCCCCTCCCGATGCGCGATCTGGCCGACCGCCTCTGTTGCGACGCCTCGAACGTCACTGGCATCGTCGACCGCCTCGAGGCGCGTGGCTTGGTCGAGCGGCGCACGGTCGCCGGCGACCGTCGGGTCAAGCACATCGTGCTCACCGAGGCGGGGCGGGCAGTTCGCGAGGAGCATCGGCAGGGGTTCACGAACGACCTCCCGCTGCTGCACGACCTGACGCCCGAGGACCGCCGGCAACTGGCGGTGCTGCTGCGGCGGAGCGTGGGAGAAGGGCGCACGTCGGTCTGACGGCCGGCGGGCGCTCAACTCATCGGTCGGCGGCCCGGCAGACGAACAGGTGGCGGGAGACGTGCAGGAACGCGTCCGGCCGGCGGGTGACGCCCTCTGGGCTGTCCGCGTCGATCAGGGTGTCGAGGGCGGCCAGGTCGGCGGCGTCGGCGTACGGCTCGACGTGCCGGCGCATCCGCTCGACGTACCCGAGGGCGACCTGGCGGGCCTGGGCGTCCAGCGGAGGGTCGAGCCGCACCGCCACGATCCGGTCGATGACGACGTCGAAGCCGGCGTCCGCCAGCATGGTCGGATAGTCGGCCGACACGATGGCGCCGGGCAGCTCGGCGCGCATGCCGGCCATCCACTCGGCGTAGGCGGTGTCGATCCGTGCCCAGAGGCCCGGCCGGCCGAGCTCGACGTCGTCGGGCACGACCCGGAGCGGGTCGCCGAACTCCACCAGCGCCAGCAGGCCGCCGGCGTCGAGCTTCGACCGCAGGGCGCGGAGGGTGCCGCCCTCGTCACCGACGTGGTGGAGCACCATCGACATCCACACCAGGTCGGCCCGGCCGAGGTCGTCGATCCCCTGCGGTAGGTCGACGACGAGCGTCTCCACCCGCCCCGCCAGCCCGAGGCGCTCCGCCCGGGTCTCGACGTTGGCGAGCATCTCGGCCGAGCCATCGGCGGCGACGACGCTGGCGCCGGCGAACCGCTCGGCCAGCGCGCAGGCGGCGACGCCGGGACCGCTCCCGACGTCGAGGATGCGCAAAACGTCGAGCCCGTCCTCGGCGGCGAGATCGGCCAGGGCCGAGGTCGCCCCGTCGAGGAACGACATGAGCACCTCGGCGTCGGCCTCGGCGAAGGACACCATCGCCGCCCAGTCGAAGTCGTGGGCCCGATGCGTGTGACCGTGACCGTGGGCGTGTTCCATGTCCCGAGGCTACGCCCATGCGGCTCCTGGCGCATAGACTCTTGCCAATGACGCAAGAGGGCACCATCGAGAGCACAGCCCGACGCCGGCTGCGCAGCCTGCGGTTGGCGAAGGGGTGGTCGCTCGACGAGCTGGCCCGCCGGTCCTACATCGGGGCGTCGACGATCAGCCGCATCGAGACCGGCCACCGGCGCGTCGCGCTCGACCAGCTCGTGAGCCTGGCCCGCGGCCTGGAGACGACCGTCGACGCCCTGCTCGCCGAGGACGACTCGGAGGACGTGATCATCCGTCCCACGCGCAACGTCGTCCGGGGCGCGACCCTCTGGATGCTGAGCCGTGGCGACGACGCCTCCGGGCGCATCGTCGCCAAGATGCGGCTACCGCGACTGAAGCGGGCGCCGGAGCCCCGAGTCCATCCGGGCCGCGACTGGTTCTACGTCCTCGACGGCGTCGCCCACCTCCTGCTCGGCGATCGCCATCACATCGTGACCGCCGGCCAGGCCGCGGAATTCGACACCATGACCCCGCACTGGATCCTCGGCGAGGGCAGGCCGGTCGACGTGCTGACCATCTTCGACCGCCATGGCGAGCGGGCCCATCTCCATCCGACCTGATCGGCGGCCGACTCTCTCGGTGGCGGGTGCGTCGTGCCGACGGCGTTGCCGGCGGCCGTCCCTCTCGGTACCGTCGGTTGGGGATGACCGAAGCGGCATGGCCCGGCGAGCCGCCCCCGCCACCTCGGCGTCCTCCCTGGCGTCATCGGCTGCGCACCGCCGGTTTCACCGCGCTCGCCATCGTCTGGATCGCACTTCGAATCGGACTCCGGGTCGCGCTCCAACCTGACGCCCCGCAGCCGGCGCCACCGACGACATTCCGGATCGGCGGCTATGCCAACACGCTCCCGCCAGGTACCTGCGTTGTCGAGCCCTTCCCCGACGGCTACGTCTTTCCCACCTCCTGCGCCGGACGCCATGGCTCGGAGATCGTGGCCAACCTGACCTATCCGGCACGGCCGGATGCCCCCTATCCGGCGCTGCCCGAGTTCTACGGCCGGGCGCTCGAGCTTTGCAAAGCGGCCTTCGAGGCATACGTCGGGACCGCTGCCGACCAGAGCCCCGCACGGTTCTTCGTGGTCCGTACCTCCCCGACCGATTGGAGGGCCGGTATGCGGACCTTCGTGTGCTTCGCCGGCAGCCGAAGCGCGGCGGAGCTCACGACGTCCGTCCGGGCGCCGCGGCCGTAGCTGGGCCGTGGTCTCTATCATCTCCAGACCAGGCAGTACCCGACGCAAGAGCGGAGCCGATGAGCCGACCCCCAGCCCGAGCGAGCCGGCGCCGGCGGTCGGGGCTGGCCGTGTTCGCGCTCGCCGTGGCATCCGCCGGCATCGTGCCTCTCCTCCGGCCCGAGTCCCCCACCTCAGTGGCCCGCTCCACGCCGCCGGCCCCGACATCGACCTCGGTCCTCCTCCTCCCGTCGGTGCCGGCGGCTCGGCTCTCCACGCCGCCGCCACCTTCTCCGACCTGCCGCGACACGGTCGCCGACCTCGTGACCATCACGACGCTGCTGTCCAACTGCTCCGCCAGCCCGACGTCTCGGATCGCCGCGTTCGTCCGGCGCACCGACGCCGCCTACGAAGGTCTGATCCGCCCCGGTGACCGGCTGATGGCCAATAACCAGTGGGTCGCCTGGATCGACACCCAGGACTCCCCGGGGATCGTGCGCGGCCTGTGGGGCGTCGATGCCGACGCCAACTTCGTCGGGATCACAGAGCCCGAGATCGCCCCGGACGCGGCCAAGAGCGTATTGGCCATTACTCGGGGCTTCCCCAGCACCGACGCCCCGTTCGGGTACAAGGGCCTCCACGTCGAGATATGGAAGACCCTGGAACGGACCCTGCCGCTCGCGGATGAGTGCGCGCCGGCGAACTGCGTCTACACGGTCCCCAACGGCGTCGGGTTCCTGGAGACACCGGAGACCGTGCGGACGACCGCCACCCACGTCGGCGCCAGCTATTCCACGGCGCTCGTCAACCTGCTCCCACCGACGCCGGCCTGCCCGTCGTGCGGCACCACCTCGTTCGTCGGCCTGAACGGCGTCAGTGCGCAGCTGGTGTGGTTCGTGAACTACATCCTGACGCCGGACACGTTCAGCATCGGCACTGCGCTGGGCGCCACCGCGGACGTCGAGTTCACCGGCGCCGCCGGCGGCCTGCTCCTGCTGCTCAACCCTGGCTGCCGGGCCATGGCGCGGAACGCCTACCCCGGTGATCCCCACTTCCGGAACTGCGAACCGGCCCAGGTCACCGAGCGTTCGCTCCACCAGGTCGAGGGGCCGTCGATCGCCACCGGGAGGGCCATCGCCAGCAGTGAGCGCATCGTCGTCGACGGGAACAAGGCGGACGCGTTCGCTCCGCAATTCCAGGCCATGGACCCCCAGGAGGACCGGTTCGTCAACCAGCACAACGACGCCAGCCCGTTCACGCTCCGCTACAACGACGGGCGGGTGGCGGTGACGGTGACGCCGGGCTGGGGTGTCGGCAACCCCCAGGCCAGCGGGTGGATGACCGGGTTTGCCGTCCACTTCAACAGCAGGCCGGTCGACCTGGGCTACGACGCCCAGCGTGGCCTCACTGGTGTGTCCGGCATCGCCAGTCTCGACGCCTTCACGCAGCCGTCGTGCCTCGCCACGTGCCGGCTCGCCGTCGGCCCGTCCCACGGCCTCCTCTACTGGCGGATGGACCTGACCCGCTGAGCCGAGGCGATACTGCGTCATGCACGAGGACAGGCCGGCCGCGGCGAGTCGTCACTTCGCCGGAGTCCCCTCGTCGCCGGGCGTAGCCGCCGGCCCGGTGATGGCGCCGGGCGACCCCGGGCCCGGTGTGGTGGTCGCCGCCGAGCTGGCGCCCGGCGACGTAGCCGCCCTCGACCCCGCGTCGGTCGTCGCCGTGGTCACCGCGGCCGGCGCTCCGCTGTCACACGCGTCGATCCTCATCCGCTCGCTCGGGGTTCCCGCGGTGACCGGGATGGGGCCGGCGATCCTCGCGGTGGCGCCGGGCACCGTCGTGCTCGTCGACGGCGACGCGGGGACCGTGTGCGTGGCGCCGACGGTCGCCGAGCTGCAGCCCGTCCACACCCGCCAACTGGCGATGACGGAGCGGCTGGACGACGCTCGCAGTCGTGCCGCCGAGCCGGCGGTCACCCGTGACGGCGAGGTCATCCCGGTGGTCGCCAACGTCGGCAGCGCCGAAGAAGCCCGGCTCGCGGTGCGCGAGGGCGCCGACGGCGTCGGGATGCTGCGGACCGAGTTCGCCTTTCTCCACCGGTCGGAGCCGCCGGGCGAGGACGAGCAGTACCGGGCCTACCGCGGCATCGCCGACGCCGTCGGCGACCGCCCGTTGGTGGTCCGGACGCTCGATCTGGGCGCCGACGTCCCCGCGTGGGATCCCCAGCCCGAGCCGAACCCGGCCCTCGGCAATCGGGGGCTCCGCCTGGCCCTTGCCCGGCGGGAGCTCCTCGTCCCTCAGTTGGCCGCGGTGGCCCGGCTGGCACGCGACCGCCCGATCCAGCTCATGTTCCCGATGGTCACGACGATCGACGAGCTGCGGTCGGCCCGAGCCTGCCTCGTCGAGGTCGCCGGCGGCGTGGCCATCGAGATCGGTATCACCGTCGAGGTCCCGGCCGCGGCGATCACCGCCGAGGTGTTCGCGCCGGTCGTCGACTTCTTCGCCATCGGGACAAACGACCTCACCCAGTACACCCTGGCTGCCGACCGGGCCAACGCCGCGGTCGCCGCCCTGGCCGACGGCCTGCACCCCGCCGTCCTGCGGATGATCGCCGAGGTCACCAAGGCCGCCGGCGCCCATCAGCGGCCGGTCTGCGTCGTCGGCGAGCTCGGCACCGACCCGGTCGCCATCCCGGTGCTGCTCGGTCTGGGGGTCACGAGCCTGTCCGTTCGCCCCAATGCGGTCGCCCGGGTCAAGCAGGTGATCCGTGGGGTCCGGCTCGACGATGCTCGAGCGTTGGCTGGGGCCGCGCTCGGCGCGGAGTCGGCGAGCGCGGTGAGGACGCTGGCATGCCCGCCGGCCTGACCGCGCACGAGCGCTACTTCTTCGACGTCAACGGCTACCTGGTCATCGACGGGGTGCTCGCTCCCGACGAGGCATCTCGGTTGAACGATGTCGTCACCGCCCGGCGCCTGCCGCCGGCGGGCGACTCGGTGGCCAGCCAGCGGTTCGATGCCGACTTCCTCCTCTGGGACCAGGGCTTCCGTGACCTCCTCGACCACCCGGCGGTGCTGCCCCGCCTGCGCGACCTGGTGGGCGACTACCTCCGACTCGACCACGCCTACGGGATCGTGATGGCGCCCGGGACGTCGGGACTGGGCCTCCATGGTGGGGGCACGCCGTGGGACCCGTCGCAGTACTACGTCCACCGGGGCGGCCACATGTACAACGGCCTCACCACGGTCACCTGGGCGCTGGTCGACGCCGGCGCCGGCCACGGCGGCTTCGGATGCATACCGGGAAGCCACCGGGCGGCCGAGGCGCTCCCCGATGGCGTGCCCGCCGAGTGGGTCAAGGAGGTCCCTGTCCCCGCCGGCGCGGTGCTGATCTTCACCGAGGCGCTGACCCACTGCACGCTGCCGTGGCGAGCGCCCCACGAGCGGCGGGCGGTGCTCTACAAGTACGCCCCGGGCCACCTGGGGTGGGGACCGTACCGTGACCCGCCGCATCGGCTGTCCCGCGTCCTCACCGCGACACAGCGCCGGCTGTTCCAGCCGCCGGCGGTGGCGCCCCACGACCCCGTCTAGAGGGAGAACCCATCCGGCGACACCGCGGGTTGCGCGGGCTAGAACTGCACCATGGTCGATCTCGCTGCGTTCACCGCATTGGTTCCGCTCGATCACGGGCTCGTCGTCCTCTCGACGTCGCGAGCCGACGGATCGATTCAGTCGTCTGTGGTGAACGCCGGCGTGCTCGATCATCCCGTCACCGGTCAGCCGGTCGTCGGGCTGGTGGCCATCGGTTCCGCCAGGCGGTTGGCCAACCTCCGAGCCCGGCCGCGAGCCACCGTCGTGCTACGCGCCGGATGGCGCTGGGCCGCGGTGGAAGGACCCACCGAGCTGGCTGGTCCTGACGATGGTCTCGCAGGCTTCGACGGCGAAGGCCTGCCCATGCTCCTCCGTAGCATCTTCACTGCCGCCGGCGGCACGCACGACAACTGGGACGAGTACGACCGCGTCATGGCCGACGAGCGCCGCGTGGCTGTGCTCGTCCACCCGGAGCGGGCATACGGCAGCGGCTGACCGACGCGCAGTCGGCCGGCTACTCGTCGAGGGCGCGCCGGTCCACGTGCTGACCATCTTCGACCGCCAGGGCGCACCTCCACCTAGCTGATCGGGGTGCGGCGCACCATTCGGCGACGCCATTCCGCTGGCCGGCGACGGCCGCACGTCCAAGGCATACTTCGGTGTCGTGGGCCGTGACGGCACCGAGCGGACAACCGTCCTCGCCGCCTCGCGAGCGGAGGATGATGCGCCGGTCGTCCGGAACGAACGCCGCCTGGCTCCTGCTGCTCGCCGGCACCACGGCCTACATCGTGCTCACCGGACGGTGGGCCGTCCGCAACCACGACGGCGTCGGGACGCTCGGCTACGACTTCGGAATCTTCGATCAGGGGCTGCCGGAGTCGCCGGGGGGTGAGTTCGGCCGGGAATGTGGTTCGCACCGTCGGGCGGCGGCCGGTCGATCGCAGTCGGAGGTGGGGCGGATGTTGACGGATGACCAGCGGGACATGCTGGAGGCTGGCACCCAGCTGTTCGGCGACATCGCGGCAGCCCTTTGCGTAGGAGCCCTTCGACCTGCTCGGCGGTGATGCTCGCGGTGTCTCGTCCCGGCAGACCGTCGAGGGCGACCCACTCGACTGGCGGGGTCAGTGGTGCGTTCTACGTCGCGGTCGCCCCGACGTCCTACGTAGTGCACTACTGAGATTTGACGGCACAGCCCGGAGCAAGGTTCCTCCCGCACGCGGGCGGCGGAGCGACTGGTCAGGCTGTGCGACGCCTATGCCGTGCCCACTGATGGAGCGGTCCTCCGCCGGCCCCGCGGTGGCCACGCATCAGCTCGAACCATGTCCACCACGTCTTCGAGGGTGAGTCCCCGGCCTGTTGTGTAGGCCCTGTTCGCCGCGTCCGCACCCATGTGAGCGCGCAACGCGCGGAGAACAAGTTCCTCCAGTGCGGCCTCCTCCTCCCACGCCGGAGTACCGAGGGCCGCCCGCAGCGCCTCCGCGGCACCAAGCAGCCGAGCGCCGACATCACAGCTCTGGCGCTCGTAGGCAGGCTCGGCCAGCTGCCCCAGGCACGCGGCGGCGAGCCGTCGGTCACCGAGACGGTGGAAGGTCACCAGCGCCTCCTCAACCAGGCTGCGAGCCTGGCTGAACCTCCTCTGCTTGCGCGCGATCCGGCCGAGGCTCATGAGGGATCGTCCGAGCCCGCGATCGTCACCGGCGGCCTTCCAGATCTCATGGGTCTCCTCGTACCAAGTGGCGGCCTCGGCGAGGTCACCGGCCTGCTCCGCGATCCATCCGAGGTTCGTGGCGGAAACAGCAATACTCCACCGGTCGTCGAGCGAGCGGAACGCAGCCAGGGCGGCATGCAACTTCGCGGCTGCGCCCGCGAAGTCCCCTCGGCGTAGGCCGATCACGCCGAGACAGTTCAGTGCGTGGCCGACACCGCGTTCGTCGCCGATCTTGCGATACAGATATTCGGCCTCGGTGAATCGAAGCTCTGCCACCTCGTAGATCGACCGGTCCTCGGCGACGATGCCCTCGGTCAGCGTTGCGAATGCGAGCTCGTTCCTGCCGGCACCTTCCACGGCGAGCTGGCGCGCTTCTGCTAAAGCGGCGTCGGCGACGTGGAGGTCACCCTGGGCGCGAGCGAGAATCGCCAAGCCATTGAGCGCTCGGGCTCGCATCACCGGTGCACCCGAAGCCCCTTCCAGGGCCAGTGTCAACCACCGGCGACCCTCGGATATTCGTCGCATCGAATAGAACCGCCAGAGAGCGGCACCGAGCCGCAGCGCGCTCTCGGGTAACGATTCGATCGCCCACTCGAAGGCGGCGGCCAGGTTGGAATGCTCCGTCTCGAGCTCCTTGAGGGCCTGGTTCTGGCCCTCGCCTGATGTCATTTTCAACTCGGATGCCTCGGCGAAGGTCAGGAAATGAGCGCAATGCCGCGCCCGGAGATCATCGAGGATCCTCCTTTCGCTCAGCTTCTCGAGGGCATATCGGCGTATGGGCTCAAGCAGGACGAACCGGGAAGCACCGTTGGTGAACGGAGTCACGCCGATCAGGCTCTTCCTCTCGAGGGCGGCGAGGGCAGTCGGGATATCGTCGCCGTCCTCTGAACAGACCGACTCGACCGCGGCAAGCGAGCATCCTCCGCTGAAGATGCTCAGGCTCGCCAGCAGGGCTCGGTGCCCCGGAGAGAGCAACGACCAACTCCAGTCGAGGGCGGCGGCGATGCTGCGGTGAGCCGACGACTCTCCGGGTTCGCCGGGTGACAGCTCGAGGCGAGCGCGGAGGGTCCTGGCGATGTCTGAGGGTGACATGATCCGGCTCGATTTTGCCGTGAGCGTGATGGCGAGTGGCAGGCCGGCCAATCGGGCGCATATTTCCATGATCGGGCCAGCATTGGCTGCATCCAAGGCGAAGTCTTGGCGCTCCAGGCGCGACCGTGCTACGAACACCCTCACGGCGGAATACTGGTCCAAATCGCTGGGTGTTCCGCCATCCGGGTCGGGATATGTAAGCGGGAGCACCGGGTACGTTGTTTCCCCATCGATCCCCAACGGTTCGCGACTTGTGACCAAAGCCCGCACGTGGCTCGTGCCGCTGAGTAAGCTTGACACCAGCGTGCGCGCAGGAAGTACATGCTCGAAGTTGTCGAGGACAAGGAGAATGTCCCGGTGGCGAAGAGCTGAAATTAGCAACGCATCCAGCGCGGCAATCCCAGTCTCCATAAGCCCGAGATGATGTACCAATGCGGACGGAACCGCGGCGGCTGCGGATACGTCGACCAAGGACACGAAGCAGGCGCCGTGGCGATGGTCGTCCCCGATGCGCCACGCAGCCTCGAGGGCCATGGTCGTCTTGCCGATTCCAGGAGCCCCAACGAGAGTCACGCACCTCTGGGTGCGTAGGAGCTCAATCACCTCTTGGATCTCGCAGTCCCGCCCCACTACCTCGTCGCGCGAAGCCGGCAGCCGTAGCCTCGCGCCTGGTTGACGGGAGAGCTGCATGAGCTCCCTCTCGTCGACGTCGACGACCGTTGCCAACCGGGCGAGGAACTGGCGCGTGGGGCGACGCCGGCCGCGCTCGATCTTGGCGACATAGGACACCTCATACGCCAGCGCTTCCGCGAGCCGCTCCTGCGACCATCGATTGTCATGCCGCCAGTGTCGGACCCACGGACCCAACCCGTCGAGTGAAGGGGACGGTGCAGACAGGCTCGGCATCAGTTGTCCCGGTTTGTCCCTTCTGGTTCTACCGGCGAATTGTTCCCATTGGAACGTGACGGCGGGTTCGTGCTGATGCGACCGAGATAGCTCCTCGTGGCGCAGCAGGTCGGCGAGGTGCGATTCGGAGCGCAATTGCACGAGCAATGAGCTGACGCCCGTCGAAACGCGTCACGCCATTGACCACAGATTGGAGACGCAGAAGCAAATGGAAGTGACTCGCAGTGTACGGAAGGGATCCTGGCGAGGCCTGTGCTTTCGGCTGGCCATCGCCTGCGCGACGTCGCTCGCCACCATCGCGGTGATGGCCTCGGCGGCCGCAGCCTTTCCGATGTGCGGGTACTGATCTGAATTACCGCGACAACGACGGCGGACTTGGAGCCCGATCCCGGACTCCCTCTTCTACAGGATAAGGAGCTTCCATGACTTCTACCAACACCAGCGACTTCACCATTGAGGAACTCGAGGGTCAGCACGCCGCCGTGCTGCCGGCGCGCGATCTTCTCATTGGCATATCTCTTCTGGGGATTCCGTTGGCGGGCCTCGACGGGCTCGCGGTCAACGTGAACACGAGCGGGCCGAACTGGCTCTTCGGCTCCATCGGCAGCCTCTAGGACGCCTCCTGCGGGCCCGGGCAGGCCGCTCCCCCCTGCCCGGGCCTTGGAGACAGACATGCGATGACAGTCCCTTCCAGCCCCCAGCCGCAGGCGCCGCGAACGATCCGACTTGTCGAGGGCGCCGAGTTCCTCGGGCGGTACCAGAGTTCGGGCGCCGTGGAGGCCCCGTTCCTGATCCGGCGCGCTGACGGGGTCGTCATCGAGGTATCGCCGGTGCTCTACCTGCTCGCATCGTCGCTCGCCGAAAGCCGCCATGTCGATGAGATTGCCACATCGATGACCGCCCACGTGGGGAAGCGTATCAGTAGGGCCGATATTCACTACCTCATCGAGCGGAAACTTCGGCCACTGGGCGTCGTTGAAGACGACCGCAGAGTCCGGCCGGCAGCTTCAGCTCGGGGTGCCGGCCCGCTGCCGGTACGGGCCGCCATGATCCCCGCGGGCCTCGTCATGAAGGTGGCCACTTGGCTCCGGCCTCTTTTCCTGCCCGCAGTCGTCGTACCTTCCCTGGTCCTGCTCGCGATCGTCGACGTATGGCTGTTCGTCGGGCACGGCGTGCCAGCCGGTCTGGACGACTTCTTCCACCGGCCGACGCTGCTTGTCATGGCCCTCGCGATCACGGTCGCCGCTGCCGTGTTCCACGAGTTTGGACATGCGACGGCATCTCGCTATGGAGGAGCCGTGCCCGGCGCGATCGGCGCGGGCATCTACCTCATCTGGCCGGTGTTCTTCAACGACATGAACGACTCGTATCGGCTGAGCCGATCTGGGCGTATCCGCGCCGACCTTGGCGGCGTCTACTTCAACGTGCTTTTCGTCCTCTTGCTCGCGGCGGCCTACCTGGTCACAGGGTTCGAGCCGCTGGCCGTGCTGATCATGCTCCACCACTTGCTCATCCTCCAGCAGTTTGTCCCCTTCGTCCGCCTCGACGGCTATTACCTCGTGAGCGACTTGGCTGGTGTCCCGGACCTCTTCCGGTACGTCCGCCCGGTGCTCGGGAGCCTTGTCCCATGGAGGCGAACGCCCCGGGCGCTGACCGCCCTGCGCCCAGGCCCACGTGCGGTGGTAACCGCATGGGTAATGGTGACTGTTCCCCTACTCGGTGTCGCTCTGACCTTGCTCGTCGTGCGCCTGCCACACCTGCTGGCGACCGTCTGGGCCTCGTCCATGCGACAAGGCGACGTGCTGGCCGCGGCGCTGCGTGCTGGTGCCCCCGGGCCGGCCCTCGGCAGTGGCCTGCAACTGACTCTGCTCATGGTCCCGTTCGCAGGGCTCGCCGTCGTCCTCGTGCGGGCCGCGGCGCGCAAGAGCTCGTCGTACGCAGGACGGCCCGACCGTGGGTGAGCTTCGGATGCGTCCGCACGTGCTCGTGCACGATGACAGCCATGTCACCTGCATGTGCTCATGGCGCGGATGCTCTCGACCGCCGCTTCGAAGTCACGCTGGCTGCGTGCCCGGCCAAGGCAGCAGTGGCACTGCGCCAGGCCCATTGCGCCCGACATTGTGCTTGTGGATGTCGAGATGGCCGGTGGCAAAGGCTGGGAGAGGCTCGCCGAGGTGCGCGGCGAGCCCGGTACGCTCACCTGCGCGTCGTCATACACGCCTCTCGAGTCGAATCGCTCCTGGGACTGGGTGGGGTGGACGCTCGGTACGACGGCTACCCGGTCAAGCGTACATGGATACCGGGGCGCGTCGAGTGAATTGAGTAAATGACTCGTTCTCCACCGCCGATTTGGGAGTGGTTCAGCCGGACCGCAGTGTGAGCCCGGCGACGACGCCGGGGTTCGGTGCCCGGGCAAGGTCGACGAGCACGGCGATGGCGTCCGTACCTTGCTGATGTGCGGTGCGCAGGAACGTCATGAGCCGGCCCTGGGTCTCGGCTCCGGCATCGCTGCGGTTGCCGCCCCACACCTTGCGGTTGACGACCGCGGGCCTGATTGCCTGCTCGCCCCGCCAGTTGGTGGCATCGACGCCGTCGGTGGTGAGGAAGGTGAGCAGGTCGCCTCGTTCGTGGCGCAGGTGCTTGATCAGGCGGCGGTTGGCGTCGTGGGGATGGGCCTGTTCGAAGAGCAGGTCGAAGCGCTCGCCGATGTCGGCGACGGCTCGTGCCCGGGCGGCTGCGTCGAGTTCTCGGGCGGCGAGGGCCTCCAGCAGGAGGTCACGGACCTGGCGGGGCGTGCCCCGGGCCCAGGCCGGGGAGTCCTCGATCATCTCGTGGCAACGCCGCAGGAGATGGGCGATGCAGGTCTGGTGGCTCGCGTCCTTGTAGCTGTTGTAGACGACCCACCCGTCCCGCACGACGGTGCCGGCGAAGTCGGCGGGCACGAGGTTGGTGGCGGCGGCGAAGTCACGGTCGTGAGCCACGTCGTAGAGCGTGGCGTCGTCTGTCGGTGGCCGCCGCCCACAGCCACGCCCCCCGACCGCCGATCCGCCAGTCGGGTAGCCCCGGCGCATTGCTGCGCCGGGGCCTCCAGCGCGTTGACGACCTGGGCTTGCATCACCCTGTCGACGATCACGGGTATCCCGAGCGGGCGCCGTTTCCCGTTGGCCTTTGGTACGTACACCCGCTTGACGGGCTTGGGCTCCCACGGCGCGGCGCGGCGTTGCACCGAGTGGGCCAGGAGGGCCTTCCCCGGTGGGGTCACCACGACGCGGCCGTCGACGCCCGCCGTCTTGCGGCCAGCGTTAAGCTCGGTCACCCGTCGCACGCTCACGAGCGCATTGGCGCGAGACCGGAGCATGAGCTTCTGCAGGTTGCGGACCCTGCTCAGGTCCCCGTCCCGTGATGCCGTGTAGATGCGTCGCCGCAGGCGCTGTACGTCGTCCTCCACCTGCTGCCAGTCGATCGACAGCCAGTCGAGGTCGTCGTCCTCGGGTCCGTTCACCACGGCGGTGCCGTGGCGTCCAACTTGTCCCTCGGTTCCAGAGTCGTCGGTCATCGTTGTCTCCACAGGCCCACCTGACCACGTCAGCACCCTTTCGGGTCCGGGCGAGCGCCCGTATCCGGCCAGTTGTGCGGGACGACCGGCGGAGGGCCGGCCATCGTGTCCCGGTTTCCCGCTGCCTTTCGGCCGCCGGCATTGGCTTCTTGGTCATCCTTTGCCCGCTGGGGAGCTGGACCTTCCTTGCGGTCGGCTTACCGGCCCGAGTCATCACGGGCCGGACCCCAACGGGGTTGTCACGTTTCGCACGCATGAGATGTGGCCGGGTTGGGTACCCTCTTTGCCCCGGGGACTGCGGTGCCCGCCACGGCTGGCACTGGTTCTCCAGCCGCCGCATGCCGCGTTCACAGCGGCAGAGTCCCTGGACCCCGGAACCACGATCCACACGCGGCCGCCGATGCGATGGCCCCGGCGGTGACGCTGATCCCCAGCCGGCCCAGTAGCGCCGACCACTTTCCGAAGCTCAGTCCCAGGTAGTAGTGCAGCCACACGCCCCAGGCCATGGCCCTGGGCCCGACCTGGGATGCGGCTGCGCCCAGGGCGTCGGAGACCTGCTCGGGGTGGCGTCCCTGGATACGTCGTCGGCAGGCCCGGCAACGGCCGATCCCGATCCGAAAGCGGGTGACGACCGGTGCCAGTGCGGCGAGCTCGGTCTGGAACTGCTCGGCCCAGCGTTCGAAGTCGACGCCGTCACCGCATTCTCTGAACTAAAACCAAATGTTGAGTCGAGAGCGGGGGGATTGCCTCTCTGTTTGACAGGTCGTTCGTCTTCCTTGGGAGACGCCGGAACGACCAACGACCGAAACGACCTTG
>JAHFUP010000138.1 GCA_023265025.1 Acidimicrobiia bacterium | reverse complement strand
CAGCACCCTCCAGGACCGCGGCACTCGACATCATCTATTATCGTCGTTGGACGGTCGGAGATGGTGGATGGGCCCTTGCACGACAAGGGTTTCAGCGGGCTATGTCAGGAGTCCTGGATTCACAAGCGTCTGCTCTGCCGTGTCGGCATGAACGACCCAGACCCAAGGCTGCCGATGACCCGTTCGGGCCGCTCAGGGAAGGTCACTTCGCGTCATCAAGCCCGGCCGTCCGAGCGTCGATCACCTTCGGACAGCTGGTCCCACGGAGACTGGCGCTACGGCGAAGGCGCCACGCGTCCTCCGTCAAGGAGGCGATCATGGGCGTCCTCGGCTCCCTGGGTGGTCGGCACATGCGGAGGACCTCGGCGGTTCCAGCTGTCGCTCTTGTGTCATTGGCGCTCCTTGTCGGTGGGCTCCCAGCCACTGCGGCACCCGCGCCGTCATCCTCCCCGCAGCCGGCCGCTGCTGCGACGGCCCCTGCGCCGAATGCGCCCGACCAGCCGCCCGTGGTTCCCCCCCTGCCGAAGCCGGACCAAACCACGGTGCCGCCTGCCTCGCCGATCGGCCCCATTCCCGCCCTGCCCAGGGCGGGCGAGGAGATCATCGACCGCCGTACCGAGCGGTCCAAGACCTTCGCCACCGACACGGTCGGCCAGTACCGCACCGAGCTCTACGCCGAGCGGGTCCACTACAAGGACGCCAAGGGGACCTACCAGGAGATCGACAGCGACCTCGGCGCATCCAAGGATGGCGTGCGCAAGAGTAAGGCCAACGCCTTCGTGCTCGAGCTCTCCGACGACGCCAACGCCGCCGCTGTGGCCAGGCTACGTCTCGACGACACCGTCTCGGTGGGCTTCGCCGTCGACGGCGCCGGCGCGGTCAAGGCCAAGGCCGACGCGGCCGCGTCGAGCTACGCCGGGGTGAAGACGGGCGTGGACATCCACCTCACCTCCCGGCCCGATGGCCTGAAGGAGGAGCTGATCCTGGCCTCGGCGGCCGCCGGCGACCGTTTCCTGTTCCCCCTGGAGCTCAAGGGCCTCACCGCCTCCATCGACGCCGCCGGCGACGTGGTGTTCCGGGACAAGTCCGGGACTGAGCGGGCCCGCACCCCTCACGGCTACATGACCGACTCCGCCCTCGACCCCCGCTCCGACGAGGCGCCCACCTCCTACGGCGTGACCTATGCCCTCATCCCCTCCGCCAAGGGCACCGCCCTGGAGGTCCGCCTCGACCGGGCCTGGCTCACCGACCCGGCCCGGGTGTGGCCGGTCGTGGTGGATCCCCAGCTCACGGTGAACACCGACGGCGACGACACCTTCGTCATGTCCGGCTTCCACGCGGACAACTCCCACAGCCTCGAGCTCAAGGTCGGCACCTACGACGGCGGCGCCCACGTCGGGCGCTCCTTCGTGCGCTTCAACACGACCCTCATCAACGCCAAGGTGGTCAACTCCGCCCAGTTCCACATCGGCGAGAGCCACTCCTGGAACTGCACCTCCGCCTGGCCCACCGTCCACCGCGCCACCGTGGGCTGGGCCGGGGGGAGCATGCAGGATTGGCCCGGGGCGTCCTTCGACGCCAACCCGGCCGGCGGGGTGATCTCGGCCAACGGCGCCTGTGAGGGCCTCACCGTCGTCTATGACGTCACCTCGGCCGCGACCTTCTGGGCGGCCAATCCCACCCAGAGCTTCGGGCTGGTGCTCAACACACCAGCGCCACCGACAACAACGCCTGGAAGAAGTTCAAGTCCTCCGAGACCGGGGCACCGCCCCGCCTGGAGGTGACCTGGAGCGAGCCGGCGCCGCCGTCGGCCGGCAACGCCTTCGGCTATCTCGACGTTGTGTACCCCTTCGTGGGCGGAGTGTTGGTCCAGGGCTGGGCCATCGACCCCGACACCACCGCGCCGATCGCCGTGCTTGTCTACGCCGACGGCGTCTACGTGGAGGCCCTGGTGTCGGGCACCTCCCGCCCCGACGTGGGCCCGTTCGGCTACGGCAACAACCACGGCTTCTATGACTTCGGCCCCGTGGGCGCCGGCTCCCACAGCGTGTGCGTCTACGCCGTCAACGTGGGCGCCGGATCCAACCCCTACCCGCTCATGGGGTGCAAGACTGTGGTCGTGCCGTCGCGGGTCAGCGAGCCCTTCGGCTATCTCGACAACGTGAACCTCATCCCCGGTGGCGCCCAGGTCCGGGGCTGGACCATCGACTTCGACACCACCGCGCCCATCACCGTCCAGGTCTGGTCCGACGCCGGCTATGTGACCACCCTCAACGCCAATGTCTCCCGGCCCGACGTCGCCGGCCAGTACCCGGCATATGGCCCCAACCACGGCTATGACTCCTTCGTGGCCCTGACGCCCGGCTACCACAACGTCTGTGCCTGGGGGATCAACGTGGCCGCCGGCGCATCCAACAGCCTCCTCGGCTGTCGTCAGGTGACCGTGTCACCCGCCAACCCGCCCTCGGCGCCGACGGGCGCCGCCGCAGTGGCCAACCTCGACGGCAGCGTCCGGGTGACCTGGGGCCTGTCGGCCTCCAGCGGCGGGCCCCCGATGTACGTCTATGGCATCTACGCCTTCAACAACCCCGCCGCCACCGACACCGGCCTCTACCGGGTGGAGTGCGCCACCTGTACCTCGACCAGCTTCACCGGCCTCACCCCCGGCGCTGCCTACCACTTCGCCGTCTATGCCTTCAACACCGCCGGAGTACCCAGCCCTCCGGCCGCCACGGCGCCGCTGAGCGCCCTGGCCAACGGCGCCGGCGCCATGGGCTACTTCAGCTTCGACTCCTATGCGCTCACCGACACCCTCAGCGCCCAGGTCAACGTGGGCACCGGCAACCTGATGATCTCGGGCTCCGACGCCAGCGTGGCCACCGTGGGTGGGGCCAAAGGGATCGGCCGCACCTACAACACCGCCTCCCTGGCCCCGGGGGCCAGCGCCCCGCCCTCGCCGGTGCTGGGCCCCGGCTGGCGCTTCAGCGAGTCCCCCGACCACCGACTGGTGCCCAACGCCGACGGATCCGTCACCTACATCACCCCGAGCGGGGCCAACCCCACCTTCATCGGCACGCCGCTCGTGGCGCCCAAGGGCTTCGACGCCACCCTGGTACGCGAGGGCGACGGCACCTTCACCATGTCCTTCCCGGCCAGCGCCGAGGTGCTGCGCTTCCGGTCCGACGGGCTACTCAGCTCGCAGACCGACCGCAACGGCAACGTCCTCACCGTCAACTACCCGGCCACCGGGTACCCGACGACCATCACCGGCAACGCCGGCGTGACCAGCGCCAGGACCCTGAACGTCGTCTACGGCGCTGCGGCGGGCAAGATCAGCTCGATATCCCGGACCGCAGACGGTGTCACCGCATCGGTCGGCTACGCCTACGACACCCTCGGCCGGCTGGAGAAGGTCACCGACGCCGAGGGCGGCCTCACCACCTTCGTCTATGACGCCGGAAACCGCATCACCAAGATCACCGACGCCGCCAACCACGTGACCGACTTCACCTACGACGCCGCCGGCCGGGTGGCCACCGTCACCCGGGAGGTCCCCGGCGCCAACGCCGTCACCACCTACGATTACACCTCCACTCCCGGCCACACCAAGGTCACCGACCCCAACACCAACCCCGTCACCGACTACACCTTCGCCGCCGACGGCCGGATGGAGAGGGCGCTCGACGCCCGGGGCACGACCACCGAGGTGGTCTGGGACCTGGTGAACCTTCTCGTCAAGGAGGTCAAGTCCGGCGTCAGCAATCCCCTGGCCACCCTGATCACCAACATCTTCGACGGTCTCAATCTGACCAAGGTCCTCAGCCCGACGGGGGCCTTCACCGAGACCGGCGGGTACGGGACCGGCGTCACCGCCCGCCTGCCTGGCTGGTCCAAGGACACCCTGGGGAACCAGACGTCGTTCGAGTACGACCCCAAGGGCAACCTCAAGAAGGTCACCGCCCCCGTCGTAGGGGCGGCCAGCGTGGAACGCAACCCCGACGGCACGGTGTGGAAGTCGTTCTCGCCCGCCAGCCCCACTTCCAACCCGACGGTCTACGGCTACACCGACCGCCAGCTCACCTCGCTGACCCCGCCGACAGGCAACAGCCTGACGGCCACCACCGTCACCTACGACGGCTTCGGGCGCCTGAGGACGTCAGTCTCCGGAGAAGGGGTGACGACCACCTTCGGCTACGACCGCCTGGGGCGGCTCAGGACCGAGTCCCACAGCGGCGGGACGCCGGCCATTTCCTATCTCTACGACAGCGCCGGGAACCTCACCAGCACGACCGACGCCACAGGCACAACGTCCTACACCTACGACGAGGCCAACCGGCCGAAGGAGAAGATCACCCCCGCCGGCACGCTCGAATACAGCTGGGACCGCGCCGGCAACCTGACCTCGGCCACGGACCCGGCCGGGACGACGCTGTACCACTATGACAACGTCAACCGCCTCGACCAGGTGACCGAGCCCCTGGCGCAAGGGGAAACCGTCGGCCGCACGGACGTCTTCGGCTACGACTCCATGGGCCGGCGCACCGACTCCTGGTACAACACCGGCGGCGTCTCGGGGCAACCGGTGATCCCCCCGCCGAGCTTCGCCGTCCACACCACGGCCACCTACGACGCCGCCAGCCACCTCATCGGCCTGAAGAGCACCCGGGCCTCCTCGGACGCAGACGCCAACCGCGTCTCGGAGCTGTGCTACTCCTACACCCTGCCGGCGGGCAGCTCGTGTGCCAACATCGCCCCCGGGACGCCGACCGACATCCGCCACGCCGTGGTCGACGCCGTGGCGGGCACGGCGACGACCTACACCTACGACCAGGCCGGGCGGCTGACCAACGCCGCCACCCCGGGCGGGCCGACCTACGCCTACGCCTTTGACGCCAACACCAACCGCACCAGCGGCCCCGAGGGCAACCACACCGTTAACAGCGGCGACCAGCTGACCGACGCCGGCTTCGCCTACAACCACGACGGCGGCCTCACCGCCGGCGGCGGCCTGTCGTTCTCCTACAACGGCATCGGCCAGACGACGTCCATCGCCCAGGCCGGGAGCACCATCAACTACACCTACGCCGGCGGCGGACAAACCGAGCGCACCGTCGCCGGGGGCACCACCGCCGTCCACGGCATGCTCGGGCTGATGACCGAGACCACGGCTGGGGCCACCACCTCTTACATCCGAGGCTCCGGCGGCGGGCTCATCGCCGAGCGCACGCCCGTCGGCGACTTCTACTACGTACAGGATGGCCAGGGGTCGGTCATCGCCCTCGTCGATCCCGCCGGCGTCCAACGGGCCGCCTACACCTACGATCCATACGGTGTCGAGGTGACGACGACGCCGCTGAGCGGCCCACTTCCTCCCAACCCCTGGCGCTGGAGCGGCAGCTACCTGGACGCGACGGGGCTGTACAAGATGGGTGCCCGCTACTACGACTCAGGCCGTGGCCGGTTCACTCAGGTCGACCCCGTCGCCGGGGGATCTGCCAACAACTACGACTACTGCTCGGGTGACCCGATCAACTGTTCGGATTTGACTGGAACGAAGGGAAAGAAGAATGCCTCACTTCCAGCTCTCGATGATTACTGTGGCTATAACGCGCCGAACGATATCTTCTATGGTGACGAGTGCCTTCATTATCGAACTGCCAAGTCTAACAATGACAGCTCGATCTATTACGACTTCATCAACAAGGGACGGCGCTACGATCAGCCCAGTCGCCCCGTGAACCCTCTGACGGTGGCACGGCAGGTGTACGACTGCTCTTCCTCCGCGCTCTTGGCCTTCAGCGGTGCCTATGACGTCGCCGTTGGAGGGGCCGTTGCGGTGTATGGGTCTCCCTCAATCGCCGCTATTCCAATCGGAACTGCGGTTGCTGCACAAGGGTTCTATACGTCTTATTCCAATACAGTTGCATTCGCGGAACATTGTGTCTGAGCACGATCAGAGTGTGCGATGATTCTCATCATTGCTCTCGTCGCGTTCCTTTTTGCGGTTATCGGTGGGCGGGTGGTGCTTCGACTGGCGCAGCTGCCGCGCCCAGTAGAGCGAGAGCGGCTCTCTGGTCGCCGAGTGATGCTCATCGCCTTGAGCTGCCTTCTCATCACTATTAGTCTTGCGGTGCTGGTCGTCGCGCGACCGGGTGCCGGGGCACCGCTGCAGCTCGTTAGCAGCGCCCTCGCATTAGCAGCTATAGCTGCATTCGGTGCAAGTATGAAGAATGGACTCTAGCGCCTCAAGTTCGCTAGCGACCTCTGCCAGCACCCGGTCATCAAGTGCATAGACTCGAACGAATGACTTGCGGCCACACCCGCTTCCGATCCGGACGGTGGTTCCGCCGACTACATCGGCCAAATCGGCCCGCTCTTATATGGGCCAGCCTTGAGAAGCGACGATGACGGGACACGGCGATCCGATTGACCTACGGTGCTGGTCGCTTGGCTGACGGCGACTACGCCGGTGCCAGGCGTCCAAAGACGGTCGGCGATTGAGCCTCGATCTTGGCGCCTGAGCGGGGCTTTCCGCGGGCGAGGTGACGCTGATACGGTCCCGGCGACGGCAGGATCGGGGGGCCAGGGGCGATGGCATCGATCGAGCGAACGGCGTACCCGCGCTTCCGGCGCCTGGTCACCGCCCGGGAGCTGGCCGGGCTCAGTCCCACCGAGGACGAGCTGGCGTGGGCCAAGGAACGGACCCGCACCGACGACCACCTGTTGGACCTGGTGATGGCGCTCAAGTGCTGCCAGCGCCTGGGCTACTTCCCGAAGCCCGTCGACGTCCCCGCGCCGGTGCTCGACCACCTCCGGCGTTGCCTGGAGCTGGCGGAGGGCACGACCCCGACCCGCGGCGCTCGGGCGGCGGAGTCCCATCGCCAGCTCGTGCGGGAGCGCCTCGGGGTGGTGCATGACCCTGAGCGGGCCCGGGCGGTGGCGGCGGCCGCCATCCGGGCCGCAGCGGAGGTCAAGAACAACCCGCCGGACCTGATCAACGTCGCCCTGGAGATGCTGGTCAAGGAGTCGCTCGAGCTGCCCGGGTACTCGACGCTCGACGAGGCGGCGTCGCGCATCCGCAACGAGGTGAACACCGCCATCTTCGAGCGGATCGTGGCCCGGATGGCCCTGCCCGACCGGCTCCGGCTGGAGGGCCTGCTGGAGGTGGCCGGGCCGGCGGCCAAGAGCCTGTTTAACCGCTTGAAGCAGCCGGCGGGCCGGGCGTCGTGGACGGCCTTCCGGGACCAGGTGGCCCACCTGGGCTGGGTGGGCTCCCTCGGCGACACCGGGGCGTGGCTTGAGGGCGTAGCCGAGGCCAAGATCGCCGACTTTGCCGGCGAGGCCGCAGCAGCCGACGCCGGGGTGATGCGCGACGTCGCCCCGCTGAAGCGGACGGCGCTGCTGGCCTGCATGGTGCATGTGGCCAGGACCCGGGCCCATGACGACCTGGCCGAGATGTTCTGCAAGCGGATGGCGTCGATCACCAAGCGGGCCCGCACCGAGCTCGACGACATCCGGGCCCGCCAGGCCGAGATGTCGGAGCGCCTCATCGCCCACTACCGGGAGGTGCTGTCCCATCTCGATCCCCGCAGCCCCGGGGCCGTGGAGGCTGGGGAGGCGTTGCGCCTGGCCCGCCGGACAGTGGAGCAGGCGGGCGGGTTCGAGGCTGAGCTGGCCGACATCGAGGCGGTGGCCGCCCACCACGCCAACAACTACATGCCCCTGGTGTGGCGGCACTGGCGCCAGGACCGGGCCACGATGTTCGCCTTCGTGCGCACCGTCACCCTGGAGGCCACCAGTGTGAGCGCCGCCGTAATTCCCTAGCCCAACGTTGCCGTTATTCCCCACCGGGCTCCTGGGATGAGTGTTCTACTCGATCGTTCCTCCCTTCTGTTGGGATCGTGGGCGGAGGAGATCG
>JAHFUP010000055.1 GCA_023265025.1 Acidimicrobiia bacterium | reverse complement strand
GTCAGCCGGACCGACTCGTGGGCCATCGATGTCGCCGTCCGTGGCATCCAGGCGCCCACGCCGGCCACATACGAGGCGGCGAAGCGCATCTCGACCGCGCTCGGTGAGCCGAACTGGGGCACCGGCGACCTGACCAAGACGATCAACGGCTACCGCTTCCAGGTGCTGTGGCTGGTGGCCGGTCACTACAACCACGTCCACGTGGGCATCCGGAAGGTCTGAAGCTAGGAGGCCCTGCGGTAGCGGCGCACGGCCAGCGGGGCGAAGACGGCCACGATGGCCAGCGACCACGCCAGCGACGTGAACACCTTGCCTGCCGTCGGCCCGCCGTTCAGCAGGGCCCGCACGCCGTCGACGGCGGCGGTGACGGGCTGGTGCTCGGCGTAGGCCCGCAGCGGCCCGGGCATGGTCCGGGTCTGCACGAAGGCGTTCGATGCGAAGACGAGCACGGCCATGAGGGGGAACGACGCAGCCTGGGCCGCCTCGGCGTTCCCGGTCGAGAGGCCGATGAGCGCCATCACCCAGGACATGGCGAACCCGAACAGCAGCATCAGCGCCACGGCCCCCAGCAGGCCGAGCACGTTGGTGTGGACCCGGAAGCCGACCAGGAAGCCAACGGTGATCATCAGCACGATGACGATGAGGTTGCGCACCGCGTCGGCGATGGTGCGGCCGGCGAGGACCGCGGAGCGGGCCATGGCGAGGGAGCGGAACCGCTCGATCAGCCCCTTCGAGAGGTCTTCGGCCAGGCCGATCCCGGTGTTGATGCTGCCGAAGGTGACCGTCTGCACGAAGATGCCCGCCATCAGGTAGTCGACGTAGCGGTAGCCCGGGATCTCGATGGAGCCGCCGAACACGTACCGGAACATGAGCACGAAGATGACGGGCTGGATGGTGGAGAACACCAGGGTGGTCGGCACCCGGGACAGGCCGATGAGGTTCCGGTGGGCGACGGCCAGGGCGTCCTGGATGGCCCAGCCGACCTTCGAGCGGTGCTCCAGGGTGTCGGACTCGCCGGGAAAAGTCGTCACTGTCATGCCGCACCTCGCTTCCGGCCGCGGCCGGCCCGGGCCGGCTCGGCTCCCTCGTCGGCTGCGGGTGCGTCCTCGGCCTTGTGCCCGGTGAGCTGCAGGAAGACGTCGTCGAGCGTCGGTTCCCGCACGGTCAGCCATTCCGGGGTGAGGCCGGCGGCGTCGAGGGTACGCACCACCTCCAGCACCGCCCGCCCGGCGTCCCCCACGGTCAGGGCCACGGTGCGGCCGTCGTCGAGGACCTCGGCGGTGCCCACCGATTCGAGCCGGCCCCGCGCCCGCTCCGCCGCCGCGGCATCGGCCAGTCGCACCTCGATGATGGTGCTGCCGAGGCGGTGCTTGAGCTCCTCGGGCGTCCCCTCGGCGATCACCTTGCCCCCGTCGATGACCATCACCCGATTGGCCAGCCGCTCGGCCTCCTCCAGGTACTGGGTGGTCAGGAGCAGCGTCATGCCGTCGGCCACCAGCTCCCCGATCACGGTCCAGAGGTCGTTGCGACCACGGGGGTCGAGGCCAGTGGTGGGCTCGTCCAGGAAGAGGATCGGTGGCTTGTGGACCAGGGCCGCGGCCAGGTCGAGGCGCCGGCGCATCCCGCCGGAATACGTCCGCACCGGGCGGTCGGCCGCGTCGGCCAGGCCGAAGCGATCGAGCAGCTCGTCGGCCCGGGGACCGATCACCGCCTTGCGCTGGTGGGTGAGTCGACCGACCATGCGCAGGTTCTCGCGGCCGGTCAGGTTGCCGTCGACCGCCGCGTACTGCCCGGCCAGGCCGATGATGGTGCGGACGGCGTCGGGATTCCGGGCCACGTCGTGGCCGCCCACGGTGGCCGTCCCGCTGTCGGACCGCAGGATGGTGGTGAGGATCCGGACGATCGTGGTCTTGCCGGCGCCGTTGGGGCCGAGCAGGCCGAGCACCGTGCCGGCCGGCACCTCTAGGTTCACCCCGTCCACGGCGACGATGTCGCCGAAGCGCTTGCCGAGATCCTGGACCTGGATGGCTGCGTCGCTCATGGGAGCATGGTCGCGCCGGAATGAGCCGACTTGGAAGTGGGCAGGATTTTCCGGACCAGGACTGGAAAATCCTGCCCACTTCCATCGCGGCGGGGTCAGGCCTTGGAGCTGCGCCGGCCGTAGACCATCCCGGCCAGCGACAGGACGCCCACCAGGGCGGCGCCGCCGTAGGCGAGGGTGGCGGCTTGGCCGGCCTTCTCGCCCAGGCTGCTGAAGCCGAACGACGTCAGCAGCGCGCCGCGCAGCATCTCGGCCTTGAACAGGGTGTCCCGCTGGATGTTCAGGTCGGCGAGCTCCTTCTGGAGCTTGGGCAGGTCAGGGTCGCTGTTGGCCTGGGCGGTGGCGATCCGGGCGACCAGCCCGGTCTTTACGTCCTCCAACTCGGCGTAGGTCTTGCCTCGCCCGATGCCCCGGATGTGGGTGCCGATGAAGTCGTTGGCGTAGCACTCGGCCTGCTTGCCGGTCGTCAGCGGCTTGCCGGCGTTGGCGACCACGCACGGGGCCTTCCGCTCCTCGTCGGTGGGGGCGTCGGCGGCCTTGAAGGTGATCCGCTGGCGCTCCAGCTGGCCTCCGACGTAGGCGTCGGAGTAGTTCGCGTTCCCCATCATGGCCGTGGCCAGGCCCAGCAGGGCGCCGGCCACGGCCACTCCAGCCACGCTCCTGCGGAACCAGCGCCGGCGGGCGTCCTGCACCGGCCGCGTCGGCTCGAACAGGCCGGCCTCGTCCTCGATCCTCGTGGTGGTCATGGTCATCGTCATCGTCGCTCTCCCTCTGCCGGGGCGCCCGGTCGGGCACCCGCGCTCTGTTGTCGGGCGCAGCATCCGCGGCGACCCTTCGGGAGCGATTCGGGTGACGTTCGGGTGGCGCGTAATCTCTCCGACGGGGGAGAGGACGAGTGGCCGAGGGACGCAGCATCGCCGGCACCCGGAAGGTGATGGTGCCGGCGGACGGCCCGGAAACGCTGCACCGCGCCCGGCTGGAGGCGCGCCTGGACGAGGCCCGGGAACGGCGCCTGACCCTCGTCACCGCCGGCGCCGGCCTGGGCAAGACGACGCTGCTGGCCGGGTGGGCGCGGTCGCGGGGGTGCGCCTGGTACGGCGTCGGCCCCGAGGACCGCGGTCCCGCCACCTTCGCCCGCGGCCTCTTGGAGGCGGCCAGGGCCCGGGTGCCGGCGCTCGACCCCGAGTCCGTCACGCCGGCGCCGCGGGGCGAGGGCCTCGACATCGGCTCCGCCGGCCAGGCCGCCCTGGCCGCCGACCAGCTCGTCGCCATGCTGGGCGACCAGCTGGACACCGATCTCACCCTGGTCCTCGACGATGTCCGGGAGCTGGGTGGCTCCGACGCCGCCTGCCGGCTGCTCGGCGACCTGGTGCGCGAGGGCCCGGCCCACCTCCACCTGGTACTGAGCTCCCGGGCCGACCCGCCGTTCCCGGTGGCCCGGTTACGGGCCCAGGGCATGGCCCTCGACGTGCCGGGCGCCAGCCTGCGCTTCTCGGAGGAGGAGACGGCGGCGCTGGTCACGGCGGTCCTCGGGCCGGAGGCCACGCCCGACGTCGCCGCCCTGCTGCACGACCGGACCGCCGGCTGGCCCGTTGCCGTCCGGATGATCGCCGAGGCGCTGCGGGAGGTGCCCCGTGAACGGTGGGCGGCAATGGTCGACCAGGCCGCGGAGCCGGGCAGCACCCTCGACGGGTACCTCGCCGAAGAGGTCCTGCCCCGGACCGCCGGCCCTAGGGTCGAGCTGTTGCGGGCGGTCACGTCGCTGGAGCGGTTCACCACCGCGCTCGCCGCCGAGCTGGTCGGTGCCGGCGCCGAGGACCGGGTGAGCGTGCTGGCCCGGGACGGCCTGTGGGTCGTGCCCCACGCCGAACGGCACGGATCGTTCGTCGTCCCGCCGGTGCTCCGCCGGGCCGTCCAGTCGCGGCTGGCCGTCGGGGCCGGCGACAGCGCCGTCGTCGTCCGGCGGGCGGCGGCCTGGATGGAGGGGCGGGGCGAGACCGACCGGGCCCTCGCCACGATGATGGCCGGGCGTCCCGCCCCGGACGAGAGCGACGGGGCGGCCTACGCCCACGCCGGCGCCAAGCTCATCGGCGGCGACTTCGACGACGCACTGGCGATCGTCAGCCCCGCCCTCGCCGGCGACGGCCCGGTGCCCATGGCCGCCGGCCTGGTGGGGGCGCTCGTCCACCACTACCGCGGCGAGTTCGACGAGGCGGTCGCCATCTACGAGCGGGCCCTTGCCGGTCCCGGCAGCGAGGCCCTGCGGGCCATGGTGCTCGGCTGGGCGTCGGCTGCGGCGTGGTTGACCGGCGACGTCGAACGGTGCCGGCGCCTGACCGCCGAGGCCGAGGAGATCGCCGGGCGCACCGGCGACGACCGGGCCTGGGCCATCGTCCACACGTCGCTGGGGCTGGTCGCCGCCATCGACGGGGACCGCCGGGCCATGCACCACTACCAGCGGGCGCTGGCCCACGCCGAGGCGGCCCACGACCACGTCCAGATCGTGCGCATCCGGAACAACCGCGGGTCGCGGTTGCTGCAGGAGGGCTCCTATCCGGAGGCGCTCGTCGAGCTCGACGAGGCGGTGCGACTGTCGGACCTGGCCGGCATCGCCCTGTTCCGGGCCCTCGCCCTGGCCAACCGGGGCGAGGTGCTGCTGAACCTGGGCCGGCTCGACGAGGCCATGGGGGAGCTGGAGGCGGCCAGGGCGGGATACGAGGCACTCGGGTCGCGCATGGCCGCCTACCCCCTGGCCCACCTGGGCACCGTCCACCGCCTGCAGGGCCACAAGACCCTGGCTCGGGCCCACTACGAGGAGGCCATCTCGATCGGATCGGCCTCGGGTGACCACCAGGGACTGGTGCCGGCGCTGGCGGGTCTGGCCCTGATCGTGGCCGACACTGACACTTCGGAGGCCGAGCGCCTGACCGCCGAGGCGCTGTCGCGCGCCTCGATCGCCCGGCCGAAGGCGCTGGTGGCGGCGGCGGAGGCCGCCCTGCGCACCGGCGACCTGGCGGCGGCGGCGTCACGGGCCGAGGAGGCCAGCGGCGTGGCCCGCAGCCGGCGCGACCGGCCGGCGCTGGCCGACGCCCTGGAGCTGCAGGCCCGCATCGGCGGCGACCCGGCCGCCGCCGCCCCCCTCCTCGACGAGGCGGCCACGCTCTGGGCCGGGATCGGCAACGGGCTGGCCGAGGCGAGGGTCCTCCTGGCCCAGGCCCGGCTCGGCGGCCCCGACGCGCCGGCCGCCGCGGCCGACGCCGAGCAGCGGCTCCGGCGCCTGGGCGCCCGCGGCCTGGCCGCCGAGGCCGCCGACCTCTACGCCGACCTGGTGAATGCGGCCCGGCCGGCGCTCGCCGTGCGGGTGCTCGGCGGGTTCAGCGTCGAGCGGTCGGGGACGCCGATCCATGGTGGCGAGTGGCAGTCCCGGAAGGCCCGGGACCTGCTCAAGGTGCTGATCGCCCGTCGAGGCCATCCGGTGCCGCGTGACGTCCTGTTCGACCTCCTGTGGCCTGACGAGGACCCGGCGAAGGCCGGCTCCCGGCTCTCGGTCACGCTCTCCACGCTCCGGTCGGTGCTCGATCCGGAGAAGCGGTTCGACGCCGAGCGGTTCGTCGCCAACGACCGGGCTGCGGCCTGGGTGCGGTTGGAGCACGTCAGCGTCGACGTGGAGGGCTTCCTGGCCGACGCCGAGGCCGGCCTGCTGGCCGTGGCCGCCGGCGACGCCACGACCGCGGCCCGACGGCTCGGCGCCGCGGAGGCGGCCTACGCCGGGGAGTTCCTGGAGGAAGACATCTACGAGGACTGGGCCACTGTCCTGCGGGAGGAGACCCGGGCGGCCTACGTGTCGGTGGCCATGGCCCTTGCCGACCTGGCCCTGGGTGCCGGCGACCACGACGGCGCCGCCCGGTACCTGCTGCGGGTCCTCGCCCGCGACCCTTACGACGAGCGGGCCCACCTGCACCTGGTCACCGCCCTCAGCGCCGCCGGCCGCCACGGCGAGGCGCGGCGGATGTACCGGGGCTACTGCGGCCGCATGGACGAGCTCGGTGTGGAGCCCACCCCCTTCCCGGACCGGACCAGCGGACTCAGATAACCAAAAAGTGAAAAGACAACCGGCATTCGTAAGGCGTATGCTTCACGCGCGGGCGCCACGGCGGGGTCCACGGGTCGATTGTCCCGGTTGAGCGGCAGCCAGAGGAGTCGAATGAGGACCATGATCGCCGGCTTCGATGGGTTCTCACGGAGGGTCGGGCGCCGATGAGCGCCGCCGACCCTACGCTGGTCATCGGGCGAGCGCTCGGCACCGTCGTGGTGACCGTTCGGGGGGAACTTGACGCCGCGGCGATCGCCCGTCTGGAGCGCGTCCTGACCGATCTCATCGAGGGTCAGGGGAACCTGACCGTCGCCGTCGACCTGAGCCGGGTCCTTGCCGCCCGACGCGCCGTCGAGGCCTTCGTCTCCACCCAACGGGACCGCTTCCCAGGGGCCAACCTCACCGTCCGCAGGCCGGAGCCGGCGGAAAGGAGCCAGACGCAGGCGCTCCGGTAGCCCGACGGTGTAGGACATGGCGATGGCGAAGTTCACGCGGGGATTCACCGGACACGGGCGCGGCGGGGACAACCGCCTGCCGCCGGGGCAGTACGACACCGGCGGTGACTGGCCGGTGCTGACCGCCGAGGCGACGCCCAGGATCTCGACCGACACCTGGACGTTCGCCATCGAGGGGCTCGTCGAGCAGCCGGTCACCTGGACGTGGGAGGAGATGCAGGCGCTTCCGCACGCGACGTACGAGGGGGCCATCCACTGCGTCACCACGTGGTCGAAGTTCGGGATGACCTTCACGGGCGCCTCGGTCGACGCCCTGCTCGACGTGGCGAGGCCGCGGCCGGAGGCGACCCACGTGCTCGCCTTCTCCCACACGGGCTACACGACCAACCTGCCCCTGGCCGACGTCACCGGCGACAAGGCGTGGGTGGCCTGGGAGGTCGACGGCGAACCGCTGGCCGCCGACCACGGCGGCCCGGCCCGGCTCCTGGTGCCGCACCTGTACTTCTGGAAGAGCGCCAAGTGGGTCGCCGGCCTGCGCCTCCTCGACCACGACGAGCCGGGCTTCTGGGAGCAGAACGGCTACCACGACCGGGGCGACCCCTGGCTCGAGCAGCGGTACCAGGGCGACTAGTGCCTCGACCTCATTCGTTCGCTTCGCTCACTCCATTCGGTCGAAGTGATCGTGCTCCGGCGGGCGAGCGGAGCTCGCGCCGCCTCCGCCCTGTCCCTCCCTCGTGTCCGCTGCCGGAGGGGCCGCCTTCGGCGGCGACGGCGGCCACGGACGGGAAACCCCACGAACGCGGCCAACGTTTGTGGTCAGGGCACTAGGGGTGCCCACCAGCTGGCAGGCGGCGACCATCGTCGCCATCACCGACGAGACGGCGCGGGCCAAGACGTTCCGCCTCCGCCTCGAGGACCCGACGCCCCACCTCGCCGGGCAGCACTACGTGATCCGCCTGACCGCGCCCGACGGCTACACCGCGTCACGCTCGTACTCCATCGCCTCCGCGCCGGACCCGAGCGGCCTGTCTGGCGACGAGCGAGAGTTCACCGTCGAGCGGCTCGACGGCGGCGAAGTGTCCACCTTCCTGCACGAGGTGGCCGAGCCGGGCGACGAGCTGGAGGTGCGGGGGCCACTCGGCGGCTGGTTCGTCTGGGACGGCACGACGCCGGCGCTGCTGGTCGGCGGCGGGTCGGGCGTCGTGCCCTTGATGTCGATGCTGCGGCTGTCCCGCCGCTCGGCCACGACGGACCTGGTGCGGCTGGTGGTTTCGGTCCGGTCGCCGGATGACCTGCTGTACGCCTCGGAGCTGCCCGGGCCCGACGTGACCGTCGTCCATACCAGGCGCGGCCCCGCCGGCGCCGCCCGCCCGCCCGGACGGTTGATGGCCGCCGACCTCCCACCGTGGCGCGGGGGCACCGCCTATGTCTGCGGTTCCGCCGGCTTCGCCAAT
Source organism: Acidimicrobiia bacterium (assembly GCA_023265025.1). GTDB lineage: Bacteria > Actinomycetota > Acidimicrobiia > Acidimicrobiales > AC-14 > CADCTB01. The sequence goes on along the minus strand of JAHFUP010000055.1, from coordinate 27,675 downwards.
GCGGCCACGGACCTGCTGCTGGCCGCCGGTGTGCCGGCGGCGGCCATCCGGGTGGAGCGTTTCGGTCCTACCGGCTGAGGGGTGTTGGACGAGATCCCCGATGGGCCGGCGCCGGCGGTCTACCGTCGACTGCGGTGAGCAGGCGTGACCCGTGGGCCGGGATCCTCTCGGGCCCGGTGGACGGGCCGGCGAAGCTGCGGGCGACGTGGCCCGAGGTCGCCGGCACCGCCGGCGTTCGGGCCCGCCACCGGGGGAGCGGGTTCACCGGCGTGGTCGCCCACTGGGAGCGCGACGGCATCGTGCTGCGGGGCGCCAGCGGCCTGGAGCGCATCTTCGTCGCCGCGCCGGGCGCCTTCGACGTCGAGGGCCAGGCAGTCACGCTCGTCCGGCCGCGAGCGCGACCCGAGCCGACGACACCGGCGGTGACGGCTTCGGGCTCGCTGGCGGTCCCCGGCCACCGCGCCCGCGTGGCGCGGGCCGGGCGCATCCTGGTGGAGGGCGTGCACGACGCCGAGCTGGTCGAGCAGGTCTGGGGTGACGACCTCCGGGTCGAGGGTGTCGTCGTCGAGCGCCTCGACGGCATCGACCACCTGGCCGACGTCGTGGCCGCCTTCGGGCCGGCGCCGGGCGCCCGCCTCGGCGTGCTCGTCGACCACCTGGTGCCCGGCAGCAAGGAGGCTCGGCTGGCCGCCGGCGTCGCCCACCCCCATGTGCTGGTGACGGGCACGCCCTTCGTCGACGTGTGGCAGGCGGTCAAGCCGGCGGTGGCCGGGATCCCGGCCTGGCCGGTCGTACCTCGGGGCGAAGACTGGAAGACCGGCGTGTGCGCCCGGCTGAGGGTCGATCCCGCCACCATGTGGCCCCGCCTCCGCGCCGCGGTCCGGTCCTACGCCGACCTGGAGCCGGCGCTGGTCGGGGCGGTCGAGCGGCTGATCGACTTCGTCACCGAGCCGGCCTGAGGAGGTAGGACAGGTCGTCGACCACCCAGTCCTCGACCGGCCCCTGCCGGTGGACGGCCCAGGTGACCAGCGACCCGTTGAACGTGACCTGCACGGCGCGGGCCAGACGCTCGGTGTCGCATGGCGTGAGCTCGCCGGCGGCCACCGCCTCGTCGAGCAGCGACCGGATCTGCTCCCGGAGCGACCCGGCGTGTTCGAGGGCCAGCTGGTGGAAGTCGCGCTCCCGCAGGTCCATCTGGAACAGGGCCAGGTGGTTGGCCAGCTCCTCCGGCGTGGCCGCGAAGGAGACCATCGCCCGCATGGCACCCTCGAGCGCCGCCAAGGGGGACCGGTGCTCGGCCCGGGCCCCGTCGAACGGCTCGGCCACGCCGGCGGCACTGCGGGCGGCGAGGGCCAGCAGAAGGCCCCGCTTCGAGCCGAACCGCTGCAGGAGGGTGGCCGGGGCCAGCCCCGCCTCCCGGGACACCTCGGCCAACGTGAGGCCGGACGGGCCGAGCAGGGTGACCACCCGCGAGGCGGCCGCCAGCACCTCGCCGTCGGTCGTCGTGCGGGGCCGGCCCATGCCGGTTGATAGTAACCGAACAGCCGTTTATATTGACGTCATGGACGAACGGCAGCTGGCAGGGTCGGTGGCGGTGGTGGCGGGCGGCACACGGGGCGCCGGCCGCGGCATTGCCGTCGAGCTGGGCGCCGCCGGCGCGACGGTCTACGTCACGGGACGCTCGACCCGGGATGAGCGGTCGCCGATGGACCGGCCGGAGACGATCGAGGAGACCGCGGAGCTGGTCACCGGGGCGGGGGGACGGGGCATCGCCGTCCGGGTCGACCACACGGTGCCGGCCGAGGTCGAGGCGCTCTTCGCCCGGGTCAGCGAGGAGCAGGACGGCCGGCTCGACGTGCTGGTGAACGACATCTGGGGCGGTGATCCCCTCACCGAGTGGGGCACGCCGTTCTGGCAGCACGACCTGGCCAACGGCCTGCGCATGCAGGAGCTGGCTGTCACCACCCACCTGATCACCAGCCACTTCGGCGCGCCGCTGCTGGTCGCCCGCGGTCGCGGCCTCATCGTCGAGGTGACCGACGGCGACGGTGACGGTTACCGCGGCAGCCTGTTCTACGACCTGGCCAAGTCGTCGGTCATCCGCCTGGCCATGGCCCAGGCCACCGAGCTCCGCCCCCACGGTGTCGCCGCGGTGGCCATCACGCCGGGCTTCCTCCGGTCGGAGGCCATGCTCGACCACTTCGGCGTCACCGCCGAGACCTGGCGGGACGGCGTGGCCAAGGATCCGCACTTCGTGGCCTCCGAGACGCCCCGCTTCGTGGGCCGGGCGGTGGCCGCCCTCGCCGCCGACCCCGGGGTGATGGCCCGCACGGGGAAGGTCCTGACCAGCTGGGGCGTGGCGGCCGAGTACGGCTTCACCGACGTCGACGGCGCGAGGCCCGATTGGGGCGCTCACTACAGGGAGCACGTGCTCGCCGCCGGCGCGTAGGGCGAGGGCCACCGGGGCTGCCATCCTGGTGCGGCCATGGAAGCCGACGTCGCCGCTGCAGCCGGACTCCCCCGCGAACACGAGGTGGTCGACCGTCTCCATCGCCATCTCCGTGCGTGGCTGGGCGCGTGGCCACCCACCGAGGAGGTCACCGTCGCCACCTCCGCCAGCCGTACCGAGCCCGGCTGGGACGGCGCCGTCCGGCCGTTCGCCGGCGTGAGCACGCCCGAGGGCACGGTCCTCTCGGTGGCGCCGGACTGCGTGGACGCCGTCCGTGGCGCCGGCCCGACCCTGGACGACGTGCTCGAGGCGCTGCCCGACGCGCTCGGGCAGCCGGGGGGTGTGGTGGGCCGGGGCGTCTACCGGTACTGCCTCGCGCCGGTCGAGGTCGACCCCATCGGCGAGTGGGTGCCGGCCACGGATCCGGACCTGCCGGCGTGGCTGCGGCCGTTCGGGGGAAGGGTGCTCCTCGTGCGGGAGGACGGGCAGTACGTCGCCGGGTTGGGCATCAAGCGCCACGACGACCTGGGCCAGGAGCTGGCGGTCGCCACCGAGGAGCCCTGGCGCGGACGGGGCCTCGCCCGCGCCCTCGTGGGCCGGGCCGCGGGCGACATCCTCCGGCGGGGCGGCGTGCCCATCTACCTCCACGGGCGGGCCAACACGGCCTCCGCCCGTGTCGCCGCGGCGTCGGGATTCCCCGACCGGGGATGGTTCATCCTCGGCCTTCCGACCGCCAGTTGACGACGGTGTGGCCCTTGCGGCCGGCGCCATCTATTCTCCCCGCCGGAACGATCCTGGGGGGGTTCACCACGTAGATGTACGAAACGGAGGTTCGACGCGACAGCGCGCCTGCACGTGCTGCTGTCGAAACTCTGCCCGCCGGTGCGCCCGAGACCGCGGCGCCCCGCCGACCCGGCCTCGACCCGTGGGACCGCTGGTTCCCCGTCGTCGCCTACGCGGCGGTGGCCGGCGTCGTCATCGCGCTGTCGGTCCTCGCCCACGCCCACCTGAAACCGCTCCATCCCTTCCACCGCCAGCTGCAGGGCAACCGGTGGGTCGACTCGTTCGGCTGGTGGGACGGGTGGTGGTACGTCGGCATCGCCAAGCACGGCTACCGGTTCTTCCGGCCCAAACGCCAGTCGCCCGTCGCCTTCTTCCCGGCCTACCCGATGGCCATCCGCGCCCTCGCCTGGTTCGTCGGCGGGCCGCTGCTGGCCGGCTTCCTGCTGACCGTGGCGTGCGGGCTGGGCGTGACGGTGCTGTTCCACCGCTGGTGCCTGGCCAAGTTCGGCCCGGGCCGGGCCCGCCTGGCGGTGGGGCTCCTGCTGCTGTACCCGTTCGCCTTCTACCTGATGGGGGCGGTGTACGCCGACGCCCTGTTCATCCTCGCCGCCCTGGCCGCGTTCCTGGCCGTGGAGCACGACCGTCCGGTGCTGGCGGGCCTGGCCGCCATGGTGGCGACGGCCGCCCGCCCGGTGGCGCCGGCGCTGGTGCTGGGCCTGTGGGTGCTGCTCCTGGAGCGCCGCGGGGTCATCGGCCGCCTGCGGACGCCCGGCGGCTGGCGCCGGCTCCGGCGGGCGGACGCCGGCCTGCTGCTGGCGCCGCTGGGGCTGGTCGCGTTCTGCGGCTTCCTCTGGCTCCGCTTCCGCAGCCCGCTGGCCTTCTTCGACGTCGCCGGCGCGCCCGGCTGGGACCAGCCACCCGGCTTCCACACCTGGTTCAAGGTCCACTGGGTCAAGGCGATGTGGAACGGGCCATGGACAAACGGGCACTTCGGGCACCTGACGATCAACGCGGTGGCGGCGGTGATGACCGCCGCCTTCATCCCCGGCGTGTTCCGGCGGCTCGGGTGGGGCTATGGGATCTTCGTGACCATCGCCGTCGTGGCCACCGCCGTCTCGACCAAGGACTTCGTCGGCATGGGCCGCTACTCGTTGGCCGCCTTTCCCTGCTTCGCGGTGGCGGCGGACATGCTCTACCGCCGGCCGAAGCTGGCGTGGGCGTTGCTGACCGTCTCCGGCATCGCCCTCGTCATGCTCTCCCAGCTCCACGCCCGGGGCACGATCGTCAGCTAATGCCGGTGCATTTCTGGTTGTGATCCTGTCGGTCTTGTCGGACTTTCACGACCAGAAATGCACATCAGATCGGGGCGAGGGCCTGGACGACGGCCGACGGCGCCACGCCGTAGGCCGTGCCCCCCACCAGCGCCACCACCTGGTTCCCAACCCGTTCGACGGCCAGGCCGTGGCGGGGCGTCGGCAGCGTCGGGAGGGTCGACCACCGCTGGGCGGCCAGGTCGTACGCCTCCACCTCCTCGTAGACGCCCGTGGGGTCCTCGCCGCCGGCGACCACCAGCCGCCCGGCGGCCATGGCCGCCCCCTGCCCGCCGCGGGCGGTGGGCATCGCCGGCAGGCGCTCCCACGCGTTGGTGGCGGGGTCGAAGCGCTCCAATGCGGCCGACAGCGCACCCGGTGAGAGGAACCGCCCGCCGACGGTGAACAGCGACCGCCCGTCGGAGGCGGCCGACAGGTGGTCGCGCCGGGTCGGGATGGCCTCGCCGTCCCGCCACGCCGACCCGTCGAAGACCTCGGTGGGGCCGATGAGGGCGGCCTCGTTGCGGCCGCCGGCCAGCACGACCACGTCCCCTACGGCGGCGGCGGCCGCCGCGCCACGGGGCCGGCGCAGCCTCGGCAGGTCGACCCAGGCGCCGGCCCGCAGTGCCAGGACCCGGTCGGACGCCCGGTCGTACAGCCCGCCGGCGGCGACGAAGCCGCCCATCACCACGATCTCGCCGCGGTAGGCGGTCGCCGCCGCGTGGTGGAGGGCGACGGGCAGCGACGGCCCCGGCGCCCAGCGATCGGTGGCCGGGTCGTAGCTCTCCACGAGCGCCGACGCCCCGGCGGCGGTGAGCCCGCCGATGACCCACACCCGCCCGTCGGCGACCGCCGAGGCCACCTCCTGGCGGGCCGTCGGCGCCGTGGCCCGGTTCTGCCACGCCGGCGGCGCCGGCGTGGTGGTCGTCGTGATCGCCGGCGCCGCCGTGGTCGTCGAGGTCGCAGTGGTCGACGGCGGCGTCGATCCCGACGTCGGCGCCGGGGCGCCGGCCGGCGTCGACCCGCCGTTGCATGCGGCCGTCACGAGCAGCAGGGCGGCCAGCCGGGGGACCCTCATGTGTGAACCGTACGGCGAGCGGGGAGTAGCCTCCTCGGGCTTATGAGGACGGCAGCCGTCGAAGTCATGGTGGTTGATCCGTCGGTAGAGTCGGCGGATCTGCCGGCGCGGGTGGCGCAGGTGTTGGCGCAGGGCATCGACGTCGTCGTCACCGGAGCGCTCGACCTGCCTGGCGTGGCCGACGCCCCCGGCCGGCTCGTGACCGCGCCGGCTGAAGCGGATGCCGCCGACTGGGCCCGCCGGCGGCTGCTGGGCGCCGGCGCCCCTGAAGGCGCGGTCGTCGTCGTCCACGATGCCGGCGAGATCGACGCCGTCCTGGCGTCCCGCGGCGGCTTCCCCTCGCCCGTCGTCGACCCCGCCTGGCGACTGGACGTGGACGGCGCCGACCCGAGCCGGGAGCGGGAGGTCGAGTCCTGGCTGACGGTCGGCAACGGCCGCACGGGCACCCGGGGGTCGTTGGAGGCGCCCGGCCCGGAGTCCCTGCCCGGCTTCTATGTCGCCGGCTTCTTCGGGCAGGACCCGGCTGGACAGGCCGGGCCCGAGCTCGTCCGCGGCCCGGAGTGGACCGCACTGCCGGTCGATGGCGCTGGAGCACGCCGCACGCTGGACCTGCGTCACGGCGTGCTCCATGTCGCCGGCGACGGCTACCGGACCGCCCGGTACGCGTCCCTCGCCGACCGCCGGCTGCACGTCCTGGAGGCCGAGGGGGCGCCGGCGGGGACCGTCCCGGTGCCGGCAGCGGCCGGCACCGTGGAGGCGGTCGAGGCGACGGTCACCGGCGGCGAGGCCGACATCCGGCTCCAGGGGCGGGGCGGGCCGTCGGTGTGGTTCGCGGCCTCGGACGCGGCCGACGACCCCGGCCGGGCCACCCGACTCGTGGCCGTCGACCGCGACGGCCCCGCCCACGACGCCCTCCACCTGGCCGAGGCGCAAGGCCCGCCGGCGCTGCTGGCCCGCCACCGGCGGGCGTGGCGGGAACGCTGGGCCGGCGCCGACGTGGTGGTCGACGGTAGCCCCGTGGCCCAGCGCGACCTGCGCTTCGCCCTCTACCACCTGATCATCGCCGGCGACCCCGAGAGCGACCGGGCCTCGATCGGCGCCCGGGCCCTGAGCGGCCCGGGCTACCGGGGCCACGTGTTCTGGGACACCGAGGTCTTCCTGGTCCCCTTCTACATCTGGACCCATCCCGAGACGGCCCGCGCCCTCCTGGCGTACCGCCACCGGACCCTGCCGGCGGCGCGGGACAAGGCCGCCCGCATGGGGTGCGCCGGCGCCCTCTACGCCTGGGAGTCGGCCGACACCGGCGAGGAGACCACCCCGGAGTTCGTCTGGTTGCCCGACGGGACCCGCCTCACCATCCTCACCGGCGTGATGGAGCACCACATCGCCGCCGACGTGGCGTGGTCGGTCCTCCAGTATTGGCAGGTCACCGGCGACGACGCCTTCCTCGAGGAGATGGGCGCCGAGATCGTGGTCGAGACCGCCCGCTTCTGGGCGTCGAGGACCACGCCGGGCGACGACGGGCGCCGGCACATCTGCGAGGTCATCGGGCCCGACGAGTACCACGAGGGCGTCGACGACAACGCCTACACGAACATGATGGCGGCCTGGAACCTTCGGTCCGCCGGCGCCCTGTGCGACCGCCTGACCGGCGTGGCGGCGCGGCTCGGCGTGACGCCGGGCGAGCGAGCGCACTGGGCCGACGTGGCCGGGGGGATGGCCGTCCTCTTCGACCCCGAGACCTCGCTCTTCGAGCAGTTCGACGGCTTCTTCAAGCTGGAGGACGTGCGGGCCGTCGACCTGGCGCCCCGGCCGTTCACCGGCGAGCTCGTCGTCGGTGTGGAGCGGCTGCGGCGCACGCAGGTGGTGAAGCAGGCCGACGTGCTGATGCTCGGCGTGCTGCTCCCGGACGATGTCGACACGGACACCCAGGCCGCCAACTACGACTACTACGAGCCCCGCACGTCGCACGGCAGTTCCCTGTCGCCGGCCATGCACGCCCTGGTCGCGGCCCGGCTGGGGCGGCTCGACGACGCGCTGGCGTACTTCCGACTCGCCGGCGGGGTGGACCTCGACAACCGCATGGGCAACGCGGCCGACGGGGTGCACATCGCCACCATGGGCGGGCTCTGGCAGGCGGCGGTGTTCGGCTTCGGCGGGGTCCGCGCCGACGGCGACGCCATCCGCGTCGACCCCAAGCTGCCGCCGGCGTGGACCGGCCTCACGTTCCCCGTCACCTGGCGGGGGACGCGGATCACCGTCTCGATCCGCACCGACGCGATGGAGCTCGACCTGGACGGCCCCGCTCTGGTCGCAGTGGGCGCCGGCCCTGCGACCACCCTGGACGCCGGTCGTTTCACGGCCCGCCGGCAGGGCGACGTCGCGCCGTCCGGCGCGCCGGCCGAGATTTGGTCATTGGACGGCCCGGCGTGATGGGATGGCCCCGATGAGGCCTTCGCTGTTCGACCTTGACGCGGTCATTTTCGACATGGACGGTGTTGTCACCGAGACGGCCACCGTGCACGCGAGGGCGTGGAAGAAGCTGTTCGACGCGTACCTGCAGCAACGAGCCGAGGAGGCGGGCGAGGAGCTCGTGCCCTTCGACAGCCACGCGGACTACGAGCGCTATGTCGACGGCAAGAACCGCTACGACGGCGTGCGCAGCTTCCTGGCGTCGCGGGGGATCACCCTCCCCGACGGCGACCCCTCGGACCAGCCGGGCCGCGACACGGTGTGCGCCATGGGGAACGACAAGGACAACTACTTCCTTGTCGACGTGCGGGAGAACGGTGTCCGCCCGTACGAGTCGACCATCAAGCTGATCCGCGAGTTGCGGGAGAAGGGCGTCAAGACCGGCCTGGTCAGCGCCAGCCGCAACGCCGAGGAGGTGCTGGCTGGCGCCGGCGCCCTCGAACTGTTCGACGAGCGCGTCGACGGTGTCACCGCCGCCGAACTGCACCTGCCCGGCAAGCCCGACCCGGCCACGTTCCTGGAGGCCGCCCGGCGTCTCGGCGTCGATCCGTCGAAGGCGGCGGTGGTCGAGGACGCCCTCTCGGGGGTGGCCGCCGGGCGGGCGGGGAATTTCGGGCTCGTCGTCGGAGTTGCCCGGGCGGGCCAGTCCGCCGCCCTCCTCGATGCCGGCGCCGACGTCGCGGTCGCCGATCTGGCCGAGCTCGACGCCGATTAGCCCGCAGGCCAGGACACGGCGACAATCCACTGCAGCGTCCTCGCACGTAGACATGCGGGGAGAGAGAGAATGAGACCACGATGACATCCACAACCACCGATTTCCTCGCCTCCCAGCGTCGTGAGCTTCTGGCCCGTCGGGAGTCCTACCTGGCCGACGTGGCCCGGTCGACGGCGACCGCCCTCGAGTTGACGGAGGACGGCGCCAACCAGGACATGGCCGACGAGGACGGCTTTGGCGAGGGCGACACCCTCAACGTCGAGCGCGACCGGCTGCTCGTCGTGGCCAGCGAGGCAAAGGAACGGGTGGCCGAGATCGATGCCGCCCTCGGGCGGGTCGAGGCCGGCACCTACGGCCGGTGCGAGGCCTGCGGCAAGCCCATCCCGCACGCCCGGCTCGAGGTCGTGCCGGAAGCGACCCTCTGCGTGAGCTGCAAGACGGGCGCCTCTCTGCGCCGGAAGTAGCGGCCCTGGAAGTCACCTGCTCCGCCTCCCCCCGGCCGGCTGGCGTGCGGGTGGCAGTATGAGGGATGCCTCGCAGGTTCCTCGGTGCTGTCGCCGCGCTCTTGGCATCGGTTCCCCTGCTCGGCGCGGCGCCGGCCCATGCCGAGGTCGGGCCGGTGCTGGTCATTGAGGGCAAGGGTTTCGGCCACGGCGTCGGGATGCCGCAGGACGGCGCCTACGCCATGGCCGCCGCCGGCTCGTCGGCCGCGGCGATCCTCAGCCGGTTCTATCCGGGGACGGCGATCGCCCGTCGCAGCGCCACGGTGCGGGTCGGCGTCCTGGAGTCGCCGGGGTCGGTGGTCGTGGTCCTGCCTGGCGGGGGCGAGGTGCGCGACGCGCCGTCGGGCCCCCAGTCGGCCGGCTTCCCGGTCACGGTGAGCCCGGGCGGGAGCGTCGCCATCGCCGTCGAGGGCGGGAAGTACAAGGCCACGCCGCTGGCCGGCGCCGCCATCAACCGGGCCGCGCCGGCCACGACCGCGCCGCCGGCCACGGTCGCCCCTGGGACCACCGTCCCGACGACCACCACCGTCCCCGGGCTGCTCGATCCCCTCCTCCAGGCGCTGATCCCGACCACCGCGCCGCCGACGACGGCGCCGCCGGCCGGCGGTGCCGCCGGGGCGGTGCCAGCCACCCAGAAGGACGCCTTCTCCGGGCGGGCACTGTGGGCCGTCCCCAAGGGCGACTCGGTCGTGCACCTGCCCGGGCCGGGCCGCAGCTACCGCGGCACCGTCGTGGCCGCCGCCGGCGGGCCCGGGCTCCAGGTGACCAACGAGCTCGACGTCGAGGTGTACCTCCGCGGCCTCGGGGAGGTGCCGGCGGGCTGGCCGGCCGCCGCCCTCCAGGCCCAGGCCATCGCGGCCCGAACCTTCGCCCTGCGGGCCGCGGCCGCGGGTCGGACGCTCTGCGACGACCAGCAGTGCCAGGTCTACATCGGCGCCGGCAACGAGCACCCGTCGACCACTGCGGCGGCGAACGCCACCAAGGGCCAGGTGCTCACCTACAAGGGTGCCCTGGCCGAGACCGTCTACTCGGCGAGCGCCGGGGGGGTTTCGGCGACGGCCCAGGAGGGCTTCGGCGCGGGCAGTCCCGACGTGCCGTACCTGAAGCCGGTCACCTACACCGTCGCCGACCCGCAGCTATGGGCCACGACCATCCCACTGCAACAGGCCGGTGCCCGCTTCGGCTACCGCGGCGAGGTGACCGCCGTGGCGGTAACGCGCACCGGCCCGTCGGGCCGCCCGCTCGAGATCACCTTCGAGGGCGCCAACGGCCCCATGACGGTCGACGCCCACCGGTTCTGGGCCGAGATGGATCTCCGCTCGACGCTGTTCACCCTCCGAATCGAGGTCGCCGAGCCTTCTGTCGACGGCGAGCCGCTCGCCACCCGGGTGCTCGAGACCGGGCTGCCGGGGCTGCCCGGTGAGCCGCGCGCCGACCAGCCCCCGGCCGCCTTCCCCGCGTCGGTTGTCGCCTCCGAGTCGCTGGGGCGGGCGCCGTGGGTCGGCCTGGCCGTGCTGCTGCTGGCCACCTGGGGCACCGCCGCCGACCGGATTGGCCGCCGGCGGGCGGCCGCGGCCGGGTTACCGGCCCCCGACGATGCGCCGCCGGCGACTTAGAACGACGGGATCGTAAAGGGGAACGACGTCGGCGTGCTCGACGGCACCGAGGTCGTCGGGTACGGCGGCAACGTGAATGACGTCGTGGTCCGCCGGGTGGTCGACGGCTGGGTGCTGTCCACCGGCGTGGTGGTCGCCGGCGATGCCGTGGTGGTGGTCGCCGGCGCCGCCGTGGTCGCCGTGGTCGGCTGGGTCGGGGCGGCCGTCGTTGCCGGCGCGGTGGAGCGGGTGGCCGCCACGGTCGTCGCCGGCGCGCTCGACGTGTCGGTGGTCTCGGTCGCCGGCACCAGCGCGGCGATGTTGATGCTGCCCGGGGGCGACGTGGTGGGGCTGAACGGGACGGTGTTCAGCGGGCCGGTGACGGCGATCTCGTCGCCCGGCGGGCGCTGCTGGGAGACGTCGGTCGGCACGTCGTCGCCCCGTCCACGGACCGAAAGGAACATGCCGAGCAGGACCAGGCTCACGAGGGAGATAAGGGCGATGACCGCGGCGTTGCCACCGCGCACCCCGAACCGCCGCCAGCGCGAGCCCCCGGCACCCCGCTCGGTCTCGGCGTAGACGGCCGGCGCCATCGTCGTGGCGACGAGGACGGCGTCGCCGGGATCCGGCCAGGCGCCGCCGGCCCAGATCGAATCCGGCGGCGCGGCGGCCACCGGGGGCGCCGGCGACCCCGCACCGCCGCCGAGGCCGCCCAGCGGGTCATCGCGGTGGACGGTGGCGTCGGGGTCGGCCGGCGGCTCGGTGGAGGGCTCCGCGGCCAACAACTCCCAGTCGACGTCGAGGTCCGGCAGCGAGCCGAAGTCGGTCGTGGGCCGCGGGGGGAGGACGAACTCACCGTTGAGGGCGACCTCGGGGAGGGGAACCATCGGCGCGCCCGCTCCACCCTCGGCCGGCCCGTCCCACGCCAGTGACTCGGGCCAGATCAACGGCTCGTCGAAGCCGGTCGACGGCTCCGACGACTCAGTGGATCCCTCGGGCCCCCACCACGACGTGTCTACTTGTCCCTGCGTCTCCTCGTCGGCCATCGGCCTCCCTTTCGCCGGGCTTCCCGCATCGTAGTTGCTGACCCCGGGCCCGCACCGGCACCGGTGCCGGTGCCCCTACGATTGGGCCGTGCGGTTCGTCGCGGCGGTCCCTGGCGGTCTGGGTTGAGCGTGCGGCGCGCCGTCACCGTCGGGGTGGTCCTGGCCCTCGTCGCCGGCGCGGCCGGAGCCGGCTGGTTCCTCCTGCGGGACCGGGAGCCGGCGCTGCCCCGGCGCGAGGTGGCCGCCTACCTGTCGGCCTGGGAGCGCTTCGACGTCGCGGCCATGCGGGCGCTGACCGCGGCCCCACCCCCGGAGCTCGACGCGGTGGTCACCGGGATGCAGGAGGACCTCCGCGTCACGTCGGCCCATCTCGGTGTTGGGCTCATCCGCCGGCAGGGCGACATCGTGACCGCCGACTTCACCGCCGACCTCACCCTCGCCGGCCTCGGCGTGTGGAGCTACCCGGGCATGTTGCAGTTGGCCCGGACGGACGGCCGGTGGCTCGTGCAGTGGTCGCCGGCCTCCCTTCACCCCGACCTCGGCCCGGATCAGGGGTTCGACCGCACCCGCACCTGGCCGGCCCGTGCCCCGATCCTTGGCGCCGACGGCTCGGCGCTGGTCTCCGTCGGCGACGTCGTGGACATCGGCCTTGAGCCGGACCGCATCACCGACCGTCCTCTCGTCGACGCCGTGCTTCGCCAGCACCTCAACGTCGTGCCGGCGACGACCACCGCCGCCCTCGCCGCTCCCGGCGTGAAGCCGGACCACTTTGTGCCGATTGCCCGGGTGCGGGCCGACCGGTTCCCCCCGCTTCGCCCGGTGCTCGAGCCGGTGCCGGGCATCTTCTTCCAGCGCACGATCGGCCGGCTGGCAGTGGCCGAGAACTTCGCCCTCCATGTGCTCGGCCGGTATGACGAGGTCACCGCCGAGCGCCTGGCCGAGCTCGGCGAGCCGTATCAGGTGGGCGACAACGTCGGCCTCTCCGGGCTGGAGGCCAACTTCGAGCGTCAGCTCGCCGGCACCCCATCGGGGGACGTGCGCACGGTCGACGCCGCCGGCACGACCGTGCGCACGCTCTTCACGTTCCCGGGCACGCCGCCGCAGCCGGTGCGGACCACGCTCGACCGTCGCACCCAGGAGGCGGCCGAGGCCGCCCTGGCCGGCGTCACGTCGCCGGCCGCGATCGTGGCGGTCGACGCCGCCACCGGCGACGTCAGGGCGGTCGTCAGCCGGCCGCTGAGCGAGCCGTTCAACCGGGCGCTGGCCGGGCAGTACCCGCCGGCGTCGACGTTCAAGGTGGTGACGACGGCGGCGCTGCTGGCCGGCGGCACCCGGCCGGAGACCCCGGTCGCCTGCCCGGCGGAGGCCACGGCGGGCGGCCAGAGGTTCCGGAACTTCGAGGGTGGATCGTTGGGCGGCACCACGTTCCGTTCGGCGTTCGCCCAGTCGTGCAACACCGCCTTCGTCACCCTGTCGGCCGACCTGGCCGACGCCGCCCTCGCCGCCGCGGCGACGTCGTTCGGTTTCGGCGCCACGTACGACCTGGGCGTCCCCACCGCCGGCGCCCGGTTCCCGGCGCCCAAGGACGCGGCGGAGAAGGCGTCGGAGGCCATCGGGCAGGGTCGCGTCGAGGCCAGCCCGGCGCACATGGCGACGGTGGCGGCCGCCGTGGCATCGGGGAGCTGGCGGGCGCCCCGGCTGCTGGCCGACACGCCGGCGGGCCAGCCCATCGCCCTCGACCCGCAGGTGGCCGCCACCCTCAGGGACCTGACCGCCGAGGTGGTGCGGACCGGCACCGGCACGCGGGCCGCGGTCACGGGCCACCAGGTGGCGGGCAAGACGGGCACGGCCGAGACGACCGATCCCGCCAAGACCCACGCCTGGTTCATCGGGTACCGGGGCTCCTTGGCGTTCTCGGTGCTGGTCGAAGGCGGCGGTGTCGGCGGCCAAGTGGCCGCGCCGCTGGCCGCCCGGTTCCTGGGCGCGGCACCGTAAGCTTCGCCAATGCCCATTCCGATCCTGCCGCCCGGGAAGGAAGGCGTCCTCCCCAGCCAGTACCTGGCCGCGGTGATCGACGCAGGGCTGATCTCTGCCGGCGCCTTCACCATCCCCCGGGAGAACATCCAGCCGGCCAGCCTCGACCTGCGCCTCGGTGAGGTGGCCTACCGGATCCGGTGCAGCTTCCTGCCCGGCAGGCACTCCGTCGAGCAGCGGGTGAAGGACTACGTGATCGACGAGCTCGACCTGCACCGCGAAGGTGCCGTGCTGGAGACCAACCGGCCGTACCTCATCCCCCTGAAGGAGCGGCTGACCTTGCCGGCGAACGTCGCCGGAAAGGCCAACCCCAAGAGCTCGACGGGCCGGCTCGACGTCTTCACCCGGGTGATCACCGACCACAGCGACCGCTTCGACGAGGTGGCCGAGGGCTACTCGGGCAACCTGTACCTCGAGGTCGTGCCGCTGTCCTTCGCCATCCGGGTGCGGGAGGACCTCAGCCTCAACCAGCTCCGGCTGTCGGTGGGGCGCCCGGAGCTGTCCGACGAGGAGCTCCGCGACTTCCACCGGCGCCAGCCGCTGCTGTTCCGCCGGGGCGAGCCGGTGGCCGACGACGCCCTGGCTGTCGACGACGGCCTGTTCCTCAGCCTCGACCTCCAGGGCGACCGATCCGGGCGGGTGGGCTACCGGGCCCGCGACAACGCGCCGCTGCTGGACATGACGCGCGTCGGCGGCCTCGACCCCGACGCCTACTGGGAGCACGTGAAGGGCGAGGTCGGCGACCGCGTCGTGCTCACCCCGCAGCGGTTCTACCTGCTGATGTCCGACGAGTCGGTCACCATCCCACCCAACCTGGCCGCCGAGATGATGGCGTACGACCCGACCAGTGGCGAGCTGCGCACCCACTACGCCGGCTTCTTCGACCCGGGCTTCGGCTACTCCGAAGCGGGGCTGTTCCAGGGCTCACGGGCCGCGCTCGAGGTGCGGGCCCACGACGTGCCGTTCATGATCGAGCACGGCCAGCGGGTGTGCAAGCTCACCTTCGAGCGGATGCTGGAGGAGCCGGCGACGCTCTACGGGCGGGGGATCGGGTCGTCCTACCAGCAGCAGGAGGAGACGCTGGGGAAGCACTTCCTGCCCCGCCCCGACAACCAATTGGTGCTCGGCAGCCCGTAGGCGGCTACCCGGTCAGGCGGGCCTGGTTCCAGTCGGGAAAGCCGTCGAACGCCGGGTCCGTCGTCAACCGCGTCTTCCCGGAGCCGTCCTTGTTCATGACCCAGACGTCGAAGTTGCCCTGACGCGACGCCGTCCACGCGATGTACCGGTTGTCCGGGGAGAACGTGGGCGTCCAGTCCGCGCCGGGCACGTTGGTGAGCGCCGTCGGGCTCGAGCCGTCCGCGCCCATGATGAAGATCTCCGAGCCGAGGCCCGGCCGCAGCCTGCTGAAGGCGATCTCGCGACCGTCGGCGGACCAGGCCGGGTCGGAGTCCTCCCAGTCGCCCGGGCCGGTGAGCGGGCGCTGGCCGGTGCCATCGGCGTTCATGACCCAGATCTTGGGCGGCTCGGTCGGGGTGGCCCGGGTGAAGGCGATCTGGCGGCCCAGCGGTGACACGACGGGCGTGAGGCTGGCGGCGTTGGCTTCGTTCGTCAGCGGCCGTTGGCCGCTGCCATCGGTGTTCATGACGAAGATGTTGGGAACACCCGTGCGAGTGCTCGTGAAGACGAGCTCGCCGCCACCCCTGGTCCAGTCCGGCCAGATGTCGAGGCCTTCGGCATCGGTCAACTGCTGGAGCCCGGTGCCGTCGGCGTTCATGACGAAGATGTCGACGTTGCCGTCACCGTTGCCGTCGGCACCGAATGCGATCCGCCTCCCGTCCGGGGACCACGAGGCGTCGGCCCCGTCGCCGGGCGTGTTCAGGCGGGTGACGCCGCTTCCGTCCGGCCTCATCACGAACAGGTCGGTCGGGCCCAGGCGGTCGCTCTCGAAGGCGATCTTGCCGAGGTACGGCGAGGGTGCCGCATCGGCCGGCGGCGCCGCCACCAGCAGGAGCGCGACCGAAACGCACAGCCGGAGTCCCGCACGCTTCATCGCGTCCCCTTCCACACCGGCCGGTCGGCCCTGCATACGTCTAACCCGCGGCCAGTGCCACGTCAACGGATAGGCGATCAGCGCTTCTCGGCACTACAGGGCCCGGTGCTGACGGCGCCGCCGCGGGGCCGGGCCAGGACGGGCGCCAGGTCCTCGCTGGCCACCGCGAACGCCGTCGACTGGCGCACGCTGGATATGGCGAACGCCACACCGACCACCTTGCCGGCGCTGTTCACCAGGCCGGCACCAGAGTCGCCGGGCTGGAGGTCGGCGTTGAGGACGAGGATCTGGCGAGGCGCCGCCGGCCGGTCGTAGATGTCGCCGAAGTCGCCGGTCACCCGGCGGGTCACCACGGCCGGGGACACCTCGATCGCCGCCTGCCCGAGCGGGTGGCCGAAGACGGCGTCGGTTTCGCCGACGACCGCCGACGCCAAGGAGAGGGACGGCTCGCCCAGGCCGGGCACCGACAGGACGGCCACGTCCTTGACCGGGTCGAACGCAGTCACCGTGGCGGGCAGCGTGCGGCCGTCCGGCCGCAGCACCGAGGTCACCGTTGTGCCGGCGACCACGTGGGCGTTGGTCACGATCGTGTCGGGGGCGGTGGAGAAGCCGCTGCCCGCCAGCCGCACGCCGCAGGCCACGCCGTTCACCCTGACCGTGGACGCGGTGACCCGGGTGACCAGCGAGGGCGTGACCCCGGGCACCGCCGGCGCCGGCACCGGGAGGATCCGGGCCAGGAGGTCGACGAGGGTGACGAGGAGCGACGAGGCCGGTGCCGCCGCCGGCTGGGGACGGCCGACGGTCGCCGGCCCGGCCTGGGCAGGGCCGGCGGTCGCCAGGACGGAGAAGGTGAGAGCGGCGACGAGGGCCAGTACCCGGGCCGGCCGGCGGTGTGGCGACATGGGCTGGACCTCCTACGGACGAGAAATCCCTGCCAAAGTACCGGCCAGATGCCGGATTTCGGGCGCGCCGCAATCGAAAGGTCCCATGCCCGCCTGGGTATGACGCTGACCGCGCTCACCGACGACGACGCCCGCCGGCCCAGCCTCCTGCCCGGGTGGACCGTCGGCCACGTCCTCACCCACCTGGCCCGGAACGCCGACAGCCTCGTCCGCATGCTGGAGGGCGCAGCCCAGGGCGAGATCGCCGACCAGTACCCCGGTGGCAACGAGCAGCGGGCCGGAGACATCGAGGCCGGCGCCGGCCGCCCGGCCGCCGGGCTGGTCGACGACGTGATGACGGCCGCGACCCGGCTGGAGGCGGCGACGGAGGCGACCCCCGAGGGCGTGTGGCGGGACGGCCACGGACGGGTGGTCAGCGGCGTCTGGGCCCTCGCCGAGCTGCCCTTCCGCCGCCGGCGCGAGGTCGAGATCCACCATGTCGACCTGGCGCTGGGATACGGCCCCGCCGACTGGCCCGACGACTACGTCGACGAGGAGCTGGAGCGGGCCGTCGCCGGCGTGGCCGCCCGGCTGCCCGACGGCGCCGGCGTCGACCTCAGGGCCACCGACACCGGCCGGCGCTGGGTCATCCCCGAGGGCTCGCCGGCGCCGGCCGCGGTCGAGATGGACCGCCGGCGACTGCTGGCGTGGCTGGTCGGTCGCGCTGACGGGCCGGCACTCGGCCCCTGGAAGGGCTGATGAGCGGGGGAGGGGCCAAAGCCCCCTCCCCCCCCACCCCCTCCCGGTCGTCGAGCCGCCTCCGGCGGCACTCAGGCTCCTCGGCGGCGGAGCCGCCTGCGGGCCACCTGTGGGGGGCAGGGCCCCGCACGCCCCCACACCCGACGCCGGGAAGGCTGGGTTACGTTCGAAGTCTCAGCCCCAGAGAACATCTAGCGTCGACGGAATGGCGCGCTTCAAGGTCGGCTTCCACTTCTACCAGCAGCACACCACGATGGCCGAGCTGCGGACGGCGTGGCAGGAGGCCGACCGGATGGGGGTCGACAGCATCTGGCCGTGGGACCACTTCTTCCCGATCTACGGCGACCCCCGCGGCGCCTCGTTCGAGGGCTGGTCGCTGCTCGCGGCCATGGCCGTCGACACCGAGCACGCCATGCTCGGCATGCTCGTCACCGGCAACCCGTACCGCAACCCCGACCTCCTGGCCGACATGGCCCGCACCGTCGACCACCTCAGCGGGGGGCGGGCGATCCTCGGCATCGGCGCCGGCTGGTCGGAGCGCGACTTCGCCGAGTACGGCTACGACTACGGCACCGCGGCCAGCCGGCTCAAGGGCCTCGAGGCGTCGCTGAAGCGGATCCGGGCCCGGCTCCCCAAGCTGAGCCCGCCGCCGCTGGGCGAGCTGCCGATCATGGTCGGCGGCGGCGGCGAGAAGGTCACGCTGCGGCTGGTGGCCCAGTACGCCGACATGTGGAACGTCTTCGGCCCGGCTGAGTCGTTCGCGGCCAAGAACCGGGTGCTCGACGACTGGTGCGCCCGGGTCGGCCGCGACCCGGCGGAGATCGAGCGTACGGTGATGCTCTACGACGCCCGCGAGATCCGCCATGTTGACCGCTACCTGGACGCCGGCGCCCAGCACCTCATCCTCGGCGCCGGCCCGCCGTTCGACCTCGAACCGCTCCGGGACCTCATCGCCGCCGCCCGGGACTAGCCGTGCACCTCCACAGCCTGACCTTCGACTGCGCTGACCCGCCGGCGCTGGCCGCGTTCTGGGCCGGCGTCACCAGGTACGACGTCGAGGTGTCCGAGCCGTGGCTGGCCATCCTCGGCGGCGACGGCTCCGTCGGCCCCCGGCTGATGTTCATCAAGGTCGACGAGCCGAAGGTGGCCAAGAACCGCATGCACCTCGACCTCGGGACGTCCGACCTCGGCGTCGAGGTGGCGCGGGTGCTCGACCTCGGCGCCACGCTCATCGGCGACCGCCAGGAGTACGGGATCACCTGGTCGACGTTCGCCGACCCGGAGGGCAACGAGTTCTGCATCGGGCTGCACCCGCAGCCGTAGCGGCCTACGCGGCCCTGCGCTCGGCCTCCGGGGCCTGGTTGCGTTCCTCGCGCACCGTGCCCGACCCCACCTGGACGAGGCGGAGGACGGTGACGAAACCGAGCCCGCCCAGGGCGTTCCCGAACGTCACAAACCCGAGGATCTCCGCGACCCGGAGGTAACCGAAGGGGGCACCCACGTGCAGGGCGGCGAACATCTCCAGGGTGTTCACCACCGCGTGGACGACCACGCCCGAGCCCAGGATGAAGGCGGCGGACATTGCCGCCACCAGCTTGGCCGGTACCGAGGGCGTCCCCCGCTCCATCCACGTCATCAGGGTGATGACGGTGCCGCCGAGGATGGCGGCCGCGAGCAGCGACCCACCGATGGCGTGCTGGGCGATGTGGGTGCCCTTCGCCAGCGCGGTGGATCGCAGATCGGGTGCGGCGGCCACGATCAGGCCACCCATGATCCAGCCGAAGCACAGGTTGGCGGCGAGCGTCCCGGCCCACAGCCGGACGAGCTGGCGGACCGTGGCGTGGCCGGCGACGACCGCGTTGACGGGAACGAGGAAGTTCTCGGTGAAGAGCTCACTGCCCGCCAGGGTCAGGGCGATGAAGCCGATGCCAAAGGCGAGGGCGCCGAGCAGGGCGCTCCCGGTGGCGTGCTCCACCGTGAACAGGGCCAAGAGGCCGATGCTGACGTCGATGCCGCCCACCGCCCCGGTGGCGAGGAGGCCGGGCAACGAGCGGTTGAGGCGCTCACGGCCCTTGTCGACGGACGCGTGGAACGTCGTGTTGAGCTCGACCGACACCGGAAGGTCTACCCGGGCGGGTGGACCAGGGAACCTGTCCTACTTCTTGCCCGAGTTGCCCTTCCCGCTGCTGGCGCTGCCTTTGCCCGAGTTGGGGCTCTGGGCTCCGGGAGTGTCGACGGTGGTCGACGTGCCCTTCTCGGGCTTGCCGCAGTCGCTGCGGGCCACCGAGGAGACCGTCTTGCCCTTGGTGCCGGGCTCGGCCTCGGTGTGGGCCGCGACCGAGACGCAGGCGCCGTGGTTCACCTTGGGGGTGGTGTCGTCGGCCTCGCCGTCGTTGCTGGCCTCGTCGTTCACCGCTCCTGCGACGGTGGGCGTCGTGACGCCGCCGGTCGCTTGGACCGCGACGGACGCCGCCGAGTCGGGAAGGGTGAAGGGGGTCGTCGCCCCGACCACGGACGCCACCGCATGCTGCGCCGGCTCGGGAAGCACGCCGGCGGCGCCGGCGGCGGTCACGGTGGCGGTGGCCAGGCCGACCGCGACGGCGATCTTGGCGGCCAGGCTCCCCAAGAGGGTGTTCACCAGCATGTTGTCTCTCCCGGGGCGTCGGTAGGGGGCGTCTCGAAGGGGTGACCGCCCCGACGCCGGAAAGGGGTACGGCCCGGCCCGGATCCGGTGCCCCGGGAGGGCCCCGTGGTAAGTTGCGCGCCGGTCGGTATCCCGACGCGCCCGGAGAACCACTGGATCGAATGCTGTCCAACCGACCCGCCCCCGCCCGGTTGTCACCGGCGGAGGTCCCTGCCCAGGCCGGGCAACCACATGCGTGGCAGGCGGCTGCGGTGTTCCTCGGCATCGCGACCGTGCTGTTCCTGGTGATGGGCCTCGCAAGGCCGCATCTGCCGGAGGCGTCGGGGCCGCACCTGGCGCCGGCCTTCACCGGGCCGTCGTGGCTCGCCGGCTGGGCCCAGTGGGACTCGGGCTGGTATCACGAGATCGCGTCGAAGGGGTACTCCTTCGTCGCCGGCGAGCAGTCGTCGGTGGCGTTCTTCCCGGCCTACCCGCTCGTCGTCCGGGGCGCCCAAGTGGTCGCGGACGATACTTACGTCGCCGGCATCCTCGTCACCCTGCTGGCCGGCATCGCCGTGGCCGCGTTGCTCGCGGTCTGGTTGCGGTCGCGGCTCTCGCCGCCGGCGGCGTGGGCTGCCCTCCTCGCCTTCCTGCTGTACCCCTACGCGTTCTACCTCTACGGCGTCGTCTACGCCGACGCCCTCTTCATCGCCGCCCTGCTCGGAGCGTTCCTCCTGCTGGAGATGGACCGGCCGCTCCTCGCCGGCCTGGCCGGGGCCGTCGCCACTGCCGCCCGACCGCTCGGCGTGGTCCTGGTCGTGGGGCTGGCGGTGCGGGCGCTCGAGCGCCGGGGCGCCATCCGGCTGACCGGCCGGCGCATCGGCGTCGACTGGAGCCGGGCCCGGCGGGCGGACGCCGGCGTGCTGGTCGCCGGGCTCGGTCTCGTCGGATGGTGCCTGTACCTGTGGGTCAGGTTCGACGACCCGTTTGCCTTCGCGACCGCCCAGTCGGCCTGGCACCAGGGGGCGGGCCCCGAGACGTGGCTGAAGTTCCAGTTCTTCCGCGACGTCGCCGACCTGAGCAGCCCCCGGGCGTGGATCCTGTTCATGGCCCACCCGGTCCTCACCGTCGCCGCGGCCTGCCTGGTCCCCCGGGTCTTCCGCCGGTTCGGACCCGGCTACGGCGTCTACACCGCGCTCCTGATCGGGCTTTCAGCCCTGTCGACCAAGAACTTCTTCGGGATGGCGCGCTACCTGCTGGCCGCCTTCCCCGTCTTCGCGGTGCTGGGCGAGCTGCTGGCCGAGCGCCCCGGATTCCGGCGGGTCCTCCTCCCGGCCAGCGGTGTGGGCCTCGTGGTCCTCACCGCCGTCTTCGGCACCGGCTATTACCTCTCGTGATTACCGACAGGCTCTCATGACGACGACCAAGGACGCCCCGTTGCCCCAGCTGCTGATCGTCAACGCCGATGACTACGGCCTCACCGAGGGGATCTCCCGGGGCATCCTCCACGCCCACCGGGAGGGGATTGTCACCAGCACGTCGGCCATCGCCATCGGACCGGCCTATCCCAAGGTGGCGTCCTGGCTGGCCGACGAGGACGAGCTCGGCGTCGGCGTCCACCTGGCCGCAGTGGGGGAGGACCCGCCCCTGCTGAGCGCCCGGGAGATCCCCTCGCTGGTCGGCAAGCGCGGCCACCTGTGCGAGACCTACGGCGCCTTCATCACCCGGGCCGTGACCGGGCGGATCGACCCCGAGGAGCTCCGCCTGGAGTTCACCGCCCAGCTGGAGTCGGTCCAGGAGCTCGGCGTGCGCATCACTCACCTCGACGCCCACCAGCACCTCCAGCTCTGGCCGTCGGTCTGCTCGGTGGTCATCGACCTGGCGACGAAGTACGCGATCCCCGCCGTCCGGGTGCCCCGCTTCCGGGCCCGGACTCCCGTCGCCATCGGGGTCACCGTGCTCGGCGCCCGCCTGGCCCGGCGGGCCCGGCGGGCCGGCCTGCGATTCCCCCTCGACGCCGTGGGCATCGAGTGCGCCGGCCGCCTCGACGACCGGCTCCTGCCCACCGTGCTCGGCCGTCTGGCCCGCCACGGCCACGAGGCGGTCGAGCTGACCGTGCATCCCGGCGAGGGCGACGACATCGACCGTGGCCGGTACTGGTGGGGCTACCGCTGGGAGGACGAGCTGGCCGCCCTGGTCGGGCCGGTCGCCAAGCGGGCGGTGGCGTCCGCCGGCTTCCGCCTGGCCACCTACGCCGACCTGCCGGCGTGCCCGCCCCGGAAGTGACGTACGGGCGGTTCGCGTCCGGGAGCCCCCGCCGGCAGGTGCTCTCGACCTACCGGACGGCGCCGGCGATGGCTCGGGCCCATGTGGCCGTGCGGTGGGCGACCTGCCCCCTCCCGGCTGTCGCCGCCCAGCTGCCGGCGGCGGGCCGCATCCTCGACGTCGGGTGCGGCCATGGGCTGCTGTCGCTGTTCCTGGCCCTCGAATCGCCGGACCGCCACGTCATCGGCATCGACGTCGACGAGGACAAGCTGGCCGTGGCCCGGGGCGCGGCCGACGGCCTCTCGGTGCGGTTCCAGGTGGTGACCGGCGGCGAGCTGCCCGACGGCCCGTGGGACGGCATCGGCATCGTGGACGTGCTCTATCTCCTTTCGGCCGAGGACCAGCGCTCGCTGCTGCGGTCGTGCGCCGGGGCGCTGGCGCCGGGAGGGGTGCTGGCGGTCAAGGAGATGGCGCTCGTCCCCCGCTGGAAGGCCCGGTGGAACGTGCTGCAGGAGACGGCCGCGGTCAAGATCCTCGGCATCACCGAGGGGGAGGACTTCACGTTCCTTCCGCCGGCCGACATGGCCACGGCCATGGCCGGGGGCGGGCTCACGGTGACGGACCGGCCCATCCACCGGGGCTACCCGCATCCCCACCATCTCCTGGTGGGCCGGAAGGCGGAATGACGCCGGCCGCCCTGGGTCGCGGGCTGGTCGTCCTGCCGGGCGCCGAGGTGCCCGCGGGATGGGAGGAGGTCCCCCGGGTCTGGGTCGACGACGAGCGCGCCGCCGGCCCGCTGCACGAGGCCTGGTCGCAGCGCCGGCCGGTCGTCGTCGAGCTGGGTATCGACGCCGGCGAGCTGAAGGCGCCGGAGACGACCTCCCGGCCGCCGTACGAGCTGGGGCCCGGCTTCGACTTCGTCCGGGAGCGGCTGCACTTCCTGGTGTGGGCCAACACCTACGACGCCCGGGCCGGCGAGCCGGTGTGGTGGCACGGCGTGCGGGCGTCGCGGCTGGGCGCCGAGGTGGGCGGCCCGGCCGACGTCGTGCTGCCTGACGGCACGCCGGCGTGGTGCGACGGCGGTCCGCGCCAGGTGCTGGCGCTCGACCACGCCGTCCTTCACCGCGACTCGATCGACGCCGGCCGGCTGACCCTCGCCCGCCACTCGCCGCCGGCCGCGGCGCTGGCGCCCGACCAGCTCGCCGCCGTCGCCCACGCCGGCGGGCCGGCGCGGATCATCGCCCCCGCCGGCTCCGGCAAGACCCGGGTGCTCACCGAGCGACTGCGCCACCTGCTGGCCGACCGCAACCACGAGCCCGACCTGCTCACCGCAGTGGCCTACAACGTGAAGGCGGCCGACGAGCTGCGGGAGCGGACCGCGGGCTTGCGGCCGACCATTCGTACGCTCAACTCGCTCGGTCTGTTCATCTGCCAGATGGGCGGTCGGGTGACGGTGGTCGAGGAGCGCGAGGTCCGCAACATCGTCCAGTCGCTGGTCAAGATCCCCCGGAAGGCCAACGCCGACCTGGTGGCGCCCTACCTCGAGGCCCTGTCCGCCATCCGGCTCGGCCTGCTCGACCCCGTGGCGGCCGAGACCCGGTTCCCCGACGCCGCCGGCGTGTCCGTCGCCTTCGACGCCTACCGGGCCGCCCTGGCCAAGCGGGGCGCGGTCGACTTCGACGAGCAGATCTACCGGGCGGTCGAGCTGCTGCTCACCGACCCCGACATCCGGGCCCGAGCCCGGGCTGGGTGCCGCACGCTGCTGGTCGACGAGTTCCAGGACCTCACGCCGGCCCACGTGCTGCTGCTGCGGCTGCTGGCCGGGCCGGCGGCGTCGGTGTTCGGTGTGGGCGACGACGACCAGGTCATCTACGGCTATGCCGGCGCCGACCCCGGCTTCCTCATCGACTTCGAGCGGTGGTTCCCCGGGTCGACCAACTACGACCTGCGGGTGAACTACCGCTGCCCGCCGGCCATCGTGCGTGGCGCGCAGACGCTCCTCGGCTACAACCGCCGGCGCATCCCGAAGGACGTGGCGCCGGCGCCCGGGCGGGCCGAGGATGACGGCGCCCTGGTGGTCCAGCCCGTGCCGGTCGACGACCTCACCAAGGCGGCTCGCGACCGGGTGGTGGCGTGGCTGGACCACGACGTCGAGCCCGAGGACATCGCCGTGCTCGCCCGGGTCAACGCCGTGCTGCTGCCGATCCAGGTCCTGCTGGCCCAGTCCGGCATCCCCTGCAACCGGGCGGTGGGCACCGAGCTGCTCGGCCGGACCGGCATTGCCGCCGCCCTGGCGTATCTGCGCATCGGGCTGTCGCCCGGCGACTTCTCCCGGGAGGACGTGGCCGCCACCGTGCGCCGGCCGTCGCGCAAGATCGCCCGCAACGTGCTGGAGATGATGGGCCGGCGGCCCCGGACGTCGATCGCCGACCTCCGCAGCCTGGGCGACTGGCTGTCGGGCGACGACGCCGAGCGGGTCCACACCTACGCCGACGAGCTGGAGCTGTTGGTCGACGCGGTGAGTGGCGCCGGGGCGACGACGGCCGGCGTGCTGCACACCATCCGCCGGCGAATCGGACTCGACCGGGCCATGAATGCCCTCGACACCTCCCGCGGCACCGCCGACCGCTCGGCCCACGGCGACGACCTGTGGGCCCTTGAGCAGCTCGCCACCCTCCTCCCCGATCCGGGCGGCTTCGAGTCGTGGTTGCGCCGGGCCCTTACGCCGCCGCCCGACGCCGACGGGCGCCCGTGCGTCCACCTGTCGACGGTGCACAAGGTCAAGGGCCGGGAGTGGCCGAACGTCGTGGTCTTCGGGGCCTCGGCCGAGCTGTTCCCGCACCGACTGGCCGAGGACATCGAGGAGGAGCGGCGGCTCTTCCACGTCGCCATCACCCGGGCGGCGCGGTCGGTCGTCGTCCTCGGCGACGAGGCCGCGCCCTCGCCGTTCCTCGACGAATTGGAAGGCACCGCAGTGCTGGCCGCGGTCAGGGAGGCGTCGGCGCCCAAGGTCCGGCCCGGGACTGAGGTTCCCGCCGCCGGGGAGTCGCCGGCGTGGGACGCGCTGAAGGAGTGGCGGACGTCGATCGCCCGCCGGGACAAGATGCCGCCCTACATCATCATGAGCGACGCCCACCTCAAGGGCATCGCCGAGCGGATGCCCACCACGCTGGGGGAACTGGCCCGCTGCCCCGGCATCGGCCCCCTCAAGCTGGAGCGCTACGGCGAGGACATCCTCGCCGTGCTGGAGGCCTCAACATGAACTGGTGACGGTTCGACAGGCTATGGCCTGTCCGATCGTCACCGGTGCAGGCTCAGGGCGAGAGCCGCTCGATGACCCAGCCGGCGCCGTCACGGCGGTAGCGGAGGCGGTCGTGGAGGCGGTTGTCACGGTGGTTCCAGAACTCGACGGTCTCGTGCACGACCCGGAAGCCGCCCCAGAACGGCGGCCGGGGCACCTCCGATGGGAACCGAGCGTCGGCCTCGACGAGCCGGCGCTCCAGGGCGGCCCGGTCGTCGATCACCTCGCTCTGGTGTGACGCCCACGCCCCCAGTTGGCTGCCGCGGGGGCGGCCGCGCCAGTAGTCGTCCGATTCCGCCGGGTCGACGAGCGCCGCCGGCCCCGTGACCCGCACCTGGCGGTCGGGCGCCCAGAAGAACAGCAGCGCCGCCCGGGGGTTGGCGATCAGATCCCGGGCCTTGGCGCTCCCGTAGTTCGTGAAGAACGCGAACCCCCGCTCGTCGACCGACTTCAGGAGCACCATCCGCACCGACGGGACGCCGTCGGCCGATGCGGTGGCCACCGCCACCTCCGGCGGGGCGCCGGCGCCGGCGTGCCAGGCCCGGAATTGCACGATCGGATCCGGGTCGACGTCGCCCTCGGCCAGCCCGGTCATGCGCTGATTCTGGCCGGTGGTAGGACTCCACCATGCGCTTCGCCATCAAGACCTCGCCGCAGAACACGACTTGGGCGGACATGCTGGCCGTCTGGAAGGCGGCCGACGACATCGACCTGTTCGAGTCGGGCTGGACGTTCGACCACTTCTATCCAATTTTCTCCGACCCGAACGGGCCGTGCCTGGAGGGTTGGACCACCCTGACCGCCCTGGCCCAGGCGACCACCCGCCTGCGGGTCGGAGTGCTTGTCACCGGCAGCGTCTACCGCCATCCGGCGGTGCTGGCCAACATGGCCGCCACCCTCGACATCATTTCCAACGGCCGCTTGGAGCTCGGCCTCGGCGCCGGCTGGAACGAGCTCGAGTGCAACGCCTACGGCATCGACCTGCCGCCCCTGGCCGAGCGGTTCGACCGCTTCGACGAGGCGTGCGAGGTGATCCTGAGCCTGCTGATCAACGAGCACACCGACTTCGACGGGAAGCACTACCGGCTGACGGCGGCGCGCTGCGAGCCGAAGCCCATCCAGCGGCCGCATCCGCCGCTGTGCATCGGTGGCGGCGGTGAGCGCCGCACCCTGCGGGCCGTGGCCCGGTACGCCCAGCACTGGAACTTCCCCGGCGGCGGTGTGCCCGTCTTCGAGCACAAGATGGCGGTCCTGCGCGCCCACTGCGCCGACATCGGCCGCGACATCGGCGAGATCACCACCTCCACCCACCTCCGCCTCGGTCCCAGCGGCGACATCGCCCCCCTCGTCGACGACGCCACCGCTCTCGCCGACGCCGGCCTCGACCTCGGGATCATCCAGCTCCCACCCCCGCACACGCCGGCGATCCTGGAGCCGCTAGCCGAAGCATTGAGGCAGCTCGGGTAGAGGTGCATGCCGGCGGCCGCAGGACGCCGCCGAAGGCGGCCCCGATCCGGCTGCCGGCCAGAGGAAACGGCGAAAGCCCGCCGGCTCCGCCGGCGGGCTGAAGCGCGGCTCCCTCGCCGAGGAAGCTTCGCTTCCGAAGGCGAAATAGCGCCGGGCCCCCCTGTGGAGGGGGGCCCGGTGTCGCTGCGGCGGGACGTCGAGGAACGTGGGGGGGTTACTCGAGGGTGCAGCCGCAGGAGTTGATCTCCCGAGTGATGATGCCCTTGCCGGTGTCCATGTGGGTGGTGCAGGGCATGCAGGGGTCGAAGCTGCGGATGGCCCGCAGGATGTCGATGCCCTTGACC
>JAHFUP010000054.1:31500-35826 GCA_023265025.1 Acidimicrobiia bacterium | reverse complement strand
GCCTGCTAAGCGATTAAGGGGTGTAAAGCCTCTTCGAGGGTTCAAATCCCTCCCTCTCCGCTCCAGGCCGCTGACGCGCCGGTGGCGGAAGGCGGGCCCGATGCCACTGGAGGGACACCGGGCCCGACCTCCGGGTATCGGGACCCGTTGAGGTGGGCGAGGTCGCTGGGGATGGCCCCGCCCACTGGTCCCGGGCTAGCAAGGCTGGCATATGAGAGACGCTCACATCAAGTGGGCTTGATGCCGCGCCGCGAGGCCGCCTACTCCTCGTCGTCCTGGTCGTCCTCATCCTCTTCATCCGGCGGCTGGGGATCGGCAATCCACTGGCCTGAGGTGCCGGGCCGCATCGAGCCGACCTTGGTCGACGACTCGTGGCGGGTGTCGAGGTCGTCCTTGATGCAGGTGCAGTTGTCGGTGGGCCGGTCGCAGCCCTCGCAGACCACCCGGCCCTCCTTGTCGTCGAGGCGGACGGCCGCGCCACACAGAGCGCAGACCCCTGTCTCCATGTAGCGGTAGTTCCTGGGCATGGGTCGGAGTCTACGGCCGCCGAGGTTTGGGTGGCCGGGGTTCTGCGCAACACCTAGAGCGATGGAGCGAACACGGATCGTGTGGGACAGGGTCAAGACGTGGCCGTGGGCGGCGATCGGCGGCGGCTTCGTCGTCTGCGTGCTGCTGGTGGCGCTGGTGCCCCCGCTGCGCCAGGCGGTGGCCAACGTCGCCAGCCGGGCCATCCTGGTGGTGGCGTCGCCGTTCGCCCCTGACATCAAGGGCTTCGAAGATCTCCCCGACGCCAGCCGGGTGGTGGCCAGGGACGGGGCGGACGTCGGCCTCCTGGGGACGGAACGGCGGGACCCCCTGCGGCTCGACCAGCTCCCGCCGCATGTGATCCGCGCCGTGCTGGCGGCCGAGGACGCCGACTTCTACTCCCACTCCGGCGTCGACCCCAGCGCCGTCTTCCGGGCCATGGTCAACAGCGCCCGGGGCCAGAGTCAGGGCGGGAGCACCATCACTCAGCAGCTGGCCAAGCTGAACTACGTCGGCTCGAACCGGACGTTCGCTCGCAAGTTCCGGGAGGTGCTCTACGCCAGCAAGCTGGAGGGCAAGTACTCCAAGGACGAGCTGCTCGAGCGCTACGTGAACCAGGTGTACTTCGGCGAGGGGGCCTACGGCATCGCGTTCGCGTCCCAGGCGTTCTTCGGGGTGGCGCCGACGGAGTTGACCGCGGCCCAGGCGGCCACGCTGGCCGGCAAGATCCGTTCGCCGAACGGGCTCGACCCCTGGAAGGACCCGGGCACGGTCCAGTCCCGCCGGGATCAGGTTCTGCGCAACATGG
The DNA here is from genome assembly GCA_023265025.1 of Acidimicrobiia bacterium. Classification (GTDB taxonomy): domain Bacteria; phylum Actinomycetota; class Acidimicrobiia; order Acidimicrobiales; family AC-14; genus CADCTB01. The sequence goes on along the minus strand of JAHFUP010000054.1, from coordinate 34,493 downwards.
GCCACCATCACTGGCTCACAGGTGCCGAGCTGGAGTCGGCGCTCTCGTCACCGCTCGGCGTCGGTCCGAAGCCGGCCGGCGGCCGGGGTGTGGGCGCCGCGTCCAAGGCCCCCGACTTCGTCGCCTACGTGGGCCGGGAGGCGGCCGGGATCGAGGCACTGGGCTCGTCGGCCGACGCCCGTCGGAAGCAGGCCTTCACCGGCGGCTACACGATCGAGACCACCGTCGACCTCAAGGCCACCGACGCCGCCGTCGAGTCGGCCAAGGCCATCCTGGGCGCCCCCGGCGACCCCACCACGGCCATCGCCTCGGTCCAGCCCGGCGACGGCGCCATCCGGGTCCTCTTCGGAGGGCTCGACCCGAACCTGGAGTTCGACCCGGCCAGCCAGGGCCGGCGCCAGCCGGGTTCGTCGTTCAAGCCGTACGTCTACCTGGCCATGCTCAAGGCGGGCATCGACCCCCGGACCGAGTTCGACTCGTCGTCGCCCCAGACGCTGCGCTGCAACGGCGCCCCTTGGACCGTCAACAACTTCGAGGGCGAAGGCCGGGGCATGATTGACGTCGACGAGGCCCTGACCCGATCGGTGAACGTGGTCTTCGCCCAGATCATGACCAAGGTCGGGCCGACGGCGGTGCGCGACGTCGCCGAGAAGGCCGGCATCAGCAAGGCCGAGCTGACGCCGGCCGAGTGCGCCATGGCGCTGGGCGGGCTCCGGGAGGGCGTCAGCCCGCTGGAGCAGGCGTCGGGGTTCGCCACGTTCGCAGCCAAGGGCGTGGCCGCCCAGCCGTATGCGATCGTGCGGATCAAGGACCGGCGGGGCAGCGTCGTCTACGAGCGCAAGCCGAAGACCACCCAGGCGTTCGGAGACAAGGAGGCCGGCGTGGTGAATGCCGCCCTGCAGCGGGTGGTCGAGGGCGGCACCGGAACCGCCGCCGCCATCGGTCGACCGGTCGCCGGCAAGACGGGGACCAGCGAGAACTTCGGCAACGCCTGGTTCGTCGGGTACACGCCCCAGTTGTCGACCGCGGTCTGGGTCGGGCGGCCGGAGGGCGACGTGCCCATGCGCAACGTCCACGGCATCAACGTCACCGGGGGCAGCTTCCCGGCCCGCATCTTCAGCCGCTACATGAAGGCGGCGCTGGCCGGCGTGCCGGCGCAGAACCTCTACACCGCGTCGGTGGACGAGCTGGGCCTGAAGCCGAGCGTCTCCCTGGTGATGCCGGCGCCGGTCGTCGACTCGACGACCACCACCACGTCGACCGTGCCCGAGTACCCGCGGTTCCCCACGACCACCCAGACGACGCTCCCACCGGCCACCGTTCCGCGACCGACGGTCCCGGTGCCGACCACCGCCCGGCCGACGACGACAGTGGCGCCCCAGCCGACCACGACCACCTCGACGGTGGCGCCGTCGACCACCACCACGACGACGACGAAATGATGCTCAAGTCGGCCCCTCCGGGCGCCGATAACACATAGTTGGGCCAACGTTGATCTTTCGTAGCCCTTGCGTTGAGGTCGCCGGCTCAGCCTTGGAGCGTGAAGGTAGGTTCGCAATCCGCCACGATCGAAGTGGAAAGGGTCGGCGGCACAACGCGGACACCTGAGCGAAGGGCGAGAACGTCGCGCCCCACGGGGGTCATCGGGCCCCACATCCTGGTCGTCGACGACGACGAGATCCTGAGGATGCTGCTGATGCGGTACCTCGCGGTCGACGGGTTCAGCGTCGAGGAGGCCGCAGACGCCAGCGCCGCCGTCGCGGCCGTCCATCGTCGCCGGCCCGACCTCGTCGTCGTCGACGTCATGATGCCCGGACGCGACGGGCTCGACCTGCTGGCCGAGCTCCGCGGCATGGACGACGAGCTGGCGATCATCATGCTCACCGCCAAGGGCGACGAAGCCGACCGCGTCATCGGGTTGCGACTCGGCGCCGACGACTACGTCGTCAAGCCGTTCTCACCGGTCGAGCTGGTGGCTCGCATCGCCGCCGTATTGCGCCGTCCCGGCCGCCTGACCCGCCCGTCGACGCTCGACTTCGGCGAGCTGTCCCTCAACCTCACCAGCCGGAAGGTCACCGTCCGCGGCGAGGTGGTGCCGACCACCACGAAGGAGTTCGCCCTCCTGTCGTTCCTGGCCTCCTCGCCGACGCAGGTCTTCACCCGCGAGCAGCTGCTCGACAAGGTGTGGGGCTCGTCGTCGAAGTGGCAGGACCCCGGCACCGTCACCGAGCACGTGCGCCGGATCCGGCTCCTCATCGAGGAGGACCCGGCCCACCCCCGGTGGATCCGCACCGTGCGGGGCATGGGCTACAGCTTCGAGCCCCGGCGGCCCGAGTAGCTCCACCGGCCGTAGGCCCCGGCGGAATTTGTTCGACAGTTGACCATTTGCTGGTGTGTGGTTGATCTTGCCCTCGCAAGGTAATGGGCGTGATCCACGTCTTTCGCAGTAGAGGACAGCAGAGCCCCAGCCGGCGGAGGTACACCGATCGGGCGGGCCGCGCCTTGGTCGCCGCCGGCGTGGTGAGCCTGATCGCCGGCCTTGGCATGTCGTCGGCCGCGGCGACGGGGGAGTCCACCACCGCGGTGCTGACGTCGCCCCTCGTCGGGAGCAGCATGACGTTCACGTGGAGCTACGAGTTCCACGACAACAGCGGGCACGGCCTGTCGAACATCGCCGTGAAGTTCTGCTCGGCCGACATCCTGCCGCACGTCGTGTCGGCCTCCCCGAACGGGGAGGTCTTCCTCGCCGGCGACGTCCCCGGCGGCCACACCGGCTTCGGGCCGGGCGTGAAGTTCGACACGACCGCGGTGAGCGGCACGCTCACCATCGTCTTCGACGTGGCGTACACCGCCGAGGGCACGCTCTTCATCCAGTCGCATTCCGGCGATGGGCAGGACGGCGACATCATCGAGGAGGCCGTGGGCCCGGGCGTCTGCAACGCGCAGGCCACCACGACCACCACGGTCGCCCCGACGACCACCACCACAGTCGC
>JAHFUP010000054.1:0-31400 GCA_023265025.1 Acidimicrobiia bacterium | reverse complement strand
GTCGCTCCGACTACGACCACGACGGTCGCTCCGACTACGACCACGACAGTCGCCCCCACGACCACGACGGCGCCGATCCCGAGCACGGTGCCGCAGGTGACGACCACCACGGTGGCGGCCACGACGACGACCAAGGCGCCGGTCACGACCACCACGGCGCCGGCGACGACCACCACCAGCGCCTCCACCACGACGACGGTCCCGGCCACCACCAGCACGACGGTGCCGACCAGCGTCCTGGGCGAGCGATTCACCAACAGCGACCCGGCACCGAGGTTGGTCAAGACCGGCTTCGACGGCCTCCCGCTCGTCGCCTTCGGCACGATCGCCGTGGCGCTCGGAATGGCCCTGCTGGTCGCAGAACGGCTCCGGCCGGCGGACTGACCGACTGACCGGCTGACCGGCGCCGCGTTTAGGCGGCCTTGCCGGCCTCCATCGACCGCAGCCCGTCGAGGCTGAGCACCATCCAGGGGGAGAGTTCGGCCGGCGTCGCCGGGGCGGTCACCACGACGGGAGTGGGGGCTCCCGGCGTCGCCGGCTTGGCCACGGTGACCGGCGTGACGGAGGACGCCGGCGCCGGCGTCGCCTGCGAGGCAGGGGCGGCGACGGGCGCAGTGGTGACGGCGGTCTGCGCCGGCGCCGCGGCAGAGGCGGGGCGCATGAAGACCTCGACGACGAAGATCCGGGCGTCGGGCCGGACGATGCCGAAGCCGACCTTGGTGAACGCCGGGTCGACGATGTTCGCCAGGTGCGTCGGGCTGGCCACGAACCCTTCGTGGATGGCGACGACGGTTCCGCCCACGCCAACGTTCTCGCCGAGCTCCTTCCAGCCCGTGACCTGCGAGCGAACGGAGGGGTTGTGGGAGATCACGCCCCGCTCGGCCAGGGTGGCGGCCCAGGCCTGGGCCACGGCGGTGAGCTGGGCGTCGATCGACAGTGGCGCCAGCCCCTGCGACGACCTGACCTGGTTGGTAAGGGTCAGCAGGCGGGCTTCGTCGCCGGCGTCGGCTCGGGCGGGCACGATGCCGAAGGCCAGTGTGGCCGCGAGGACGGCTCCTGCCACCTTGGCGTATCCCGGCACAGACTTCGTCAAGCGGATCTTTCTCACTGTGCGTCGTAATGTCGGCACGTACGGCGGCAACGTTGAGCGTCCGTTGGGAATGTAGCTGACGGGTTGAGATTGGGCGCTCGGTGAACGAGCGTTAAACCCTTCGTCGGCAGATGCCGAAGGATCGGGCACGGCCCCGAACGGGGCGGTCCCCCACGAGGGCATCGGTCGAGTGGTTCGCACACCCGGTTTCCAGGTCTCTGGTCGGGCGCGGCCCGAATCGAGAAGGGAAAGACGTGATCCGAGGTACCGGGCGCAGGGCAGCCGTAGTGGCGGCCTTGAGCGTCGTCCTGGGCGGTTCTATCTCCGTCAGCGCGACGGCGGCACACGCGGCGCCGGCATGCAAGCGGAATCAGTGCCCGCCGGCCGACACCCTGGCTCCCTCGGTCACCGTCGCCAACCCGGGCTCCGGGTCGACGGTCAACGGCATCGTGACGGTCTCGGGCTCGGCGTCGGACAATGTGTCGCTGGCCAAGGTCGAGGTCGCGGTGGACGCCGGCGCCTACAAGCCGGCGACGGGGACGAGCAACTGGTCGACGAGCGTCGACACCCGGACCTACGCCAACGGCAGCCACGCGATCGTCGCCCGGGCCACCGACGCATCGGGCAACGTCGCCTCGAAGAGCGTGGCGGTCACGGTGAGCAACGCCACGGCCGACGCCACACCCCCCTCGGTGACGGTCGCCAGCCCGTCGGCCGGCGCGACCGTGACCGGCGCCGTGGTCGTGTCGGGCAGCGCGTCCGACAACGTGGCCGTGTCGCGGGTCGACGTCGCCGTCGACGGCGGGGCCTGGTCGCAGGCCAGCGGCACCGCCAGCTGGAGTTGGAACTGGGCCAGCTCGAACGGCGCCGACGGGACGCACTCGATCAGTGCCCGGGCCACGGACACGGCCGGCAACACGAAGTCGACGAGCGTCACCGTCACGACGAGCAACGCCGGCGACACCACCGCTCCGAGCGTCTCCGTCTCCTCACCGCAGTCGGGGGCGACGGTCTCCGGCACGGTGGCGGTCTCCGGGAGCGCCGCCGACAACGCCGGCGTGGCCAGCGTGCGCATCTCGGTCGACGGTGGCGCCTGGAGCCCGGCGACCGGCACCACGAGCTGGTCGTGGTCCTGGGACACCGCCGCGCTCGCCAATGGCAGCCACACCGTCGCCACCCAGGCGCTTGACAGCGCCGGCAACGTCTCCCCGACGGTCACCACGCCGGTCACCGTCGCCAATGCCTCCGCTCCGCTGACCGCCTGCTCGGATGGCGCCTCGGTGCTGCAGCAGACGGTGACGCCCGAGGGCGTCCGCATCGCCATCTGCACCACCGTCGGCGGATGGACGACCTCCTCGATCGACAACCTGCTCAGGCCGAACGCCCTCGACCTCGCCGTCGTCGGCCCCCACCTCACCGTGCAGGTCCAGACCGGCGGCCCGTCGTCGGCCGGCGCCTCCGCCTCCTGCTGCGACGCCGGCGGCCACTACTACGGCTTCGGCGCCGTCATCGTGGTGAACCCGAGCGCCAGCAGCAGCTTCAGCGCCGCCCCCGACGCGCTCATGGCCCACGAGTACGGCCACGCCTGGACCTACTACTGGCACTACATGAACCCGGTGAACAACGGCAGCTGGGCGGCATACGACAACTTCCGGTGGTCGGCGGCCAACGGCTCGCAGGTCCTGGCCAACAGCGCCAGCCTCAACAGCAGCTACAGCTGGATGGACTACGAGATGGCGGCGGACGACTACCGCCGGTTGTTCGGTACGACCGCGGCCCAGTCGCAGCTCGCCTTCCTGAACTCCAACGTGCCGGACTCGAAGATGGTCACCGGGCTGGCCGACTTCTTCCTCAACACCTGGCGGTAAGGGTGGAGTGTCCACTTCGTCCCGCTTACTGATCCTGGCCCGAAGTACAAGCTGACGCGTTGCGACGTGGTCGGCAAGCCCACCTCGGTGGAGTGGTCGCAGTGGCGCATCGACCCGGAGCCCTGGCCAGGCGTGACAGCCAGCTTCGAGGAGGGGCTCTTCCCGGAGAGCTGATTCCGGTCGAGCAGGCCAGCGCCTGAGATTGCGCGTCAGGAGGGTCGGCGCTTTGCCGGTCGGCTCGACGACGGCGAACTCGGTTGTCGCGCGCTGTGTCGGTAGGGGATCCGCCTGCGGGTCCTGTTCGGCGGGTCCTGTTTCGCCGGTCCACGACTTTCGTGGCCAGGTCCTTCCCGAATCGAAAGCATCAGTCGTACAATTTCAACAGGGAAGTCACAAGCTGGAGGGCTGCGATGATTCGTAAGGCCTGGGGTAGCCGCCTTGTCGTTTTGCTGGTATTCGGCCTCGTAGCCGGCGCCTGCAGCAGCGACAACGGGTCCAGCGGAGGTGGCGCCAGCGGTGCGTCCGACAGCCTCATCGTCGGCACCACCGACTCGTTGCAGAACAGTTTCGACCCCGCGCAGGCCTACGACCTGTTCGCGTCGACGATCGACTTCAACACCGCCGAGACGCTCGTCACCTACAAGCCCAACGCCACCGACCCGTCGCCGTTGCTGGCCGCGGCCATGCCCAAGGTCTCGGCCAACGGCACGGTCTACACGTTCGACCTGCGGCCGGGCGTGAAGTTCCACGACGGCACCGCGCTCGACTCGGCCGCGGTGAAGTTCTCGCTCGAGCGCGCTCGGGACTTCGGCAACAAGGATGCCGAGGCGGCCGGCTTCCTGCTGACGTCGATCAAGAGCATCGCCACGCCGTCGCCCACCACGGTCGAGATCACCCTCGACGCCCCCAACGTCACGTTCCTCTCCCGCCTGGCCTTCACCGTGGCCAGCATCGTGAGCCCGACCGCGTACAAGACGAACGTGCTGGCCGGGAACGAGACCGGCGCGGCCGTGCTGACGAAGTACAAGACCGACACGATCGTCGGCACCGGCCCCTACAAGGTGGTCTCCTACAAGGAGAAGGAGTCGCTCAGCCTGGAGGCCAACCCCGACTACTGGGGCGACAAGCCCAAGGCCAAGCGGGTGCTGATCCGCCTGTTCGACAAGTCCTCAGCCCTGAAGCTGGCCCTGCAGAACAAGGAGATCGACGTCGCCTACCGGGCGCTGCAGCCCGACGATCTGGCCTTCTTCCGGAGCCAGAGCGGGTTCAAGGTGGTCGAGGGCGAAGGGCCGGGGATTCGCTACCTCACGTTCAACGTCACCAAGAAGCCGTTCGACAACGTCAACATGCGCAAGGCGGTGGCCGCCGGCATCGACCGTGAGGCCGTCACCCGCGAGGTGCTGAAAGGGACGGGCGTGCCGCTGCCCTCGATGATCCCGACCAGCTTCTCGACCCACGAGGCGAAGTGGACCGACCTCTACGGCAAGGCGCCGGACAAGGCCAAGGTCGACCAGTTCCTCACCGCCGCCGGCGTCCCGGCCGGCCAGAAGGTCGACCTCGACTTCTGGTTCAGCCCGACCCACTACGGCGACACGGAGGCGGCGGTGGCGCAGGTCATCGCCCGCAGCCTGACCGACACCGGCCGGTTCAACGTCAAGATCTCCAACGTGGAGTGGGCCGAGTACGGCAACAAGCGTCGCGCCGGGGAGATGCCCGTCTTCCTCATGGGGTGGTACCCCGACTACCTCGACGCGGACGATTACCTGGAGCCCTTCGCCGACCCGAAGGTGTTCGACCCCGCCAAGTGGGAGGACCAGAAGATGCTCGACCTGGTCCATGCCCAGCAGAAGGAGCTGGACTCGGCCAAGCGGGCGACGACCATCAAGCAGGCCCAGACCTACATGGCCGAGCAGGTTCCCTACGTGCCCATCTTCCAGATCACCCAGTTCGCCGCCACCACCGACAAGGTGTCCGGCGTCGTCCTGGACCCGATCCAGTTGCTGCGGTTCTTCACCATTCAGAAGAGCTGACCCGCAAGACCATCTGACCCGTGGCTACTCGCGGAGGGGGCTCCCTCCGGGCCTACGTCTTCGCCCGCCTCTTGCTGGCGTTGCCGATGCTGTTCATCCTCCTGACCGTCACGTTCCTGCTTCTGCGCGTTGCGCCCGGAGACCCGGTCACGGCCACCCTGGGAGGGCGGGTTTCCGACGCCCGGGCCGACCAGATCCGCAGAGACCTCGGCCTCGACCGGCCCCTCTGGCGCCAGTACACGTCGTATCTGGCGGACGTGAGCCATGGCGACTTCGGCCGCGCCATCACCACCAACCGACCGTTGCGGACGACGATCGCCGACCGCTTCCCGGCCACCCTCGAGCTCACCCTGGCGGCCATGGTCGTCGCCATCGGCGTGGGCGTGCTGGTGGGTGCGCTGGCGGCACGCTTTCGTGACACGCCGATCGACGTGGGCGGCCGGCTGCTGGGCATCCTGCTGTACGCGGCGCCCATCTTCTGGCTCGGGATCATGCTCCAGTTGCTGTTCTCCATCCAACTCGGCTGGTTGCCGACGGGAGGACGGATCGCGCCCTTCCACGAGCCCCGATCGATCACCCGCCTGTACCTGGTCGACTCGCTCTTCACCGCCAACTGGGCCGCGTTCGGGAGCGCCCTGCGATACCTGACGCTGCCGGCGGTGACACTGGGCCTCGTCATCGGGGGGATTTTCATCCGCCTGGTGCGGGTGAACATGCTGCAGACGCTCAAGTCGGACTACGTCGAGGCGGCCCGCGCCCGAGGCATCGGTGAACGGCGGGTGCTGTTCAACCACGCCTTCCGCAACGCCCTCGTGCCGGTGGTGACCATCATCGGGCTGCAGTTCGCCTTGCTGCTGTCGGGCGCAGTGCTGACGGAGGCGACGTTCACATGGCCCGGCATCGGCCTGTCGCTCTACCAGTTCCTGCAGAACCGGGACTACACGGCGGTGCAGGGACTGGTGACCTTCTATGCCCTGTTCGTGGTGGGCGTGAGCCTGCTCATCGACATCGCCTCGGCGTGGGTCGACCCGCGGATCCGCTTCCAATGACGGGGATGGGGATGTCGGCCCGCCGGCAACGGCTGAGCCGCTTGTGGCGCTCGACGCACCCGACCGCCCGCCGGCTCCTGGTCGCGGGGGCGGTGATCACCGGCCTGTTTCTCGTGATGGCCGTGCTGGCGCCGCTCGTGGCGCCCTACGGCGAGGCCGAGTACCGGGATCTCCCCCAACTGGCGAGGCCCAGCTCGCACTACTGGTTCGGCACCACCAACCTGCGCTACGACGTCTTCTCGCGCGTGGTGTTCGGCACCCGCCTGGCGTTCCAGGTCGTCATCCTCTCGACCGGCTTCGCCATGGTCATCGGCGTACCCCTGGGCCTGTTCGCCGGCTACTCGGGCCGGCGGCTGGACCGGGTGTTGGTGCTGCTCATGGATGCCATGTACGCCTTTCCCAGCCTGCTCCTGGCCATCGTGGCCGCGTTCGCCCTCAGCCGTTTCGTGGGCCAAGGCGTCCCGGCCGCCGCGCTATCCATCTCGGTCATCTACATCCCGCAGTACTTCCGGGTTGTGCGCAACCACACGCTGGCGGTGCGCGAGGAGGCCTTCGTGGAAGCGGCGCGGGCGATGGGCGCGTCACGGCGGACCATCGTGGGCCGCTACGTCTTCTTCAACGTCGTCCAATCGGTGCCGGTGATCTTCACCGTCAACGCGGCCGACGCCATCCTCACCCTCGCCGCCCTCGGGTTTCTCGGCTATGGCGTCCCTATTCCCGCGGCGGAATGGGGCTACGACATCTCCCGGGCCATCGGCGACGTCGCCAACGGCTTCTGGTGGACGTCGCTCTTTCCCGGTCTGTTCATCCTCGCCCTCGTCACCGGTCTCACCCTGCTGGGCGAGGGGATCAACGACGTCGTGAACCCGCTGCTGCGCCGGCGGGGGCTGGGGGTCGGGGCCGTCGCCCCTGGCGCCCTCGTGGTGGAACGGGCGGGAACGGCGCTCGAGTCGGCCGGGAGCGAACCGATCCTCGTGGTCACCGAGGAGGCGCCGGTCGAGCCGGTGGCGGTCACGCCGTCGGCCGGTACGAGCCCCGGCCCCGCGCCGGACACCGCGTTGCTCGTCGCCGAGCTGCGGGTCACGTATGCCACGCCCCGGGGACCGGTGGTCGCCGTCGAGGGTGCCAGCATCGAGATCAAGCGGGGCGAGAGCCTCGGCCTGGTCGGAGAGAGCGGCTGCGGGAAGTCAACCCTCGGTCGCGGCATCCTCGGCATCCTCCCGCCGGGCGCAACGGTCACCGGCCGTGTCGTGATCGGCGGCGTCGACCTGGCGACGCTTGACGCCGGCGAGCGCCGGCGCGCCCGCGGGGAGCGGGCGGCCATGATCTTTCAGGAGCCGATGACCCGGCTCGACCCGCTCCAGCGGGTCGAGGACCATTTCGTCGAGACGATCCGCGCCCACCATCCCGAGACGTCCCGGAGCGAGGCGCGGGCCATGGCCGCCACGGCGCTGGCGGCCATGCGCATCCCCCTCACCCGCGCCCGCAACTACCCGCACGAGTTCTCGGGCGGCATGCGTCAGCGGATCATGATCGCTCTCGGACTGGTCCTGGGCCCGGCCGTGCTGGTCGCGGACGAGCCCACCACGAGCCTCGACGTCATCGTCGAGGCGCAGATCCTGGAGATCCTCGACGACCTCCGGCGCCGCTCTGACATGGCCCTGCTCCTCATCACGCACAATCTGGGCATCGTGGCCGAGACGTGCGACCGCCTCGCCGTCATGTACGCGGGCCAGATCGTCGAGCTGGGCGACGTGCACACCGTCTTCGCCCGGCCCCGCCACCCGTACACGCAGGGCCTCCTGGCCAGCGTCATCAGCCTCGATACCGAGCAGCTGTCGTCGATTCCGGGATCGCCGCCCGACCTCCTGGATCCGCCCGTCGGCTGCCGCTTCGCCGATCGCTGCCCCTTCGTCATGGACGTGTGCTGGCATGAGCCGCCCGTCCTGGCCGGCCAGGACGACGGTACGCAGGTGGCGTGCCACCTCCACCCGGGTGCCGGCTCGTGACACCGGTGACCGAGCAGTCGACGCCGGTCCTGCGCCTGCGCGGCGTGTGCACCCACTTCCCGGTGCGGGGCGGGTTCCTCGGGTCGCTCTTCGGCCGACCCTCGGCGTGGGTGCGGGCGGTGGATGGCGTCGATGTCGAGGTGTTCCCCGACGAAATCCTCGGCCTGGTCGGGGAGAGCGGAAGCGGCAAGACGACGCTGGGGCGCACGATGCTGCGGCTGGTCGAACCGGTGGCGGGAACGGTCGAGTTCGAAGGCCGGGACATCACCCACATGTCGGAGCCCGACCTGCGGCCACTCCGCCGGCGGATGCAGCCCGTGTTCCAGGACCCCCACGCCGCCCTGAACCCGGCCATGACGGTCGGCGACGCCGTGGCCCACCCGCTGCGGATCCACGGCCTGGCGTCCGATCGCGCCGACGCCCGCGCCCAGGCCGCGGAAATGTTGGAGCGTGTCGGGATCGCGCCGGCGTCGGCCTTCCTGGACCGCTACCCCGACGACCTCTCCGGCGGCCAGAAGCAGCGGGTGGTCATCGCCCGAGCCCTCGTCACCCGCCCGCGCCTCGTTGTGGCCGATGAGCCGGTCGCCATGCTCGACATGAGCGTGCGGGCCAAGATCCTCGAGCTGCTGCTCGAGCTCAAACGCGACTTCGGGCTGACCTACGTGTTCATCACCCACGACCTGGCGACGGCCAAGTTCGTGTGCGACCGCATCGCCATCCTCTACCTCGGCAAGGTCGTGGAAACCGGTCCGGCGGCGGCCGTGTACAGCGCCCCCCAGCACCCGTACACCCGAGCGTTGCTCGAGGCGGTGCCATCGCCCGATCCCAGCCATCGCAACCCGAACCGCCGCCTGCCCTCGGGTGACGTCCCCGACGCGGCTGACCCGCCCCGTGGGTGCCGGTTCCATCCCCGCTGCCCGTCCGCCTTCGGCCCGTGCGGGTGGGAGGGCCACGATCTGATCGGCGCCCTCGAGGAGCGCTGGACCGACCCAGAAACGTTCGCGGCCGAGGCGAGCCTCGTCGGATCCCTCTCGGGCGCGCGCCACAATCGCGAAGGCGTCTTCTTCCCGAACGCCGGCGAGGACCTCGCCGGCTTGCTCCGACGGCTGCAGGTGACGGAAGCCCATCCCGTATTCTCCGGCGTCTCCTCCATCGCCAGCCGGGGCTCGGGAGTCGATGTCCGCATGCGACCAGGCTCGGAGCCCCCGCTGCAGCCCATCGGGCGACAGCTTGTGGCGTGCCACCTCCACGGCGTCATTGCCGCAGCGTTGCCCGCCACCGGCGAACCACCGTCGGTTCGCGGGCGAAACGCAGGCGAGGACCGGCGCCCGCCCGGTCCGGCAACCTAGAGGAATGATGCACACCCTGCCGGTCGTAGCCGGCGGCGCCACGCCGCACACGCTCGCGAGGTCCGGCCTCCGCCCGCCGTCTGCGCCGCCGCCGGCCCGCCGGCGTCCGTCCACACCCTGCGAGCGGCTGGCAAACTCCGCCCGCCGCGTACGGCGATGAAGGCATTCGTCGTCGAGCGGTACGGCAAGGACGGACTCCGTGCCGCCGATGTGCCCGAGCCCGAGGTCGGCGACGGTGACGTGCTGGTCAAGGTGAGCGCCGCCAGCATCAACCCGCTGGACACGATGGTCCGCAACGGCGAGTTCAAGCGGCTCCTGAAGTACCGGACCCCGTTCGTGCTCGGCCACGACGTCGCCGGCGTGGTGACCCGGGTCGGCTCGGCTGTACGCGGCCTCCAGGTAGGCGACGAGGTCTTCGCTCGCCCCCGCGACCTGCGGATCGGGACCTTCGCGGAGTACATCGCGATCGACCACGACGACGTCGCCCCCAAGCCAGCGTCGCTCACCCTGCACGAGGCGGCCGCGGTGCCGCTGGTGTCACTGGCTGCCTGGCAGGCCCTCGTTGACCGCGCCCATGTGCGGCCCGGTCAGAAGGTCCTCGTCCACGCCGGCTCCGGCGGCCTGGGGTCGACCGTCATCCAGCTCGCCAAGCACCTCGGCGCCACGGTGGCGACGACCGCCCGCGGCGGGAACGCGGAGCTGGTGCGCAGCCTCGGTGCGGACGTCGTCGTGGACTACACGAAGGAGGACTTCGCCGAGGTCCTCTCTGGCTACGACGTCGTGTTGGATTCGCGAGGGGGCGAGAACCTCGAGAGGTCCCTCGCGGTCCTCAAGCCGGGCGGACAGGCGATCGGCGTGACCGGCCCCCCGGACCCCGGGTTCGCGAAGCAGCTCGGGGCGCCGAGGTTCATGGGCGTCGTGATGGGGCTGCTGAGCCGCAAGGTCCGCAAGCAGGCGCGGAAGCTAGGCGTGAGCTACTCGTTTCTGTTCATGCAGGCCAACGGCGGGCAGCTGCGCGAGCTGGCCTCTCTCTACGACGCCGGCCACCTCCGCCCGCTGATCGACAAGACGTTTCCCTTCGACCAGACCCTCGATGCGCTGGCGTACGTCGAGCAGGGCCGCGGCAACGGGAAGGTCGTCATCACCTTCGACTGACAACGCCGCCTGCCGACGTTCCGGCCGCGGGACTCGTCGCCCCCCAGCTGGCGACGCGTGGAAAGGCCCGGTGGCATCCGAGGAAAACGGGTGGCCGCCGGCATCGGAGCCCGGCGCGTCGACGGTGCGTCACCAGGCACGTCGCGGCCCAGGTCGGCTACATTTCGTGCGCCCCGAACCGCGCCGGCAAGCTGCGGCGCCGGCTCTCGCGGGTGGCGGTGCGTGACGGGTGCAGGGTCGGCAGCGAATGGCGGGAGGTTGCGATACTCGTGGACAGAAGCCCTGCGCTCCACCACGATCGCGGCGGCGTCGGGAACATCCCGGAGTGGGCGACGACGTGAAGATCCTCTGCTGGATATCAGGCAGCTCCTGGTTCCCAGGAACTCCAGAGTCCTCCGAGACGTGAACAACAACTAACGCTATGAATTCGATGCCGATCCTCAATCTCAACCTACTCGTGACTGCGCTCGGGTCAGCCCATTTGGCACGATGTCGCGGGCCCAGGTCCGGCAGACCACGGGGTTGGGCAACACCGTCGGTGACTACGTCGTCAAGGTCGTGACGTGGAACACGTTCAACGTCGTGGCGGTGCACGCCCCACCCACCAAGGTCCCGGGAACATCTTCCGAAAACCGGTCAGGTTCGGCCGCGACCTCGCGGACGTCCCGCAGATCACGCAGCCGGGGACCGGGCCGACCTACTTGCTGGGCGATTTCAACTGCAGCCCGGGGGTAACCATCCCGGCCGGGGTCGGCGGCAGCTCCGTCTGGGGACCGCCGTTCGGCGGTCGCGCCCACGTCGATCTCGACGTGTGCTCGTTCACCATCGCCTTCGGCGCCAAGGCTGCCCCGCCACCTCCGGTCGCGTGGACGGCGTTCCGCACGAACTTCCTCCCACCCGACTCGCCCCCGCCACCACCACCACCGTCGTCGCCGACCGCGACGCCATCGAACGCGAGCATGCCGGCGGATACGGCATCGCCCACCAACGTCGTCAAGGCGGGCGTGACCGGCGGCTTGCTGGCTACGAACTCGGGCGGCGTCGACTGGATCATCGATCCCGAGACCTTCGAGCTGACCATGAGCTCCGCTACGTCCGGGACGTGCCGACGGGCGAGGACGAAGCCGGCGACGGGCACGGTTAGCCAGTTCCTGGGGGCCGTGCCGCGGCCGCCGGGCGCGGACGAGGGGCCCTCGCAGGCCCCTCGTCGCTCCCAAAGGCGGTGACCCGTCAGGTCACCTGTTGTTGTTGTAGTCGTCCAGGATCGTGGCCAGCTGGTTCATCGTGGCCGCGTCGGCGGCGCTGATCTTGCCGACGTAGCCGTTCCCGTCGAAGTGGTAGGTGCCGAGCAGGAGCACGGCCTGGTTGATGGCGGTGGTGGCTGCCCCGGTCTTGCCGGCGCCGGCCGTGTAGTTCAGCTGGGCGGCCAGCAACTGGGCGGCCAGGTTGAAGGCCGGGTCGCTCGCCATCTTCTTGCCGGCGAAGTTGCTCTTGTTGAGCAGGTTCACGGCCTTGGTACAGTCCGGCGCCCGGTTGGGTGTCGCCGTGCTGCCGTGCAGGACCAGCCACAACGTCGCACCGAAGGTCGGGTACGTGCCCGTCCCGGCCGACATGACGATCCCGTTGGCCTCGGCCATGGCCATCGTCTGGTCGAGGACCGGCTTCTTGCTGCCGTTGCTGGCGGCGCAGGACGCCCAGTTCTTCCAGTAGCCGATGGTCAGCGCCCGGCCTCCCGGCGGCGGCGTGTTGTCGACCGTGATCGTCATCGTCGCCCCGGCCTGGGCGACGAAGTTCCCGCACAGGATGCTGTTGTCGACATTCGGGTTGGCGACCGTGCCGTCGGGCGGGTTGAAGCTGTTGGGCACGAACTGGCCGAGGCTGGTCTGCCACGCGGGCAGGATCTGCTCGCACATCTGGTAGGTCTGGCCCGGGACCAGGACCGTCGTGAAGTTCAGGATCCCGCTGTTGCCGGCGTTGGCGGTCAGCGACTCCAGCGTGGTGCCGTTGGCACTTGCCGTGGCCCCCTGCCGGAGCTGGAAGGTGAACGCCTGGGTGCCGCTCGGTGCGACACCGCTGACGGTCTTGACCACCCTGGCCGCGCCGGGCTTCAGCGTGTTGGTCACCGTCGCCAGCGCATGGCCACCGTCGTTCGGGACGGTCGCCGGGCTGCCCCCGACAAAGACGGTCCACTGGCTACCCGGGTTGGTCTCGGTCACCACGTAGGCGCCGGGGATGAGGCTGCCCCATCTGAGGGCGCCGCCGCTCGAGCCGATGCTCTGGCAGTTGGGCGTGGTCGGGTACGACGGCCCGGTGATGCAGATCGAGAAGCTGGCCGAGGTGTCGGGCGTGGACCCGCTCCAGTTGACCGTCTTGGTGACCTGCAGGGCGCCGAGCTTGCGGGTGTTGGTGACCGTCGCCGTGCCCTGGCCGCCGTCGGTGGGCACCGTGGCCGACGTGGCGCCGGACTTGATCCACTCCGTCCCGAGCCCGGACTCGGTGATGGTGTAGCTGCCCGGGATCAGGTTCGACCAGCTCTGCACGAGCCCGTTCGGGGCGGTGAAGGTCTGGCAGTTGGCCACCGGGTATGACGGGCCGGCGATGCAGATTGAGAACGTCTGCCCGTTGATCGGGCTGACGCCGTTCCAGTTTATGGACTTGGTGATCTGTAGCGACCCGAGCTTGCGGGTGTTGGTGATAACGGGGACGAAGGCCGCCGTCGTCCCGTCGGACGGGACGGTGATGGTGCCGGTCGGGCTGCCGGCGACGGTCCAGGACGAGCCGGGGTTGGTCTCGGTTGCCGTGTAGTCGCCCGGGATCAGGTTGGTCCACGTGAGCGTGCCACCGCTCGACCCGATGCTCTTGCAGTCCGATGTGGTCGGGAACGACGGGCCGGTGATGCAGATCTGGAAGGTCTGCGAGCTGACCGGCGTGACGCCGTTCCAGTCGACGGTCTTGCTCACCTGGAGCGATCCGAGCTTGCGGGTATTGGTGATGCCGGTGGCCGTGGTCTTGAGCCCCGGTGAGACCGCAGCCACGGCGCCGTCACCGCCGCTCACGACCCAGGAGGAGCCGGGGGCGTTCTCCGACACGGTGTAGTTGCCCTGGAGCAGGTTGTTCCAGGTCAACGTGCCACCGCTCGAGCCGATGGTCTGGCAGCCGCCGTTGCCGAGGGTCGGCGACGGGTAGGTCGGCCCGGTGATGCACAGGGTGAACGTCTGCGTCACGTCTGGCGTCACCCCGTTCCAGTTGACGGTCTTGGTGACCTCGAGAGACCCGCGTTGGGTGTTCGTGAACGTGCACTGGTAGTTGTGGTCGGCGTTGTCCGGGTAGACCACCGTGAAGCTGCACCCGCCGCTGCTGCTGGTGAAGTCGAATCCGGTCTGACCGGTCTCGGTGATCGTGTAGGAGCCCTGCTCGAGCGACGTCGTGAAGCCGACGTAGCCGGCGCCGGTCGTGGTGACCGACTCGCCGAGGGCCGGCGTGCCGGGGCCGGTGAGGGTGAACGTCCACCCGGCCTCGTTGCCCGCCGGCACCGTCACCTTGCGGACCTGGGCGGTCGCCGGCCCGAAGGTGTTGTTGAAGGTCGAGGTGCCGGAGCAGTTCGGGAGGGTGACGGTCATCACCTGGTTGGCCTGGGTCGCCCACGGGGCCGACGCCTGCTCGACGATGGTGAAGGTGGTGGCCGTGCCGCTGGCGGCGGCGCTGAGGCTGCCGTCCCCACTGAGCGCCGGCGGGGTGATCGGGATGGTGATCGTCCCCAGCTTGGTCAGGCCCACGGTGGTGTTGCCAGGGTTGCTGCCGGCGTAGAGGTCGAACCTGAACGTCTGGGTGCCGGTGACGCCGCCCTGCATGTTCTTGTGGACGCCGACGCTCACCGTCGCCCCGCTGGTGAGGTTGACCGTCGCCGAGGCATTCGCCGAGAACCCGCCGCCGCCGGTGAGGGTGGCGGTGTCGGAGAGGGCCTTGCCGTCGGCCACGGTGACGTAGCCGGCCGCGTCGGCGGTGATCGTCTTGTTGAAGGTCACGGAACCGTTCCCGCTCACCGTGCCCGAGTTCCACACGACGGGGCCGGTGGTGGAGGTGTTGAGGGTGTACCCGCCGGCGAAGGAGCCGGCGATGCCCGACACCGACGTCACCTTGAACTGGAAGCCGGCGGAGATGCTCTCGGTGTCGGAGATGCTGGCCGTGTTGTTGCCGCCGTTGGTGGTCGACACCAACGCCGACGCGCTCGCGGTCGTCGTCTGCGGGATGTTCACGCCGGTCACCACGTCGGTGTAGGTGCCGGTGGCGACGTCGTTGAAGCTGGTGGCGGTGCCGGCGGGCACGGTCCCGGTGAAGTCGATGATCTTCACGGTCTGGCCGGCGGGGACGTCAACGGTGGCCGTCAAACCCGTGAGCGAACCCACCGACTGGGTCGGGGTGACCTGGGTGGCCTGGGTGGAGCCGGTGTAGATGCGGTCGGTCACCGTCGTGGTGATGAGCCGGGCCGACGGGTTGGTGGCGTAGACGTGGGTGAAGATCGTGATCACGCTGGGGTCGGCGGCCACCCTGGTCCAGCTCACCGTGACGGCGACGTTGGCGCTCGTCCGCCCGCTGACCGAGCAGGAGTTGGTGAAGTCGACCGCGCCGGGGGACGCGCTCTTGCTCAGGTTCCAGGCGAAGTCCTGGGACTGGCTGGCGGACATGTCCTTGGCCAGGCTCTGCGGCTCGATCTGGTTGACCGGGATGGAGAGGGTCTTCTTGCTGCCGCTCAGGTTGGCGCCCGGGAACATGTAGGACTGCAGCGACGAGCCGGAGTACAGGTGCGACGTGAGGGCGAGGCGCTGATACCAGTCGAGGACACAGGTCGTGCCCCTGGCCTGGTGGATGGTGAGGTCCTTGTAGATGACCGTGTCGGTCCCGCCGCCGAAGGGGGCGCCCGCGGTACCGGAGGTCGACGTGGCGCTGGACGAGACGGTGCAGCTGGCGTCGGATTCGGCGGTGTTGACCTCGGCCGCGGAGATGACGTCGTAGCCGACCTTGCCGTTGGTGATGCCGTCGGCGGCGACGCTCACCTTGTAGTCGACGGTTGCACCGGCCTGGGTCCCGGACGAGGTAGTGAGGCGGTGGGGCACCAGGTCGAGCTCGTTCCACGACTTGCCGAGGTTGCCCGTCGTATACATCGCGTCCGGGCAGACGAACTTGCCGGCGATCGGGAGCGTCGTTCCCGCGGTGAGCCGGCAGGCCTCGAGAGTGAAGGAGACGAAGCTGGATTCGGAGCTGGACAGCGGGAAGGCTCCCGCCGACTGCAGCGGCCCGGGCACGATCCAGCTGAGCAACGAGCCGAGGAGCGCGACCGCGGTCGCCAGCACGCCCAGACCCGCCCGGCCCCGCTCGCCGAGACGGCGGTCGCGGATTGTCCGGTGACCGCCCTGCTCGATGCGCAGCCCTTCGTTCATGCCCTTCTCCCCTCAGCCCGGTTCGGCCATCGGCAGAGCTGTCCCCAGCCCGCGCCACTGAGACTGAGCGATGGACGTCACCTGGCTCCCAACCAGCCGTCAATTCGGCCACAATTCCGGCGGCCCCTCGCGGGTCCACGTTCCTGTCTCACCCCCCTCGTAGGGTGGGACGTCATGGGAAGCCAAAGCCGCCAGCGGAAGGCGGAGAAGCGTCGGCGGCGCCAGCGGGCGACGAGCCCGCCGGCCGAGCTGTCGGTTCGAGAGGTCCTCTACGCCGCGGCCGGTGCGTCGGCCGAGGCGGCGGGTGCGGGAGGCGGGCGGTACCAGGAGTTGCTGGCGCGCCTGGCCGTGCTGCCCGGCCTCGAGGCCGAGGTCGGCATCGCGCTGGACGACGCGTTCCGCCGGGCCCTCGCCCTGAACTGGGATGACGCCGCCGTCCGCCGCCAGGCCGAGCGTCGGCTGAGCACCGGCCACGCCGCGTTCATCGGGCGCCGCCACGTCGTCCTGCGCAACGTCGGCGCGCTGGCGTGTGCGGTCGAGCTGCTCAGGCTGTTGTTGAGCCTTCCTGCGCTGCCGAAGCTGGGTGGCGCCCCCCGGGCGGCCCGGTCGGGCGTCGATGCCCGGATGCTCGAGAAGGTGCGGGCCCTGCTGGCCAAGGCCGAGTCGACCACGTTCCCCGAGGAGGCCGAGGCGCTGTCGGCCAAGGCCCAGGAGCTGATGGCGCGCCACGCAATCGACGCGGCCATGGTCGGAGCCGGCGGGGCCACCGGCGAGGTCCCCACTGGGATGCGCCTGCCGGTGGACGACCCCTACGCCAGCGCCAAGTCGATCCTGCTGTCCGAGGTGGCCGGGGCCAACCAGTGCCGGGCCGTCTGGTCGAAGGGGTTGGGCTTCAGCACCGTGATGGGGTTCGAGTCCGACCTCATGTTCGTCGAGATCCTGTACACGTCGCTGCTCGTGCAGGCGACGTCGGCCATGGTGGCATCCGGCTCCCAGGTCGACCGCAGCGGCCGGTCTCGCACCCGGTCGTTCCGCCAGGCGTTCCTGCTGGCCTACGCCGTGCGCATCGGCGACCGGCTCCGTGAGGCCGAGGCCGTCAGCCGGGCGTCGGCGCAGGAGGCCTACGGCGAGGCCTTGTTGCCCGTCCTTGCCGATCGGAAGGCCGCAGTCGAGGCGGCGAGCGCCGCCACCTTTCCGGGCGCCGTCAACCGCTCCGTCACGGTCAGCAACGCCGCCGGCTGGGCCGCCGGCCGCGCCGCGGCGGAGCTGGCGTCGCTGTCGACCCGCGCGGAGGTCCCGACCGGCTCAGGTTGACATGGCGGAGAGCAGCTGGGCCCGGACCTCCTCCTCGTGGACGGCGACGGCGTGTGCGGCCATGACGTCGGGGAGCGCAGGGTCCCAAGGTGCCGGCGGGAGCCGGCCCTGGAGCGGGACCCGCTCGCGCCGGGTGGCGATGGCGGCGAGGTAGTCGGCCGTGCCCATGTGCCAGGGCGTCGTGCCCGACCGCTGGGCCAGCCAGCCGGTGATCCCGAGGCCGGCGGCGTCGAAGTCGGCGTGCTGGAGGACCTCGGCGCCGCCGGCCCGGAGCTGGCGGACGAGCGTGACGACGGCGATCGTCGGACGGCCCGAGCTGCAGACCAGCGGCGGCCCGTCCCAACCGCCGGCCGCGGCTTCGGCCAGGAGCGAGGGGTTCTCGACGACGAAGGCGCGCCGGCCGACCGGAAGGGGGTCGACGGGCCACCGGCGGAGCTGAGCGAGTGTGAGGACGACCGGCTCGCCGGCGGCCCGCATCGCACCGAGCCACGCGCCGAGAGGGTGGCCCGGCGCCGGCGCCAGGCCGAGGGCGAGCACCGTGGACGAGAGAGGGTCGGGCACCACGCCGGCCTCCTCCCACAGCAACCTGGCGCCTTCCGCATCCGTGGGCCGGGCGCGGTCGCGGGCCGTGGCGACCGCCTCCAGGACCATCGTGGCCCGCGCCCGGCCCCGGTCCAGGGCGTGGGGGTCGCCGAGCACGTCGTCGGCCAGAGCGGCCAAGCCGACGCCGTCGGCCGGGAGGGCGGCGAGCACGGCCAGCACCGAGGACAGCCGCCGGCGGTGCCGGTCGACGTCGCCGGCGGGCACACCGGCGGCGCGCACGGTATCGACCCAGGGCTGCAGGCGGTCGGGGTCGCCGGCGGTCAGGGGCAACGTGGCCGCCTCGGCGGCCAGCCAGTCCCAGAGCTCCTCGCGAAGCCGGCGGACCTCGATGCGGGCCGCCCGCCGGTCGGTGATCGGCCCGAGCCGGTGCTCGACCATGGCCCGCAGCCCGTCCTGATCAACCGCGGCGCAGGCCCGAATCAGGCGGTCGACCCGGAGCCGGGCCGTCGCCGGCGGGAGGCGGTCCATGCCCAGGAGGTCGGCGACGGCCTGCCGTTCCTCCGGGGACAGATCCCGAAGGGTGATCGACACCGGGGGCTCGCCGTCGCCGAAGCGGCGCGCCAGCTCGGTCCAGACCGGTGCCAGCCCTGGCCGGTCGGGGGCGCTCACGCCGCGGCGGGGTCGAGCTCGCGCCTCCTGCCGTCCCACGTGAATCGGGTGGACGTGACGGGCTCGTCGCCGACCGCCGGGTGCAGGTGGTGGATGGCGATGCCGTCCAGCGACGCGTACTGGCACCACTCGTGGTCGCTGGTGAAGACGGCGTCGAGGTCCCAGGCCGTGAACGTGCCGAAGAGCTGGGCCCGGTTGGCTCCGTCGACGCCGGCGAACAGTTCGTCGAGCAGGATCAGGCGGGGGCAGCCGGCGGGCGTGCCGTCGACGTCGCTGTAGTGGGCGGCGATCGACGCCAGCATCGGCAGGTGCAGGGCCACCGACCGCTCGCCGGTCGACAGCCGCTGGAGCCGCTTGGCGGTCGCCGGCTGGAATCCCTCCCAGTCACGGTGAGCGAGCTGGAGGGTGAAGTGGTGCCAGGCCCGGTAGTCGAGCGTCTCCCGCAGCCGCGCCTCCCATGGCGCGTTGGCCTCCAGCTCGGCTCGGGCCTGGTCGACCCGCGCCCGCACGAACGCCTGGAGCGACGACCGCTCGTCGTCGGACAGCCCCGCCGGGTCGCGCAGCAGCAGGGCCCGGGCTTCCTTCACCGCCTTGGGCTGCTCGGCGTCGACCTCCCATCGCAGGCGAACCTGCACCCCGCCGGCGGCCGACGTGACGGCGCCGAGCTGGCGGTTGATCCCGTCGACCAGCTGGTTGCCCAGTCGGATCCGGTCGGCCAGGGCGTGGCGGACGCTGCCGGCGAGCGTCTGCTCGAAGAGGCGCTCCTCGTCGGCGGCCAGCTCGGCCCGGCCCTCGGCCAGCTCGGCGGCCAGGGCGCGGGCCTGCTCCCCGACCGCCCTCCGGAGGCCGCCGGCCGTGGCCCGCAGGATCCACCAGCCTTCGGTGCCCAGCTCACGAGCCAGGTCGACCCTGCCACCCAGGGCGGCGCGGGCGTGGTGCAGGCGCTCCTCGACCCGGGCGGACGCCGTGGTGACCGCGTCGTCATCGCAGGCAACGGCCTCCAGCTCGCCGGCGAGTGACCGGGCCGCGGCGAGCACTGCGGTCACGCCGTCGAGGTCGGCGGCAGGGACGGCCAGCCCGGTGTCGGCGGCGATGCCCTCGGCCACCAAGGCGACGAACCGGCGGTGGGCGCCGGCCCGCTCGTCGTCCGCCTCGGCGCGGGCGGTCTCGGCCTGGGCCAGCTCGGTCTCCAGCTTGCCGATGCGGCGCTGCATCGCCGGCCGCAGCTCCGACAGTTCCCGCTGGCGGTCCCGCCCGCCGCGGCGCTCGACGTCGAGGCCGGCGATCCGGTCGAGCAGCTCCTGGTAGTCCGCGCCGATGGTCGACTCCAGCGTGGCCAGCTTCACGGTCACCTCGGCCGCGGCCCGCTCGCCGGCCGCCAGGTTGGCGACGGCCTCTGCCTCCGCCTCCGCCGCCCGCTCGGCGTCGACCTGGGCGCGGTGGCGGTGCCGCTCGGCGACGGCCAGGTCGCGCGCCCGGCGGGCCCACGTGCCGGTCGCCGCCTCCAGCGCGGTCAGTGCCGCGGCCACCTCGTCGATGGCCTCCACCGTCGTCGGCAGCCGGTGGCGCGCGCCGAGCGTGGCCACGGTGCGGAGGGCCTGGCGCACGCCCTGCTCCGCCTCGCCGAGCGCCGTCCGGCTCGCCGCCAGCCGGTCCTCCGCCTCGGCCAGCCGGTCGCCCGCTCGTTCGGCCTCCCGCGCCGTGGCGGTCACTGCGCCACCGTCGGGGGCGGCATCGAGGTCGGCCAGCGCCGCCGCCTCCCGGGCGTCGAGGGCGGCCACGTCGCGGTCGAGCTCCGCCCGCGCCCCCTCGGCCGCGGCCACGGCGGCCTCGAGCTCGGCCAGCCGCTCGAGCCGGTGGCGCTCCTGGGCCGCGGCGCCGAGCAGCTCCGCCGGGCGGATCGCGCCACGGCCGGTGGCCGGGCCCACCCGGAAGGTGCCGTCGGTGCCGATCGCCACCTCGGGAGCGTCGTCGTCCAGGGCGGTGGTGCACACCGCGATCGAAGCCAGGACGCCGGCCACCTCCTCGCCGCCGTCCAGGGCGACGAGGAGGTCGGCTGCCGACCGGCCGTCCACCAGCCGCCGGCCGAGGACGATGTCGGCCGCGCCCTCGGGGAGGTCGACCGAGCCGTCGGGCGCCACCCATGCGTCGAGCAGGCCCGATGCGGCCAGCGCCGCTTCCAACCCGTCCACCGCTTCGGTTGCCACCCCTTCGGCGACGTCGATCAGCCGCCACAGCGGCGCGCCGGCCCTTCCGGCGCGGTCGCTGCGCCAGTCCGGCGCCGGCGGTTCCGGCGGACGGCCCTCGGCCAACCGGTCGCGCTCGCCCACGAGCTCGGCCAACTGTCGCTCGACCTCGGCCCGCGCCGTGCCGAGGTTGTGGCGGGCGACGGCGTGCTCCGCCTTCACCTCCGATGCCAGGCGGCCGACGGCGCCGGCGACCTCCGCCGGGTCGTCCGGCGGCTGCGGGAGCATCACCCGCACCCGGTCGACGCCGGCCGCGAGGCAGGATCCGGCCCATGTCGCCACCGCCTGGACGTACGCGGTCACCGCGTCGGCATGCGCGGCCACCCTGCGGCGGCGCGCCGCCAGGCGATCCTCGACCACCGCCTGGTCGGCCCCGACCCGGGACTCGGCGAACTCACGCTGCTGCACGGCGGCCTCGTGGCGCCGCAGCGCCTGCCGGACCTCGTCCACCAGCTCACGCCGGCCCCGCACCCACGCCCGGAGCAGGCGTTCGCCGTCGTCGGCGCCGGCGGCCTGGGCCTCGCCGGCCACGCCGTCGGCGCCGAGGGGGCCGCTGACCCGCTGCAGGTCGCCGGCCGCCCGATCGAGATTGGCCGCCGCCGCGTCGCGCTCCTCCTCGAGCCCGACCAGAATGCCCGCCTGCCGCTCGTGCTCCTCGCGACGGTGCTCGGCGGCCCGCCGGTCCCGCTCGACGGCGTCATGGGCCCGGCGGGCCGACGCCCGAAGGTCGTCGAGCGTGGCCCCGGCCCGGTACGCGTCGCTGGCCTTGAGGGCGTCGACCTCGGTGTCGACCGCGGCCAGCCGCTCGACCAGCCCGGTTGACTCGGACTCGACCACCTCCGCATGGCCGCGGGCCTCGTCCAGGCTGGCCGCCGCCTCCCGCTCGGTGCGGGTGACGTGGTCACGGCGGGTCTCGGCCCGGCGAACCAGGCCGGCGACGGCGGCGGCGACCGCCCGGGCATAGTCCCGCTGGCGGGCGGCGAGGGTGCGGACCTCGGACAGCTCGTCGGCGAGGGCGGCCAGTTCGCTCCGCCGCCGATCGAGCCGTTCGAACCCTTCGGCCACCACGGCCAGGTCCTGCTCGTCGAGCGGCGGGAGGGCGTCGGAGAGGACCTCGGAGAGCTTGGGCAGGTCGAGGTTCTGCGACAGCTTCTCCTTGCGCAGGGCGAGGAGGGCGGTGATGACCGAGGCGTACCGGTCGGCACCGAAGCCCGGGAAGAGCGCCTCCCGAACGGCAGTCCGGTGATCGTCGGCCGAGGTGTGGACCCGACCCCGGTCACCGAGCGCCTCGACCAGCCCCTTGCGGGTCAAGGGTGTGCGGTGCTCGTCGAGCAGGTGGAGATCGGCGCCGACCGCGAGCGACGTGGTGAAGAAGTCGAGGTCGACCTTGTGGGTGGACGACGAGGCGCGCATGCGGACACCGACGGTGAAGACGTCCTCGCCCCGGCGCAGCTCCACCCAGGCGAACCCGGCCCGGTTCGGCTCCACGGAGCCTGTCATGACCCGTTCGTACAGCCCGCCCCGTGACTTGGCCCCCGAGGTGAGCCGGTTGGGCGACGAGTCGGCGTCGAGCAGGAACGGCAGCAGCAGCTCCAGTGCCATCGACTTGCCCGAGCCGTTGGGGCCGCGCAGCAGGAGGCGGCCGTGATGGAACGTGAACGTCTCGTCCCAGTAGCGCCAGAGGTTCACCAGGCCGGCCCGGGTGGGCCGCCAGCGGTCGGCGCCGGCCACGGGGAGCACGGTCACGGAATCGTTCATGCATCGTCTCCGAACAGAGTGGGCGCGCTCACGGTGGGCTCACCACAGCGGTACCGGGCAAGGGCGGGGCGGGCGACGACCCTGCCGCCCGGCTCCCGGACGGCGAGGCCGAAGCCGACGAGGAGGGCGACGGCCTCGTCGCCCAGCCGGTCGGGCCCATCGCCCTCGCGGTGGCTCCGCGCCCAGCCGGGGAAGCGGTCGAGCACGGCGTCGACCTCCTTGCGCACGCCGGACCCCTCCAACGCCCCGGGCGGCTGGGCCAGGCGGTCGAGCAGGAGCAGCGCCAGCTGGTGGGCGTTGCCGGCGGGCGCCGGGAAGGGATGGTCGGTGGCGATCACGTCGGGGTCCACGGCGAGGAGGCCCTCGGCCCGCTCCTCCAGCTCGAAGCCGGCCTCGGCCACCCTGTCGCGTAGCCACTTCCTGCCGGCGGGAGTGGCCAGGTAGTCGCGTTCGGTGGGGCTGAGGTCGTCGAGGTAGGTGACGGGATCGTCGAGCAGGCGCCGGGCGAGCGTGTGGCGCACCCAGCGCATGCGCTGGTCGGTGTCGGCGGCCTCGGGGTCGGTGGGCGCCTCGCCGTAGCGCGGCTCGGCCAGCAGCGCGGCGATGGCGGACTCGACGTCGAGAGCCTCCGGAAGCGTGCTGGGCGCGGTGGCGCAGCTGATCATGCGGTGGAGTCGGGCGGTGTCGGCCATGAGCATGGCGTTGCCCTGCTCGCTGTCGAGGAACGAGTCGACCTCGCCCCCGCTCGTGCGCAGCGCTCCCCACGCCATGAGGGCACGGAGCGCGTCGACGAACGCCGCCCGTTCGGCGTGGCGGCCCGTGTCGAGACCGCCGACGGCCTGGGCGAGGAGGCCGACGGTCGTGACCGGGTGCCGGACGAGCTCCGCGCCCACGAGGCACAGGAGCTGATAGCGCCGGCGGTCGAAGGCCGGCGCCGTGCCCCGTGTGCGCTTGAGCGGACGGCTCGGATCGACGCCGGCCGACCGCTTGGAGAGGCGGGCGAAGCCGGCGGCGACGTCGACCACGAGCGCCCACCCGCACGCGGCCTCGAACCAGTCCACGAGCGTGCCCTGGTGGCGGGCGACGAGGCGGAAGGCGTCGGGGTCGGCGTCGCCGTCGACCAGCGGCGTGGCCAGCAGATGGCGGATGGCACGGGACCGCTCCTCGGCCAGGTGGGCGGCGAGTGCGACCTCAGCCACCGGTGGCCTCCAGGAGCGCCGGCCCGCCGGCGAGGGCGATCGACACCAGGAGGTCCGGGCCCCGCAGCGTGCCGGCGCCTGTGTGCAGGACCGCCTGCCGGTGGTCGCCCGGGTCGCGAAGGACGACCTCGACCCGACCGTCGACCGAGAGCGCCCGCCGGGCGCCGTCGGCGCCCATCGGGGCGTCGAGGGCGGCGCCGAGGAGGGCGAGGAGCTCCGTGAACGCGCCCCCCGGCAGGCGGCCGAACGCGGAGAGCCGCACGGCGCCGCCCGTGTCCAGCGAGGCGCGTACGGCGTCCTCGGCGGCCAGGGCCTCGGCCTGGGCCCGCTGGCGCAGGGCCCGCCACCGGGCCGGGTCGGCGACAGGGCGCAGGCGTCCGGAGTTCACCAAGGTGCCCGTGGTCCGCAACGCGGGGGCGACGTCGACCCCGGCGGCCGCCGCCCACGGCGTGGAGGGCGAGCGGGCTTCGCCGTCGGCCGGGCTCAGGTGGGCGTGGCGGGCCGGCCACAGGCCGAAGGCGGCACCGAAGAGGCGGTGGGCCTCGGTGTCGCCGGGCGCGGCGGCGAAGAGTGCGGCGAGGCGCTTGTAGTCCTCGGCCACGGAGGCGGCCCGGCGCCGGCTGTCCCAGCGGCGCTCCAACACCCGCAGCAGCTGGACGATGGCGGTGCGGGCGATGTCGAGCAGGCCGGCGATACGGGGGGCGGAGCCGTCGGTGGGCGCGAACCAGGCGCACAACGCCGCCCACCGCCTGGCCCGCTCGGCCAGCCAGGCGGGGCCCGGATCGTCGCCGGCGACCGGGGCGAGATTGGCCCC
This sequence comes from Acidimicrobiia bacterium, assembly GCA_023265025.1. Lineage (GTDB taxonomy): Bacteria > Actinomycetota > Acidimicrobiia > Acidimicrobiales > AC-14 > CADCTB01. Next base: position 6,869 of record JAHFUP010000054.1, on the reverse strand, counting down.
GATCAGGGCCCGGTCGAAGAGCGTGGCCGCGCCGGCGCCGGAGGTCAGGCGCTCGATGGCCACGGCCACCCGTCGCTGCGGACGCTCGACACCGTCGACGTACTCCTCCAGGTAGGCGACCGTGCGCCGCTTCACGTCGACGAAGACGTCGTCGCCCGTCGCGTCGTCCCGCACCAGCTGCTGGAGATGGCTGTTGAACTGGCGGACGCTGGCCACCAGCGAGGCCATGTGGCCCTCGACCTCGGCCAGCCGGACGTGGATGCGCCCGTCGGCGCCGGCCTCCTTCGAGGAGAGCAGGCCGGCCAGGTCGGCCAGACCGTCGCCGATGGCGTCGAGGACCGCCGGCTGCAGCCCCACGGCGTGGCGGAGGGCGTCGAGGGCGTGCAGGAGCCCGCCGATGGCGGCCTCGCCGCGGCCCGTCAGCGACCACTGCAGGTTCTTGCGCTCGAACTCCTCGGGCGTGGCGTAGTGGGCGCCGTGATCCTGCGTCGCCTCCAGGAGGCGCCACTGGACGAGAGATTCGAGCGCCCGCTGCAACACGTCGTCGGGCGTCGGCTCGTCCCACCCCGCGCCGGCGAGCGCGGCCCGAACCTGCTCCAGGTTGAGCGCCGGCGCCAGGACCGCCGCATCCTCGAACGCGGTCATGAGCGCCACGTGGAGGTCGCGCAGGTCCGTGGTGGTGAAGCGGAACATGTCCGCGTCCACCGCCCGCCACGCCCGTCTCCGCTCGACCATGGCCCGAAGATACCCAGGGCCTGAGACAGCGCGGTCGATGGTCTCTGTCCCACCCCGTCGGCATACTCGGCTGATGCTTCTGGAACTGTCTGATGTCATCGCACCCGTCGCCGCGCCGATGCGGTCCACGATCGTCGACGTGCGCAAGTGGGCGTTGTCTCAGGGCCGGGGGGTCGATCCCGACCTGCTGGCCCTGATCCTGGCCGGGAAGGCCGAGTGGCGGAAGGAGCCGGTCACGCTCTGGACCCGCATCGGCGTCTACTCCAGCCTCTACTCCGACGTGCGGAACTGGTGCACAACCCATTCGGTGCTCACGCCGGCAGGGCCGATCCCCGAGACGCTGTGGCTCTATCTCAGCTACCTCGGCGAGACCCGTCAGTTCGCCCCTGGCAGTGACCCGCTCCGGGAGCTCCGCCGGCCACTGCGCTGCTACGGCGGCCTCGGCGCCGACGGCTTGCCCGCACCCGCCGGCGCCCGACGAGTCGTCTGCGTCTGCAAGGTGCCCTACCGCCGGCGCCCATCACCAGTCGGCGAGTCGTACTGAGAGAGGACCGCCGGCCCCAGCGGCCGGCGGTCCTCGATGGCTCGGAGTGTCAGAAGCCGGCTTGCTTGCCGGTCACGAACACGTGCTTGTTCAGGACGCCGGGGTACCCGCCGAACACCCCTCCGGGGGTGAAGTACCAGGCCTCGAACAGGCTCTTGTTGAACAGCTGGAGGCGGTTTGGGATGTAGAGCGAGATCACCGGGACGTCCTCGGCGACGATGCGCTGCATCTCCTCGACCGCCACGACCTGGTCAAGCGGATCCTGTTCGGTCGTGGCATCGTGGGACCCTCCGGCGGACTGGCGCCGTCGAACCCATACGCCGTCACCGGGCTCCCCGCCTACAACGTCGATCTGGCGTGCGGCCCGTCCACCAGACGCTGGTCGCCCGTGTACGCGTGGACGGTCGAGATCAGCCCGTGCTCCACGCCGAACCCGTCGTCGAGCACCTTGACCATCACGCCATGTCGTTCACCGCGACGACCTCGAGGTCGAGGCCGCGCTGCCGTGCGATCCGGTAGAAGGCGCGTCCGGTCCGGCCGGAGCCGTTGATCCCAACCCGTACTGTCATGGTCCCTCCCCTTCAATCAATCCATTCGACGCTCAGCCGGCCTTGCGCAGCGCCCGAGCGGCGTCGTCGAACTTCAGGTGGCTCAGCGCCCGTGTCTCGAGCTGGCGGGCGCGCTCACGGGAGACCCCGAGCCGCTGTCCCACATAGTCGAGAGACCGCGGCTCGCCGTCGTCGAAGCCGTAGCGGAGCCGGAGCACGGCGGCCTCGTGGTCACTGACGTGGTCCATCAGGTGGCGGATCTCCTGCCGCTCGGCGCGAATCGCGGCCCGGTCACCGGGATCGGCGTCCCGCTTGTCGGCGACAAGGTCGGCCAACTCGCTGGCGTCGGAGTCCCCGACCGGGAGCGAGAGTGACACGACGTCCCGTCCGATCGACAGCAGCTCGCGCACCCGTTCGCGAGGAGCGCCGGCGTCGTCAGCCACCTCCTCGACGGTCGGCTCGTGGCCGAGCTCGACCCGAAGACGGTCCTGGACGTGGTGGAGCGCGGAGATCTGGTCGAGGAGGTTCAGCGGAATCCGAATGACCCGGCTGCCCTCCCCCATCTCCCGAATCACCGCCTGACGGATCCACCAGGTCGCGTACGTCGAGAACTTGTTCCCCAGGCGCCAGTCGAAGCCGTCGACGGCCCGCATCAGGCCGATGTTCCCCGCCTGCACCAGGTCGAGCAGCTCGACTCCAGGGCGCCGGTACCGCCGGGCGATCGACACGACCAATCGGAGGTTCGCTTCTACGAACTCGTGGTGGGCACGCTCGCCGTTGACCACCTCGCGAACGAGCCGGCGCCGCTCCGTCTCACCGGAAACCCGGCCGGCCTCGAGACGCGCCTGGGCGCGGATCCCGGCCTCGACGGACTTCGCCATGCGGGTCTCGTCGTCCCGGTCCAGAAGCGGCCGGTCGCCGATGTCGTCCAAATAGAGACGCACGACATCGACTTCGCCGCCACTGGCCCGTGCTTCGTGTCGCCGATGGCCACCCTCCCCGTACCCACTCCCGGTGGATCCGTGATGCCCCATAGTGGTTCCTCTGTTTCGTGGTCTGCGATGGAGGCTTCTCCTGCAGTGAAACACCGGGGACTCCCCGTGTCACCCGGTTGGGCCACGTCCAGGACCATCGGCGACGAGAAGGGGACCTTCGCCCCGCCGGCGGTCCGCCTAGGTCGTGACGAACGGCTCTGCTGGCGACGCCTGGCCGCGACGATCATGGTAGGTAACCGGCTGCCATCACGGCAGCCACAGAGGAGCGATTTCATGTTCGGGAAGAATGAGGCGGCATCACAGGAGGAGAACCGAATGGCGGCGTCGGGCATCGTCTCGGTGCTCACCGCGGCGAGGCATCGCCGGCGGCCGCTCACGCAGGCTCAGATCGCCGCGAAGCAGGAGTGGCTGCAGGGCGTCGTGAGCACCTGGTCGGTGGGGCGGTCCATCTGACGTCGACCATGCGGGCATGGCAGATCGACCGCCCTGCACCGGTCGACCTCCGTCCGCTGGTGCGGCGCGAGAAGCCGATACCGGAGCCGGCGGCGGGTGAGGTACGAGTTCGCGTCTCGACATGCGGGGTGTGCAGGACGGACCTTCACCTGGCGGAGGGGGACCTCCAGCCCAGGAGACCGGGGACGACGCCCGGGCACGAGGTCGTCGGATCGGTCGACGCCCTCGGCGAGGGCGCGAGTCGTTTCGCGCTCGGTGCGCGCATCGGCATCGCCTGGTTGCGGCACACCTGCGGGCAATGCCGTTTCTGCCGCCATGGCCGGGAGAACCTGTGCCTGGAGCCCGCCTTCACGGGCTGGGACGCAGACGGCGGCTATGCGGAGTATGCGGTCGTCGACGAACGCTATGCCTACGCCCTGCCGTCGGAGTTCTCCGACGTGGAGGCGGCCCCGCTCCTCTGCGCCGGCATCATCGGCTACCGATCCCTCAAGCGGGCGTCGTTGCCTCCGGGGGGACGTCTCGGCATCTACGGCTTCGGGGCATCGGCGCACCTGGCCATGCAGGTGGCGCTCAGCCAGGGCGCGACGGTCCATGTCCGCACCCGTTCGGTTCAGGCCCAGCACCTCGCCATGACGCTCGGGGCGGCCTCTGCCGCCGGCGCGTTCGACGACCCGCCGGAGGCTCTCGACGCGGCCGTCCTGTTCGCGCCGACCGGTGAGCTGGTGCCCGTCGCCCTCCGTGCGCTCGATCGCGGTGGCACCTTGGCGGTGGCCGGGATCCACCTCAGCGACATACCTCCAATCGTCTACGCGGACCAACTCTTCCAGGAGCGGCAGCTTCGCAGTGTCACCGCCAACACCCGGGCCGACGGTGAGGAGTTCCTGTCGATCGCGGCGCGCATCGGCATCCGGCCGACGACGACCAGCTACCCCCTCGACCATGCCGACCGGGCGCTGGCGGACCTGGCCCACGACCGCGTCAACGGCGCCGCGGTGCTGGAAGTCCGCTGACCGCAGCGTGAGACTCCGACGGGGCCTCGGTGGCAGGACGAGGGGTCGAACCTCGGGGGCTCGTCGAGCCCGGAGGCGTTCGTCCCGCTCTCGCGGCGCGAAGGTCCTTTTCCGGTCTCATGACCCGGTGGCAGCGAGTGCCGGCAGCGTCGTAGCCGGAACTGGTGCGGATCCCGGTCGCAGAGGTGCTCGGCGCGCTCGCCGCGGTGGATCCGGCGCCGAATGCCAGCATGCGGGCGGTGGCCGCCGCCCACCCGCCGTCGCCGGGTTGGGACCCCGATGTGGTGGTCCCGTTCTCCGGGGACCGGAAGTGGAGCGGGGCGTCGTTCGGGTCCCGGGGGGCGTGGGTGCTCGGCGCGCCGGACGTGCTCTTCGAGCGCTCGATCTCGAGGGCCGCCGCAAGCCGCGCCGGCGCTCGTGCCGCCGGCGGTCAGCGGGTCCTGCTCCTCGCCCGGGCGCCGGCCGGTCTGCTGCCCGCCAGCGTCCTCCCCGACGGTCTCGAGCCTGCCGGCGACGATGGATGCTGCGTCGGTCTTCGGTCGGGTCTCGCCCCACCAGAAGCGGGCGATGGTTGCCGCGCTCCAGGGGCGTGGCCACGTCGTCGCCATGGTGGGCGACGGGGTCAACGACGTCCTCGCCCTCAAGGACGCCGACCTCGGGGTGGCCTTCGGCTCGGGCAGCGGTGCCTCCCGGGCCGTCGCGCACGTCGTGCTCGTCGACGACTCCTTCGACGCCCTGCCGGCGGTCGTGGCCGAGGGCCGGCGGGTGATCGCCAATGTCGAACGGGTGGCGAGCCTGTTCCTGACCAAGACCGCGTACGCCACGTTGCTGGCCTTGGCCGTCGGCGTGGCCAGGTTGCCGTTCCCGTTCCTGCCGCGCCACCTGACGGTCGTGACCGCGCTCACCATCGGGACGCCGGCATTCTTCCTGGCCCTCGCTCCGTGCTCGGCCCGGGCGCGACCGGGCTTCGTCCGCCGGGTCCTGACCTTCGCCGTCCCCGCCGGCGCGCTCGCCGCCGGGGCGACATTCCTCACCTACGCATTGATGCGCAGCGCCGGCGTCGCCCTCGCCGAGGCCCGGACGCTCGCGACAGGTGTCCTGTTCGCCGTCGGCCTTCTGGGTTCTAACCTGGATTGTTCGTCCGACCCCCGTGCTGAGGGGTCGCGCGTCCGCGTAAAAGCCCTCCTGACCTGGGAAGATGCGTGTTCTCTACGCACGCAGTAGCCAGAAAAGGAGGGCTCGTTGAAGGTGCATCGTAGCCAGTCGGCGCGGCGGGTGAAGGGACCACCGACGGTGAGGGGCTGGTGTCGCACGCGGGCACGGCCCTCCTGGCGGAGGTGGCCGACACCTCGGGCCTGACCGAGGCCATGTCGGTGGCGATGGGCGACTGCGGGATCTCCTGGCACACCCACGACCCCGGCGTCGTGCTCACCCATCTTGCCGTGGCCATCGCCGATGGCGCCGACTGCCTGTCGAAGTTGGCGGTGCTGCGCAACCAGGAGGCGCTGTTCGGCCCCGTCGCCTCCCATGCCACGGCCTGGCGGGCGGTGGAAGCGGTCGCCTCGGTGGAACTGGCCGGCATCGACGCCGCCCGAGCGGTGGCCCGCGAGCGGATTTGGGCCGCTGGCGGCGCACCGAAGAGCGTGACCTTGGACTTCGACGCCACCCTGCTCGACGCCCATTCCGAAAAGCAGGACGCAGCACCGACCTACAAGCGGGGGTTCGGGTTCCATCCTCTCGGGGTGTGGTGCGACGAGACGACGGAGTTCCTGGCCGCCAAAGCTGCGCGCCGGCAACGCCGGGGCCAACAACGCGTCGGACCACGTGCAGATGCTCGACGCCGCCCTGGCCCAGCTGCCGCCGCAGTGGCGGGCCGGGCATGGCCCCGGCGAGGAACCCGCGGATGTCGTGCATCCCATCCTGGCCCGGGCCGACTCCGCCGGGGCCACCCACGACTTCGTCGATGCGTTGGTGGAGCGCAACATTGGCTTCTCTATTGGCTTCGACGTGGACGGCCGGGTTCGCGACGCCTTGTTGCTGGTGCAGGAGGAGGACTGGGTGCCCGCCGTGGAGGCCGACGGCCGCCCCCGCCGGGGAGCGTGGCTCGCCGAGCTCACCAAGCTGGTCGACCTGGCCACCTGGCCGGCCGGCACCCGCCTCATCTGCCGGCGCGAGCGGCCCCATCCCGGGGCCCAGCTGTCGCTCTTCGACACCTCCGAGGGCTTCCGCCACACCTGCTTCATCACCGCATCGAAGGGCAAGGTCGGGCCCCTGGAGCTGCGCCAGCGCCGCCATGCCCGGGTGGAGGACCGTATCCGGTGCGCAAAAGCGTGCGGGCTCCGCAACCTGCCGTTCGAGGAATTCGTGCGCAACGAGACGTGGTTGGCCATGACCATGGTGGCTCAGGACCTGCTGGCGTGGACAGCCATGCTGTGCCTCGCGACGGCGATTTGGCCAAGGCCGAGCAGGGGCCAGTGCTGGGACAAGGCGTTGGTTTCACACTGCACCTCCTGGGGTGGGTTCGATGCGAGCTCGCTTGCTGAGGCTTGAGCCGACCCGCTTGACGAGTCGCGGGTCGCCGGGA
>JAHFUP010000182.1 GCA_023265025.1 Acidimicrobiia bacterium | reverse complement strand
GCGGAGAGGGAGGGATTTGAACCCTCGAAGAGGCTTTACACCCCTTAATCGCTTAGCAGGCGATCACCTTCGGCCACTCGGTCACCTCTCCAGAGCCTGACGAGTCTGGCACGCATGCCGACCTGAGCGAAAACGACGCGGATCCGGTACCTTCCTGGCCACCTAGACAAGCGAGGTGGGGGCCGTGCGCAGTCGTCCAGCCAGTTCGATCGTGGGAGTCGTCGCGCTCGCGGTGGCGCTGGCCGGGCCGGCCGCCGGCCTGTCGGCCACGGGCGCGGTTCAGGTCACCAACGACCCGGCGCCGCTACGGTCCCACTCGTCGCCCCAGATCGCGGTGAACCCCAAGACCGGCGAACTGGTGACCGTGGAGAGCGACGTCCGGGGCAACCGGGCGTGCGCCGTCCACCTCTCGACCGACGGCGGCCGCAGCTGGTTCGCCGGCGGCGACCCCATGACCAAGCCGTTCAACGACTGCGGCTTCTACGCCGAGTACGGCCCGCTGGCCCACATGGCCTTCGCCAACGACGGCACGCTCTACATGACATTCGTGGCCAGCGACTTCCTCAACCGGGTGCGCAACTTCACGCCGCGGCACGTCTTCCTGGCCCGCTCGGCCGACAGCGGCCGCTCGTTCACCACGGTCAAGGTCTTTGATGCGCCGGACGGCAACCAGGACCGTGGTCTGAACAAGGGGGCGCTGGTGGCCGTCGACCCCACCAACCCCCAGCGGGTCTACGTCGGCTGGCGCCAGGGCGTGTTCGCGGCCGACGCCAAGGAGAAGCTCAAGAGCAACGTCGCCGCATCATCCGACGGCGGGCGGACCTTCGGCGCACCCGTCGACCTCACCGACGACCGCGGCGCCGACTTTCCCGGGCTGACGGTCGACAAGACCGGCGCGATCCACGCCGTCTACTGGGTGCGCACCGGCCTGCCGAACAACCCGGTCCCGCCCCGGCCCATCGTCTACCGGCGCTCGGTCGACCAGGGCAAGACGTGGTCCGACCCCGTGGATCTCGACCCGGGCGGCGTCGCCGCCGGCCACCCCCCGCTGCTGGCCGCCGACCCGAAGACCTCCGACATCTACATGGTCTGGAACGCCAACGCCGAGGTCCAGAACACAGTCGCCGGCTTCAACGGCGACCTGGACCTCTTCCTGCGGGTCTCCCACGACGCCGGCAAGACCTGGAGCGACCGGGTGGTCCTGAGCGACGAGACGGTGAAGGCCAACCAGTACGAGCCGGGGATCGCCATCGCCCCCAACGGGACCGTGCACGTGGCCTGGTACGACTTCCGCAACAGCCCGACGAACATGCTGGTGACCACCGGACACAGCGGTGACACCGGCATCTCCGACGTCTACTACACGTCCTCCGCCGACCACGGCACCACGTTCGCCCCGCCGATCCGGGTCAACGACCGCGGCATCGACCGGTCCAAGGGCGTGTGGTCGAACAACATCGACAGCAAGTTCAACGTCGGCGTCGCGGCCACGGACCGCGAGGTGTTCTTCGCCTGGCAGGACACCCGCAACGCCCTGGGCGAGTCGGGCTCCGAGGACATCTACACCTCCACCGTCCCCCTCGCGCCGGTGACCGTCGGCGACTCAGACAACGGCATCCCGGGCTGGACGCTGCTCCTCACCGGCCTGTTCGGGCTCGGGCTGGGCATCGTGGTGGCCTGGCTGATGGTCCGCCGGCGGGACGCCGAGGCCGCGGCCGCGCCGAGAGGTGCCCCAGCCCGAGCCTGACGCCGGCGTCAGCCCCCTCGGTGGCCCGGAACACGCGTGCCCCAGTCAGATCACACGGAAAGGACCACCAAGGTGGCCCAGCCGTCAGGTTTCGATGCGGTGCACCGGCCAAGGCGTGTTGTGATGCCGCCCCCTTCCGCCGCGGCCCTGACCGGCGCGAAGGTATCCGAGGCGTAGAAGGCGTTGGCCGCCTCCTCGGTGTCCCAGACGTCGACGACCCGCCAGCCGCCGCCCTCCTTCGGGCCGGCGATGTGGGCAACCGCCCCGAGTGCGCCGATGGCGCCCTTCTCAGCGAGCCCCATGGCCGCCATCAGCCCGTCGTACTGCTCAGCCGTCATTGTCTGAGGATGTCCCGCTGGCCGTAGAACTTCGGTGACGGCCTCCACTGCGATACTACGCCGCCGGTGTGACAGGAACGGTGGAATCCTCCGTCTTCGAGATGGATTTCTTGATCGCCGAAGCG
>JAHFUP010000137.1 GCA_023265025.1 Acidimicrobiia bacterium | reverse complement strand
CCCACGATCAGGGTCGTGCCGACCTTCAACGATCCGAGCGCTTCCGACGTGGCGGCGGGCACACCGTCCCTCGTCGTGAACAGGATCGGGAAGCGCAGCGCGGCGGCGAGGCCGACGACGGCAGCGGCGTCGGCGCTCTCGGGATCCACGACCACCGCCGCCGCGAACGCAGCCTTGCCGGCGGCCCGGTCCTCACTGCTGCGCAGGTCCATGGCCCGTGCGACGGCGACCGCCGTCGCGGCGGGATCGGCACCTCCGAGCCGCACGACGTCGCGGGCGCCGGCGTCCCGCAGTTGATCGAGCACCCGCGCCGACAGGAGCCGCTCGTCACCGAGGACGTAGACGCCGGCCGGCTTCAACCGCGCCACCTCGTCCCTGACGTCCTTGGAGAGCCCGTCGGCGACGGAAGTCAGGAGCGACCCGTAGCTCGCACGGGCGAGGACCGCACCGGCGAGCGCCCCCGGGGCATCCTTCTCGTTGACCACGACCAAGCGGGAGCCGATGGGCGGGTTGCTGATGCGCTCTGTACCGCCGGGAAGCGCCAACGTCGAGAGCTCCACGGCCAGCTTCGTCGTGCTGCCGCCGGTCAGTTCGCTCGTCTCCGGTGGACCGCTTGCGCCGAGGTGCAGCGTCGCCGTGTAAATGTCGTTGGTGTCGGTGTCGATGTTGCCGGCACGGGGGTCCGACCAGGCGAAGAAGACGGCGTCGTTGCCGAGCGGCGCGGTCACCGGTCCGTACCAGGAGTAGCTGCCGACGCGGGGGATGAGGCCCATGTCGAGGTTGATGGTGCGGTCGGTGATCCGGCGGTTGGGGGAGAACGTCCTGCCCCCGTCGGTGGAGCTGGCGTAGTACACGTCGGCTTCCCCCCTCGGAGCGGGCAGCACCGGGGTGGGGTAGGCGTGCCGGCGATCAAGCCACACGATGTCGATGCGCCCGTTCGGCGCCACCGCCATGTGCGGGACGTGCTGGCGGATCTTGTTGCCAGTGGGGTCGTCGTTCACCCGCAGTGGGCTGGACCACGTCGCGCCGCCGTCGACCGACCGCTGGAAGAAGATGTCGAGGTCGCCGTGGGGCTCCGTCTCCTGGTACACGAGGGAGAGCGCACCCGAGGACCGGTCGATGCCGAGCTGGGGCATGCCGCCGCCGGCCCCCTGGCCGAGACCGGTCACCGCGCCGGCCAGGTTGCGGGCCCAGGTCCGGCCGCCGTCGGTCGACTTGCCGACGATCACGTTGGACGGAGCGGCACCGGTGTCACGGTTGCGCCAGGCCACGTAGACGGCGCCGTCGGGCCCGACCACCGGTGCCGACGGCTCGCGGACCTGCTCACCGGGGGCGGAGGCGTCCACGGGTGCCGACCACGTCGTCCCGCCGTCGACCGAGGACGCGGTGACCAGGCGCCGGTCGCCGGCGCCGTCGGCGGGGCCGCCCGAGGTGACCGCCACGCCCCACGCGGCGACGAAGAGCCGGTCGCCGTCGGGCCGGGCCTGCACGCCGAGCGTGGGACGGATGTAGAAAGGGAACGGCGCGCCGTCGGGGGCGGCGATGGCGACGACCGCGGTGTTGAAGGTGCGGCCCCCGTCGGGGGAGCGGGCGACCAGCACGGAGTCGGCCTGGCCCTGCCCGAAGCTGGGGGCGCCGTAGACCTGCTGTGGGCCCTTCGGCGAGTCGAAGACGGTGTAGACCTTCTGGCCCGTGCCGAAGGCGACCGACTGGTTCACGTGCGGGTAGCCGCCCGAGCTCAGCGTCCGGCACGGCGGCGTGGAGAAGCCGGCGGGCGCCTTGAGCTTGCCCGCCTCCCAGTTGCCCCCTCCGTCGAAACTGACCCGGAACTCACAGTCGCCGGTGATGAAGTTGTCGTTGACCATCACGATGTGACGGGGGTCGCCGGGATCGGCGGCCACCGCGGGGATGTCGCCGCCGCGGAACGGATCGGGGTTGTCGGCGCCGACCCGCGCGTTGGCGGTCACCTTCCCCCCGCCGGTCTCTCCCGAGGCGGCGCTCGGCGCAACCGCCGCAAGCACGACGCCGCAGAACAACAGCAGGAGACGGGCGGAGGGCCGCCAGATCGGATGCCTCATGGCCGCAGCGTTACCGTCCTTCGCGGCCGGCGCCAGGACATGTTCTTGACGATTTCGGCCATCGGTCAGCCGTCGCCCCTAGGTTGGAGAGATGATCCGGCCATGACAGAACCGGGGGTTGTCTTCGTCACCTTTCCCGGCGCTCAGATCCTCGACGTGACCGGCCCGCTCGAGGTCTTCTCGACCGCGTCGCGCTTCCTTCCGTCGGTGAGCTACCGCACACGGATCGTCAGCGCCGATGGCGGCCCCGTCCTCGCCAGCTGCGGGCTCGAGTTCGCCACCACGCCGATCGGTGAGGTCGGCGGGCCCATAGACACGCTTGTGGTCGCCGGCGGGGCGGACACCGATCTCCACGCCAACGAGGACTTCCTGTGCCACCTGCGGCGCCTGGCGGGAACCTCCAGGCGGGTCACCTCGGTGTGCTCGGGCGCCTTCCTGCTGGCTGCCGCCGGCCTGCTCGACGGACGTCGAGCGACGACCCACTGGCGGAACTGCCACGAGCTGGAGACCGAGTACCCGCGGGTCACCGTCGTCGCCGACGCCATCTACGTCCACGATGGCAACGTCTGGACGTCCGCCGGCGTGACCGCCGGCATCGACCTCGCGCTGGCGCTGGTCGCCGAGGACCACGGGGCGCCGGCCGCTGCGGCCGTGGCCCGTCAACTCGTGGTCTACCTCCGGCGCGCCGGCGGTCAGGCCCAGTTCTCGGCGCTGCTCGCGGCCCAGGCGCTCGACAGCGAGCCGGTCCGGGACCTTCTTTCGTGGCTGCCCGAACACCTCGACGAGGACCTCTCCGTCCCGGTACTGGCCCGCCGGCTCAACCTCTCGGAGCGGCAGTTCCGCCGGGTGTTCAAGGCCCAGGTGGGGGTGACCGCGGCCGACCACGTCGAAGCGGTGCGTCTCGAGGCCGCGTGCCGGCTTCTCGAGACGACACAGGGCGCCGTCGGCCACATCGCCACCATCTGCGGCTTCGGGGCGGCCGAGACGATGAACCGCACGTTCCGCCGTCGCCTTGACACCACCCCCGGCGCCCACCGGCGCCACTTCGGCGTCGCTACTGGCGCAGGTTGACGCCGGCGACGAGCTCGGCGATCAGTACGAGGGCCACCAGCCAGTCGACGGCGAGGTAGAACGGCGGCCACCACCTCGTGTTCCCACGCCCCCCCGGTCTGTCTGCTCCATGTTGCTGTCTCAGCGAGCAATGCGCGGGAAGAGCAACGCGCTCGCCGTCGGGTCAGCCGCGTCGGAGCCACCGCTACGATAGGAAACGCCCAGGGGACGTAGCTCAGTTGGCTAGAGCACCTGCTTTGCAAGCAGTTGGCCGTCCCCCGGCGCAACGCTGTGACCTGCATCTTTGGGGCGTTCCCCCACGGAGTCAGGTGATTTTCCCCCACTTCGTCCCCCACACGCTGGGCGGGCGGCATCCGGCCGACCGACGTGGCGCAACAGGCATCAAAGAACGCGCTGGCCCGAGAGGCGCCGCGCGAGGTCATATCGCTGGACGATGGCATCGTCGCCTACGGGCCAGCGCAACCCGGCGGTTACTGGCGGCTGCGGTGGGTTGAGCTGGGCCGCCGCCACGACACGACGGCGCGCTCCCGTGCCGAGGCGCTCGCCAAGGCCGACGAGCTGTCCGAGCGACTGAGCATCGGGATCCCCACCTCCAAGCTTCGAGCGAAAGGCCTGACGCTGGTCGAGCACTACCTCGACCCCCGACGCCGGCCGAGCCGCGGAACTGGGTGGTCGCAACGTCACCGGGAGGAGCAAGCGGCGTACTGCCGACGGTTCGTCCTGCCCGTGATCGCCGACGTAGGCACGCGAGATCTTCGTCCCTTCCACTTCCAGCGCATGCTCGACGGTGCCCTAACACCGGCGGTGGCGGATCATCTCCGCAGATGCCTCTCAGCCATGGTCGCGGCAGGGCTGGAGGAAGGGTTGCTGCTCGCCCGCCAGGACGTCCTGCGGGGCGTCCACTGGTACGTTCCGCGCAGCGAGGGCGAGGATGATCTGGAACGGGGTGTGCACGTCGACGAGGCGGACATACCAACCGCGCAGGCTGTGCACGCCCTCGCCCGAGCCGCCGCTCAGCGCACCCAGGTCTGGTGGCGCGAGCTCGAGCTCCTTCTCGTCGCCTACTCGGGGATGCGGTGGGGCGAGCATGCCGCGCTCACGGCGGATCGGCTTGATCCGCCTCGTCGCCGGATCGTGATCGACCGCCAAGTCATCGAGACCCGCCACCACCTGGCGCTGTCGGTACCCAAGAACCGGCGGCGGAGGGTCACGATGTACCCGACCCGCACGCCGCTCGGTGTCGACCTTTCGAGCCTGATCAGCCGGCGGCTCCGCGAGCTTCCGCCTGATGGCCTGCTCTTCCCGGCACCGAGGGGAGCGTGGGCCAGGCGCTCCAACTACCGACGAAACGTCTTCGATCCTGCGGCGACTGCCGCAGCGTGGCCGCGCCGCCCCGACGGCCGCTCGGTTTGGACGTTCCACAGCCTGCGGCATGTCTTCGCGACCTGGGCGCTGTCCCAGCCCGGCGCTCGTATCGAAGACGTCTCTCGGCTCATGGGCCACTCAAGCGTACGGATCACCCAGGACATCTACGTCAGTCCGGACGGCGACCTCTTCGAGCGGTTCTTCGAGGTGACCAAATAGTTGCTGCGTCCATAAGCGGCCGTTCGCACCGCCGGCCTCGAGTTCCCACGGGGAGGCCGCCGCCGGCCTGCCCATGTCAAGTCAATGTCCCCCCTCCCTTGGCGACCGGCGGGTCTGCGGAAGCCTGCGAGCCCAGGTCCGAACCATGGCGCACATAGGGCTCCATCACCGGGACGATTCACCGAACCACTCTTACGGGACGGACTGGCATCGCCATGACCTCGACCGGCAAGGATGACTGCCCCATGCCGTTCGATGTTCCTCCTGCGGGACTATGCGCCGGAGCGCACCGAAGTGAGCGCTCGCTGGTCAGATGGCTACGTGGACCTCCAACAAGACCAGCGGCCAAGCCAGGACGGCAAGGGCTGCGGAGAGGACGCCGGAAAGACTGTCGAGGTGGCCTAGGAAGCCCTTGTTCGAGGCCACGATCAGGCCGACCACGATCCAGATCACGAACCCCAGCGACACTGGTCTTCGCAGCATGCGTGTACCTCCGCTCCGTGCTTACCACGAAGGGGTTTCGCCAGAGCGATTGCCACGGGATTCGGCCCGGGTCGCCCTCACGTTCGCAGTGCGTGCCTCCTCATGGTGAGTCCCGCCGCCGCCCCGGTCGTCGTTCCTCCTGGAGGACCCCGGTCGTCGTTCCTCCTGGCGGACCCGGTCGTCGTTCGTCAGGAGTACGATGACGCCATCTCCTGAGGAAGGAGCGTATCGTGAGAGATGACCGCGTGCGCGGGCGGTTTTGGGGTGGGCGGTGACAACGCCGCCGCCCGGTGGCGAGCCTCCGCCATCGGGTTGGGCCGCCCAACGACCGCCCACCGACCGGCTCGGAGTGTGCTCCGTGGTCTTCGGGGTGATGTCGGTCTTCCTCCTAGGGATCGCCGTCTTTTCGGTTCCGGCCATCGCCTGCGGCCTCGCGGCACTCCGTCGCTCTCGGCGTGCGGGCGCCATATCCCGCGTGGCCCTGGCCGGGACGCTTCTCGGAACCCTCACTCTGCTTACGTTCGCCTTTTTGGTGGTGTCCGGGCTCTATGACGATGTGATCTTGGGCTGATGCCTCGTCCTTGGTCGATGTAGTGGTTCTGGTGCTCGTCGGCGGCTTTGATAGCTCCGGGACCCCGGTCGTCGTTCCTCCCGCGGGACCCGGTCCTCGTTCCTCCTGGGGGACTCCGGCGATGGTCAGGCGCCTGTAGCCTTGGTTGCCGGGTGGCAGCGACGCATGCCGCCGACTCAGATTTGCGTGAGACAGGTGGGGCAATGATCTGGAGGAGGAGGAACGGCTCAGCCGCCGACGGCGCCCGTACGATCGGTCGGCGAGTTCTAGCCGATGTCAAACCGACGCCCGAGGCAATCCAGTTGGTACAGATGCAGCACGTCTTGCATTTGGTCTTGGGCGCCCTCGTGGTGATTCTATTACTCAGTGCATGCGCCGTCGCCAGGTACCAGGACGGGTCCGACGCGGCGAAGGTGATCAGCGCCTTCACGGGTGTGATCGGAACGCTTGTGGGGCTGGTCGCCGGTCATCACCTCGGGTCGGCGAGCAATGTGCAGCGCCAAGGGCGGGTGGAGCGAAGGCTCGAGAAGGCCTACACGAAGCTGACGCCGGAACATTTGGCGTGGGTCTTGCAGGACGATTGAGGGGAGGGACAGTCGCCAGGGGTGGGCTTCGAGCACGGGGGCCAAGGCTCTAAATGCATGGCAGAGTTCAGCGAGGTCGTTCGCCGCAAACTGAGTGGTCGGTGAACAACCGGGTGACGCGGATCGCCAGCTGATTGTACCCGGGAGGACAAGCAACCTTGGTGACCGCCTCGTCGTTCCTGCATCCGAACAAGGGACTCCGGTTGACGGCTCGCTCGGCACCGGCGTTCGACCACCTGCGTCGACAGGATGGGCGTAAGACGCCGATCACTGACGAGGTGGGGGACGTTGATCGTCCCGAACGGTGATCGGCGTCCTCTTGCGGGACGGCGGCCGCCGGAAGCCGCGCTCCGCCGGCGCAATGCCCCGTAAGCGGTTCCTCCTGCGGGACCCCGGTCGTCGTTCCTCCTGCGGTACCCGGTCGTCGTTCCTCCTGCGGTACCCGGTCGTCGTTCCTCCTGCGGGACCCGGTCGTCGTTCCTCCTGCGGCACCCCGGTCGTCGTTCCTCCTGCGGCACCCCGGTCGTCGTTCCTCCTGCGGCACCCCGGTCGTCGTTCCTCCTGCGGGACCCCGGTCGTCGTTCCTCCTGCGGGACCCCGGTCGTCGTTCCTCCTGCGGGACCCCGGTCGTCGTTCCTCCTGCGGGACCCCGGTCGTCGTTCCTCCTGCCGGCGCACCGACCCCCTTTCGATCCTGGCCATGGGCGTCTACCTCCTAACGGAGCGACTCGACGGCACCCTCCTGGACGTCTGTTCCTCTTGACCTCGCCGATGGAATGGAAGCCCCGTTAGCCTGACAGCAGGGGATCGAGGGGGGGCGAATGAAGGTATTTATGAGCTACCGGCGGGAAGACTCCCGCGGGCATGCCGACCATCTATACGACAATCTTCGCCGGCGGTTCGGCCCGAGGTCGATCTTTCGGGACCTCGACAGCATCGAGCCCGGTGACGATTTCGAGGACGTGCTGCGCGCCGCTCTGGCCCGCTGTGACGCCGTGGTGGTTGTCATCGGCAAGGACTGGCTCGAAATCCGGGACGCGCAGGGGAATCGCCGACTCGACGATCCCACTGACTTCGTCCGGATGGAGGTACGGGCCGCGCTCAAACGCAATATTCCCGTGATACCAGTCCTGGTCAACGAGGCGACGATGCCTACGGAGGGCGAGCTGCCGCCCCCGCTGAGTTTCCTGCGAGACCACCACGCGATGACCATCACCGACGACCACTGGCGCATCGACGTCAAACGCCTGAAGCGGCGGCTCGGACGACCGACGTGGATCAAGGTCGCCATTGTGCTCGTCTCCCTCGCATTGCTCACCGCCAGCGGTCTCGCAATCATTCGCGATGGAGACCCGGAGTCGGTAACCGTGGTCCGGCCGACGGACTCGACGCTGGCCTACGGCGAGGAGGTCGAGGTCGACGTGCGTCGACTTCACGAAGGGGAGGTCGTGTGGTTCGTGACCCAAGGCGCCAAGCACCAGGACATCAACAGCCTGTACCAGCCGACCCCTGAACCGAAACGGTCAACCGGCAACCGCTGGGTGCGCGACGTCTACGCCGGCAATCCGAACGACAGGGGAAGGTCTTTCATATTCACGTCGTGGCAGCGAACTCGGATGCTCGCGGAATCTTCCTGAGTTACTGGGCCACGGCACTCGCAACTCGGAGCTACCCGGGGTTGACAGAGTTGCCGGCGTGTCGTTTGCCACGGTGATGGGACCACCCCGTTGCCACGACCTTGGGACCACCTCGGGCCCCTGATCGCCGATCGAGGACGATGATCCTCCGCCGGACACAGCCCGTCAAGAACTGTCC
>JAHFUP010000053.1 GCA_023265025.1 Acidimicrobiia bacterium | reverse complement strand
GGCGTCGCATTGCCCAAGCCGTGGCCTCGGCCGGTTCCGAGTGCCGAGCCTCACGTAGACGTTAGCCACGTGCCGGTTCACTATGAGGAGCGACAGGCCGAGGCGGCCCGCGATCTCATTGTTCGTGAGCCCGGAGGCGAGGAGGCCCGGCACCTCCTCCTCCCTCCCGCTCAGCCCGGGCGCCCCCGATCCGGGGGTCGCCGGACCGGACAGGGTGGCGGCCCACCTCGTCATGGCCAGGTCGGCGAAGGCCGGGGCCGCCGCCCGCCGCCGGCCGCCCCCATTCCGTTCGGCGGCGTCACGATCGCCATCGGTGCGACGGCCCTGGCCATGGCGGACCGCCGGCGCGCCGCGACCGACCTGCTTGGTCCTGCCATCGACGCCCTCGACCGCCACCAGCCCGAGGACCACGGCGTCGCCGGCGCCCTGTAGTTCTCGGCGGGCGCGGCTACGCACCTCGGCGACCGGCGAGCGGGTGCCGACCCTCGAGCCGGTGCCGGCCCGCCAGGTCGTCTACGGCCTCGCCCTCGGGCGGTGCCCGTCACCCGCCCACGTCGCCGCCCGCCTGGCCGCGCGCCGGCCGGACCGACGAAGCCGTGGGCGCGTTCGTCCGAGCCCGGGCCGACTACTCGGCGTCGGGCCACATCGGGCTGCGAGCCATCGTCGACGCCGAGCACGCCGCCCTCGGCGGACCTGACGCACCGGCGCTCCGGGGTGCCGGACCCCGGAGCGCGGCCCTTCGCCCTCGCCACCTTCATGAGCCCGCGACTTCGGCCACCATGGCCAGTAGGTTGAACAGCAGCCTTCCCACCGGGTCGGCGGGATCGTGGACTGCGCCGCGCAGGCTGAGCTTGACCTGTCGGCGGGTGAGCTCCTCGACGATGGTTCGGGCGTCGGGGAGGGGGCGGGTCAGGCGGTCGAGCTTGGTCACGACCAGGGTGTCGCCGGCGCGACATGCGGCCAGGGCCACGCGCAACCCCGGCCGCTCCCGGTTGGTCCCGGTCAGCCCCTGGTCCACGTAGGTGCGCTCAGCGCCGACGCCGAGAGCGGCCAGCGCATCCCGTTGGGCCGGTGAGGTCCTGTTCCTCGGTCGAGACACGGGCGTAGCCGATGAGCAGAGCATCCATGACGTCCCCCCTGAGGACGGTGTTCGCCAGGCTGCGCCCGCTCCGGATCGAGCAACCGCGAGGGGGAGCGGCGCAGTCGCCACGCGCACCCAGAGCCGTCGATCTGTCGCGTGCCCCGTAAGTCCCTCGAGCCGTTGGTCTTGCATACGAAGATATCTTCCTATACACTGAGCCTGTGAGACGAAAGGCCGGGCACCTGTTGGCGATCGAGGAGGACATCTTGGATGTCGCCCTCACCCTGAAGGCCAAAGGCTCCGAGCGCTTCCATGGCTTCGCCGCCGCAAAGTTGATCCAAACGAACCGCGACGCCCGCCGGTTGACCTCGCACGGCACGTTGTACAAGGCCCTCGGACGTCTAGAGCGCGCCGGACTCTTGGCCAGCGAGTGGGAAGACGCCGACATCGCGGTCGCCGAAGGGCGGCCACGCCGCCGCCTGTATCACGTCACCGACGTGGGCGAGCATGCCCTGGCGATGGCGCGAGCGCAGCGGCCGCTGCCTGAACCCGTCATCCGACGTTTGGCTCCGGGATGAACTCCGCATCCGTCGTCGCGGCGTTCGCCCGTCGCTGGTGCGCGATGTACACCGTCGGCTTGCCTGCCGAGACACGAGCTCGCCGCCGTGAGGAGATCGCGGGCGACCTCTGGGAACAACAGCACGACGAAGAGGACCACGGCCGCCATCGGTCGGCCGCCGGTCTCGCCGCCCGCGTCTGTCCTGGCATGCCAGCTGACCTCCTGTGGAGAGCAGGAGAACGACGACCCATCAGGAGGCTAGAGGTGGCCAACCTTGCGATAGATCGCACATGGGACCGGCGCATGCGACTGGTCGGCCGCGGCGCAGTGCTCGCTGCGGTCGCGTGCGCAGTTCCCATCGCGGTCGGACTGCCCGTACTTCTCCTGGTGACGGTGCCCGCAGCCGCGCTCGTCGCCCGGCAACGTTCCCGCGGCGACAAGACAGGAGCAGTCGTGAACCACAGCACCTTGACCCGGCAAAAGCGGGTCCGATTCATGGTCGTAGTCGTCGCGATCGTCGTCTACGTGCTGGGGCTCGTGATCAACTCGCTGCCGAGCGAAAACATGCACGACCGGTACTGGTACCTGTTCGTCGCTCCGTCGATGATCGGCTTCATTGCTGGCGTGGTCGCAGTGCCCATGCTGGTTTGGAGCCTCCTCCCGCGCCGAGAGGGGCGACCGCTCGACCGGTGAGCCAGCCTCGCTCCGTGACCGACGAATATCGTTCGCGACCACGTCAAGGCCATCGTCGAAACCAGTGTCTCAGTCCGCTGAACTGGCCGCCAGGGTGTTCCGCCAGTACCTCGACGGCTTCCGCACAGCCATCCACCGCGCCGGCTGACGGGACAAACAACTCACCCGATTCGGCGATCTGTTCCCACGGCGCAGCCGTCAGGGTGTCTCAGAACATCGCCCGGACGCGGCGGTTGCGGCTATCCCCGTACAACGCGTTCCCGCCGTGGTTGTCCCGATGGACGACCGCTGCGGCGCGTTCCACAGACGACCCCTCAGTCGAGCACGAGCGAGAATGGAGTCGATCCCCCCGCCCGACTGCAGCTCAGGAGTCGCCGATGACGCCCAACGAATTGGCAGCCCAGCTCGGAATCAGCCCGAAGACCCTCCGACACTGGCTGCGCGTGACGTCCTCGAGGTCGACCGCCGAGCACGGCCAACGCTGGTTGCTTGATCAACGTCAGATCGACGCGGCCGGGGCTCATTTTGATATGCGGTCCCGAACGACGAGGTTCGCGCCGGACCGATGACGAGTCCCGACTCGCCTCTCCACGCCCCACATGGATCCCAAACGGGAGGTCGCAGACGACCTTATTCACGTCCTGGCTGTCGCGCATGACCGCCGGCGACCGACCTACTGGGACCGGCCGGACGTGGTCGAGCGAGGTCGGCGCGGCGGGGCCGAGGTCTAGGCCCGCGGAAGCGAGGGCGCGCCCGTACGGTGTACGAATTGCCGCTCGTGCTTGACCGCCCGGTCCCTTGGCCGGATCGACGACCGGGACGCGCGTGGCGATACGGGATGACCGGCTCGTCCGGGACGTTCAGCCGGCGGTCAGGGTCGACCTGATCTTGGCGGGAAGCCGCCGCGGGGATACGCGCCCTGCGTCAGCCGCCCAACTGGTGCATGATCCCCATCATGTCCTCGAGGACCCATTCCTCGGCGATCTTGCCGTCGACGACTCGGTAGACGCCCATGCCGACGGTGTGCACGCGCTTGCCGGTGGGGGGCATACCCATGAGGTCGCCGGCATGGGTGCCCGTCCACGTCCAGCGGACTGCGACCCTGTCGCCCGCGGCGACCTCGTCCTGGATGGTCAAGTCGAGGTCGGGGAAGGCGGTGAAGAAGCCGCCCGCCATCTGCTTCCAGCCCTCGTGGTCGAGGGGCGGCATAGACCCGAAGTGCGATAGGTACCCCGGCGCGATCAGGTCGGGCCGGGCATCAGCGTCGTGACTGCCGATGACCTCCATGAGAAACGCCCGCACGACTGCCGTGTTCTCGACCGACACACCGGTACCTCCTCATGAGAGACCCAGGTTGATGTAGATCTACCGGGTCGCCGTCGACCGGTTGAGCGTATAGAAGTGCAGGCCCGGCGCGCCGGGCGTCGAGCAGTTGCCCTGTCAGCTGAAAACGTGACCGGCTCCGCAGCCGATGCGACCGCGTCCGCAAGCCGGAACGACATCCGGGGGTCCCGCAGGAGGATCCCTTTGCGCAACAGTCGTGGGGGCGCCGACACGATCGATGGCGCTCGGCGACACGGCAACGATCTCCGAGGCGGTCGGGACAGCAACGCCGACCAGAAGGACCTACTATCACGCTCCATCTCACAGGGGGATCTCCATTGCGGCGGAAGGGCGGGACTTGCCGGCGGGCGCTGATCGCGACGTTGACCTCGATAGTCGTGTTCGTCGGCTTCGGTGCGACCGAGGTGACAGCCGCGCCGCAAGCGCCGGCGTCCGCGTCAACGCTTACTGGGCAGTTCCTCCAGAGC
This sequence comes from Acidimicrobiia bacterium, assembly GCA_023265025.1. Taxonomy (GTDB): domain Bacteria; phylum Actinomycetota; class Acidimicrobiia; order Acidimicrobiales; family AC-14; genus CADCTB01. Next base: position 32,216 of record JAHFUP010000053.1, on the reverse strand, counting down.
CAACCCTTCCAAGGCGGGCGAATGACGGTCCAGAGCCGCTGTAACGCGGACAACAGCGGCATCGTGTCGTTCGTGGCGTTCGGGACGGCCACCGGCACGTTCCCGGGCACGTTCGTTGAGTGGGGCGTTATCGTGATGGGCCCTGCGTCGCCTCCTGGGTCTTTGGAGTCGCCGATCCTGTCCTTCTCGGCCGCGTTCGTGATCTTCTCCCCCGCAACGACGGTTCGGGGCGTCAAATCACTCGGAACCTCCACCACCACTGGCACCTGTCAGAGCGCCTTCAGCAGCGGGATTGTCTACTCCGGCACCTACACGGCCGTCATCGGCCCCACGGGCACAGGCACTCCTCACGTGGACACCGGCACGACCACGTTTGCCTACACGTCCGCCACCTACTCGTCGATGGGCGCGTCGTTCCACTCGGCCCGCTGATGGGATGAGGGAGCGCAGCGGCCCTCGCGTGTGACTGGCCCGTGGGCCTCTGACACCGGTCCGATGCCGACCTCTTGGAGCCGGCCGTGGTCACGAGTGTCGCTCGGTCGAGCCAGACGTGCGGGAGTCCGCTCGGACCGAGCATGACTGTCGCGATATTCGAGTCCTCCATGACCCATCCGACAAGGGAGGCTCCAGTGGAACGCCTGCCGACGCGCACGGCCGCTGCGTTCGATTGCGGCTCCTCGGAGACCAGTGTCCTGGAAGCCGATCCGGCTGCGGGTCCCGTTCGCCGATCGCTTTGCGAGACGAGAGCTTCGCCGAAGAGTGCCGGCACCCGTAGGTCAGACAGGGTGCCGGCAGCGCGCGTCGCCCCCGGGCCAGGACAGCTACCCGCGCGCGTCGCGCGTTCTGCTCCAGTTTGGTGACCGCCGGCTGAGCCGATCGCCGAATCTGGCGCGCCTGCCAACTGGTCTGAAGATGATGGAGCGTGCCCGAAGCGCCATCGCCCTGATGTAGCGGGCGCCGCCACAGCGGACGACTCGGGCGACGATCGCTACGGTCATGTTCGTGTCGAGATCGCCGTTGCGGCTGTTCAACACGCTGACACGTCGGGTGTCAGCGTTCGAACCGAGGACCCCGCCGCATGTCGCGATGTACTCGTGCGGGCCGACGGTGTACGCCTACCAGCACATCGGCAACATGCGGGCTTACGTGTTCGCCGACACCTTGAAGCGGACCCTGCGGTGGAAGGACTTTGATGTTCGCCACGTCATCAACATCACCGACGTCGGTCATCTGACCTCCGACGCCGACGTCGGCGACGACAAGCTCGAGGTGGCGGCCCGGCGCGAGAGGCGCACGATCTGGGAAATCGCTGAGCACTACACCGAGGCGTTCAAGGCAGACCTGGCCAACCTGCGGGTGCTTGACCCGGACCTGCTGGTCGAAGGCGACGGACCACATCCCGCAGATGATCGAGTTCGCGGCCGAACTCGCTCGGACAGGGTGGTGCTACACGCTGCCGAACGGCCTCTACTTCGACACCGCCCGCGACGCCGACTACGGCAAACTCGCCCTACTCGATATCGAGGGTCAGCTCGAAGGTGCCCGGGTGGAGTCGGTCGCAGGCAAACGCCGCCCGGCCGATTTCGCGGTCTGGCGAACGGCCGACCCGGCCGAGCAGCGGCAGATGGACTGGGACTCTCCATGGGGCCGTGGAGCGCCGGGTTGGCACCTTGAGTGCTCCGTGATGTCGATCGAGCACCTCGGGCGCCACTTCGACATCCACACTGGGGGCGTGGACCACATCGCGATCCACCACACCAACGAGATAGCGCAGAGCGAGGCCTACCTGGCCGATGGACAGGACTGGGTTGATTGGTGGCTACACGGCGAGTTCATCAACCTCAGGGGCGCCAAGATCTCCAAGTCCACAGGAGGTGGTGTCCTGGTCGACGACCTCGTCGACCGCGGGTACCACCCCCTCGTCTACCGGTACCTCCTCCTGCAAGCCCACTACCGCAGCCAGATCGAGTTCAGCTGGCACGCGATGGACGGCGCCCGCACCGCTCTGCGCCGGCTGCTCGAGCGCTACGCCTCGGCCCGCACCCAACCGGCCTCATCGTTGGGCAACGCTGCACAAGACCACCTCGACGCGTTTGACGCCGCCATCAGCGACGACCTCAACACCGCCAAGGCGCTCGCAGTTATCACGGCCAGCTCGCGGGACAACGCCCTCACCGATGCGGAAGTGAGTGCCCTCGCCCGGGAGTTCGACGCCGTGCTCGCGGTGGGCCTCATCGACCTGGCACCAGGCGACCTAGACCTCAAGCGCGCTGGCGTCGACGTCACGGAGGAGCGCGTCGAGGCACTCATGGCCGAGCGGATGACCGCACGGCTCGCCAAGGACTTCGCTAAATCGGATGACCTCCGAGGTCAACTCGTCAGCCTCGGCGTAACCTCGAGGACCAAGCCGACGGAACATCATCATGGCGATGGACGTGACTATCCGCCTCCAACCGATTCGACGGCTCGGGAATCGCTAGTCAGACGCGCCGGTGTCACAGAACGCCCGCCGGGCGCCGAGCTGGCGAGCCGGGGTCTCGGTCCCGGAGGGGGAGCCCGACCGGTGTGGCGGAGGAGGAACGACGACCGGGTCCCGCAGGAGGAACGACGACCGGGGTCCCGCAGGAGGAACGACGATCGGGGCCCGCAGGGGGTGTTCTCCGACTGCGTGCTGGCCTGACCAGCGCACGCGCACAGATCCAGGCTTAAGGACGGTTGTCGATCTCGAGCTGCGCCACGCTCCGCCGTAGTCCGTGTATCTCTGGCGCCTCTCGACCGCTCCCATTGGCAATGGATAGTCGTATCATTCTCCGCGGTGGGGTCACGGCGGAGGGCGAACGCGTGAGTACGATCTTCGTGAGCTACCGGAGGGGAGACTCGGCCGGTCACGCCGGCCGGCTGGTCGACCGTCTCCGGACCGCATTCCCGCAGTCACGGGTCTTCATGGACGTCGACACCATCCAGCCGGGCGTTGACGTCCCCAGCATCATCGAGGAGGCCATAGCGTCCTGCGACGTGGTCGTCTTCCTCATCGGCGAGGACTGGCTCGCCATCACTGACCGCCACGGCCACCGTCGACTCGACGATCCCAACGACTTCGTCCGGCTTGAGCTGGCGGCGGCGCTGCGCCGAAAGGTGCCGTTGATCCCCGTGCTGGTCCAGCAGGCCTCCATGCCGACAGCCGCCCAACTGCCGGTCGACTTGACCCCACTCACCCGCATCAACGCCCTCGAGGTCAGTGACCTGCGGTGGGACTACGACATCGGGCGGCTCATCGCCACCCTGAAGAGCGTTGTTGAGGAACCGATCGGCAAGAGGCCCGTGCCTGCACCGCCGCCGGGGCCGGTGCCGGACCGCCCGACCCCGGGCTGGCGGCCGAAGCGGGCAATCGTTCCCGTGGCGGCGGTCGCCGCCGTCGCGGTCGTGGCGGTCCTGGCCCTGCTCATCGGCGGCGGATCGGGCCCAAGGCAGATCTCCAGCGACGCCAGCGCCACCACGGTCCCGCCGACCCCGACGACCACCCCTGCGCCGACGACCACGGCACACCCGACGACCACCGGTGCGCCGACGAGCACGACGACGATTTACGACAAGCCTCCGGTTCTGCGGTCGGCCGCCGCTGACCGGTCCGCGGGCACGGTGACCCTGACGTTCGATCAGCCGGTGAACCTCGGTCCGGGACCGCTCGCTCCCCTCCAACTCGTCATCTACGGCGCCGACTCGGCCTGCAGCCGGCCAGCCGGGAACGGGCAAGAGGTGGTCAGCGGGTTGGGCACCCGGACGCTCGTCCTCTACGCCACCAGCCTGGCCCAGCCCACGACCCACTTCACGCTCGCCCACGGCTTCGCCGTGAGCGTCAACTCGCGCACCCCCAGCACGCCAGTCGGGTGCCGGCCCGTGACGACCAGCTGACGCGGTGTTGCCGATCGACAGGATCGCCCAGCGACCGTACGACGAGAGGTGCGAAGGCGGCCCAGTTCGGCGTGACCGCCGGACCCGCTACCGCCACCTCCAGATCCGGGCGGCCGATTCGGCGGAGTAGGCGACCATCGCCGCCCTGCCACCACGCCCTCTCGGCAGGTCGACCGGCCGTCCGGCCAGTGGAACGACGACCGGGGGGGCCCGCAGGAGGACCGCAACTAGACAGTGCTGGTCAGCGCGAGAGCGGGAGCGGCCCTTGTCCCGTAAGACTGGTTCGGAGAAACGTCTCGGTGACGGCTCGCTATCCGACGCAGCCGATCGGTCCCTCGTGGTCACAGGTCCGCGGCCGTGACGATCCGAAGGTGGATGTCCCAGTCCCCCCCTTCGGCGGCCACCGCACCGACGTAGCCCGGCGCCGGCCGAAGTTCTCGCACCCACCACCGGGGCGGGCTGGCATCGCCGAGGATCACGACCGGTGTGGCGGCGCCGGCTCGGCGCGCACCCACGCGCACCCGGTCGGGTGGCACGGTCAAGCCCTGGCCTGTGGCCTTGAGGACCGCCTCCTTGGCTGTCCACAGACGGAGGAACTCCTCGGCCCGGGGGTCCGGCGGCAGTTGGTGCAGGGTGGCGATCTCCTCGGGTGTGCAGGCCACGCTGGCGGCGTCGAGGATCCGCAGCCCCCGGCCGAGGTGCTCCACGTCGACACCGACCTCGCGATCCGCGACCGCGATCAACGCCACGTCCTCGGTGTAGGAGAGGTTGAACCGCACGCCGGCCTCGTCGCGCAAGCGGGGCTTGCCCGGACCATCGGCGAAGGCGACGTCGGCCGGCGCCACGCCGAGCTCGGCGCCGAGGACCCGGCGCAGCCAGCTTCGGGCGGCGGTGAAGCGGCGTGCGTCGTCCGGGAACCGGTAGCGCTTGGCGCGGGCCCACTCGGCGGGGGAGAGGCCGGCGTTCGCGGCAGGCGGGCCGTCGAGAGGGGCGACCCACACCTCGACCCGTTGCACGCCGGCGGATGGTACCGATCTACGGTGGGTCGCGGATGGCAGCGATCGTCACGGGAGGGGCCGGGGGCATCGGTCGAGCCGTCGCCTTGGCGCTCGCGGCTGACGGCCACCCGGTGGGCGTCAACGACACCGGCGTCGCCCTCGACGGCTCGGCGGCCGGCGCCGGGCCGGCCGAGGCGGTGGCCGAGGAGGTACGCGCCGCCGGCGGCCGGGCCCTCGCGGTGGACGTCGACGCCCGCACCCGGGCCGGCGCCGAGGCGGTGCGGGACGCCGTCGAGGCGTGGGCCGGCGAGCCGCCCTCGGTGCTGGTCCACGCCGCCGGCACGCTGCGCGACCGCATGGTGCACAAGGCGACCGACGACGACTGGGCGGAGGTGCTCGGATCGCACCTGAGCGTCGCCATCGAGCTGACTCGGGCGCTGGCCCCGACGATGCGGCGCGACGGGTACGGCCGCATCGTCTACCTCGGTGGCACCGCCGGCCTGGTGGGCAGCGTCGGCCAGGCCGCGTACGCCGTGGCCAAAGCGGGTCTGTTCGGGCTGACCCGCGCCGTCGCCCTGGAGCTGGCGACGAGGGACGTGTGTGTCAACTACGTCGCCCCGTCCGCCTTCACCCGCATGACCGAGTCGATCCCGCCGGCGACCGAGCAGCTGCGGCGCTACCTCGACACGGCGCCGGCCGCCCGCCCGGCCGACATCGCACCGTTGATCGCGTGGCTGTGCTCGCCGGCGGCGGCCGGCGTGTCGGGCCAGGTGTTCGGGGCGCGGGCCGCGGAGATCGCCCTGTGGTCGCAGCCCCGGCCCGCAGTGCGCCTGGTCGACCCCGCCGGCTGGACCGCCGAGTCGCTCGACGCGGCGCGGGCCACGTTGGAGCCCAACCTCGTTCCGCTGGAGTCGGAGTGGGACCTGTTCGGCGGCCCACCCGTCGCAGTCGGCGGATGACGGCGGCCCCGTTCGCCGGCGAGGTGGCCGACGCCGCCGCGGCCCACGCCGTCGGCCCCGAGTACGTCGCCGCCGTGGGCAAGGTGGTGGCCAGCCACGTGCGCAACGAGCTGGCCGGCGCCGCCGCCTTCGACGAGCCGGCCATCGCCCTGGCGCCCGCGCCGAAGGAGAAGTGGCTGGCGTGCCGGATCGCCATGGAGGAGTACGGCCACCACCTGAAGTTCCAGCGGCTGGCGACGGACCTCGGCCTGGAGGACGCCACGGCCGGCCGCCCGATGACGGTGTTCGACTACCGGCTGACCTCGTGGGTCGAGTTCGTGGTGCTGAAGGCGCTGGTCGACCTGGCCGAGGTGGTGCTGATGGAGGAGCTGCTGGCCACCTCGTACGTGCCGCTGCGCGACCTCGTCGTCAAGCTCCTGCCCGAGGAGCACTTCCACGTTGCCTTCGGCATCGCCCACACTCGCGACCTCCTCGATCGTCCGGCGCAGCGCCCGCAGGTACAGCAGGCGGTCGACGATCTCGTGCGCCTCACCGTGCCGTTCTTCGGTCGCAGCGCGTCGGCCAACAACGACGCCTTCCGGCACTGGGGCGTGAAGCATCGGACCAACGACGAGGCGCGGGCTGAGTGGGCCCGTCGGGGTCGGGCGTTCGTCGAGGGCGACCTGGGCCTGTCGTTCCCCGACGTCGATCCCCATTGGAACGGGTGAGCTGGAAGGCGGTCGACGCCGGCGGCGGTGACCTCGGTCCGGCGCGGCCCACGGCGGCGGCTGCGCTATGCGCGGCCGCGGTCGTGGCGTGGCCGGTGGGCGTGGCGGCCGACGACGGCCGGCGTCTCGATCTGGCCGCCGTGCTCGGCGCCGGCGGCCGGCGGGTGCAGGACCTGCTGGACGCGCTGAGCGACGGCGACACCGAGGTCGACGTGGAATCCCTGGCCCGGCTGACGCCGGCCGGCCCGGTCGACCTCCCGGTCGACGTCGTGGCGCTTCCCGGCGGTGTGGCGGCGACGGCCGACGTCGACCCGGTGTGGTTGGCCGAGGTGGAGCGCCGGCGGGCGACACTGCGGGACTCGGTGCTCGCCGCGGGACGGACGGAAGAGCTGGAGGCTGCCCTCCATGTCGCCATGCTGGTCGCCACCGAGCGGCTCGACCCCACCGACGACGCCGACGTCGACGCCCACGTCGCCTCGGGCGCACGGCTGTGGCTGCTGGCGGGCGCAGTGGTGTCGGCTCTCGGCGGGGCGGACTCGGATCCGTTCGCGGCCTGGGCCTGGCTGGTGGTCGCCGGCTGGTGGCCCATCGGACCGTGCCGCGGCCGGCTTGTGGTCAGCGCGGCGTGAACCTCGCTGCCGTCATGGCGGTGCGAGCCGACAAGGGCGGCTGGGCCGGCGACGTGGCCTTCCTCGCCGGCGACCGTGTCGCCACCCACGCCGAGGTCCACGACGGCGCGGCCCGGACCGGCTCACTCCTGTCCGCGCAAGGCGCCGGCCCCGGCGACCGGGTGCTCATCGCCCTCCCCGACGGCATCGAGTTCGTTTGGGCGTTCCTCGGCGCGGTCCGCATCGGCGCCGTCGCCGTGCCGGTCAACCCCCGGCTGACCGCCGGCGACCACCGCGCCGCGGCGGCGGAGGTCGAGCCGGCGGTCGTGGTGTGCAGCGCCGGCCTCGCCCGCCGGTTCGCCGGGCCCGTCGTACCGGGAGAGGGTCTGGCGGCACAGATCGCGGGCCGCCCGGCGGCCGAGCCCGCCGCCGTCGGCGCCGGCGAACCGGCCTACGCCCAGTTCACCTCGGGCACGACGGGGTCGCCCAAGGTCGTGGTGCACGCCCACGGCCACCCGCTCGTCTACGCCGCCGCCTTCGCCGGCCCGGCCATCGGGCTCGCCCGCTCCGACGTCGTCCTGTCGGTCTCCAAGCTGTACTTCGCCTACGGGCTCGGCAACTCGCTGTTCTTCCCACTCCTGACCGGGTGCCGCGCCGTCCTCCACGCCGGCCACCCCCGCCCGGCCGACGTCACCGCCCTCGTCGAGCGGCACAGCGTGACGGTGCTGTTCAGCGTCCCGACGTCCTACGCCCACCTTGTCGCCGCCGGGCGGGCCGAGGCGCTCCGGTCGGTGCGGGTGGCGGTGTCCGCCGGCGAGGCCCTCGGCGTCGAGCTGGCGGCGCGCGCCCGGGCCTTCCTCGACGGCCCGATCCTCGACGGCCTTGGCTCCACCGAGGTGGGCCAGACGTTCGCCAGCAACACCCTCGACGCGTGCCGGGACGGCACGGTCGGCCGGGCCCTGCCGCCCTACCGGGTCGACGTGCGGGATGGCGTGCTGTGGGTCGCCGGCCCCACGCTGCCGGTCGGCCACGCCGGCGAGTGGCTGTGCACGGGCGACCGGGCGTTCCTGGACGACGACGGCTTCCTGCACCTGCGGGGCCGCACCGACGACGTCGAGCAGGTCGGCGGCATCTCCGTGTCGCCCCAGGAGATCGAGGAGGTGCTGTGCCGCCACCCGGCGGTCACCGAGGTGGCGGTGGCCGGCGTGATCGGCGTCGACGGGGCGTCGCGCCTGGAGGCGTTCGTCGTCACCGGCCTCGGCGCGCCGCCGGCGAACGTGGTGCAGGACGAGCTGGTCGCCCTGGCCCGGGCCGAGCTGGCGCCGTTCAAGGTGCCCCGCGCCGTGGTGCTGGTCGACGCCCTGCCCCGCACCCCGACCGGCAAGCTCCGCCGCTTCGTGTTGCGGGCCGGGGGATGGGGCGCCGGCGATCAGGACCGGAAGCGCTCCATGTAGTCGCCGAACGCGGCGTCGACCTGGTCGCCGGTGAGTCCGAACTCGGCCAGGTCGTAGCGGTGCGGACCGTGCTCGTGCTGGGGGTGGGCGACCGTCCAGGCCCGCACCGCGGCCTCCACGCCGGCGTCCAGCGGTCGCCCGACGCCGGCGTAGACGGACCGCACGACCGCCACCGGATCGCGCACGAGCTCGGCGTACGACACGTCGATCACGGGCACCCCGAGTGCCCGCCGCATCGCCGTCGACGTCCGCGCCAGGGCCTGGCGCCCCACATCGTCAGACGACACCTCGTCGCTGTAGGCCCGCCGCAGGGTGCGGATCAGGCTGGCGTAGGAGGCCACCGCCTCGTGCGGGTGGCGGTGAAGGAGGACGACCGACGCGCCCGGCAGGGCGGCCAGCAGGGCGTCGAGGTGGCCGAGGTGGCTGGGCGACTTGAGCGCCCAGCGCGTGCCCGGGCCCGACAGCACTCGCAGCTGCAGGGCGTAGTGCGCGTACTCATCGGTGAGCGGCGCGCCGGCCATCCACGACGAGTACGCCGGCGCGTCGAACATGTCGTCGAAGTGCTGGCTGGCGAAGGTGTTCTGCAGGAGGGCGTCGCACTCTTCCGGCCCGGTGGCCGTCGCCCGGTGGATGGCACCGAACGCCGGCACCAGCCGGCGGAAGCCGTCCAGCCAGCGCTCGGCCTGGGCCTGCAACGCCTCCGCCGGCGGCCCCCCGGCGTCGGGCGGGACCGGGTGCAACGCCTCCCAGAACCGCAGCACCCGGTGGTCGGGGTCGAGGGCCAGCAGGTTGTGCAGGAGCGTCGTACCGGTCCGCGGCAGCCCGGAGATCACGACCGCACCGTCAAGGGGCCGGCGGGCGGCGTCGGGGTGCTCGTCGACGTAGGCCCGGAGGTAGCGCAGGTTCCGCAGGTGGCGGACGGCGGCCTTGTGAAGCACCTCCGCCCCGACGGTGTTCAGCCCCCGGCACGAGCCGACGAGTAGCTCCAGGTTGTCAAGGAACGGGACGTCGCCGGGCCAGGGACCGGCACGCGCCGCCGCCTCTGCGACCAGCGCCCCGACGCCACTCATCCCTCGATGCCGGCGAAGTAGGCGGCGATCGACGCGGCCACCAGGTCGGGCCGCTCCAGAGGCCCGAGATGGCCCAGGCCGGCCAGTATCAGGCTGCGGCCCCGGGCGAGCCGCTCGACGTGGGACCGTGCCCGCTCGGGCGTGCACCCCTCGCTCACCGAGCCGCACGCGACCGCCACCGGGCAGGCGACCTCCGGCAGACGGCCGTAGGCGTCGTGGGCGGTGGCCGTCTCGTAGACGGTGGCCTCGTCCTCGGGCCGGCACTTGAGCCGCACGCCGCCGCCGCCGTCATCGTCGAACCCGTGGTCGACGTAGGCCTGGAGCGCCTCGGGGTCCACACTGTCGAGCGGCGGCTTGGACGCATAGTGCGCCAACGCCTCCTGGCGCGAGGCGAACGACGTGCGCCGGCGGCGGGCGCGGGCGCCCAGCACGCTGTCGTCGTCGCGCCCGAGGGGCGGGTCGGCGGCGACGATCACCGGCTCGAAGCAGTAGATGGCGGCGAACGTGCCGGGGCGGGCCTGCTCGGCCATGAGCGCCGCCGTGCCGCCGCTGGAGTGACCGAAGCCGTACGGGCGGTCGAGGTCGAGCCCGTCGACCACGGCGAGGACGTCGGTCGCCAGCCCGTACCAGTCGAGTTCGCCCCCCGCCGGCAGGCGAGAGTCGCCGTGGCCCCGCCCGTCGAGGGAGAGGCACCGGAACGCGCCGGCCAGCCGGCGGGCGAGCGGCGCCAGCACCAGGCCGTGGAGGCCGGCGGCGTGGACCATCACGAGCGGCGGGCCGGCGCCGCCCAGGTCGTGGGTCGCCACATCGAGCCCGTCGTCGGTCGTGACGAATCCCGGCACGCTTACCCCGCCCTCCACCGCTCCCTGGTTCGGCCGCCGTCGCGCACCATGGCCTGGAGCGCCGACCGGTCGACCTTGCCGATCTTGGTACGGGGGATGGTATCGACCAGGCACAGCTCGTCGGGGAGTTTGTGCCGGGCGAGGGTCGGCGCCAGGAACTCACGCAGGCCGGCCAGGTCGGGCGGCCCCGCCGGCCCGGCCACCACGCAGGCGCAGACCGCCTCTCCCAGCACGGCGTCCGGCGTGGCCACCACGGCCGCGTCGGCCACGCCCGGGTGCAGGCGCACCGCCGTCTCCACCTCGGTGGGCGACACGTGCAAGCCACCGCGGTTCACCAGCTCCTTGATGCGGCCGAGGATGTAGACGGTGCCGTCGGGGTCGACCCGGCCGAGGTCGCCGGTGCGGTACCAGCCGTCGCCGGCGGCGTCGGGATCCTTCCAGTACCGCACCGGGTGGGCGGCGCCGAAGGCGATCTCGCCCACCGTGCCAGAGGTCAGCACGTCCGTTCCGCCGGGGTCGAGGACAGCGATGGTGCCGTCCGGCGGCGTGCCCACCGGCCCCTTGAACACGACGTGCCCGACGGAGCCCCGGCGGATCTCGTCCCGGTCGGTCGTCAGCACGGTGAAGTTCTCGCTGCAGCCGTAGACGTACAGGAGCTCCACGCCCAGCTCGTCGTAGATGCGGTCGACGAGGGGCCGGGGCAGGGTCGACGCCGCGGAGATGGCCCAGCGCAGGGTGCTGACGTGGTGCTGCACGGGGTCGAGGGCGTCGAACAGCAGGGTGAAGTGGGCCGGCATGCCGGGGAGGACGGTCACGCGCTCGTCGGCGATCAGGTGGAGCGCACGCCGGGGGGAGAACCGGTCCATGAGGATGAGCCGGCCGCCGCTGAGCAGGGCCAGCATGGCCAGCCGCAGGCCGAAGACGTGGGACATCGGGAGGTAGAGGAGGTGGACGTCGTCGGGCCCCGGGCGGAAGGCGTCGACGAAGAACTGCATCTTGGCCCAGCACCCCGGCAGCGTCTCCATGACCGCCTTGGGGCGTCCCGTCGTGCCGGACGTGAGCAGCAGGTGGCCGGTGTCGTCGGGGCCATGGGGCGGGGCCCAGTCCTCGATCTCGTCGGGGCCGGCGAGCAGGTCGTCGAGCCGGTGGTCGGCACCTGCAGCCCCTGAGACGATCAGCCGGGTGCCGGGGGAGGCGGCCCGCACCGCGTCCTCCGTGGCGGCCGGGTCGGGCGCGCCGGCGTGGGATCGGAACAGCAGCGCCGCGGCCTCGGTCCGCTCGGCCAGCCACGCCAGCTCGGGTGCGGTGAGGTCGTCGTCCGTGCCGACGTGGATGGCGCCGACGGCCCACGCCGCGTTGACGGCCATGACGTGCTCGGGGGAGTTGGGCAGCTGGCAGACGATGCGGTCGCCGGCGCCGATGCCGAGCCGGCGGTACGACGCGGCCAGGCGGGCGACGCCCCGGCCCAGCTCCGCGTAGGTGATCGTCGTGCCGTCGAAGGTGACCGCCGGGCGGTTCGGCCAGCGCCGGCAGGCGGCATAGAGGCTCGGCTCGAGCCGGCTCACTCGAACGTCCACGGACTCCGGGGCGCCACGCACGTCCCGCCCGCCGGCTCGAACAGGCCGGCGAGGCGGGGGTCGGCCGGGACACCGGCGAGGTCGTTGCAGACGACGGCCGCCGGGATGCCGGCGTCGGTGAGCATCGCCTCCGAGTCGGCGGCGGTGCCGTCGCGGAGCCTGTCGCAGATCTGCCGGTCCATGACCTCACGTGGCCCGGGGCGCACCCGGAACAGCTCGCCGAGGCGAGCGTGGTCGGCGTCGTCCTCGGCGCTGACGACGAGGTCGCCGTCGGTGGTGGGGATCGGGTGGTCGAGGCTGCCCCACACCGGACGGCCGTCGCGCCGGCCGTCCTCCTTGCCCCGCGCCATGTCATCGAGGACATGGGCCTGGGCCGCCATCGCCCCGGCCAGCAGCGACGACCGCACCTCCCACCCCTGCCCGGTGCGCGCCCGTCGGTGCAGGCCGGTCACCACCCCTTCGGCGGCGACCAGGCCGCCGAACAGGTCGCACAGGATGACGCGGGACGGGAACGCGGGCGCGTCGTCGGGGTGCAGGCCGTGGCCCATGCCGGCGTAGGCCTGGACGAGAAAGTCGGTGCCGACCAGCCGTCGGGCCTCCGGGCGGTCACCCCAACCCGACGTGTTGGCGTAGACGAGACCGGGCCGGCGGGCTGCCAGGTCGTCGAACTCGAGGTCCCACTCCGCCGCTTTGCCGGGCCGCCAGTTGTGCAGAAAGACCTCGGCGCCGGTGACCAGGTCGATCAGCTCGGCCCGGCCGGCCGGGCGGCTCAGGTCCAGCCGGACCGCCTGCTTTCCCCGGTGCAGGCACTGGGCCGCCCGGCCGTAGTCGCCCTCCGGCGGCTGGATGCGGGTGACGTCGGCCCCCAACATGCGCAGCAGCATCCCGGCGAACGGGCCCTGGATGCGGCTGGTCGCCTCGACGACCCGGACGCCCGACAGCGGCAGGGCGGCGTCCGGGGGCCGCACGGAGAATGGGGCCGGCGGCAGGCCGTCGACCGCCCGTAGGACGGGGTGGGCGACGCCGGTGCCGGGCTCGGCGAGGACGTCGGCGTACGCCCGCAGCGGCGTGAGGCTCACCTCGCTCCCGGCCGCCACCTGGCGGAGCTCGGCCAGCGGCCGGCGCTGCGTCGCCTCGTGCAACCCCACCGGCAGCGAGCAGGCGGCGCGCTCGTACCGCCACCGGAACAGCGTCCACGCCCGGCCGAGGTCGGCGTCGGCGGTGACGCCGAGGGTGGTCCAGAACGCCTTCCACGGCTCGGCGTCGAGGGTCTCGATCTCGAACCAGTGCCCGTCCGCGCTGCGGAACGGGGGGCCGGGCGCCGGCAGCGGCGGGCCCGGGACGGCGTCGCCCAGGCCCGTCGCCACCACGAAGTAGTGCGACAGGAGGAGCAGGCCGGCCTGCAGGACAGATGTGTGGACGGCCGGCGCCGGCCCGCCTCCGACCAGGCCGGCGAGTTCGGCGGCGACCGCCCCCTGCGCGGCGAGGATGCCGGCGGCCACCGACGCCACCTCCAGGCCGAGGCGCCGGGGCGTGCCGGCGTCGCGGCCGTTCACATCCATGAGGCCGCAGCGGGCCTGCTCGGTCGCCTCGCTGGCGGGGTGTCCTGCGGGGAAGCCGGCGGGGCCGTACCAGGTGATCTCCGGGGCGCCGGCATCCACGCCGGCAGCCCCGAGGCGGCGGGCGCAGGTGTCGCTGGCGAGCCGGGGGGCGGTCCGCCCGGGGCTCATTGGCGGACGCTCAACCGCTCGTCAGGCCCACCGGCGGATCCACTGGACGCCCATCCGCTGGTCGGACATGACGAAGCGGGGGTCGGCCCCCTGGCCGGCCACGCCGGCCGCGGTCGCCGCCTTGCCGATCATCCCCGCCAACGGCGAGCTGGGGCCCTCCCCAGCGTCGTTGAAGGCCGTGACCCGGTAGTAGTAGAGCGTCGGGAGGGCCGAGGCGTCGGCGTACCCGAGCACGTTGCCGATGGTGGCCAGCAGCGTCTGGGTGTACGGCGACGAGCCCCGGTACACGCGATACCCGGTGACCGGCCCGGTGGCCGGCGCGACCCACGCCAGCTGGATGCCGGCGCCGACGGCCGGCTGCCTGGCGGTCAGCGACTGTGGCGCCGACGGGGGGCTGCCCGCCGGCGGAGGCGTGGTGGTGGTCGTGGCCGGCGGAAGCGTGGTGGACGTCACGGTGGTGGACGTGGTCGATGTCGTCGACGTCGTGGTCGACGTCGTGGTCGTGGTCGGAGGCAGCGTCGTCGTGGTGGTCGGAGGCAGCGTTGTCGTTGTCGGTGGCAGCGTCGTGGTGGTCACGACGACGCCGGACTGGCTGGTGAGGAAGGCGCTGTTGGCGGTGTTCCAGTGAGTGGCGAGGTAGCTGCCCGGCGTCGGCGCGGTGCTGAAGTAGTCGTCGTGGTTGCAGTCGTAGAGCTTCTCGTGCGCCGATGGGCACACCTGGCGCATGGTGGCGCCGGCCGAGCCGTCGGCGTAGCAGAGGCGGTCGGACTCGTCCTTGCAGTGGTAGCCGGGCGTGGCGTTGGGCGCCGAGGTCTGCACGCCGCCGAGGAGGTGGGTCAGCTCGTGGGCCTCGACCAGGTTGGTCAGGCCCCAGCAGCCGTTGTCGACGCGGCCGACGCCGCCCCTGACCTGGGCGTTGCCGTTGTTGCGGTTCACCCCGGGCGTGGTGTCGGGGCGGTCGTCGAACTGGATCTCGGAGATGCCGCAGTAGACGTTGGCGTCGACCCACACCAGGTACTTGCGGTCCGGGCGTGAGTAGCCCTTGGACCGCATCTCGGACTGCATGGTGCCGAAGGTGGAGATGGCGCCACTGGTGAGAGTGATGCGGTCGATGACCGGGTCGCAGGCCGAGTCGGTGACGAACCGGACGTGCCTGGTGCCTCCTGTCTCCGCCGCGCTGTCGTTGACCACCTGGTCGAGGCGGGCCGCCCACGAGCGGAACGAGTTTAGGTAGGTGTCGAACCGGTCGGTGCTCGTCGAGCGGCGGGCGTAGATGAGCTGGACCCGGAAGCCGTCGGCGCCGTTGCCGTAGCAGGAGACGGCCCCGTCTTCGGCCGCGGTGCCGGCGGGCGGGAGGGCCAACTCGGCGGCCGGGTCCGGCCGCCGGTCCTGGCGGACGTCGACGCCGTCGGGTGCCGGGTCGGGGCCGTGGGTGCACAGGGCCTCGTCCGCCGACGGCGAGAGCCGGGACTCGTACGCCCCGCGGCAGATGCTGTCCCGGGCGGATTCGCGCAGGCCGTCGTAGATCAGGCCGAGACCGGGGTTGTCGGGCAGGCGCGGGGCGTCGGCTGCGGCCGGCGTGGCCGGCGACAGGACCGCCGACGTGCCGCCGAGCGCGGCGGCGAGCACGAGGAGTAGGGGGAGGAGTCGTCGCATGGCTGGCAGAGACGCTACACAGGCCCTTCGCCAAAGGCATGCCGGGCTACCGTGCAGCCATGAGGGTGGTGGCCGGGCTCGCCGGCGGACGGCGGCTGCGGGCGCCCGCCGGCCGGAAGGTGCGCCCGACCAGCGAGCGGGTCCGCGAGGCCCTGTTCAACTCCCTCGGCAGCCTCGACGCGGTCGACGGCGCCACCGTGCTCGACCTCTTCGCCGGCACGGGCGCCCTGGGCATCGAGGCCCTGTCGCGCGGGGCGGCGGCGGCCACGTTCGTCGACGCCGACATCGAGGCTGTTCGGGCCATCAAGGACAACCTGGCCGTGACCGGGCTGGGGGAGCGGGCCCGGGTCGTGCACGCCGACGTGTTCCGGTTCCTGGCCGACTCGCCGCCGGTGGCCGTCGATGTCGCCTTCGCCGACCCGCCCTACGCCTTCACCGACTGGCCCCGGCTGCTGGCCTCTCTCCCGGCCCGCCTGGTCGCTATCGAGGCCCGGGCCCACATCGAGATGCCGGCGGGGTGGCGGGCCCTCAGGTCCAAGCGCTACGGCGATACCGTGGTGACGCTCGCCCGGGCCGAGCCGGAGGCCCCTCTGGCCCCGGCGGAGGAAGAGGGGTAATGCCGAAGGCACTCATACCCGGTTCGTTCGACCCCGTGACCTTTGGGCACCTCGACGTCATCGAGCGCACGGCCCGCCTGTTCGACCACGTCCTGGTGGTAGTGGTCGCCAACCCCGGCAAGGCGCCGGCGCTGTTCGGCGTGGACGAGCGCCAGGCCATGCTGGCCGAGGTCACCTCCCACCTGGACAACGTCGAGATCGGCGCCTTCGAGGGCCTCCTGGTCGACTTCGCCCTGGCCAACGGCGTCGAGGCCATCGTCAAGGGGCTCCGGGCCGTGTCCGACTTCGACTTCGAGCTCCAGATGGCCCAGGTCAACGAGCGGATGTCGGGCATCGCCACCCTGTTCTTCCCGACCGCCCCGGAGCACTCGTTCCTCTCGTCCAGCCTGGTGCGGGAGGTGGCCAAGTTCGGTGGCGACGTGTCGGCGATGGTGCCGGCGCACATCGCCCAGCGGCTGAAAGAGCGCTTCGTCCGGTGAAGCGGGGCGGTGAGGGCCGTCGTCGCGAAGGCCGCCGGTGTCCTCCATTTCCTGACCCCCAGCGACGCGATCCTTCCCATCGTTGAGAGTCGATCGGGATCAGCCCGCACCCTGAGGCCCCTCGCACGAGGTGCGGTCGCCCTTCTGCCGAGGTGGTCCGTGCTGAACTGGCACCGACCGTCCGGTGTTGCAGGAGCTGACCAGGAGCTCCCGGCTGTTCCGGGCGCTGCTCGCGAAGAACGCCCGGGCGAGGTAGCTGGTCGTGGTTACCGTCAGTGGACTACGCGGTCCTGGGCGGAGTGAAGCGTAGTGACTACGCATCTCCGCGCCCGCTACGGTGAAACCGTGATCGTCCCGGATCGCCACAGCGAGGCCATGGACACCGAGGTACTGCTGCGGCGGGTGCTTGACCTCGTGAACTCCGCACCCAAGATGCCCCTCTCCTCCACCGTGAGGCTGGAGAAGGACGAGGTCGTGGAGATGCTGGAGGAGGCCATCAGTCGCCTACCGGAGGAGATGCGCCAGGCCCGCTGGCTGCTCAAGGAGCGCCAGGAGTACCTGGCCAAGGTCCAGCGCGAGGGCGACGAGATCCTCAGCGCGGCCCGGGAGCGGGCCGAGCGCATCGTCCAGCGCACCGAGCTGGTCCGCGAGGCCCAGCGGGTGGCCAACAAGACGATGGAAGAGGCCAACGACGAGGCCCGCAAGCTCAAGCACGAGGCCGAGGACTACGTCGACCAGAAGCTGGCCAGCTTCGAGATCGTACTCGAGCGGATCATGAAGACCGTCGTGGGCGGGCGGGAGAAGCTGCGGGTGATGCCGATCCCCGAGACCTCCGAGGCCGACCAGACGTCCGCCGACGCCGACCCCGACACCGGGGAGGTCTTCTTCGACCAGGACCAGTGGTGAGCCGTGAACCCCTTCATCGTGAATGTCGCCGATCTGGTGAACAAACCGGGCGCCCGGCGCCACGAGCACGTCGAGGGGCGCCTGCCCGGGCCGATCATGGTCGTCGACTCGTCGCTGCGCACTGAGGTCCCCGCCGTCGTGGACGGCGTGCTCGAATGGGTGTCCGACGGGCTGCTGGTGACCGGGACGGTGGAAGGTGCCTGGGAAGGGCCGTGCCGGCGCTGCCTGCGCCCGGTCGACGGCATGCTCAAGGTCGACGTGCAGGAGCTGTTCGAGGCCACCCCTCGCGACGGCGAGAGCTACCCCCTCGGCCACGACCGGGTCGACCTGGAGCCCCTGGCCCGGGAGTCGCTGATCCTCGATCTTCCCCTCGTCCCGCTCTGCCGCGATGACTGCCGGGGGCTCTGCCCAACATGCGGGAAGGACCTCAACGAGGGCGACTGCGACTGCCTGCCGTCGGCTGCCGACGTGCGGTGGGCGGCCCTCGATGTGCTCCGTCTCGCCGGCGACGAGTAAGATCGTCGGCTTATGGCTGTCCCGAAGAAAAAGACCTCGAAGGCCAAGAGCCGTAGCCGGCGGGCGTCGGCGTGGCGCCTGGGCAGCCCGCCCCGGAGCATGTGCCCGCAGTGCCGCCAGGCCAAGACTCCCCACGTCGTCTGCGCCAACTGCGGATGGTACGGCGGCCGCCAAGCCATAGAGGTTGACTAGTCGCCGTCGCAAGCAGAGCTTGCTCGGCGAGGCAATCGTGCTGCGGCCGTCCGGCGGAGCCGGCCGTCCTTCGCCGTCCGTTCTTGGCCGGTAGCCGAAGGGGCCGCCTTTGGCGGCGGCAGCGGCCACCGGCATTGCTTCCGCGGTGATACTCCCGATTGCGGTTGACGTCATGGGCGGGGACAAGGGGCCCTCGGAGATTGTCGCCGGCGCCCGCGAGGCGGCGGCGCGGTTCGGGGTTCCGGTGGTGCTGGTCGGGCGACCGGAGGACATCGACGACCCCGGCGACCTGGAGGTCTGGGCCGCCACCGAGGTCATCGACATGGCCGATGACGCTATGCAGGGCGTCCGGCGCAAGAAGGACGCCTCGATGGTGCGGGCGGCCGAGGCCGTGCGCGACGGCCGGGCGTCGGCCATGGTCAGCGCCGGCAACACCGGTGCGGCGATGGCCAGCGCCCTCCTGCGCATGGGCCGGATCTCCGGCGTGGCCCGCCCGGCCATCGCCACCATGCTGCCGGTGCCCGGGTCCACGCCCACCGTCCTGCTCGACAGCGGGGCGAACGCCGAGTGCACGCCGCCCTGGCTGCTCCAGTTCGCCCAGATGGGGGCGGCGTACGCCGTGCTCCGACTGGGCAAGGACGTGCCCACCGTCGGCCTGCTGTCGATCGGCGAGGAGAAGAGCAAGGGGAACGAGCTGGTCAAGGGGGCCCACGCCCTGCTCGCCGAGGCCGGCGCGCTGTCGACGGGCCGATTCGTCGGCAACGTCGAGGGTCGCGACGTGCTGACGGACGCGGCGGACGTCGTCGTCACCGACGGCTTCACCGGCAACGTGGTGCTCAAGACGCTGGAGGGGTCAGTGCGGGTCGTCGTCGACGCCCTGCTGCTGGCCATGACCTCCACCGAGGAGGCCCGGGCGGCGGCCAAGGTGCTGCTCCCGGCCCTGCTGCCGCTGCAAGCCGAGCTCGACCCCGACTCCTACGGCGGCGCCGCCCTGCTGGGCGTCGACGGGGTGTGCATCATCAGCCACGGGTCGTCCTCGGCTCGGGCCATCGTGAACGCGGTAGGCCTGGCCGCCGAGATGGTGGCCGGCGACCTGGTGGGGAGCATCCGCCGGGCCGTCACCCCGGGCTGAGGGCCGTTCGTTCACAAGCGCACAATCTCCGGCGCCGGTACACTCATGACGGTTTCCTGTCCCGGATTCCTTGAGAATGAGGAGTAGTTGCGGTCGTGCCTGCCGAAACTGACGTCGAGCAGGGCCCGCTGGACCGCCCGGAGGTCCTGCAGCTGGTCCGTGACCGTTTGGCGGACATCCTCGAGATCGACCCGTCGAGCATCGCCGAGGGGGCGTCGTTCACCAACGACCTCGATGCCGACTCTCTGGCCATGATCCAGCTGGTCGAGGACCTCGAGAAGGAGCTGGGTGAGCGTGTCGGCGGCTTTCGGATCGAGGACGAGGACCTCGAGGATCTGAAGACCGTCCGCGACGCCGTCGACTACGTGCTGGGGCGCGTCGGCGGGGCGTCGTCCAGCTGAGCAGCCTGCCCGAACCGGAGGGCCTGATGGAGCGGTTGGGGCGGCCGTTTGACGACCGCGAGCTCCTTGCCCGCGCCATGGCGCACCGGTCCTGGTGCGCCGAGGTACCCGGCAACCTGTCCAACGAGCGGCTCGAGTTCCTCGGCGACGCCGTCCTCGGCCTCGTGGTGACCGACTACCTCTACCGCACCTACCCGGACCTGCCAGAGGGCCAGTTGGCCCAGGTGCGGGCGTCGGTGGTGAACGCCGAAGCCCTGGCCGAGGTGGCCGAGGAAATCGAGCTCGGTGCCGGCCTGCTGCTCGGCAAGGGGGAGGACGCCTCGGGTGGGCGGGAGAAGCCGTCGATCCTGTCCGATGCCATGGAAGCGGTCATCGGTGCCGTCTACCTCGACGGCGGCTGGGACGCGGCGGTCGACCTGGTCATGGGCCTGCTGGGCGAGCGGATCATCGAGGGTGCCGCCGGCCCCGGCGGCCACGACTTCAAGACCCGCCTCCAGGAGCTGTGCGCCCGGGTCTACGACGAGCTGCCCCGCTACCACCACACCTCCGAGGGCCCCGACCACGCCAAGCGCTTCTCGGCCACGGTCACCGTCAAGGGCGAGATCGTGGGCCAAGGCGAGGGCCGTTCCAAGAAGCAGGCCGAGCAAGCCGCGGCACGTGTCGCCTGGGAGCGCCTGTCCGGCGCCGAGCTACCGACGCTCGGCGCATCCGATCCCGACTCGGTCCCGGAAACACCCGTGGCCGATCCACCCATGACTGCCGCCGAAGAGGACGATGCCTGAGCTGCCCGAGGTCGAAACCATCCGCCGTGACCTCGACAAGGAGGTGGTCGGCAAGCGGGTCAAGCTGGTCGAAGTCACCGGCATGCGGTCGATCCGCCGCCATCCCAACAAGAAGCACTTCATCGCCAAGCTGGAGGGCCACAAGCTCGCGGGGGTCGAGCGGCGGGGAAAGTACCTGCTGATCCGCCTGGAGGGCGGCGACGTGCTCGTCATCCACCTGGGCATGAGCGGCCAGCTGCTCCGGGCCCGCAACGAGACCAAGGATCCGCTGACCGCCCACACCCACGTGGTGATCACCTTCACCCAGGGCGGCCAGCTCCGTTTCGTCGATCCCCGCACCTTCGGGGAGATGTTCGTCACCACCCCCGAGGAGCTCCCCGACGTGGTGCCCGAGCTGGCCCACCTCGGGTTCGACCCGGTCGAGTTCATGATGAGCTGGACGAAGTTCGGCGAGCTGCTGGTGGCCCGCAAGGCGAAGCTGAAGTCCCTGCTCATGGACCAGAAGTTCTGCGCCGGCATCGGGAACATCTACAGCGACGAGATCCTGTTCGCCGCCGGCCTCCGCTACGACCGCTCCTCGGAGACAC
Source organism: Acidimicrobiia bacterium (assembly GCA_023265025.1). Lineage (GTDB taxonomy): Bacteria > Actinomycetota > Acidimicrobiia > Acidimicrobiales > AC-14 > CADCTB01. The sequence goes on along the minus strand of JAHFUP010000053.1, from coordinate 11,091 downwards.
TGTCGTCCCAGGAGGTCCGCCGGCTCTACCGGGCCATGGTCGAGACGCTGCAGGACGCCATCAAGCACCGGGGTTCCTCGCTGTCCGACGAGCAGTATCGCGACCTGTTCGGGAACCCGGGCGAGTACCAGAACATGCACAAGGTCTACGACAGGGAGGGCCAGGCGTGCCGGCGGTGCCGCAGCACGATCACGCGGGTCAAGTTCAACGGTCGGTCGTCGTTCCTCTGCCCCCAGTGCCAGGTCTGAGTATCGCCCTCACTCGCTTCGCTCCGTTCGGGCGAGTTGATCGTGCTACGGGCGTCCGGCGGAGCCGGCCACCCTCCGCCGTTTCGTCCTCGCCGTCAGCCGAGGGGGGCCGCCTGACGTCGGCGGGAGCGGCCGCCGGCCCTTCCTAGTGCCTCGACCTCATTCGTTCGCTTCGCTCACTCCATTCGGTCGAAGTGATCGTGCTCCGGCGGGCGAGCGGAGCTCGCGCCGCCTCCGGCCTGTCCCTCGCTCGTGCCCGCTGCCGGAGGGGCCGCCTTGGGCGGCGACGGCGGCCACGGACGGGAAACCCCACGAACGCGGCGAACGTCTGTGGTCAGGGCGCTAGCTCCCGTGCCCCTGCAGATTGTCGCCGGCGGGCCGGATGACTACATGGAGGTCGGCCACCTCGTCCTGAACGGGACGAACCGGGAGATCGGCGCCGCACTGGCGGCGCTGGCCCTCGAACGGCACGGGGTCGTCCCGGCCCGGGGTGGCGACCCGCTGGTCACCCGGGCCCGCCGGCGTTGGTACCAGTCGGAATGGCCCGCCCACTACGAGCGGATGCGGGGCGTCGCCGACGTCCACGGGCGCGATGTCGGTGACGACGACGTCGAGCTGGGATTGCTGGCGTACCTGGGCGCGGCGCCGGCGTGCTCGGTGGCGTGGCTGCCGGCGCCCGCGGTCGCCTCCGGCCACCCGACCCTGAGCCGCAACTTCGACTTCCCGACCGGGACGCTGACGGAGATCCTCGGCGGCGAGGCCCAGCCCGGCGAGCTGCCGATGACCGGCCGCCCCTACGTGATGGAGACCCGTCCCACCGACGGCGGGCCGGCCTGCCTCTTCGTCTGCGCCTACGAGCTGCTCGGCGGCTGTATCGACGGGGTGAACTCCGAGGGCCTGGTCGTGGCGCTGCTGGCCGACGACGAGTCGTCCGGAACGGACCCCACGCTGGCGCCGGCGGTCGGCCTCAACGAGATCCAGCTCCTCCGCTTCGTGCTGGAGACGTGCGCCAGCACGGCCGAGGCGCGGGAGGCGCTGCTCTCCGCCAAGCAGCACTGGATGTTCCTGCCCTGCCACTTCCTGATCGGCGACGCCGGCGGCGACTCCTTCGTATGGGAGCGCACGGCCAACCGCGAGCACATCGTGGAGGGCGCCGGCGGCGTCCAGGTCGTGACCAACCACCTCCTGAACGGCCGGCGGTCGCTCGACGACCTGCCGGCGGAGGACGGCCCGTCGTCGACCTACCTGCGGGCCCGCCGCCTGACCGCCGGGTTCGACGGAGCCTCCGGGCCGCTGTCGGTCGACGGCGTGAAGGCGGCCCACGCGTGTGTCCACCGGGAGGATCCGGCGTCGCCAACCCGCACCCTCTGGCAGGGGGTGTACGACGCCGTCGACCGCAGCCTGGAGGTGTCCTTCTACCTGGGCGAGGGCCGGCGCTCGCCCTACCACCGGTTCTGGCTGCACTGACGTGCCAATAGGCACGTAGGTGCAGCCAAATCCGCCGCGGGGCGCCGGCACCCGATAGATTCGTAATTACATGTTTCTCCGGTCGCTGACCCTGAAGGGGTTCAAGTCGTTCGCCGACCCCACGACGCTGGAGCTGGAGCCGGGCCTGACCGCGGTCGTGGGGCCGAACGGGAGCGGGAAGTCCAACATCGTCGACGCGGTGGCGTGGGTGCTGGGCGCCCAGGGCCCCCGCTCGGTGCGGTCCACGCGCATGGACGACGTGATCTTCGCCGGCACCGGCCGGCGCTCAGCGCTGGGACGGGCGGAGGTGACCCTCACCATCGACAACTCGTCGGGCCTGCTGGCCATCGGGTTGAGCGAGGTCACCATCACCCGGACCCTTTTCCGCACCTCCGGTGAGAGCGAATACGCCATCAACGGGGCGCAGTGCCGCCTGCTCGACGTCCAGGAGCTCCTGTCCGACACCGGTGTGGGCCGCCAGCAGCACGTCATCGTGTCGCAGGGCAACCTCGACGCGGTCCTCGACGCCCGGCCCGAGGACCGCCGGCTCATCATCGAGGAGGCGGCCGGCATCCTGAAGTTCCGCCGGCGCAAGGAGAAGGCCGAGCGCCGGCTCGAAGCGACCGAGGCCAACCTGGTGCGCCTGGCCGACCTGAACCGGGAGGTCGGGCGCCAGCTCAAGCCGCTGGAGCGCCAGGCCGACGCCGCCCGCCGCCACGACACCCTCGCCGCCGAGCTGCGCTCGTTGCGGTTGTTCCTGGCCGGGCGGGAGCTGGCCGCCCTCACCGCCCGTCGCAATGCCGCCGCCGCAGCCCGCACCTCACTGGCGGCCGACGAGTCGTCGATCAAGGTCGAGCTTCGGGGCCTCGACTCCTCCGTCGCCGCCGCCGAGGCGTGGGTGGCGTCCGCCGGCGGATCGGGCCTCGGCGAGGCCCTGGGTCGGCTGGAGGCGCTGCGCGAGCGGGCCCGGGGCCTGGCCGCGGTGCTGGCCGAGCGCCGGCGGTCGCTGGGGCGTGACCGGGCCATGGCGGTCGACGCCACCGTGATCTCGGGCCTGGAGTCCGAGGCCGCCCGGCTCGCCGCCGAGCTGGCCGAGGTCACCGTGGACACCCGGGCCCTGGCGCCGCTGCGGGCCGAGGTGGCCGAGGCCGAGGCCGGGGTGGCCCGGGAGCTGCAGGCCCTGGCTATCCCCAAGCCCCGTCCCGCCCAGGCGGCCGAGGCCAGGGGTGAGCTGGCCGCCGTCCGAACCGGTGCCGACCGGGGCCGGGCCGAGATGGCGCGTCTCCAGGAGCGACTGACTGCGCTGGAGGCCCAGGCGGCCGCGTTCGAGGACCAGGTCACCAGCCGGCGAGCCGAGGTCGACGGCCTGACCGTGGTGGAGCGGACCGCGGTCGCCGAGTCTGAGGCCGCGGACTCGCGACGTGTCGATGCGGTCGCCCGTCTGGACACCGCCCGGGCCGACGCCCGCGAGACGGCCGCCGCCGAGCGGGTGTGGGTGGCACGGGCCGAAGCGCTGGCGCTGGCCCTGGCCGACGCCCTCGGATCCCCGGTCGCCGACCGGCTGGCCGGCACCGCCGGCGTGCTGGGCCCGCTGGCCGGGCTGGTCGAGGTCGACAAGGGCTGGGAGGACGCCTGGGTCGCGGCGGCAGCCGAGCTGGCCCACACGGTCGTGGTCGACGGCGTCGATTCCGCCCGGGCGCTGCTCGCCGGCCTCGACGACGCCGCCGCCGGTGTCCTGGCCCTCGGCGCCCCGGCGCCGGCCGTGACGGTCACCGTCGAAGGCCTGCCCGGGGAGGCTCTGCGGGCCCACGTCCGGTCCGCGCACCCCGGGGTCGAGCGGGCGCTCGACGTCCTGCTGGCCGGCGTGGTGGTTGTCGCCGGCGGTTGGGCCGAGGCGCTCGACGCCAGCCTGGCCCATCCGGGTGTCGTCGCCCTGACCCGCGCCGGTGACCGCTTCGGCGTGACCGCCTGGCGCCGGGGCAACACCGGCACCGCCGCCACCCGCGCCGCCCTCGACGAGGCGCGGGCGGCGGCGCAGAAGGCGGTCGCCGCCTCGGCCGTCGCCGCCGGCGAGCTGGTCCGGGCGTCTGCCGAGGCCGAGCAGGCCGTCGCCGCCGCCAAGGACGCCGGCCAGCGCCGGGACGCAGCCGTGCGTGACGCCCGGGCGACCCGGGTCGACCTCGACCGGGCCGAGACCCGCCGCCGGGAGGCCCTGGCCGAGGCCGAGGGCGTCCGGTCGCACCTCGACCAGCTGGCCCGCCGGCTGGCGCATGAGCAGTCCCGGATCGACGAGCTGGCGGAGCTCCTGCCGATCCTCGAGGCCGAAGACGTCGCCGGCGCAGCCGAGGCGTCCCGACTGGCCGCCGCCCGCCAGGAGGTGCAGGAGCGCATGTCGGCGCTCCGCAGCCGGCGTACCGAGCTCGACGTGCAGGCCACCGCCCTCGGCGATCGCCGGGCCTACCTGGAGCGCCGGCTGGCCGATGTGGAAGCCCGGCTCACACGGCACGGCGCCGAGCGGGCTGCGGCCGCCACCCGCCGGCAGGAGATCGAGCTGCTCAGCCTGCACACCGGGCGCCTGGCCGCCTTCGTCGACGACCGCCTCGCCGTCCTCGACACTGAGCTGGCCGATGTCCGCGCCCGCCGGGACCGCCAGGCCCAGGCCCTGGCCACCGCGTCGGGCCGCCTCGAGGATCTTCGCCGGCGCCGGCAGGACGCCGGCCGGCGCCTGGAGGAGGTCCGTGAGCGCTTCCGCCGGGCCGAGCTCGACGACGCCGAGGCCCGCATGCGCCAGGAGGCGGCAGTCGAGACGCTGCGCCGGGAGCTGGACTGCGAGCCCGACACCGCGCTGGCTGCGGAGTGCCCCGAGCTGCGTGACGGCACCAGCCCGGCCAGCCGGGTGCGGGAGCTGGAGCGCGAGCTGCGCCTCATGGGTCCGGTGAACCCTCTCGCCCTGGAGGAGCTGGCCGCCCTCCAGGAGCGCCACGCCTTCCTCGCCGCCCAGCTCGACGACGTCAAGGGCACCCGCAAGGAGCTGACCAAGGTCATCCGCGCCGTCGAGGTCGAGATGGCCCAGCTCCTGGCCGCCGCCTATGCCGACGTCGCCGACCACTTCGTCCGCCTGTTCGAGACCCTGTTCCCCGGCGGGCAGGGCCGGCTGCGGCTCACGGACCCCGACAACCTGTTGGAGGCCGGCATCGAGGTCGAGGCCCGGCCGGCGGGCAAGAACGTCCGCAAGCTTTCGCTGCTCTCCGGCGGCGAGCGGTCCCTGGTCGCCCTGGCCTTCCTCTTCGCCGTCTTCCGCAGCCGCCCGTCGCCCTTCTACCTGCTGGACGAGGTCGAAGCCGCGCTGGACGACGTCAACCTGAGCCGGTTCCTCGACCTCCTCGGCGAGTTCCGCCAGGAGGCGCAGCTCATGGTGGTGACCCACCAGAAGCGCACGATGGAGGCGGCCGACTGCCTGTACGGGGTGACCATGCAGCCGGGCGGGTCGTCACGTGTCGTCAGCGAGCGGGTGGCGGCCAACCGGTAGTCTGAGGTGCGATGTCGGTACGTCCCGCCACCCCATGGACCTACGAGGACTACCTCCATTTCCCCGACGACGGAAAGCGCTACGAGATCGTGGAGGGCGAGGTTTTCGTGACGCCGGCGCCGAACATGCGTCACCAGGACATCGTGGGCTGGCTCTTCGTGCGTCTGTACCAGCACGTCGACCGCCACGGTGGCGGCCGGGTGTACGTCGCGCCCGTCGACGTGGTGCTGTCGCCGACCAACGTCGTCGAGCCCGACATCCTGTTCGTGGCCGACGCCGACAAAGACAGAATCACCCGGGCCAACCTGCAGGGCCCTCCGACCCTCGCCGTCGAGGTGCTGTCCGACGCCCGGCACGACCGGGTGCGCAAGCGCCGGCTCTACGCCCAGTTCGGCGTGGCCGAGTACTGGATCGTCGATCCGGACGGCGAGCGGGTCGAGGTTCACCGGCTCGCCGGCCAGGAGTACCCGACCCCCACCCTGCTCGAAGCGGGCACCGAGCTGACGACGGTGCTCCTTCCCGGCCTCTCCATCGACGTGACGGCGCTCCTGAACGCCGGCGGCTGACCGCACCCCAGGAATCCGCCCTCCGGGGGACTTGCCAGTACCGGTAACCTGGCCCCATGGAGATCGTGCTCGGACTGCTGGCCGTCCTCGTGGTCAGCGGCCTGGTGGCCGCCTTCATCGCCGCCCGCCCTCGCCGGCGCAACGCCGAGCTGGAGCCGCCGTCGGCCCCGCCGTTGCCGCCCAAGGCGGAGAACGGCTCCGCGCCCGCGGCGCCGAAGCCGGCGAAGGCCAGGCGTCCGCAGATCCCGTCCGAGGAGGAGCTGGCCCGCCAGGCCGCCGAGGTGGTGGCCGAGGCCGAGGCCGTCCTCGCCGGCGCCCGCGAGGCGCCGGTCATCGAGCCCGAGCCCGGCGAAGCGCCGGCCGCGCTCAAGCCCCGCTTCCGTGACCGCATCGGCAAGGCCCGCGGCCTGCTGGCGGGCTACCTCGGCTCGGTCCGCTCCCGCACCAAGATCGACGACGAGAGCTGGGAGGAGCTGGAGGAGGCCCTGATCAGGGCCGACGTCGGCATCACCGCCACCACCGCCCTCCTCGACCAGCTCCGGGCTCAGGTGAAGGCCGAGGGCATCCAGACCTCCGAGGCCCTGGTCGACGCCCTCAAGGACAACCTCAAGAAGCGCCTGTCCATCGCCGACCGCACCCTGCGCATCGAGCCCGGCCAGCCCAACGTGTGGCTGTTCGTCGGCGTCAACGGGGTGGGCAAGACGACCACCATCGGCAAGGTGGGCCACCTGCAGATCGCCGAGGGCCGCACGGTGATCATGGCCGCCGGCGACACCTTCCGGGCCGCGGCCGCCGAGCAGCTGGAGTTGTGGTCCAAGCGGGTGGGGGCGACGCTGGTGCGGGGCAACGAGGGCGGTGACCCCGGCGCCGTGGTCTTCGACGCCGTCGAACGCGCCGCCGCCCGCCAGACCGACCTGGTCCTCGCCGACACCGCCGGCCGCCTCCACACCAAGGTCAACCTGATGGAGGAGTTGAAGAAGGTCCGGCGGGTGGCCGACAAGCCCCCGGGCAAGGTCACCGAGGTCCTCCTGGTCATCGACGCCACCACCGGCCAGAACGGCCTGGTCCAGGCCAAGCAGTTCACCGAGGCGGTCGAGGTCACCGGCGTGGTCCTCACCAAGCTCGACGGCACGGCCAAGGGCGGCATCGTCCTGGCCATCCAGAACGACCTTGGCATCCCGATCAAGCTGGTCGGCCTGGGCGAGACCGCCGACGACCTCGTCCCCTTCGACCCCGACGAGTTCATCGACGCCCTGTTCGCCTGACGCCAGTCCGATCTGGCTGCAGTTCGCCGCGCCTACGCGGCCAACTGCAGCCAAATCGGGCAGGAGGTCGGCTTCCAGTACCCTGGGCTGAGCCATGTTCGACAACCTTTCCGATCGTTTCGAGACGATCTTCAAGCGCATGCGTGGCCGCGGCCGCATGGGCGAGGCCGAGGTCGACGAGGTTCTCCGTGAGATCCGCGTCGCCCTGCTCGAGGCCGACGTCAACTTCAAGGTCGTCAAGAACCTCGTCGCCCGCATCAAGGAGCAGTGCGTCGGGGCCCAGCTGTCGGCCAGCCTCAGCCCGGCCCAGCAGGTCATCAAGATCGTCCACCAGGAGCTGGTCAACGCCCTGGGCGGCGAGAACCTCAAGATCACCTACGCGTCGAAGCCGCCGACGGTCGTCATGCTGGCCGGCCTCCAGGGCTCGGGCAAGACCACCGCCTGCGGGAAGCTGGCCAAGTGGTTCCGCTCCCAGGGCCGCAATCCGATCCTGATCGGCTGCGACCTCCAGCGCCCGGCGGCCGTCGAGCAGCTACGGGTTCTGGGCGGCCAGGCCGGCGTCCCCGTCTTTTCCGAACCGACCGATCCCGAATCTGTGGCCCACGCCGGCCTCGAGGAGGCCCGCCGGCTGGGCAAGGACGTGGTGATCGTCGACACCGCCGGCCGCCTCCACGTCGACGAAGAGCTCATGGACGAGGCCCGTCGCATCTCCGCCGCCGTCTCGCCGAAGTACACCTTCCTGGTCGTCGACGCCATGACCGGCCAGGACGCGGTCAACGTGGCCGAGTCGTTCCATGCGACGCTGGCCATCGACGGGGTGATCCTGTCCAAGCTCGACGGCGACTCCCGAGGTGGCGCCGCGCTTTCGGTCAAGGAGGTCATCGGCCGCCCCATCGCCTTCGCCTCGGTGGGGGAGAAGCTGGGCGACTTCGAGGCCTTCCACCCCGACCGCATGGCGGGCCGGATCCTCGGCATGGGCGACGTCCTCACCCTGATCGAGAAGGCCGAGCAGGCCTACGACCAGGACGAGGCGGCGGCGGCGGCCGAGAAGCTCCAGAAGGGCAGCTTCACCCTCGAGGACTTCCTCGAGCAGATGCAGCAGGTGAAGAAGATGGGGCCGATCCAGAACCTTGTCGGTATGCTGCCCGGAATCCCGAAGGAATTGAAGAACGCCGAGATCGACGAGAAGGAGATCGGTCGGATCGAGGCGATCATCCGCTCCATGACCCCCGAGGAGCGGCGGGAACCCCAGATCATGAACGGCTCACGCCGCCTCCGGGTGGCCCAGGGCAGCGGAACCACCACCAACGAGGTCAACCAGCTGCTCAAGCAGTTCAAGGACATGCAGAAGATGATGCGTATGTTCGGCAAGGGCGGCGGCGGCGGCAAAGGCCGACCACGCGTGCCGAGTTTCGGATAACAGGAAAGAGGACCAGTGGCAGTCAAGCTCCGCCTGATGCGGATGGGCAAGAAGAAGCAGCCGACCTACCGACTCGTCGCCGCCGACGGGCGTTCGCCGCGCGATGGTCGTTTCATCGAGATCTTCGGCACCTACGACCCCCGGGCCGAACCGTCGGTGATCAAGGTCGACAACGACAAGGCCGTCGCCTGGCTCCAGAAGGGCGCCCAGCCGACCGAGCGGGTGCAGACCCTGCTGAAGATCTCCGGCGCCTGGGAGCAGTTCAAGCCCGGCGCCGGCGGCGCCCCCGCCCCCGCGGCGCCGGCGGCCACTTCATGAGTGACGCCGGCATCGAGGAGGTCGACGTCGACCTCGACGAGGACGATGACGACGAGGTCGAGGACGGCAACCGCCTCGAAGGCTCTGTGCCCCGCACCGTCCTGGAGTACGTGGCCAAGGCCATCGTCGACGACCCCGACTCCGTCGTGGTCGAGGTCGACGAGAGCCGCAGCACGGTCAGCCTGCGCCTGAACGTCTCCCCCGACGACATGGGTCGCGTCATCGGCCGGCGGGGACGCACCGCCCAGGCCATCCGCACCGTCGTCCGCGCCGCCGCCGCCCGCGAGGGCATGGACGTCCACGTCGACATCGTCGATTAGGCAGGACCACGTGGCGTCGTTGCGCGCCGTCCTGGCGATGTGAAATGACGCAGGAAGGGCTGCTCGAAGTTGGGCGGATCGTCAAGGCGCACGGGATCCGCGGCGAGGTGATCGTCGACCTCATCTCGAACCGGCCGGACCTTCGGCTGGCGCCTGGTTCGGTGCTCTCCTCCGCGCTGGGGCCCCTTGAAGTGCTGACGTCCACCCCCCACCAGAATCGGTGGATCGTGGCGTTTCGCGGCATCGAGGACCGCAACGCGGCGGAGACGTACCGCAACACCGCCCTCTCAGCCGAGCCCATCGAGGGCGACGACGACACGCTGTGGGTGCACGAGCTGATCGGCTCAGAGGTGTTCGACCTCGACGGGCGGAGCTACGGAGCCGTGGAGGCGGTGGAGGCCAACCCGGCCTCGGACCTGCTCGTGCTGTCCGGCGACCGGCTTGTCCCGCTCGTGTTCGTGAAGACCCGGTTGCCCGGCAGGGTGGTCATCGACCCGCCGGCGGGCCTGCTCGACTGAGCCGACCGGAGCAGACGGCGGATGGCGGAGGTGCAGCAGTGCTACCGCCACGCCGCTCGGGAGACGCGGGTCCGCTGCACCCGGTGCGGGAACGCCATCTGCACCGAGTGCATGATCGCCGCTCCGGTCGGTCACCACTGCCCGGCGTGCGTCGCCGCCGCCCGAGCGGAGAGGCGCAAGTCCGGCCGTTGCACCGTGGCGCGCTCTTCTCCCTCGCCCTGGTCATCGCCGCCATCAACGTGGCGGTGTTCCTCGTGGCCGAGGGCGACGCTGACCTCGTCTTCCGGCGCGACTCGACGACACCAACCTCCGCACCTCGCCGAGCCGCAGTGTCACCGAAACTGAGCTAGGAGATGGCGAAGCCCAGCTGGGCGGAGGTGATCAGGGTGAACGTGGGTTCGGCGTCGAAGGGCTGCAGTGGGGACGAGTCGTACCCGCTACCGAGGACGGCGTCGATGCTGTCGTCGCACGGATCGGTGCCGGTCGGCGTGAACTCGGAGATCGACTGAAGCTCGCCGAGCTTCACGCCGGCCGCCTCGGCCAGACTGCCCGCCCGCTGGCGGGCGTCGCCGAATGCATCCTTGCGGGCCTTGGCCTGCAGGCCGGCGCAGCCGGAGCTGCCGAAGCGGACGCCGCTGGAGTCGGCCCGGCCCAGCACGTCCTCCACGGCCCGGACGATGTCCTTGGCGCTGGTGGCGAGCCCGTCGGCCTTGGTCTGCACCTGGACGATCGTGGTCACGCCGTAGTCCGATCGACTGGTGATCTCGACGGCCTTGCGGTCGATCTTGAGATTGCTCAGGGCATCGAGGATCCGGGTGCGGTCGTCGGCGGTGGGCCCGCCGGTCGGCTCCTCGTCCTCGGACTCGAACAGGACCAGCACATACGCCTCGTCGGCCTTGGCCTTCGCGGTCGCCGAGCCACCGGCCCAGAGCAGCGGGCGAACGGGCGAACCCGCGGCCGGCGCCCCTCCAACCGCGTAGGTGACGCTCACGCCCACTGACAGCCTGGCCTCAGGCTTGGCGTCGAAGGCCTCCAGCTGACCGGTTGCGACGAGCGGGCAGCCGCCCGTGCCGGAGGCTCGTGCCAGACCGTCCTGGCTCATCGATACCACGCTGCCGAGGGTCAGCTTTGCCGCCTCGGCCATTGCCTTGGCCTGGGTCTCGGCCTGCTGCAGGGCCTGCTTGCGTATGGCGCCAGCCGCCGGCTCGCAGTTGGCCACCGAGAATGTTGCACCCGACGAGCGTGATCGGCCCAAGGTGCGCTCGATGGCCTGGACCACCTTCGGGCCCCGTGCCCCGAGCTGGGCGACGGGAACCTTCACGGGACAACTGACGCTTCCGTGGGTCAGGCGGCGGCCCAAGGAAGCTCGGGGCCGAGCCCACCTCGGTCCAGCATGATCATGGTGATGAACGCATCTGGGTTGTGAAAGCCGCGGGCGTT
>JAHFUP010000181.1 GCA_023265025.1 Acidimicrobiia bacterium | reverse complement strand
GCATCGGCCACCGCCGCCGCCTGCTGCGCCGACAAGGAACCAGCACGAGCCGCAGCGTCCACCGCCGGCAACTTCCCCAGCCGGCGGGCGGTGGCGATGCTCTCCGACGCCTGGCCCACCGACGTCCCCGTCGAGCGGGCCAGATGGTGGGCCGGCGACCGCTCGCCGGCCCGCTTCCACGCACCGCCGTCGGCCGCCCGGGCCGCAGCCAGCCCCTTGACCGTCGCCGCCATGCGCTCGATCCCCGCCGCCTCGGCAACAGCAAGACCCGCCGCGTCGGCACTCAACAACGCCGCGTCGAACCCGGCCGCGTAGCGACCCATCGCATCCCGCATCTCCGCCAACTGATCGCACATCGGCGCCATCTCCATCACAATGGAGGGCCGGACCAGAGAGGGAGTGTCGTCTCCCACGAACGTATGTTCGTAGGGTAGCGGGCCGGGCCGGCGAACGCAAGTCTTGGGGGAAGATTTCACGCCGCCGGTGTGCCCAGCAGAACTGGTCGCATCGTAGTGGCGCCCGCCGGCGGACGTCGGCCCGTCGCTACAGCGTGACGGGCAGGCTGTCGAGCAGGTCCGCGATGTCCTTGTCCCGTCCCTGCGACCGGGCCTGACCCAGCAGCTGTTCGCCGAGCAGCAGGGCGAGTGCGGCCTCAGTGGCGGCCCGGTCGTCGACGGCCGGGTCCCACGGCCGCAGGCCGGCGTCACGGAGGACATCGGCCGCGCCGAGCACGTACCCCGCTCGCGTGCCGTCGCCGCGTGCCGACAGCGCGGCGGAGAGGCCTTCGAGCGCGGCCAGGACCGCGGTGCCGTCGGTCGTCGTCGCCGCGGCCGCCGTCGCCTGGGCGTGGAAGCGCACGGCCGCACCGGTGTCGCCCATGGCCAGCGCCATCCGGCCGAGGTCGCTGAGGCAGGTCGAGACCGCGGTGGTGTTCCCCTGGGCCTCGTACCGGCTGAGGGCCAGTTCCAGGTCGGGGCCGGCCTGTTCCGGGTGGTCGCCACGGAGGGCCACGCGGCCGCGGATGTGGTCGGCGACGGCGCCGGCGAGGTCCTGCGTCCCGTCCCCGTCCGCGGTGCCCGCCGGCCGCGAGGCCGAGGCGCCGAGCCGGGCGGACGCCAGCTGGGCCCGCACCAGGGCCTGCGAGAACGCCGGCTCGGTGCGACGACCTCGCGCTGGTGCTCGGCCAGCTCGGTCAGGCGCTGGAGCGCCGCGCCGGCGGCCCGGTCGTCACCCGCGGCACGGAAGTGCCCGACGCTGCGGCGGTACCAGTCCTCGGCGTCGCCGGCGGTGGCGGCCATGCCCCGCACCAGGCAGACGACGCCCTCTCCGTGACGGTCGCCGGCGGCGGCGTAGCACTGGGCGGCCTCGGCCAGGTCGGCGCCGGCCTCGTCCCCCCGGCCCTGGAGGACGGCCAACGCGCCCCGCAGCGTCAGCGCCTGGGCCTGTGGGCCCGGGCGGCCGCAGCTGCGGGCGTACCCGACCGCGGCCTCGACGAGCCTCGCGGCGCTGTCCGCCTGCATCATCGTCCCGAGCATCCCGCCCCACGCCGACGCCCGGGCCCGGAGGTGGTCGCCGACGTCGGTCGCCTCGGCGAGGCAGCTGCGCAGCGTGGCCCACCCGGAGTCGACCCGGCCGGTCCAGAACCAGAACCACCCGAGGCGGGCAGCCAGCTCGAACGCCAGCTCCCGGTCGCTGGCCATGGCCCAGGCGACGGCGGCGTCGACCTCGTCGACCTCGGCGTCCAGCTCGGCGAGAGAGACCGACGGGGTGGAGCCGGCGCCCCGTTCCGCCCGGTGGACGAGGTCGAGGAGGCAGACGGCGTGCCGGCGCCGGATGACACGTCGGCCGTGCCGCGGTCGGAGGCCGGCGCTGCCGGAGAAGACGCTGAGGCGAGGGCACGGATCTTCGGCCCATTGAGAGTGACGGCGGCGCCGGCGGCGTCCACCACCTCGAGGGACCCGAGGATCAGAACCTGCATGTCGCGGGCGTGCGGTTGACGAGGCGGGCGGCCAGGCTGGCGTCGGCCGGGTGGACGGCCAGCCAGCGGGAGGCCGGGGCGTTCGGGGCCGAGCTGGGCTCGACGGCGACGGCCGCCAAGGCCCACGAGAGGACGGCGATCGTCGTGGTGTCGCCGGCACGCACGGGGGTCTGAGACGTCATCATGGGATCTCCACTTCGCTGACCTGGGTCGCGGTCGTTCGTTCGGCGACGTACCGGGGAAGTTGGGCGAGCGCCTCGGCCTCGCCG
>JAHFUP010000052.1 GCA_023265025.1 Acidimicrobiia bacterium | reverse complement strand
CGGAGGCCTCAACGCGTCCGCCAGACCAAGCAATAGCGGCCCATCCCGCCGGGCGGACCGTCCAACACCGGGCCGCAGGGCGCCGGCGGTGGTCGCCCGGCCGTATGCGCTTGTTTTAGGACTAGTTCTCATCAGGGTCGCAGCATGGCCGGGTGCAGGAGCGTGGCCTCGCCCCGCCGGTAGAGCCGCGCCGGGCGACCCCCGTTCCGCGTCGTCGAGCCGGCCGTCTCCACGACGAAGCCCGGTGTTCCCGTCACCTTGCGGTGGAAGTTCCGAGGGTCGAGCGTCGTCCCCCAGACCGCTTCGTAGATCTGCCGGAGCTCGGCGATCGTGAACTCGGCCGGGCAGAACGCCGCGCCGAGCGGCGTGTACTCCAGCTTGGCCCGGGCCCGCTCGACGCCGTCACCCACGATGCGCTCATGGTCGAAGGCCAGCCGTACGCTCTCGCCCAGCACGCCCTCCACCGGCCACCAGCGGGCGGCGGCCGCGTCGGTGCCGGCGACCGGCGCCGGCAGGTCCGGCAGAAGGGCGAGATAGGCGACGGTCACCACGCGGCCCCGGGGGTCACGCTTCGGAGCACCGTAGGTCCGCAACTGCTCCAGGTGGACGGCATCGGGGACGAGCCCGGTCTCCTCCGCCAGCTCGCGGGCGGCGGCGCCGGCCAGGTCCTCATCGGGAAGGACGAACCCGCCGGGTAGGGCCCACCGGCCGCGATAGGGCGCGGCGGCCCGGCGGACCAGCAGGGCGGCCAGCGCGCCGTCGCGCACGGTCAGCACGACGAGGTCGACGGTCACCGCGTACGTGGGGAACGACGGCACGTCGCCAGTGTAATCGTCATCTTGACGATTACACCAGGGCCAGTTATCGTCTAGTTGACGACAGAGGAGCCAAACCCATGGCAGACATCCACCGATCCGTGTTCCTCCGCCACCTCCGGTCCCAGCCCACCGCGTACATCCGGTACCAGCGGAAGGGGAGGGTCGTACGCGAAGGGACCGGCGTCTCCTTCTGGTCCAGGCCGCTGACCGCCGCCCTCAGCGAGGTCCCGGTCGACGACCGCGAGCAGCCGCTCCTCTTTCACGGGCGGACCCTCGACTTCCAGGACGTCACCGTCCAGGCGACGGTCACCTACCGGGTCGTGAACCCTGCGGTGGCGGCGACCCGCATCGACTTCGGCATCGACCCCGAGGCCGGCCGATGGACGGCGAGCCCCCTCGACCAGCTCGGCGGGCTCCTCACCGAGCTGGCCCAGCAGCACGCCCTCGACCTGCTGGCCCACATGCCGCTGCGCCAAGCCCTGGCCGAGGGCCTGACCACCGTTCGCCAGCGGATCGACGAGGGGCTCGCCGGCGACGCTCGCCTGGTGGAGACCGGCATCGGCATCCTCGACGTTCGTGTCGTCGCCCTGCGGGCCGAGCCGGAGGTCGAGCGCGCCCTCCAGACGCCGACGCGCGAGGCCGTGCAGCAGGACGCCGACCGGGCGACCTACGAGCGCCGGGCCGACGCCGTGCACCGGGAGCGGGCCATCGCCGAGAACGAGCTGCAGAAGATCGAGCTGGCCCGCCAGGAGGAGCAGCTGGTCGCCCAGCGGGGCCAGAACGAGCGGCGGCGGGCCGAGGAGCAGGCCGCCGCCGGCCGCATCCAGGCCGAGGCCCAGGCCGACCACCAGCGCATCGTGGCCGCCGGCCAGGCCGACACCACGACGCTCGTGGGGAATGCCGATGCCGCCATCGAGGTCGCCAAGTTGGCCGCCTACCGCGACGTCGACACCGCTGTCCTGCTGGCCCTGGCCGCCCGCGACCTGGCCGCCAACCTGCCCTCCATCGCCAACCTGAGCATCACCCCCGACCTGCTGATTCCCGTGCTGGCCCGGCTCGGGCTGGGACGGTGAACGGTGGCCGTCGCCCCCCGGGTCGTGGTCGTGACTCGGCCGACTGAGCTCGACGGGCTCGTCGCCCGCCACGGCACCCGCCAGCAGGCCGCGTTCTTCCTACGCTCCCGCGAGCGCAGCCTCGACGAGGTCGAGGCCCGCCACCACGCGATGCACGGCGCGGTCGCCACCGTGGGAGCCGCCATCCCGGCCGACTGGCGCCGGGGCCAGGTCGGCCGGAGCGACCTCGACCGGTTCCTCTTCGGCCCCGAGGACATCGTCGTGGTCGTGGGCCAGGACGGCCTGGTGGCCAACGTGGCCAAGTACCTCGACGGCCAGCCCGTCATCGGGGTCGACCCGGAGCCGGGTCGCAACGCCGGCGTGCTCGTGCGTCACGGGGCGACCGACGCCGGCGACCTGCTCCACGTCGCCGCCTCGGCGGACGTCGACCGGCACGCCGAGCTGCGGTCCATGGTCGAGGCCCGCACCGACGACGGCCAGCAGCTCCTGGCTCTGAACGAGGTCTACGTCGGCGACCCCGGCCACCAGTCGGCGCGCTACCGCATCGAGCTCGGCGAGGGCATCCGTGAGCGCCAGTCGTCGTCCGGGCTCCTAGTAGGGACCGGCACCGGTGCCACGGGCTGGTGCCGTTCGGCCTGGCTCGAGCGCCACAGCGCATTGCCGCTCCCCCGCCCAACCGACGCAGCCCTGTGCTGGTTCGTCCGCGAGGCGTGGCCGTCGCCGGCGACGGGCACCGACCACACCGAGGGCGTGCTTGCCGGCGACATGCAGCTGGCCATCGTCGCCGAGTCGGACCGCTTGGTCCTCTTCGGTGACGGGATCGAGAGTGACGCCGTCTCGCTGACCTGGGGCCAGCGGCTCACCGTCGGGCTGTCGGCTCGCCGCCTCCGCCTGCTGTAGCTGTCAGACTGGGGAAGCCACACATGGGTGGTGGAGTGCCGGGAAGCCTGGTCGGCGAACTGAACCGTGTTCGCCAACGCCAGGAGTCCATCCCGGTGCCCACTCACGCCGATCGCCACCAGGCCGCAGCCGCCCTGCCCGGACGCAGGCTGCCCACGTCCGTCCAGCGGTTCCTGGACACAGAGGCGGCCGGCGGGATCGTCCTCCTCGTCGCCGCGGTCGTCGCGTTCGTGTGGGCCAACTCGCCGTGGAGTGCCGGCTACCAGGCCCTCTGGCACACAGAGGTCAGCGTGGGCTTCGGACGCTACGTCCTGCGTGAGGACCTCCAGCACTGGGTCAACGACGCCCTCATGGCCGTCTTCTTCTTCGTCGTCGGCCTCGAGATCAAGCAGGAGCTGGTCCACGGGAGCCTCCGGGACCCCAGGGCGGCGGCCATGCCGGCCATCGCCGCCGTCGGCGGGATGGTCGTCCCGGCGGCTGTCTACCTCGCCGTCACCGCCGGCGGCGAGGGCGCGAGGGGCTGGGGCATCCCCATGGCAACGGACATCGCCTTCGCCGTCGGCGTGGTCGCCGTGCTCGGGCGTGGCGTGCCGGCGGCGCTCAAGCTGTTCCTGCTGACGCTGGCGATCGTCGACGACATCGGGGCGATCATCGTCATCGGCGCGTTCTATTCGTCGGGCCTGCGCCCCGGGTTCCTCGGCCTCGCCGCCCTTGTCGTCCTCGCCATCCTGGCCGTGAACCGCGCCGGTGTCGTGTGGACGGTCCCCTACGTCGTGCTCGGTGCCGCCCTGTGGCTGGCGACGTTCGTCTCCGGAGTGCACGCCACCATCGCCGGCGTGGTGCTCGGGCTGCTCACCCCGACGGTCAACTTCGTGCCGGCCACGGTGGCCCGAGGCTGGGCCGCCGACCTGGCGGACGAGCCGACGGCGGCCGAGCTGGTGACGATGACCCGCCTCGCACAGCACGCGGTGTCGCCGGCGGAGCGGATCGCCCACGCCCTGCACCCCTGGACCAGCTTCCTCGTCGTGCCGGTGTTCGCGCTGGCCAACGCCGGCGTCACGCTCAGGCGCGACGCCTTCGACGCGCCCGGCGCCGTCGCCGTCACCGCCGGGGTCATGCTGGGCCTGGTGCTCGGCAAGACCGCCGGCATCGCCGGCGCCGCCTGGCTGGGCCACCGCCTCGGCGTCGCCCGCCTCCCCGAGAACTCCACGTGGGGGATGGTGGTGGCCACCGCGGCGGTGGCGGGCATCGGCTTCACCGTGTCGCTCTTCGTCGCCGAGCTGGCCTTCGACGCCGGCCCGCTGCAGGACTCGGCCCGGCTCGGCGTGCTCGCCGCGTCCCTCGTCGCCGCCACGGTTGGCGGAACGGCGTTGTGGTGGACGTCACGGGCCCGGTGAACGCAGAACCGCCCGGCCCGGCAGAGGTGCCGGACCGGGCGGTCCTGTTTGGATGAGCCGCTCAGTGCGCCGGCGTCAGCGTGACTTCTCCTGGCCCACGGCGATGGGCGCTCCCATCGGCGTGTGGACGTCGGAGCCGTTCTTGCCACCGACCTCCACGTGCTGGTTGGAGCCGTAGAAGGAGGGGTAGGCCAGGACGCCCATCTCGGGCAGGTCCATGCCTTCGAGCTCGATCTCGGCCGAGGGCCGGATGCCACCCTTCATCAGCTTGTCCTGGATCTTGAAGAAGGCGTACGCGATGCCGAACATCACGATGCCGATCGTAAGGACGCCGGCGATCTGGGACATCAGCTGGCCGGCGCCGTCACCCCCGTAGAGGATGCCGTGGATGTTGGTGGTGTCCGAGCCGGTGAGGTTCCAGTCGCCGCCGTAGCTGCCGTCGGAGAAGATGCCGACGCACAGCACGCCGAAGGCCCCGCCCATACCGTGGACCGAGATGGCCCCGACCGGGTCGTCGATGCCGCGCTTCTCGATGAACCACACTCCCTCGACGACCAGCACGCCGGCGAGACAGCCGATGACCGCCGCGGCCCAGGGCTGCACGAAGGCGCACGGCGCGGTGATGGCCACCAGGCCGCACAGCATGCCGTTGCACATCATGCCCGGGTCGGGCTTCTTGTCCGACGACCGGAACTGCACCCACACCATCGAGATCACCGCCCCGAAGGCGCCGGCGATGGCGGTATTGGCAGCCACCACCGCGAACCGGTTGTCGGTGGCGCCGAACGTCGATGCGGCGTTGAAGCCGAACCAGCCGAACAGCAGGATGAACGTACCGAGCATGGCCATCGGAATGTGGTGGCCCGGCATGGGACGGGGCTTGCCGTCCGGCCCGAACTTGCCGATGCGGGGACCCAGCACCAGTGCACCGGCGAGGCCGGCCACACCACCCATCATGTGGACGACGCCGGAGCCGGCGAAGTCGACGTAGCCGTGACCCCAGTCCATGCTGGCGCCGAGGCGAGCGAGCCATCCGCCACCCCAGGTCCAGGCGCCGAACAGCGGGTAGTAGATGGCGCCGCAGAAGAGGCCCCACTGGACGAACGCCTTCCACTTCCACCGCTCGGCCATGGCGCCTGTCGGGATCGTGGCCGTCGTGTCCATGAAGGCCACCATGTAGAGGAAGAACGCGAGGACACTGACGTCGTAGGCGCCCCCGCCGAGGAAGAAGCCGCCCTTCCACAGGAACACGGCGTTCCCGGAGCCGACGAGCGCACCGCCGACGGCTTCGTCCATGCCGAACACGCCCGGGAAGCTGAAGCCTCCGAACATGAAGGCGAAGCCGACGGCGAAGAAAGCGACAAATCCGATGCCGAAGATGGCAAAGTTCGTGGAGACGACGTGGGCCGCGTGCTTGGCCCGGCAGAAGCCGGTCTCGACGAGCGCGAAGCCCGCCTGCATGAAGATCACCAGCACCGCGCCGATCACAATCCACAGCAGGTTCAGGCTGATCTCGCCATGGGTCAGCTCGTCGCCTGTGATCCCACCGGCATCCGTCGGACTGGCCAAGGCCATCCCGGCGGTGAGCCAGAGAGTGCCGGCGACGCACGCAAGCGCGACCGCGGCTCTTAGTCGTTTCTGACGCACCAAAGTCCCTCCTCGAAAGGTTGTCCAGTCTCGAGAAGGAAGCTAGGAGGCAGGCATTTCCGGACGATCACCGGATTGTTGCGTGTTGATGTCTTCCGTCGTCCCCCTTGACATCGCCTCGTTCCGCGACTGTCCACGGGTCCCCGGCCACCCCATCCGCCGGCGTTTCGGCGCCGGCGCGCCGGCGTCCAGGATGCGCCGGAAGGCCTCCTCGACATCCGGACCGACCTTCTCGCCGTTGCGATCGGTGAGCTCGAACACGTCGGCGGCCCGCCCGCCGGCGGTGGCGACGCGAGCCGAGTGGACCGACGCGCCGGCGGCGGCCAAGGCCGCGGTCACCGCCTGCAAGAGGCCTCGGCGGTCGGGCGCCTCCACCCGGCAGACGGTGTGCCAGGGCGAGGCCTGGCCGTCGAAGGACACCACCGCGTCGGGCAGCGGTTCACCGGGCGGCCGTGCCTGGATGCTGCGCCGCACCCCCTCCTCGATCCCTGCCGGATCCGGCACTGTGTCCGCCGCCGTCACGAACGACGCCAGGGCGCAACCGTCCCCCCACGTCGCCACGGTGGCCTCCAGCACGTCGAGTCCCCGCTCGCCCAGGGCGTGGGTGTCGGCGGCCAGCAATCCGATCCGGTCACGGGCGACGACGTCGACCCGCCAGCGCCCGTCGCCGAGGGGTTTCACGGCCACCCGCACCTGATCACCACGCGGGGCCGGTTCGCACAAGGTGGCCTGGCGGGCGAGGTCAGACGGCACGGTCGCCAGCACGTAGGCCCGCGGCGCCGCGGCGATCCTGTCCCGGACCGCCGGGTCGGTGGTCAGGCGACCGGCCTCGTTCCGACGCTGCTCGACTGCGTTGGCCGCGGTCCGTCCCGTCAGCTCGGGGTGGGCCAGCACGACGCGGACACGTGCCTCCAGCTCAGCCAGGCGTTGCTGTTCCCACGGCCGCAGCTCGTCGCCCGTGGCCGCGAGCAGGAACAGGGCGGCGGCCTGCTCGACCGAGCGCAGGTGGACGGCCAGCTGGAGGACGGCCTCCTCGGTGAGGCTGTCGGCCCGGCGCACGGCTGCGGGCAGAAGCTCGGCGTCGGCGACGAGCCCGGCCACCGCCTGCTCGGCGGCGGCGCCCAGATCCAGACGCTGCACGATCCGGCGGGCCACGGCGACAGCCGAAGGATCGCCGTCACTGGCGTCCAGGATGACCGCGGCGAGAAAGAGGCGCTCGGGGTTCTTCAGCTTGGAGACGCCGGGCAGGTGTTGGGCCCGGTCGAGGCGGGGCCAGCGCAGCGCGCCCGCGGGGTCGAGCTCATGGGGGTCGGTCTGGCGGCGGTGGATCGCCTCGCCCAGCTCCGGGAACGCCCGATCGAGCACGCCGGTGACCGACAGGAAGCGCCAGGACCGCGGGCCGGCCGAGGAGAGCAGCTCGAAGAAGCGGTCGCGGGCGGTGCGGTCCCAGCGCAGCGGGCCCTCGGGCAGCCGGCCGAGCCAGCCGAGAAGCGCCGGCCCGGGCTGGTCCTGCCGGCAGGCGAGCGCGGCCTCGAACGCCACCGGCAGGGCCAGTCCCGGCGGCGGCTCCGCGGCCAGCTCCACCGTCCCCCCGCCGGCGCCGGGCGTTCTCACCAGCCATCCGCCTTCGGGCCGGGGGACGACCGGTCCTGGCGCCGGCACCGCGGCCCGGAGCTTCATGAGGCGCCACTTCAGGATCGGCGGGGTCATCAGCGTGCTGGCCAGCACCACGAGGAGCAGGGCGGCGTAGATGTCGGGGCCGAGGACGCCCTCACGGAGCCCGATCGTGGCGAAGATGAGGCCCACCTCACCACGCGGGATCATCCCGATGCCGACGAGCAACTTGTCGCCCGGCGCCCCCCACATGCCGGCCGCCGCGGCCAGCTTGCCCGCGATGCCCACGGCCAGGAGGACGGCGGCCATCCCGAGCACCTTCGGGTGGCCGAACTCACGAATGTTCGCGTCGAGGCCGATCTGGAGGAAGAACACCGGGATCAGCAGGTGGCCGACCGGCGTGAGCTCGCGCCGGATGCGGTCGGCGGCCGGACTCCGGCCCACCGCGATGCCGGCGACGAACGCGCCCACGATCGGCGCCAGCTTCGCCGCGCTGGCCAGTTCGGCGACCGCCAGGGTGAAGGCCAGCGCCACGGCGACGAGGGTCCCGCTGGAGCGACTGGCCCGGGCCACGAAGGCGAAGCTCGGCGGTGCGACCCGCACGCCCAAGGCCGCCGTGACGGTCAGGAAGGCCACCGCCACGAGGACGATCCCGGCCACGGCCAGGGCCGACACGCTCCCCTCCGAGGCGATGCGGACCACGACGGTGAGGATCACCAGGCCCATCACGTCGTCGGCCACCGCCGCGCCGAGGACGGTCCGGGCCTCGACCGAGGCGAGGGCCCGGAGGTCGCCGAAGACCCGTGCGGTGATGCCGACGCTCGTGGCGGTCAGCGCCGCGGACACGAACAGCACCTCGTTGCCGTGCAGCCCGAGCGCGGAGGCCACCGCGTACCCGCCGGTGAAGGGGACGACGACGCCCACGGTCGCCACCGCGAGCGACGCCCGGCCGACCGCGGCCATCTGCCGAAGGTCCATCTCCATGCCGACTTCGAGCAGCAAGAGGATCACGCCCAGCTCGCCGAGGACCCGCAGCACGTCGTCGCCGTGGACCAGCCCGAGGAGCGAAGGGCCGATGAGGATGCCGGCGAGGATCTCCCCGACCACGGCCGGCACCTTCAGCCGCTCCGCGACCTCGGCGGCCGCCTTCGCCGCGAGGAGGACGACGAGTATGTCGAGGAGAACCTTGGTGACGCTCATCGTCATCGATGACCGTATTGCGGCGCTGTGTCACCGATGTTCTCGAATGATGAACGTCGTGTTACACCGGCGCCGGTCGGTATCGTGCGGGCCGAGGGGCTGTCACAATCGCCCGGTGGCCTTCGACATCCCCAACCAGACCGAGTTCGTCCAGGCGTGGGTTGCGCTGCCCCGGCGCCGGCGATCGCACCTGCGCCGGCTGGTCCGGCTCGGCATGCCGGTCGCCGACCCAGGGGACGCCCGGATCGCGGTTGCCTACGCCCGCTTCCAGCAGAGCCGCATCTGGGCCCGCCTGTTCTGGGTGTGGTTCGTGCCCGGACTGATCCTCGCCATGGGCGTCGCCATGCAGATCCACCCCGTGATGGTCGGCGTGGTCCTCGCCCTCGCCGCCCAGGCGGTGTTCGCCCACCGGAACCTGGGACGGGTCGAGCGGGTCAACGCTGCACGCCTGGGCGGCGCGTAACCCAGGTCAGCCGGCGGCCGTCCCTTCGTAGGCCGGCGTGGCGGCGGCACCGGCGAGCGCCGGGTCGTTCCCCCGGCTCAGGACGATGATCAGCCGGTCGTCGGGCTTCAGGTCGACCGGCGCCGACTTCGGCGGGTCGAGGTGGATCGCCGACGCCAGCTCCCTGCCCCGGAGGCCGGTCGTCCGGTAGCCAATCACCAGGTGGCCGCGCCGGTGGGCGCCGGCGACGTAGGCCCCGAAGGGCGTGCCGGGCTGCGGGCGGGCGTAATCGGAGACGGGGCGCATGCAAACCTCCGAGCCCCACGTCTCGAAGAGGTCGGCGAAGACCTTCTCCCGGTCGGGCACCTCCGCCAGCTGGGCCAGCATCAGCGCGGTGATCCGCTCGCTGACGATGAAGTCCTCGGCGCCGGCGACCTTGGCCAGCTTGACGTCACGGATGTCGAGGACCTCGGTGAGGATGCTCATGCGATCGCCGCGCTCGGGGTACTCCTGGCGGAACTGGCGCAGCTGCAGGAGGGTCATGAGGGCCCTGGCGTCGGCCTCCTCGGCGGTGAGGCCGCTGCGGTAGCACAGCACGACGACCCGCTCGAAGTCCTCGGAGAAGCACAGCTCGGCGACCTTATGGGGTGACGAAGTGAAGGTCGTCGTCACCGACAACTGGAGGTTCCGGAGACCCGGGACGGCCACCTCCTCCTCACTGACGAGGGTCCCGTCGATCAGGACCCGGATCCTCGACCCGGGCATGGCCCACTTGTCGAGCTCGTACAGGATGCGGGGCGCCAGCGGGTTCCAGCCGACGAGGAGGAGGTTGGTGCAGGTGGCCGCACTCGTGGCCGCCACCGTCGGTGACTGCAGGTCCGGCTCCACCGGCGCCGGCTGCAGAACGACGCGCTCGACCCCGTCGGTCACCAGCACCACCGAGTGGCCGGCGGCCATGACGTGGTCGTCGGGCGGGTTCAGGTCCACCACGCCGTCGGGGTACCGCACACCGATGACGGAGCCCCGCTCGTAGGAGGAGACGAGGTCGTCGAACCGGCGGCCGGCGAGACGCGGGTCGTCGTGGAAACACACGTCCACGTCCCCGAAGTCCAGGATCTCCTCGAACACGGTGCCGAGACCGGTGTTGCGGCACGCCTGCGCCGTGACCCGGGCGATGAGGTCGGATGAGGCGATGGCGATGGCGTGGCCGCCGGTGGCCTCCCGCAGCGCATCGGCGTTCTCGGGGAGGGCGCAGTCGGCGACGATGCGCAGGTCGGAGAACCGGTCGTCGTCCATGAGAGCCAGCACGGAGCGGATGACCTGGGCATCGCCGTCCAGGTGGTTGTTGCCCAGCGCGATCACCGACCGGCTCTCGTACGGGCTGACCAGCGCCAGGTCCGCAGGGCTCGACGGATCCCCGCTCCGACAGACGATCCGGGTGTGACCGATGTGGTGGACGCGGGCTCGGATCTCGTCCTCCATCTCGATCTTGTCGTGATCGGCCATGACGACGATGACGCTGTCGCGCTGGCCCTTGTGGGCGAGGATCAGCTCGTGGATGACGGGGAAGATCTTCTCCGACCAGCCGAGAATGAGGACGTGGCCGTCCTCCAAAACTTCGCTGCGGCCTTTGCGCATCTCCTCGACCCGTCGCTCGATGCCGCTGGCGATGAGCCCGATGAGGGAGCTCACGACGAAGATGCCGAAGACGACGATGAACAGCGACTGGAGCCGGAGGGGCCAGCCTCTGTCCGCCTCCATGGCCGCCGGCTCGAAGCTGCGAAGCATGTTCTGCCAGATGCCCTCGATGATCCCGACCTGGTGACCATGGACGGCGATCTC
This sequence comes from Acidimicrobiia bacterium, assembly GCA_023265025.1. Lineage (GTDB taxonomy): Bacteria > Actinomycetota > Acidimicrobiia > Acidimicrobiales > AC-14 > CADCTB01. Next base: position 25,941 of record JAHFUP010000052.1, on the reverse strand, counting down.
GAGGACCGAGAGCAGGGTGCCGGTGACCACCACCACGGCGGCGGTGATCAGGCCCAGCCACAGGATGACTGCGACGGTGCCCCGGGCCAGGATCGTGTCGAACTTGTAGCGAAGACGCCTCCGGAACGAGCGGCGTGTGGACATAAGACAATTCCCTCCTGCGAACCAGGTGATGGTGGACGGCTGCACTCCCCTGCACGCGCCCAGCGGCGCGCTCGCCGTTGTGACTGTCAGACGCAGGAGGGAAGGGGAGGAGCCCGGAGGGCGATTGCGTGCCGGCGGCGGGCCAGCGGGGATGGAGCCGACCGCCGGCTCTCCAGAACGGACCAGGGCCCGACCACGAGCAGCGACAGGAGGGCCACGACGCCCACCGACAGCAGGCGCCGGCCCAGGTCGGTCCGCAAGCCCACGATCGACCACGCCCCGGCCGCCTGCCGGCGGATGGCCGGCGCCGCCGGGGCACCGTCGGAGGCGAGGCCCACGACCATCGAGCCGGGCACTTGCACGGCCCGCACCACAACCGACGGCCGGCACCAGAGCGGCGCCAGCAGCACCACGGCCGCCACCAAGGCGAGACGCCGGATCGTGGCGGAACCCATCCCCCAGATCGTACCGCCCGATATCCCTCACCGGCGGCGCGTCCGGTCAGCGGGGGTTTCGGGCCGCGTCCCGAGAAACGCACCCGATCCGGGCCAGCTCGGCGTCGATCTTGGCCAGCCCCCGGCCGACGAGGGCGAGCACCTCCCGCTCCCGCTCGGTGAGGGCGTCAAGCGCGGGCGACGCCGGCGCCGCCTCGGGCCGTTGGGCGAACTCCTCGATCAGCCGGCGGGTGACGCTGGGCGCCAGCAGCGCATCACCGGCGGCGACGACCTTGACCGCGGCGAGGTACCGGAGGGCCCGCGATCCGGCATCGGCCTCAGGATGCGTGCCGCCTACACCCTGGGGAGTACCTACATGTTGGTGTCGTCCGCCGGCATGTCCGGGAGCGGCGCCGGCGGGCCGGCGCCGTCGCCGGCCGCCGGGCAGGGCAGGTCCACGGCGTAGGACGCCATCGACAGGGACCCGTAGGCGTACCCGTCGATCAGCACCTCGGCGGGGCGGCCGGCGGCTGCGGCCACACCGCCCAGGTAGAGCAGCGGGATGAAGTGGTCGGGCGTCGGCGCGGCGGCGTCGTAGTCGGGATGATGCTCGAGGCCGGCGACCGTCCCCGGTTCATCGGCGAGCAGCCCCCTGGCCGCCTCGCCGAAGCGGCGGGCCCAGTCGAAGCTCCGCTCGGCCATCCGGGGGTCGATCCCGCCGAGGTTGTGGACCACGTTCCCGCTGGCCGCGATGAGCACGCCCCGCTCCCGGAGTGGCGCCAGCCGGGCGCCGAGGTCGAGGTGGTACTCAAACGGTTTCATGGCGTTGATGGCAAGCTGGACGACAGGGATGCGGGCGTCCGGAAAGGCGTGGCGCAGGACCGACCACGTCCCGTGATCCAGACCCCAGCTGTCGTGGTCGGCGCCGACCCAGACGGGCTTCACCACCTCGGCCACCTCCTGGGCCAGCTCGGGGCTGCCTGGCGCCGGGTAGTCGACGGCGAACAGCTCCTTCGGAAATCCGTAGAAGTCGTGGATGGTGCGGGGCTCGGACATGGCCGTGACCGCGGTGGCGTTGATGTACCAGTGGGCGGAGACCATGAGGATGGCGCGGGGCGTGCCGACCGCAGCGCCGAAGGCCCGCCACGCCTCTGTGTAGCGGTTGCGCGCCAGCGCGTTCATGGGACTGCCGTGCCCGAAGAAGATCGCCGGAAGAGGGTTGGGCGCCATGCGCCCGGTCTACCCCTGATGGCGACCATCGCGCACGCCACCGTGCGTGATCGGCGCCCTCCGGGGAACGCGTAGAGTAGCGACCGCATGACTGGCGTGGATTGCCAACCGTGAGCGACGTCGTGCTCCGAGGCGCCGGCGAGTCGGTCGTCGCCTTCCGGCACGAGGCGTTCCTCTACGCCGGCGCCACCGCCTTCCTCGAAGGCACGGTTCCGTTCATCGAGGCCGGGCTGCGCGCCGACGAGCCCGTGCTGGTGGTCGTGGGCGCCGAGAAGATCGAACGACTCCGTGCCGCGCTCGGCGCCGGCGCCGGCCGGGTCGCCTTCGCCGACATGGCGACGGTGGGCCACAACCCGGCCCGGATCATCCCGGCGTGGCGCGAGTTCCTCGCCGCCAGCGGCGAAGGTCGGCAGGTGCGGGGCATCGGCGAGCCGGTGTACCCGGAACGGACACCGGATGAGCTGCTCGAGTGCCAGCGCCACGAGGCATTGCTGAACGTCGCCTTTGCCGGCGGCGTCCCCTGGCGCCTGTTGTGCCCGTACGACACCACGGCGCTCAGGCCCGACGTGATCGCCGCCGCCCATCAGAGCCACCGCTTCGTCACGTACGGGCCGGGGGAGGGCCGGAGCACCGACTACCGGGGCGACGGCTGGGTGGGCCCGGACGAGGACGTCCTGCCGGAGCCTCCCAGTGACCCCGACCAGCTGCGCTTCATCGGGCCCTCGCTCGAATCGGTGCGCAACTTCGTTCTCGAACAGGTGGGCGAGGCCCTCGGTCGTGCCGAGCTCTCGGACCTCCTGTTGGCGGTGACCGAGGTGGCCGGCAACAGCCTGCTCCACGGGGGCGGCGCCGGCACGGTCCGGGTCTGGACCACCCCCGGCGGCGTGGTGTGCGAGGTGAGCGACCGCGGATGGATTCGCCAGCCCCTCGTCGGCCGGATGCGGCCGGCGCCGGACGGCGAGAGCGGGCGCGGCCTCTGGATGGTCAACCAGCTCTGCGACCTGCTCCAGCTGCGGACGTCGCCCGCCGGCACCGTCGCCCGCCTGCACATGCACCGGCGCTGAACGGGCAGCCGGGATGCTCCGCCGGATCACCGGGTTTCACGCAGACGACGCGGGCGAGTGGGTCGCCGAGCTGTCGTGCCTGCACGGTCAGCACATCCGCCACCGCCCACCGTTCCAGAACCGGCCTTGGGTCACGACGGAGGCCGGCCGCGCCGAGCACGTCGAGACGGAGCTGGATTGCCCGCTCTGTGACCGGGCCGAGATTCCCGGCGGGCTGGAGGTAGCGAGGACCGCCGGCCCGTTCGACCAGGACACCCTGCCGGCCGCGCTGCGGCGGAACCACGTCGTGGCCGACGGCCGCTGGGGCTGCCTCCGGGTCATCGAGGGGGCGATCGGGTTCGCCATGGAGACGACCCCGCCGGTCGAGGTGCGGCTGGCCGCCGGTGAGCGCCAGCCCATCCCGCCCGGGGTGCCCCACCACCTGACCGTCGACGGCCCCGTGGTGCTGGCCGTCGACTTCCTCGTCCGCGACGCCTGACCTAGAGCAGCGCAGCGGCCAGGGTGGCGAGCGGGCTGCGCTCGCCCTGGGAGAGCCGGATGTGCCCGAACAGCGACCCGCCCCTCCCCCGACCGAGGGCGGCGGTGAGCACCGACATGGCGTTGTTGTGGGCCGACAGGAACGGGGCGTCGATCTGACTCGTGTCGCCGGTGAACACCACCTTGGTGCCCTCGGCGGCCCGGGTCAGCACGGTCTTGGCCAGGCTGGGCTCGAGGTTCTGGGCCTCGTCGAGCAGGATCCACTGGCCGTGCAGCGACCGACCCCGCAGGTGGGTCACCGACTCCATCGTGAGCCGGCCCTCGGCGGTGATCTGGGTGATGATCTCGTCCGCCGCCCCCTTGCGCCGGCCGTCGCTCATGGCGACCACCGCGTCGTGGATGGCGCCCATCCACGGATCCAGCTTCTCCTCGAGGGTGCCCGGCAGGTAGCCGACCTCCTGGCGGCCGACGGCGACCAGCGGGCGGTAGATCGCCATCCGCTCGTAGCGCCGGGTGGACGGATGGTTCCACACCTGCTCGAGGCCGGCGGCGATGGCCAGCAGGGTCTTCCCGGTGCCGGCGGGGCCGTCGAGGGCGACGACGCTGACGGCTGGGTCGAGCAGCAGGTCGAGCGCCAGCCGCTGCTCGATGTTGCGAGGCTTGAGGTCGAACGCGTCCTGGTTCTGGCGCAGCAGGTGGAGCTGGTCGCCCCGCCGGCGGGCCAGGGCCGACTGCTTACCGGCCCGCAGCACGGCGAACTCGTTTTCGTAGAGGACGACGGACGGGTCGAGCTCGCCCGCGTCGAGCTTCTTCTCGTCGAACAGCCGGTCGATGAGGGCGCTGTCGACCCCCTCGACGGTCAGCCAGCCGGCGGTGTCGCCCTCCCGGCCGTACGCCGGCACCGGCACGTACTCCTTGGCGGCCAGGCCCACGTGGGCCGCCTTGATGCGCAGCGCGGCGTCGTTGGACACGACCTCGACCGTTGTCCCCCGGTGCTGGAGGCCCAGCGCGGTACCGATGATCCGGTTGTCGGGGTTGGCGGGATCGAGGTAGTGCTCGGCCAGGAGCTTGTTGTTGACGCCGTTCAGGACGACGGCCAGCGTGCCGCCGTGGGGCAGGGTGAGCGGCTCGACCAGGGAGCCGCCGGCGGACACCCGCATGGCCTCGATCCGGCGCAGCGCCTCACGCGCCGTCTGGCCGACTGTGTCGGTGCGGGTCTTCAGGCCGTCCAGCTCCTCGACGACGGTCAGCGGCACCTTCACCGCGCAGCCGTCGAACTCGTGGACCGCGCCCGGGTCGGCGACCAGCACCGACGTGTCGAGCACCACGATCTTGGTCTCCGCCGCCGGCGCATCCCGGGAAGGTGCGGCGGGAACGGTGGGGGCGGGCGACGTCACAGGGGCGCTCCTCGGGCCATGTGGGACAACCTTGCCAGTCTCCCGTACCCCGATGGCGGACCCGGAATCCGGTCGGCGCCGCCGGGCCGCTCGACGAGGAACCGGACGAGGAGCCCGCCGACGGAGTGGGCGACCACGTCGACGTGCTGGCGGTCGGGGTCGTACCCGCCGCCGGCCAGCGCGGCCCTGATCGCCGGCTGCATCATCGACGCGGCGACGTCGGGAATGTGCTGGTCCCCCGACGTGGGTCTGAACGTGAACGCCTGCGAGCCCGGACGGGCGGGGTCGAAATCCAGGACGGGCGTGCCGCCGGCCTGGAGCGTGGCGATGAGGCGGGCGAAGCCGACGCCGGTGCTCTCGATGCTGGCGAGGAGCACGACCGGCCGCGGCCCCTCGCCGACGCCGGCCGCGCCGACCGGAGGCCGCAAAGGTGACGTCAGACCAGCCAGGACCAGTGCCGCGCCGTCGGCCACCAGGACGGCGCACAGCAGGACGCCGACCACCACGCGAGGCCAGTGCCGGCGCCTTCGCATTCCTCAGGGTATGTCCGGCGCCGCCGGTAGGCTGCGGCCGCCCCTCCCATGCATGCGCTGCTCCTGAGCTTCGGCGTCATCTTCGTCGCCGAGCTGGGCGACAAGAGCCAGCTGATGGCCCTGGCCTTCGCCGCCCGTTACCGGGCGCTGCCGGTGCTGGCCGGCATCACCGTCGCCACCGCCGTCGTCCACGCCGTGTCGGTCATCGTCGGGGTGACCGTCGGCGCCGCCCTGCCCACGACGGCCATCTCCATCGTGGCCGGCGTGGCGTTCCTGGGGTTCGGGGCCTGGACGCTCCGAGGCGACACGCTGTCCGAGGAGGAGGAGGCCAAGGCGGAAGGGTCGAACCGGTCCGCGGTGGTGGCGGCCAGCGTGGCGTTCTTCCTGGCCGAGCTGGGCGACAAGACGATGCTGGCCACCATCACCCTGGCCACGACCGAGGGTGCGTGGGGCACGTGGGCCGGCTCCACCCTCGGCATGGTGGCGGCGGACGCCCTGGCCATCGTCGCCGGCGGCGCGCTGGGCAGCCGCCTGCCGGAGCGCACTATCAAGATCGGCGCCGCCCTGGCGTTCTTCGTCTTCGGCGCCATCCTGATCGTCAGCGCCGTGTAGCTACCGCCGAGTGGCGGTGGTCAGCCAGGCGCCGGATCGGAACTCGACGCCGCCGGCGCCGTCGTGGTCGACCATCGTCGCGCGCAGGGCGTCGAGAGCCTCGGTGCGCTGTACGTCGTCGAGGTCCTTGGTCATCCCCCTGACGATGCCCGTGCCCTTGAAGAAGCCATAGGCGTCGTCTCCGTCGGTCCCGAGCCAGAGCGGCTGGTCGAGCCGCTCCAGCTCGACGCCGTCGAAGCCGGCCGACTCCAGGACGGCCCGGACCCGGTCGGGGTCGGCGAGGCCGAAGGGGCCCGGGGCGCCGGCCGGGGGCACGGGGAGGTCCCGGCCCTGGGCGAGGGCGGCGAACACGCACTGAAGCCATTCGTTGTCGCCGACGCCGCGCCACGCCGCCATCACCAGGCGACCACCCGGGCGGAGTGCGGCGGCGATGTTGATGAAGGCAGCCTCGGCGTCGGCGAAGAACATGGCGCCGAAGCGGCTGACGGCGACGTCGTAGGCCGCCGGCTCGAAGGGGTGCACCTGGGCGTCGGCCTGCTCGAACGTGGCGTTCGTCAGGCCCTCGGCGGCGGCCAGGGACCGGCCCCGCTCGATCATGAGCGACGACAGGTCGACGCCGAGCGCCCGGTCACCGGCCCGGGCCGCGTCCCTCGTCGTCTCGCCGTTGCCACACCCGACGTCGAGCACCCGGTCGCCCCTCTGGATCGCGGCGGCGTCGAGGAGCAGGCGGTGGTAGCCCCGCACCGACCGGTCGTAGCGCTCCCAGTCCCGGGCCCAGTCCGCGCCTTCGTCGCCGTCCCAGGCCTCGGCCATGCGCACGTTGGCCAGCAGCGTCGCCATCACCAGCTCCTCCCCGGGACGTCGTATAGTCCCCTTGGTACGACGTTGATACTCCCAAGGGGACCGTCATGTCAACAGCCGCCGACCTCACGTCCACGTCCTACGCCCTGCTCGGGCTCCTGGCGGTGCGGCCCTCGACGACCTACGAGCTGGCCCAGCAGATGGACCGCACCCTCAGCCGCTTCTGGCCCCGAGCGCGGAGCAAGGTCTACGAGGAGCCGCGGAAGCTGGTCGACCGGGGGCTGGCCGCGGCGGCCGAGGGCGCCGTCGGCCGCCGCCGGCGCACCGTCTACAGCATCACGCCCAAGGGCCGGCGGGCCCTTGCCGCGTGGGTGGCCGCGCCCGGCCAGGGGCCGGTGCTCGAGTTCGAGCAGCTGATGAAGGTGTTCTTCGCCGACAACGGCACCACCGACGACATCCGGCGGACGCTGCTCGACACCCGGGCGTGGGCCCACGAGCGGACGCTGGTCAACGTCGAGGTCGGGCGGAGCTACCTGGAGGGGCGGGGCCTCTATCCCGAGCGGGCGGCGGTGAACATGCTCGTCGGGCGCTTCCTGGACGACTTCCTGGAGTGCCTCGACCGGTGGGCGGAATGGGCGGGCGAGACGATCGAGACGTGGCCCGAACGGCCCCGTGACGCGGCCGCCGATCCCGTTGCCATGGAGCACTCCGTCCGGCAGGCCGAGGACCGGGCGGCCCGATACGAGGCGCCCGGCGGCCCAGATGATTGATGGTCGTCGCTGCGCAGCTTTGCCCTCACACCTGGCCCGGCCCCGGTACCCGGCTCGCCCGCCGACCGAGGGCGAGGGCTACGAGTCGTCTACGCCCACTTCAGGGCTATGAGTGCAGCCGCGGCCGCAGGAGGATCGGACGTTGAGGTAGTCCCGATCAGCCTCTCGTCGCCAAGCCCGTTCCGGGAGTAGATCTTGGTGCCGTCGACCCTTCCAGCCTGGATCGGCGCTCCCATCCCTGGGCGCATGTACATGATCTTGTCGCCGTCGACCCATCCGAAGATACACCCGCCGATCCATACGTCGATGCCGTCGACCGTGGCGACCACGGTCCCTGCGAAGTCGCCGCGTGCAGGCAGCACTCTCCGATCGGCATCGATGGTCCCGACGAGCCTGCCCCCCATGTCCCAGACGCGGACGACCGAATTCACCGAATCCACCTATCGCACGGGAAGGCGCGAGCCGGTATCGCTTCTCGGTCGACGACTCGAAGCCGCCCAGTTGATCGCCACCGGCGTTCCGTCACCTGACCCATCAGCGGTCCTCGTGAGCCCGGCGGATCGTCGCCTTCTTCCCCTTGACCGTGCTGGCCTTGAGGGCCGCCACCACCTCGTCCGCGGCGGCCTCCGGCACCTCGACGAGGGTGAAGCGGTCGGCGATCTCGATGGCGCCGATGTCGCGACCGCCGAGGCGGGTCTCGCCGGCAATGGCGCCGACGATGTCCTGCGGGCGGATGCCGGCGCTGCGGCCGGCACCCACGAACAGCTTGGTCATGCCGGCGCTGGGGCCGCGGGCCGGGCGCGGCGGGCGGGCGGCGCCGGCGGGCCGTGCCGGACGGTCCGTGCCTGCCGTGATCTGAGGGATCTCGTCGTCGTCCGCCACCACACCCGACGCCTCGTGGGCGAGCTTGACCGCGGCCAGCGCGACCAGCATCACGTCGAACTTGTCGGCCAGCGACTCGACGACCACCCGGAACCCCTCGAGCTCGTCCTCGAGGATCGACTCCTCCAGCGCGGCCCTGGTCAGCTCCAGCCGGCGGGAGCGGAGGTCGGCGACCGTCGGCACCTTCTCGACGGTGATCCGCTGCCTGGTCACCCGCTCGATCGTCTTGAGCATCCGGTGCTCGCGGGGCTCGACCAGGGTGATGGCGACCCCCTCCCGCCCGGCCCGGCCGACGCGCCCGATGCGGTGGACGTACGAGTCGGGGGCGGAGGGCACCTCGTAGTTGACGACGTGGGTGAGGTGCTCGACGTCGAGACCGCGGGCGGCGACATCGGTGGCGATCAGGAGGTCAGCGGTGCCGGCCCGCAGGCGGCCCATCACCCGGTCGCGCTGCTCCTGGGTCATGCCGCCGTGGAGCGCCTCGGCGCGGTAACCCCGGCCGTTCAGCGTGCCGGCGATCTGATCGACCTCGTCACGGGTCCGGCAGAAGACGAGGGCGGCGGTCGGCGACTCGACGTCGAGGATGCGGCCGAGGGTGGCCATCTTGAACGCCCGGGGGACGACGTAGGCGACCTGGCGGACGAGCGGCGCCTGGCCGGCGTCGACCTGCGACCGGCCCATGTGGATGCGGACCGGGTTTCGCAGGTGCCGGCGGGCGATGCCGTCGATGCGGGCCGGCATGGTGGCAGAGAACAGCACCGTCTGGCGGCCCGGCGGCGTCGAGGAGAGGATGGCCTCGATGTCCTCGGCGAAGCCCATGTCGAGCATCTCGTCGGCCTCGTCGAGAACCACGACCTCCAGGCGGTCGAGAGGCAGCGTGCCCCGCCCCATGTGGTCGAGGGCCCGGCCGGGCGTGGCCACCACCACGTCGACGCCCCGGTCGAGCGCGGCGAGCTGCCGGCCGATCGGCTGCCCGCCGTAGATGGGCAGGACCCGGGCGCCGAGGTCGCGGCCGTAGCGGTGGACGGCCTCCGACACCTGTACGGCCAGCTCGCGGGTTGGCACCAGGACCAGGGCGGTCGGGTGCTTCGGCCGGCTGCCGGCGGTGAGGCGCTGGAGCAGCGGGAGGGCGAAGGCCGCCGTCTTGCCCGTGCCGGTGGCGGCCTGGCCGAGCAGGTCGCGACCTTCGATCAGCTGCGGGATGGCCTCGCGCTGGATCGGCGTCGGCTCCTCGTAGCCGAGGCCGGCGAGGACACCGAGCAGCTCGGGGCGCAGGCCGAGGTCGGCGAAGGAGACTGCGTCGTCAATGGCGGGCGGCGGTTCGTCAATGGACGTCATTTCGTTGGGAGCTCCTACCGGCACGGTCCGGCACTCAAGCGGCACGGGGATCGTGGCGACTCGGGACTCGGGCCGGCGCACACGTCGCCTGGCTTGGTCCGGGCGCCAGTTTCTCACGCCCGCGAGGCACGGGCCGGCGGGTGGAAGCTCGGCCGAGTACCCGACCATCACGACCAGGTGCACGGTGCAGTCGGTTCGAGGCGCCGGCCGAACCCGGCGCCCACCCTTGACGGAGTATTGCGCCGACGGCCACAATGCCAGCCATGGCACTCGGTCGAAAGCGCAAGGAAGCAGCTCCTCAGCAGCAGTCCGTACCCCCGTCGGCCTCGCAGCCGGGAACACCCTGGCAGTCCTATGCCGGCAGCGGCGGCTACCTGGTCACCGAACTGCCCTACTACGAAAAGGGCAAGCGCAAGGTGATGGTCTACAGGTCCGACGCCTCCGGGAAGATCATCAAGACCTTTAAGAAGTAGCGCGTCGGCGCCGACATTCACGTCGGCGCCGCACCTCGGCCCGTCGGCCGTGACTGCTTGGTGGAGCGCGGGATTCGGCCGATCTCCATCCCTTCGCTGCCAGCGCCAAGCCGCCATGGAAGCGTCTGTACTTCGGTCCTCGACACGCCGATGGCCTGTCGAATGAGCACGCCGGCGAGGCCGAGCGAATGAACCAAACCTGACTCTCCCTTCTGAGTCTCGCCCAGCGCTTCTGCGCTTGTGTCGCAACGCAGGCCAGGACATTCCGCGTGCGAGCACGGGTTCGAACCCAGTGGGACTGCAAGGTCGCGACATTGAGCGGCTACTCGGCGTGGCGCGCCCGAGCAATAGGCCCGTCGCTACATCCGATTTGCTCTCTTCTTCGCAGACGAGAACTTGCGGTTGCTGATCCTCGACGCCCTCGACATGGTGCAGGAACACGCCCGCGAGGTGTCGGATCTCCGGATCCGGCTGGTCTTGACGCTCGTGACGCTCACCGGCACCGACTCCGGCGCTATGAAGCGGTCTTCGGGTGTTGATCACGTCGCGCCTGGGACCGCCGCCCTCGCTTGATCCCGACCGGATGAGCCGCATCTCCCTGCCGGGCGGCGAAGCGTTGCCGGTTCCCACGGATGAAGAGAGGTCTGACGCGTTCGACCTTCTTGCTTCGACCCGTTGCGCACTGAGCGGCTGGATGCTCGGCGTGCTGGTGCCGCGACGCGTGCAAGTCACTTCGCTGGAAACGCCCGAGCACGTGCGGGAGGACCTCGAGGCGGCTCTCCGATCAGGGATCGTGCAGCTCGTCGCATCCGAGCCGGACGGCGAGTGGTTCCCGCGGCGATCGGGCGAGGGCGCAACTACGCCCGCACTCGCCGCGATTGCCCAAGGCGTCGAAAGCGAGGCGACGCAGACCCACGCCCGGCTCGCCACCGATACCTCCTACGCCCTGGCGCTGGACCGGCGCGAGCAGGCGATGGAGCACAATGGCTCGCCGCGTGGAGCATCGACCACGGTATGCAGCGCTACTGGGAGCTCCTCGGCAACTTCTCAGGCCGCGCTACGGTCCGATTCTCGGGCGGATGGCCTCTGTCGAGGCGGACTGAGGAGACGATTTGGGGGTGCCGCCGCCTGGCGGACCGCCGGCCCAACGCCGCGCTCGATCTCGACGCAGCGTTCTTCATCGCCTTGCCCCTCGTCGAGTGGAGGGCACTGGTGTTCGATGGCATGCCTTCCGGCGCGGGGGTACTGTGCCCCGCAGGCGGCCGGGACCGTGGCGAGGAGGCGAATGGGCGACGAAGACCTCGGCCGTAGGGGCCGCACCGCGCGTTCGCCTCGGCGGGTGACGCGCGTGGGCGCCGGCGGGTGATCGTCCGGCCGATGATCGGCGACTGGGAGGTCCCCCGGATCGAGCGGATCGCCACCACCGAAGGGCGCCGGCTGGCCCGCTTCGCCGTCCCGGGCCTGGCCGGCGACCTCCATCAGGACCTCGGGCGGGACAGCCTGGTGGTCGAGATCGTCGGGTCGCTCCAGGGCGACGAGGCCCGTGACCAGTTCCTCGCCGACCTCCGGGCCCTGTTCCTCGCCGGCGACCCCGTCAGCTTCGTCGCCGACATCACGACGGCCACCGAGCTCGAGCAGGTGCTCGTCGAGGCGCTCGACGTCGAAGAGGTCAACCAGTCGGCCGGGTCGTTCCGCTACCGCATACGGCTGCGCCAGTATGTCGAGCCGCCGGCGCCGCCCACGCCCATCGACGACCTGGGCGCCGGCCTCGACGGCATGCTCGACGCGCTCGCCGACCTCGGCCTGGCCGGGCTCGACCTGCCCAACCTGCTGGGCGACATCCCCAGCATCGGCGACCCGACGCCGCCGCTGCGCAGCGCCCTCGACGCGGCCAAGTCGGCCACCGCCCCGCTCGACGGCATGCTGGGCCAGCTCCGGGATGTCTTCGCCTGATGGGGCTGACCGCCGTCGTCGACGCCTTCGCCAACCACCTGACCGCCACCCTCCCGCCGCCGGCGCCGGCCGCGGGCGGCACGCAGCCCACCGGCGGGGCCGACCTGCCGGCGGTGGCCATCAGCATCCTGAGCGCCGAGCAGCCCCTTCCCGCCCTCGGCCGGACGCCGGCGTCGCTGATGACGGGGGCGCTGCGGGTGGACACGTCGCTCGACCTGACCGACCCTGTGCTCCACCTACCGGGCGAGGACGTCGGGCTGCTCTCCCCCGACCGCCGGCTCGTGCATCTGCCCCACGGCTCGGTCGTGCGGGCCGACGGCGTCGGCGACCAGCCGTTCGCCGCCGGCGACCTCCTCGTACGGCTGGGGCCGATCACGTTCACACCGGTGGCCGGCCCGCCGGCCGGACCGACGCAGGTGCAGGTCGACCCGCAGGAGGGCACGCTGCGGTTCGGCGACCCGCTGCCGGCGTCGGGGACGCTCGCCCTCGGCTACTTCGTCGGGGCGTGGGAGGTGCGGACCGAGCGGCACCAGGGCGAGGTGGCCGTCGAGGTCTACGCCGCCTCGTCGGCCGCCACCGCCGACCTGTCCGCCTCGGTGGACGACGCCCTCACCCGCGTTCCCATCCCGGTGGGCACCGGGCTCCGACGGGTCGAACCGCTCGGACTGGGTCCGGTCACCGTCGCCCTCTTCGGCCTGGGTCTGCCGGCGACCACGCGCAGCCGCGTGCTGCGCTACCGCTTCTCCTTCGAACGCACTGACCCCGTGATCTCGACCGCCGGCGGGCCCATCCGCCGCGTCGAGGTCGCCGGCACCATCGACGCCACACCCGATCCCGCTGTCACCGAAGCCTTCACCGTCACCGACTGACGGACCAACCAGAGAAGGGACTGAGCCGTGAGCGAAGCAATCGCGGAGATGGTCATCCCCGGGACCTACATCGAGGTCCGCGCCGAGGGGCTGATCGGGGTCGGGGGCATCTCGACCGGCAACATCGGCATCGTCGGCACTGCGGCCCGGGGACCCCTCAACACCGTCGTCCCGCTCGGCAGCCTGTCCGAGGTCGTCGACATCTTCGGCCCGGCCGACCGCTTCGGCACCCCGGCCGAGGCCGCCACGCCCCTCACGCTCACCCGGGCGCTTGAGCAAGCTTTCGCGGGCGGGGCGCGCAGCGTGTTCGCGGTCCGCATCGCCAACGGCGATCCGGTGGCGGCAACGGCCAACGTGCCGGCATCGCCGACCACCACCGCGTTCAAGCTCACGGCGTCCACCCCCGGAAGCTGGGGGAACGACCTCGTGGTCAAGGTCGTCGACCAGGGCACCGACGCGACGTCCCGGTTCCGGCTGATCGTCTCCTACGGCGCCAACGTCCGCGAGTCCTTCGAGGGCGCCAACGTGGGCGCACTCCGAGCCGCCCTGGCCACGTCGCAACTCGTGACCGCCGGCGACCCCGACGCCAACCCCGCCGCGGCCAACGCCAACCTGGCCGCCACATCCGACCCCCACATCAGGCTCACGGGCGGCACGTCGCTCCCCAACGTCACCGGCGCCCAGATCGCCGGCGGCCTCGGCCTGCTCGAGAACCAGCCGGTCAACATCGTGCTGGTGGCCGGCGTGGGCGCCGACCGGGCCGCGGCCCCCCTGCTGACCCACGTCGAGCGGACCGAGAACGACGGCCACGAGCGCATCGCCGTCCTGGGCGCCCGGGCGTCGGGCACCGCCACCGACGTGACCGGCGTGCTGGCGGACACGCAGAACGTGGCCGACAAACGCGTGGTGCTGGTAGCGCCCGGCATCAAGGTGCAGGAGGCGGGGCTCAACGCGCTCACCCCCCTGCCGCCGGCCTACACCGCCGCCCTGGTGGCTGGGCGCCTGTCCGCCCTGGCCCCTCACATCAGCCTCACCAACCAGACGCTGCCGATCGCCGAGCTCGACGTCACCTATACGTCGACCGCGCTGAAGAACCTGCTCCAGAACCGCGTCCTGCTCGTCCGCCGGAAGCTGGGCCACCAGATCGTCAAGGGCATCACCACCGACACCGGCGCGTTCAAGCAGATCAGCGTCCGCCGCACGGTCGACTACGCCAAGACCGGGGTGCGCATGGGCGCCGACCCCTACATCGGCAAGCTCAACAACGCGCGGGTACGGGCCGCGCTCAAAGCCACCCTCGACGGGTTCCTGTCCCAGATGGTGCAGGACGAGATGCTCACCGCCTACGAGCTCGACGTCAGCGCTACCCGGTCGCAGGAAATCAACGGCATCGCCGCGGTGGCGATGACGTTGCTGCCCACGTTCTCGATCGACTTCATCCGGGTGACGATGACGCTGCAGTAGAGGCGGTCCGGCCGGTACTCACGCACGAAAGGAGCTGCAATGCCGAATACGCACGTGTTCACCGGGATGGACGGCGCCATCAGCCTGGCCGTCGAGACGGGGACGCCCGAAGGCGACGCCGCGGGGGCGGTGAACGACACCTACGGGCTGACGCCGATCGGGCGGGCCACCGGCGTGACCGTGGAGGTCGCGTCCGAGATGAAGCCTTTCCACGAGCTGGGGCAGCGCTACGCCACCGAGCTGCGTCCGGGGAACGTCAACATCAAGGGCGCCATCGGTCGGGCCCATGTCAACGGGGCGTTGTTGAAGCTGATGCTGGGGGAGGGCGCCGGCGGCAGCCGCCCAGCCGGCGCGTTCGTCAGCCCGACGTTCAACCTCAGCCTGCGCATGGAGAACGCCGGCTTCCCGGGCAACTCGGCCACGGTCACCGTCCACGGGGTCAAGCTCGACGGTTGGAGCTTCACCATGCCCGAGGACGACTTCGTACTCGAGTCCGTCGGGTTCCGGGCCCTCTGGATCAGCGCCGACGACACCAGCACGTGAGCTTGGCAGGCCCAACCCTCTCCGTCGACGACCTCCTCCTCGGAGGGACGGTCACCCATCGCGTCGCCCTGCCGGCCGAGGTGCTCGACCCGGCACGGGCCGAGGGCGGCGGCGAGGTCGTCCTCCGGCCGCTGGTGCTGGCCGACGTCATGCGCATCCACCGGGCGGCCCGTGAGGACGGGACGCTCACGAGCGTGCTCATGGTGCAGCAGGCGCTGGTGCAGCCGGCGGTGACGGTCGACCAGGTGCAGCGGATGCACACCGGCCTGGTCGAGTTCCTGCTGGCCGAGGTCAACCGCATCAGCGGCCTGGCCATGGGTGCGGACGCGCTGGCCGACACGGTGCGGGAGCCGATGGCCCGGGCGTGCTTCGAGCTGAGCCGGCGATTCGGCTGGACACCCGACGAGTGCGCGGCACTGACCGTCGGCCAGGTCATCCTCTACCTCGAGATGGCCGGCCGGGGCGAGACGCCGGTGAACGGCCACGGGGACGCCGGGTGACCGGCCCGGGAGGCCGGTCCGACAAGCAATCACTGGTCCACGCTCCCGCAGGGAGGGTGGAGCAGTGAGCACGCCGGTCGGAGCCGCCGCCGCCCGCCTGGCCCGGCTGGGCCACCTGCCAGTCGCGCTGCTCGACGCGGGTGGTGTGTTCGCGGCGTTGGCGGAAGGGCGGGCGGCGCGGCTGGCCGCCGACCCGCCCGTCGATGAGCTCCTGCTGGCCGTGCTCGGCCGCGACGGCTCGGCTGCGGCCGCCGCGGCCGGCACACCGCCGCACCCTGCCCCGGCACTGTTGATGCCCCGGCCGGCGGCCGGCGTTGGCTCTCCGGGGCGAGCGTCGGTTCGGGTGCCGCGGCCGGCGCACCAGGCGCCTTTGGCGCGCCCGGTCGCGCCCTCGCCGGCCTGGCCGGCGGCGGTGGCGGTGCCGGCGACCCGGCCGGCGACCTCGGCCGGCGACGCGCCTCGCGGCCCTCACGCCGCCCCGAACCCAGCTCGACGGGGCCCGGCCGGCGCCATACCGCCGGCACCCCCCGTCGCCCCGGTGACGCAGGGATCCCGTCTCGAAATCTCGCCGGCGGCGCGCAAGGCGGCGCACCTGCCCGTCCCGCCGGCGCCGGCCGTGGCGGCGCCGGCCGCCCACACCTCGCCGGCCCCCGCCGGCCGGCCGCGTCAACCGGCGCCGGCGGCTGGGGCGTACGACATCACCGCGGACCCCGCCGCGGGCCCCGCGCCCGCTTCGGACGTGCCGGGCGGGCCGGTCGCCCCCGCCATGCCGGCAGGCTGGCCGGCGCCGCGCCCCGCCGGGCCGGCCGCACCGGAGCCCGCCACGCCGGCCGGCGCGCGCCGCGCCGCCGCCGCTCCGCCAGTGCCGGCACCCCGTGGCCTCGCCGGTCTCGCCGAGTGGTGGGAAGCGGCCGCCACCGGGCCTACGAGCGGCGACGACGACGTTGCCGAGCCGGGCGGCGCCGGCCTCCAGCCGGTGCGGCCGATGAGCCCGCGGCCGGCCGACGCCGGCGCCGGCGACGACGACCCGCTGCTCGTGCTCGACCGTTTCACCGCCGCCCTCGAGCAGGTGCTGATCAGCGAGGCGGCCAGCCACGGCATCGAGGTGCGCCGATGATCGGCCGGCCGGCGGTGACGGTGACGGTCGACGGACGCGCCCTCACCGGCCCCGAGGCCGCTGCCTCCGCGGTCACCGTGGAGCTGCGGGCTGCGCCGGCCCACGACCGCGTCCGCCTCACGCTCGGCCCGCTGTCGCCCCTCCTGGACACCGAGCCCGGCGCCGAGCTCGCCGTCGCCATCGACCGGATGGGCGACGCCGGCGCCGGCGCCGGCCAGCTGCTGACCGGCGTCGTCACCGGCGCCTGGCACCGCCCGTGGGGCACGGTGCTCGAAGGCCTGGCCGCCACCATCGGCTGCTCGCGGACGGCGGTCGGCCGGTCGTACGTCCGCCAGGGCGTCGACCAGATCGTGCGCGACCTGGCGGCCGCGGCCGAGGTCGACGTCGACCAGGCCGACGGCGGCGTGGAGTTGGCGATCTTCCACGCCGATGACCGCCAGCCCGTGTGGCGACACCTCCTCGCCCTCGCCCGGCTGACGGGCTCGGAGGTGGTGGCCGCGCCCGCCGGCGGGCTCCGGTTCCGCAAGGTCCGCACCGGTGCCGCCGACCATACGCTGCGCGCCGGCGCCGAGCTCCTCGACTGGGCCGTCGGCGGGCGCCAGGCGCCGGCGCCGGCCGCGGTGACCGCCGCCGTAGCCGCCGCCGGCGACGGGGACAGCTGGCACCTCCTCGGCCATGAGCCCGACGCCGGCGGGCGCAGCCTGCTCAACCCCGCCATCCGGGACAAGTCTTCGGCCCGGGCCTGGGGCGACGGCATCGCCGCGACCACGCACCGTGCCGCGGCCGGCGGGTGGATCACCTGCATGGGCGACGCCGAGCTGCGAGCCGGCGACCTGGTCGAGCTGGTCGACACCAGGCGGGCCGACGACACCTACCGGATCGTCTCGGCCACCCACGTTCTCGACCGCGCCGGCTACCGGACCGCCCTCGCCCTGGAGGCCGCATGACCGCCATCGTGAGCGTCCTGCAGGCCATCGTGCGGGACGAGCTGACCGGCGTGCGCCCGCTCAGCCTGGGCGTCGTCACCGCCGTCACCACCAACGAGGACGGCAGCGGGAAGCGGAACCTCGAGGTCAACGTCCGGGTGGCCGGCAGCGACCTGGAGCTCCAGCGGGTGCCCGTGCTGGTGGGTCGCATCGGCGTCTCGGCGGTGCCCCGTGTCGCCGACCTGGTCGTGCTCGGTTTCCTGGAGGGCGACGTCAACGGCGCGGTCGTGCTCGGCGTGCTCCACGACGACCAGCAGCACCCCCCGAAGGCGGCCGCCGACGAGGTCGTCTACGAGGTCCCCGACGACGGCGGTGACCGGCGGGCCGAGATCATCCTCCCGAACGGCAACACCGTCACGGTCACCGACGCCGCCGTCACCATCGCCATGGGCGGGACGTCGATCACCGTGGAGTCCGGCGGCAAAGTCGTCATCGACGCCGGCGGCGACATCGAGCTCACGTCGCAGGGCAACATCAAACTGTCGGCCCTGGGCGACCTGGAGCTCTCGGCCCAGGGCAGTGCCACGCTCGACGCCATGGGCTCGACCACGGTGTCGAGCGCGTCGTCCACCACCGTCAAGGGCGCCACGACCAAGATCGCCGGCGTCACGAGCTTCAGCGCCAGCTAGATGCCCGGACCGCCCGTGACCATCGGCTGTGCGGTGCTCGTCACGCCGGGCGCGGCCGGGGCGCCCGACTCCGGGTTCATCACCGTCGTGCCCCAGGCGACGGCGACCGCGGCAGGCCTGCCCCTGGCCGTCTCCGGCTCGATCTGCACGATGGTCAACTCGGTGAGCGGCGCGCCGTACACGATCCCGATCGGCACGGCCGGCGCGTCGACGGGTGTCGACATCGACGGCCAGGCCCTCGTCCGGATGGGCGACCAGATCCCGTCCGGCCCCGGCGTCCTGCTCGTGCTCGGCCCGCCGGCCGCGGGCTTTGTGAACGACATGAGCTCGCCGTGACCCGCCGCACCGGCGCCGAGATCGACCGGGTGATGCGCCTGCTCGGCACCGACATCGCCCTCGACTACCCCGGCCCGTCCGGCTGGTGGGAGGACGCCGACCTCGATGTCGCCCAGTCGTCCGGCCGGTTGCCGCTCACGACCGACGTCGGCGTCGTCGCCGGCATCTCCGCCGCCGACCAGCTCCTCGTCAACCGCCTGAAGACCCGGCGTGGCGAGTTGGCCTTGCTCGGCCATCCCGAGTACGGGTCGCGCCACTACGAGCTCATCGGCCAGCCCAACACCGAACGGGTACGGAACCTCATCAAGCGCCACGTGCTCGAGTGCCTGGCCCAGGAGCCGCGCATCGAGAAGGTCCTCGACTGCCAGGTCTCCGCCGGTCACGCGCCGCCGCGTGACCTGGTGCGCATCGAGATCACCGTGCGGTTGAACGGCGTGGCGACGCCGCGCAACCTCGTCGTCCCGTTCTCCCTGGCCGTGGAGGCGCCCGAGTGACGTTCCGGGCCGAACCGTTCGGGGTCTTCGTCGACGACCTGGTCAGCGCCCTCACCGGCGGCGTCGTGCGTGAGGCGTACCGCTTCCTCCCCGGCCAGGACGCCTACGACCTCGGCCACGACGACGCGGTGCCGGCGACGGTGCGGGCCCACGGGATCGCCGGCGACCTCGCCGCCCGCTTCCTGAGCGGCCTCGACTTCACCGTGTCCGCGGCCAGGCTCACCTTCGCCGCCCCGCCGGCCACCAGGCCCGACCCCGGCACGACGTTCTACGTCTCCTACGAGCGCACGCCCGACCCGCAGGCGCCGCCCCGCCTCACCGATCGCAACCCGGGCAGTGTGCTGCGGACGCTGGCCGAGTCGTTCGCCGTCGACTTCGCCGTCCTCTCCCGCCAGCTCGAAGCGATCTACGACGGCGCCTTCCTCGCCACCGCCACCGGACGCGACCTCGAGCAGGTGGCCGCCCTCCTCGGCGTCGAGCGCAGGACCCAGCTGTTCGCCACCGGCGAGGTGGTGTTCGCCCGGTCGACGCCGGCCGCCGGCGACGTGACCATCGAGGCCGGCACCCGCATCTCGACCGGCGATGTGCCCGCCGTCACCGTCGTCACCACCGACACCCGCAAGCTGCGGGCCGGCACCAGTTCGGTGGCGGTCCCAGTGCGGGCCGAGGTGGCGGGCGACGCCGGCGTTGCCGCCGCCGGCACCCTCACCGTCGTCCACCGGCCGATCCTGGGCGTCACCCGCGTCGCCAACCCCGACCCCATGACGTTCCGGGGCGAGGCCGAGACCGACGACGCCCTGCGGTCGCGCACCCGGCGGGCACTGGAGGCGGCCGGGCGCTCCACCGCCGGCGCCATCGTCGGCGCCCTCCTCGGGGTGGAGGGCATTCGTGAGCAGGACGTGCAGGTCGTCGAGGACCATGTTGCCTTTCCCGGCGTGGTGAAGATCACGGTGGCCGCCGAGCTCGACGAGAGCCGGTCGCGGCGAGCGGCCCAGCTCATCGAGGAGCACCGCCCGGCGGGGATCCGCGTGGTCCACAACCTGGTCGTGCCGGCGACGCCGGCCGTGCCGGTCGGCCCCGGCGGCGGCAACGCCGACGGCCCCCCGGCACCCTCGGGCACCGTCGACGGCATCTTCTGGAACGTCGCCGTCGCCGCCGCGGTCACGCCGGCCGACGCCGACCTCACCGGCGACCAGAAGACCGACCTCGTCGCCGCCGTCGCCGCGGCCGTCAACGCCTACCTGGGGAGCCTGGGCGTGGGCGCCCAGGTCGTCTACAACCAACTGGTGGCGGCGGTCATGGCCGTGGAGGGGGTCCACGACGTCGTCGTCGACCTCTTCCCGGCCGGCACGCCGGCGACCGGCCGCCAGAACCTCTCGCCCCGCCCGGGCACCCGGCCCCGGCTGGCGCCCGCCGACCTCGACGTCACCCTCCGCGGCGCGCTCATCGCCCTCGACATCACCGTGGTGGTGGAGCGGCTGGGGCTCCTGGCCGGCGCCGAGGCGCAGTCGGCCCTCGACACGGTCCGCACCGACATCATGTCCCGCCTGGCGGCGCTGCTCCCGACGATGACCGGCCCGATCACACCTGCGACCCTCCTCGGCGCGCTGTTGGGTACCGACACCTACGCGGTCGAGCGCATCGGCTACACCGCCGAGTTCGTCGACGAGGGCCTGCGCATCCTGAGCCCCGACCGGGAGATCAACCCGGCCGCCGATCAGGTGCCGTGGATCCGCTCGGTGATCGTCACCGAGGAGGAGCAGGCATGAGCCCGGCGCCTCCCTCGACGCGGGCCGCGCTCGTCCTCGGCCGTTTCCCCCAGCACCTGGAGCTGGCCGCACCGGGCAAGGCGATCGGCGCCGTCGCCACCGCCCTGGCCGACCCGCTCGACACCCAGACCGTCCAGGCCGGCGACATCCGGCGCGCCCACCGCTTGGCCGACGCCCGCACCGAGATCGACCTGGTCCGGCTGGCCGGCCTGCACGGGCTGACGGTCAACAGCCTGGCCCTCCTCCGCCAACGGTGGGCGGAGTCGGCCGTTCCCACCGACCCCGCCGCCGCGTTCGGGCAGTGGGTCGACCTGGTGCGGACGACGCTCGGCGACCTCATCGAAGTGCACACCGCAGGGAACGGCACGCCGGCGGGGCTGCTGGCCGCGACTGCCGCCTACCTCGGGATGACGGTCGACCGGGTGGCCCACAGCGAGGACCGGTGGTGGCACGTCGCCACGTGCACGGACCGGGTGCCGGCCGCCGACCCGCCCGGGCCCGCCAACGCCCTGCTGGCGCTGGAGGAGAACCCGTTCCGGCTGCGCGACGTCACGCCGGTGCCCCGCCGGCACGGCGAGCGGTTCCGGATCGTGCGCAGCGGGTTCGAGGCTGCGCCGGTCAGCGTCGTCGTCCGTGGCGTCGAGGACCGGTGCCTGCGACCGATGGTCGTCGACGTCGACCAGGGCGAGGGGATCACCGCCGAGGTCACCGTGCCGGCCGGCGAGGAGCTGCGCTTCGAGCGCGACGGCCGGGTCACGCTGTCGGCCTCGTCCGTCGCCGGGCGGGCGTGGCGGTTCCGGGGCGCGGTGTTCGCCGACGCCGACCAGACCCACGCCAAGGACTTCGTCTGGGCCGGCGACACGGACACCGAGCCGGACCGCGCCGCCCGGTTCGCGGTGACCGAGCCCATCGCCGACGCGTTCGACCCGTCCCCGTCGCTCCCGCACACCCAGCCCCTCGTCGAGCCGCTGGTGCTGGCGGCCGGCGAGTCCCGGTGGGCGGTGTTCGTCGGCGCCGCCACCTTCGCCGGCCGCGACGCGGTCGCCGCGCCCCGCAACCTGGCCGGGTACTTCGACGAGACCGTCTTCGCTCCTGACCCGGCCGGCGGGCCGGCGTTCGAGATCGGCTTTGAGTGGGACGAGCGCGAGCCGTTCGCCGTGCGCGTCTGGCTGCCGCTGACCATGGCCGACCTCGACGGCCCGGAGGAGACGCCGGTTCGGGAGCGGGCCCGCGTCCTCCTCGACCGCCACCGCGCCGCCGGCGTGCACGTCACCGTCGAGTACGCCGACCCGCGGTGGATCCTCGGCGCCGGCCACCTTCGCCCCATCGACACCGACGAGGCGCTGGGCGTGGTCGTGTCCGGCACCTCAACCTGGCCGGGCGGCACTGCGCAGCCCCCGCCGTCACCCTGAACCGGAGGATTCGCATGGCCCTCGAGAAGCCACCCCTGCCCCATGTGAGCCCCGGTGGGCCGGTCGCGGCCCAGGGCTGGAACGCCATCGTCGACGGGCTGCTCGCGCTGTACGACGCCGTGCTGGCTCTGGGCACCGGCCACCTTGCGGTCAACGTCCGCGCCGGCGGGGAGGTCGTCCGTGACGCCACCGTGGTGGCCGTGCCCGACGGCGGCGGCCAGCCCGTGATGTCGCTGCCCCTGTTCGGGGCGGCCACCAGCTACCTGATCACCGGCGTGTCGGCGGGCAGCTGGCAGGTCCACGTGCGGGCGCCGGGGTTCCAGCCGGCCGTCGTCCCCGCCACCGTCCCGACCGACATCGAGGTGACCGTGGGCCTCACGCCGGCCGGCGCCGTCGTGCCCGACCTGTTCGGCCTCGGCCTGAGCGACGCCCTGCGCCGGATGCGAGAGGCCAACCTCGAGCCCGGCCTCATGATCGACACCCTCGGCCACGAGATCAGCAGCGTCCGCGTGCCGGTCGAGTACCAGAACTCGCCGGTGCTGGCCCAGCTGCCGATGGCCGGCGACGTCACCGACCCGACGACCGGCCGGGTGCAGCTCGTGGTCGCCGCCGCCATCGCCGAGGAGCCCGTCATCACCGTCCCGAGCCTGGCCGGGCTGACCCAGGCCGAGGCCGCCCGCGTGCTGGAGCAGCTCGGGCTCCGGCTCGGCAAGGTTTCCGTCCGCACCACCTAGGAGGCGCAGATGCCGCTCAAGGGTTCACGCAAACAGGCTGTCGAGGAGACCTCACTGACGGGCAGCGCCGTCCGCATCGCGGGCGCCGAAGCGGCCCTGGCGCCCCCGCCGCGGTCGAGCACGGTGTTCGTCGAGATCCGCCCCTCGTCGGTGGCCGCCGAGGTGGCCAGGGCCGGGAGCATGCTGCCCGCCGTCGCCATCGACGCCCGCATCGTCGACTCGGTGCTCGACCGCCTCACGCCAGTAGCCACCAAGGTCGTGTCGCAGAGCGTGGCCCCGGGCACGGCGGTGCCGCGGGGCACGGCCGTCGATCTGGTGCTCGCCAGGCCGGGCGACCTCCCGGGCCGCATCATCCCGGGCATCCACGAGGCGTTCAAGGTGCGGACGATCGGCGACATCGGCCAGCAGCTCATCGAGGCCCAACCGACCGTCAAGGAGATCATCCGCAGGAAGCCCGTCGTCACCGACCTCACCGAGGCCGAGCGGGCGACGGTCACCAACGCGCTGGCCCAGAGCGGCGTCGAGCTCTCGAACGTGCCCGGGCTCGACCTGGCCGCCGCGTACACGGGCCTGCAGGCCGGCTACCTGTTCGTGAGCTGATGGCGATCTCGGGAACGGCCGGCGGCTTCCTCGGCGCCGAGATCCTCGGCAACAACCTGGTGGTGACCAACGAGGCCTACTACGCGGCCGCCTACATCACCTTCGCCCCCGTGACCAGCGAGGCGTCGTCGGAGCTCCAGGTGGTCGTGCCCCTGGGCGCCGGCGCGGTCGTGATCGAGGGCACCGTCTCCGTCGCCGCGGAGGCCGCCGGCTCGACGACCATCGACGACGTGGCCTCGGTGCGGGCCGCCAGTGGCGACCCGGCCGGGCGGTCGACGCAGCTGGTCGTGGACTTCGGAGGGATGCGGACCGTCTCCGCCCTCCGGGCCCCGGCCGGCACGTCGATCACCGACGTGCGCGTCTGGCTGGGGACCGCGTTCGCCGGCGAGAGCGTGAGCGACGGCAGCGGCAACGTCCAGACGTTCCAGGAGGTGCAGACCGAGCGCCTCCTCGTGACGCTCGACGAGACCACGGGCCCGGACGAGCTGGCGACGGGCGGGGCGGTCATCACCTCGACGCCGCCCGCCGACCTGGAGCTTCTCGTCGGCGGCCGGCGGTCGTGGTCGCGGGCCGGGGCGGCGCCGGCGGGGTTCGAGGAGACGGTCGACATCCGGGCCGACCTCCAGGCCGCGGTCGACGCCGGCGCCTCCGAGGTCCCCGTCGTCCTCCGCAGCCGGGTGCCGGGACAGCTCTCGGCCACGCCGCACGTCTCGTTCCTCCGCACCCACACCGTGGCCTTCGCCGACGGCGCCGACCACGTCGTCGAGGTCCCGGAGGAGGGCGTCGTCGTCGTGCCGCTGCCCCTGCCAGCCGACGCCTCGGGCTGGTCGATCGCCCGGCTGGAGGGCTCGGTGCGGGCCGACCCGGTCGAGCGCCGGGTCCTGCCGCCCACCGCGCCCGTCGTGCCGGTGGTGGGTGGCGGCGGCGTGGACACCCGCGACCGCCTGCTCCTCGACGCCGGCCACCCCGTCCTCGTCGCATTGCCGGCGGCCCATCTCCAGCGGCTGGCCGCCCTCGAGGGGCTCCGGGCCCATCTCCTCGTCGAGCCCGGTGGCGCCACCATCGGGGGCGTAATCCTCGCCGACGCCGGCGGCCTGCCCGGCGCGCCGGTGAAGGGCGGCACGCTCGAGCCGACCACGGTGCCGGCCGACGACGCCGGCGCATGGGTCAGCGTGCTGACCCGCACCGCGCTCCCGCTCAAGCCCGACACGCCGCTGTGGGCCGAAATCCAGGTCCAGCAGGGCCGGGTGAGCTGGCTCCTCGCCGAGGCGGCCGAGGATGCGCCGGCCCGCGCGGTGCTCATGCGGCGGACGCCGAACGGCCGGGTCAAGCCGCTGTCGCTGCCCGCCGGCCTGCCGGCGACGGCCGGCGCCCTGCGGGTCGTCGGCTCCGCGCCCCGCACCGCCCCGATCCCCCTCGTCGAGGCCGCGTTGCCCGGGAGCGCGGGGCCGGCGGTCTTCACGCCCACCCCCGACGGCGTCGGGCTGCGGCTCGGCGCCGACCCCCCGATCACCGCCGCCGGCGGCGGCATCGTCGCCGGCGCGGTTCCGCTCCGGTTGGTCGTCGGCGCGCCCTGCCGGCTCACGCTCTCATCCATGGTCGTGGCCTATACCGAGGTGTCCGCGTGACCGGGCCGTTCTGTGCGCAGGATCTGCACGTTTTTGTCGCTCTCAGGGACGCGGAACGGTGACCCGTCCGCCGAAGGCATCGTTCGTCGACGGGCTCCGCGTCACGGCGGAACATCTCAACCACGCCCAGGACGCCGCCCTGGTCGCCATCGAGGATCTCCGGCGGGTCCTCGGCGTCGGCCGGGTGGGCGCCGGCCTGCGCCTGTCGGTCGAGGGTGGCACCGTCACCCTGTCCCCTGGGTTCGCCTTCACCGGCGACGGGAGCCCGGTGCGGGTCGACGCCGCCGCCCCGGTCACGATCCCGCCGGCGCCGGCCGTCGGGCCGTTCACCGTGCTGCTGCGGGCGTCGAGCCACGACCTGGCCGCAGCCCGGGTGGGTGACCGGCCGACGCTGATCTTCGCGGACACGACGGTGGAGGTGGTGGCCGGCGAACCGCCGGCGGGTGGGGACGTCATCGTCCTCGGCACGGTCGTCGCCGAGGCCGGCGTCGACCCGACGGTCACCCAGGACCCCGGCCTCTTCCTGCCGCCGGCCGGCCACCGCCACAGCGGGACGTTCTTCCAGGACGGGGCGGGGCTGTGGCGCTTCGACGGAGCCGAGGTGGACGGGGCCGGCGGGGCCGGCACGACCGGGCCGCAGGGCCCGCCGGGCGAGCCGGGGCCGGCGGGACCAGCGGGGGAAGCGGGAGCTCTTGGGCCGGCGGGGCCGGCGGGGGCCGGCGGGCCTCCCGGGCCGGCGGGGCCACAGGGCG